>JBEDUN010000176.1:0-4774 GCA_040414675.1 Nitrososphaeraceae archaeon | reverse complement strand
AATGTTCTTGCAGGTATAATCACAAAGACTGATATCGTAAAAAGATTATCGTCGGATAATTAATTTATGTGTAGACAGTAACTACATCAAGAATCCGAAATTATATCTCTGATCATTTTTGCAGATTCTTTCTCTCCTTGTTGATAGTATTTATTCATCAAAAATAATAAATGATGTCTCATTTGTTTGAAAAGATCGATTTGTACTTGTAATGATTCCAATTCAATTTCACAAGTCAATTTCATTATTCACATCTATAAAACAAGATTTAAGGATTCCTTGTAAATGATCATGGAATAATGACTGCTCTTCCAATCATTTTTCCATCTTTTAGTAATGAGATGACTTCATTTATCCTATTCAAGGGGAATTTTTGTATATTGTGCTTTATTATTTTCTTTTTGGCTAGATTTATTACTTCGCGCAATTCATTATAGTTACCCCATAATGAACTAATTATTGAATATTCATTAATAACTGAGGGAACAAGTGGTAAAGTAATCTGATCCCCGAACAGACCAACTAATACGAGTATGCCGCCCTTGTTAAGTACTCTTATGGAATTATAGACTGTAATTTCCGTCCCAACACAATCTATGACTGTGTCTACGCCTCTTCCGTTAGTTGCCTTTAATACCTCTTCCTTTATCTTCTGTTTGTCATATATTGAAGTATTAATAGTGAAATCTGCACCAACTGTTTCGGCAAGCTCAAGTTTTTCATCTTGTCGGTCGAGTGCTATAACTTTAGACGTTTGTCCCAATATTTTTGCATACTGTACTGCATAAAATCCAAGGCCTCCTATTCCCATTACAGCTATAACCTTACCAGGACCCAATGCGTGTCTAATTTTTTTGATGGCTCTATACGGTGTAAGACCTGCGTCAGTAAGCGGTGCTAATTCTTCTATAGACAGTTTAGATTTACCTTCCTCACCTTCAATTTTGATTAAGAATCTGTACGAGTCTACCAAAATATACTCAGAAAAACCGCCATCTACGCTGATACCAGGCCATTTTGCATAATTGCATAATTGTTCATTTCCGTTCTTACATTGAGAACAAATTCCACATCCCCAACCTCCGAAGACAGCAACCATGTCGCCTTTCTGTAACAATCCTTTTGGAACAGAATCACCTATTTCTTCTATCCAACCAGCAATTTCATGTCCAGGTATTTTTGGTAGTTGAAGAGGGATGCTTTTCCTCCAATCTCCATTAATTAGATGAAGGTCGCTGTGACACAATCCAGTAGCCCCAACTTTAACCAATACCTGTTCCCCACGAATTACCTTCGGTTTTGGTGTTTGTTGCAGCACTAAAGGATTTTGATAATCGTGTATCATTGCAGATAACATTGTATCAATATTTTTTGTGTTGTTATTGTTAATGTTATTCTCAACATTTTCATATATCGACTTTGTTTTAGTTGCCATTCTACAAGAAAAACTGATGCTATCGACTATTTTGACAGTGCGTTTGCAAAGCAGCGCTTTGTACACGACTTTAATTAATATATGATGCATTTTCTAAAATAGGTTACAAATGTTGTCAAAAATTCTAGTTGGCATCGACGGGTCAGAATACTCCGACAAGGCCTTCGAATATGCAATTTCCCTTGCTTCTAGATGCAAATCGGATTTGCTAATTGTTAACGTGCTTGAGGAATATGATAATGTCGGGTATTCGATTTCTAAGGAGTTGGAACGGCAAAGTAAGGATCTTTTAGAAACGTACCGCCATAGGGCTGAAAAGTCTAATTTATCTTCATATCTGTCAATGATACAGCTCCGTGGAATTAGTGCAGCTGGCCAAATCTTAGGACTAGCTGATAGTAAAGGGGTTGATACAATAGTAATTGGAAGTAGGGGACCTCACGAATTAAAGGAATTTTTGTTGGGGAGTACGACATATAAGATTGTTCACAACGCCAAATGTACTGTAGTTATCTCAAAGTGAACAATTTTGACTTATTTGTGGCCTAGCATCTACTTCTTTGCAAGTCTACTGTCGCACAAGTTCTCAATATACAGTGGATTTAGCAAATATTGTGCATTTAGTGAACAATTACCTAATAGAGTTCACATAATTTACATATAGACGACTTAGCAAGACCACCTCCATGATAGCACTAAATCCTACCATTGTCGTGCATCTCCTTCAAGTAGACCGGCCACAATATGAATTCTATCCATATGTTTTGATAAATCCTTTTTTATTATCAAACTTCGAGCCACAATAAGGACAAACTACTTGCAATGTTTTTTGATGCAATAATATTATCAGAAATATCAATCTCTACCCGACTTATACTTTGATTAGATGATTTTCCAACGATTGACATTAAAGTTAAAACACCGAGTATACTTATTTTTCATTTTCTTTAGCAGGAAAAGAGGATTATGATTCAGCAGATTTAGTTTTATTTGTTATTACTAGTCTTCTTATTCCTTTACTTCTCATGATTGAGACTGCATCTTTCACTATTACGTCCTTATCAACTGTACAGAGTGGTGAACGTCCTTATCAACTGTACAGAGTGGTGAACTCATTATTTCCTTTATTGTAATCTTTGATGGATCTTTGCTTTCAGTCACTACTCGATACAGTACTTCCCTATCGGTAACTATACCAATTGGTTCTTCAGAATTGAGTCTGACAATTATAGAAGATGTATTCTTGATATTCATCAGTCGTGTTGCATCTACAATATTGGCGTCTTCGTATAGGGTAGCAAAATCTGATTCAATTAAGTCGCCAACCTTCTGTGATAATGAATTTGATTACATTCACTGTCAAAAAGGGTAAAGTGGAATAATAATATATTGCCAAAATTTGCAGTGCAATGCATAGCAGTCATAGATTAGAAATATAATATACACAATAATATATCTGCTTATGAATAAAAATACTGCTCCTCCTGGCGAAGTTATCCCTGTGTCTGACTTTATGACTACCAATGTGGTAACTGCTATTGAAAATCAAAGTGCAAGTTATGTCTGTAAATTAATGTGTAATAGAAAAGTTGGTAGTATTGTTATTTTAAAAAATATAAAAGAATCAAAAGCTTCTAGTGTTAAGAAAAAGGAAACAGTAGTCGAAGGCATAGTGACGGAACGGGATTATCTGCATCTCATAGGATTTTCTGACATGGTCAACGTCGATATTCCGGTATCTGAAATAATGAGCAAACCGCTCATCACCATAAGAAAATCTGCCTCTATTAATGACGCAATCTCAACAATGCAGACAAAAAATATTCGTAGACTGCCTGTATTAGATAATACTGGCAAAATGATTGGGATAATAACAGACAAAGATATTCTAAGGGCAATTATGACAAATCAGTCGTTAGCTATGAGTCTGCTAGCGGACCCGACACTCCTTGTCGATCAACACTCCTTGTTTAGTAGATATACTTCCAACTCTTGGTTTAGAGATATTTGCCCTACCCAGTTATGATCATAATCCAATCTTGAGCAGATGATTGTCTTCATATGTCCCATTTCTGCCAACTACTAAATAATAGCTACGTATGCAGTGCAATTACTTACGTATTTCTTACAGTACCGAATTCGACTATGTGCTTTAGCTGGTAAAATTTTGCTAGTAAGTTCATTTTCACCAACTAATTATTATACAGTTACATAGAGAATAATTAAATCAAGGTGAAGGTTATTTGAACGAACAGTTTGCGAAGTGAGAATACGAACAACAACTTGAATCCCAAAGTTATAGTAATTTTTGCTACTAAAAACGAAGAAAACACCATTAAAAATTCTGTCTCAATGGTTAAGAAGAGCTATTATAAACCTGAAGTATTAGTAGTTGATGCGCATTCTTCCGATAAGACTACAGAACTAGCCATAAATGCTGGGGCAGTCGTAATAAGACAATCAAAACATTTGTTTCCTGGAAAGGGTTTAGCTATGAAGGAAGGATTAGAAGAAGCAATCGAAAAAATGAATGCAGATATTATCGTTTTTTTGGATGCAGATATAAAAAATCTGACCCAAGATTGGGCGAATCAATTGGTTGGAGCAATAATTAATGATAATTGTGATATGTCAAGAGGATTTTATACTAGGCATGCTAGAGATGCGGCAGTAACAAAACTTATTGCGAGACCTATGTTACATATTTTCTTTCCAGAATTATCACATTTTGAACAGCCACTAAGTGGTGAAGTCTGCGCTAGGACGCGAGTTTGGAAAGATCTATTAGCTAAGGAATCAATTCCTGAAGGATGGGGCATTGATGTATGGTTTTTGATTGAAGGGATTATGGCAGGGTTTAACATAAAGGAGCATTTTTTGGGTCAAAAGGAACACACATCCTTTGAAGACTACAAAGAAGATGTCTCAAAGCTAAGTAAAATGGCAGAACAAGTTGAATTTACAATAATCAGAGAGGCAATTAAATATGGAAGAATGGAGTTTCAAAGAAATGTTTCTATTTAGTAATACTCAGTCTTGTAGTAATTATTTAACATTGCATTTATCTATTAGCCAGCTTAGCACCTTTACCACTCCAAATTATTTAGGCTTGTTGAATTTTCTAAAAAAGTTGCAATTGATCAACTATGAAGTGATCAAGACTGTAGACTATTAGTTTGTATCTTAAGTATCTTAAAGTGCTAGCTATCATATTTTGTCATTTTCTTCGCTACAAGTTTAATTAAATCGACTAGTCTGCAAGAAAAACCCCATTCATTATCATACCATGAAAGTACCTTTATTGTATCATTTTTATTCCCTATTGTCATGGTACTAAGT
>JBEDUN010000175.1:0-41588 GCA_040414675.1 Nitrososphaeraceae archaeon | reverse complement strand
ACAAAAAGATAGGATCTCGGAAATGAAAAAATGGGCTAGATTTCTGAAGAGAGCAAGAGATGATCAGCGGGACAGATTAAACCTAGCGATTATAGCAGCAAACAACCACTATGCCGGGTTTGGTCCTGGAACTGCCAACACATTTAGGAAAATGTTAGATTTATCAGAAGTGACATGGAAGAATGTTAAATTGCCTCAAGATGAAAAGGGAATTTCTATTAACACAAAACAAACTAGTCTATCAGACTTTTTGAAATGAGATACTATCTCATTTATTTAGTTAATTGACGTATTTGCTAACATAGACTACCACACATCTTAGAAAGTATAATAACCACCAATACTTTCTTTGTGTTAATGAGAGGAAGATGGGCTTCAGCAGCTATAGGAGCGAGCGTAGCAAGAAATCGTGCTTCATCCGCGATGAACCAACAAGCACAAGCAAACCAGGCTCAACAACAAGCCGCACAAAACCAAATAGAAGCGCAGCAAAGACAGATAGAAGCACTACAACAACAGCAGCAACCACAACCACAATCCCAATCCCAGCCACAGCAGGAAGATGTCACTCAGAAATTGCAAAAATATGCTGATCTGCACCAGAAAGGAATTTTGTCTGATGAGGAATTTCAGAAACTGAAGGCTGACTTGTTGGCAAAGATGTGATCTTTAAGCCGCAACTAGACAAAAATTTAATCTTATAACCACTATTTTTTTAGCACCTTTTACATGGAAATACTTGACCCATTTTGTATTCTAATTCATAGTAACAATTATGGTTAGCCAATTGGTGGACATACTGTTCAGATGTCTTTTTCGATAATTTTTCCGAAGACTTGGCATAATCAAGCAGAGTAATACTGAAATAATGGGATAATATCCCTATCAGGGTAAAAATAATTAGAAAAAGTCAATATGTATTTTAAGTCTTTTGGTTAGTAGCCGAGAAGAAATTGGTAGGTGCTTCACATCGCAAGAATCAGTAGTAACCTCAATCTTATTAGAAACAACTATTGCTTTAGTTAGACTACAATATGTAGCAAGATAGCGAAATGTATGTCCTGGAATTTAGTATAGAACATTGCTTACCTTATGTTTTAGTCACATCTTAATAGTAGGGCAGCAGCTAATGCAGGAAGATTATGAAACATTTGAATCTCAAAACTCAGATATTTTATTTATTGCGGGCAGCTATTAATTAATACTAAAATGCCCACGTAAGATGCTATCTATGAGAAAACGATCATCTCAAAACATATCTAAAAGAAAACACTGGTCTTGTAGTTCCACTAACTCTTGCTTTACTAATAATGATTTTTGGAGCTATTGGCGTTTATCTAGTAGAACACAAACATGTGGGTGCCAATATAACTAGCTTAGGTGATACTCTTTGGTGGGCTGTAGTTACAATTACAACTGTCGGATACGGTGACTATTATCCAGTTACACTAGCAGGACGGCTAATAGCAATAATAGTGATGTTGTCAGGGATTGGTATCGTTGTGACCCTATTAGATGTGTTTTCACAAAAAAGATTGCAGCACGTGGAATCAAAATTAAAATCAAAAAACTGAAGTGCAGACTAGATTATTATTAGGCGATGAGACAAAGACTCCTATAATAGACAAAATTGAGGGAATTGAAAAATTGACTGAAGAAGATTTTGACACGCTCATTGTCATGATGAAAAGCCTATGTCATGCTTTACTTGAAAAGTCAAAGATCTCATACAAGTGCTCAAGGTGTGATCACATTTATTATAGTAAGCCTAAATATTGTAGCAACTGTGGTCTTAACAATATTCAGCTTTCATGGTAGGATGCTCATTTATTATTACTTGTAGTCCAAAGTATTAAAGGAGGAGATAAATTTGTTTTACAATTGGATCTGTTGAATTCTTGAATTCTTGAACTTTTCATGTTATTTAGACATCAATTAGCTCAATTGCTACTATCTTCAAAATGATAAAACTTCAAAGTTAGTTAGTCTATATACATCGAATGTGTCACTATAAGATGTCGATGCATTATCCAATGTGCCATCATCATCTACAACAATCTTAAGCGATATAATCAGTTTTCATACTTATCAGAATTAGTTGATTGCTATTTTTCTGGGCTCATGCAATAATATCATTTTGCAATGATCTATCATTGATTTATTTTCATTATTGAAATTGAATGGAGCAACTATCGTATCTTTAGTTGAGCCTACTTCAAATCCTTCTCCTTTGTGCTTTGGAGTAACTTAATCTTAATCACCGGCCAGCTCCTTATAACGGCCTCATGACGATGTGTTTAATCGTTTAAGCTCCATTTTTTGCATACTAATGCACTACTGATAATTGAGAATACTCTTTTTGTATCAGAGAGAATAACAGAAATAAGAGAATCAGGATATAGGCTTGAGTATTTGATCAAACATGCCCGAAAAGACAGTTACTAGATCCTTTAGGATCAATGAGATAGCATTCCTAGCCCTCGAGGAAGAAGCCAAGAAACGCAACATAAGCTTAAACACCCTTGTGAATCAACTTTTCATCTCCTACGCTAACTTTGATCGTTACTTTCAGAGGCTTGGTATGATAAAAATTTCCAAAGTAACATACAGGAAGATTCTAAATGCCGCCCCCGATGCTGAAATCGTCGGAGTGGCAAGAGAGGTAGCTCAAAATAGCTCGAGAGTAATTATCCTTGCTAAATATGGAACAATGTCGCTCACAAGTGTTCTAGAATATCTTAACAACTACGCAGATTACTCCGGTTTTGTTGAGCGCAGTGAAGTTGTTTCGCCGGGTGGAAAACGAGTAATCACATTAATTCATAGCTATGGTGAAAAAGGGTCGATTTTTGTCAAAGAGTATGCTAAAGCTCTCTTTGAAATGATCGATAGAGAACCAAAATTAAGTTCAACAGAAAATTCTGTAACGATAGAAGTATGAATGTTGTTGGTCGGGTACGTTCAAATCTCAGGGCAACCTTTACTGTGTTGAATTGTGGCTGTGGCTAGTCCGGCTTGATGATGTCTTTCTTGTTTAAGTGAAATTGCAAAGACAATGCCTAACATAGTTAGTAATGCGGCTGCCAAGAAGGCAAAACCAAATCCAGTTACCATTGTAATCGTTGTTGACTGTACTCCCAAGTGGGCCGTTGAAGCTGGAGTTGCAAAATTCGCAACCGTCAATAGTACTGCTAGACCTATTGGACCTCCGATTTGGCGTGAAGTGTTAATCAATCCCGAAGCAAGGCCTTCTTCTCCTTTCTTAGTCCCAGTAAGTGCGGCTATATTGATTGCAGTAAAGCCTAAGCCAGTTCCAGCTGCGATTACTAACATTGGTTCGAGCAATCCGCCAATATAGTCTTCCGCAATGGAGATCTGTGAAAGTAATAGATAACCGATAGCTTGCAAAGCCATCCCTGAAATTAAGAGCGGTTTGACACCGAAGCGATTTACCAATCGAGCAGATAGAAATCCAGAGATGGCAAGAAAAACAAAACCCATAGGAATGAATGCAAGGCCAGCTGAAAGCGCAGAATAGCCGCGCACCTGCTGAAGATAATATGTAATAATAAATACCATTCCTACAAATGGGCCTACCTGGAGCAAGGCTATCGCGTTTGCCCCAAAGATTGAGCCTCTTCTTATAAATCCAAGAGGCATAAGAGGTGCTTTTGAGCGATACTCAATTATCAGAAATGCAATTAGGATTATTACTGACAATGACAGAAATTCAAGTGTTTGAGGAGATCCAATACCAATATTCTGTGCAATACTAAGAGAATAAACAAGTAACATTAGTCCGGCTGTTATTAGCACCGCTCCAAAAATATCTAGATGACTCTGTCTATTTTCGCGGGAACCTGCTTGCTTCATGGTACTTGTAATGTATTTAATTGATAGCAAGGATACAGCGACTCCTATTGGCACGTTTATGTCAAATACCCATCTCCATCCCAATGTTGCTGTGATAAGGCCACCTAGGATCATTCCAGCAGCAAAGCCTGAACCTGTAGCAGCTGAAAAGACACTTAGTGCCCGGTTTCTTTCTTTGCCTTCAGAAAAGGCTGCGACAAGAATTGACAATCCAGTAGCAGAAGCCATTGCGGCGCCTAGTCCTTGAATTACTCTTGCAAGTATCAAAACGATCTCAGAATGAGCAAGGCCTCCAGTCAATGATGCAATAGAGAACAGCAGAACTCCTATGATAAATAACTTTTTATGACCGTATATATCTCCCACACGTCCACTAAGCATTAAAAAACCAGCCAAAGTCAAGCCATAAGCAGTAATTATCCATTGCAACCCATTGACATGTACTCCAAATTCTCTACCAATTGACGGTAACGCAACCTGCACAATAGTAGCATCAACTACTACCATGAATTGGGCCAAAGTAATGAGACTCAATACAATAGGACGTTGTGATAAGGGATTAGTGTTAGTAGTAGTTGTCGTAGTTGTCGGCAAGCTTGACTTTTGATTTAGCATATATCATCTTCCAGCTTCTATTATTTACAGACAAGGTATTTTTTGCAACGAATTGCAGCAAGTACTTACAAGCACAACTACATTGAGGGAAAGAATCAGTTAGCATATGAGAATAGCGGGATCATGAGACGAAAACTGATAACGAGCAAAGATTAAAAGATAATGCTACTTCAGATTTAGTAGTTGAGCACATTAACTCGACCCCGATATTTTTTTATTTATAATGCGAACTGATTAATTATTGACATATATTCTTATTTATTCTACTAAATTGCCATGAGTCTATACAATTTTCTCTTTATTTTTTATTTATAGTTATTTATCGTTTAATCCCTGCTACTATTTCTGAAATGATAAGACTTCAATGCCAACCAGATTGAAGAGAGTGAAAGAATGAGTACGTGCATACATGAGTAATGAGTCTTAATTATTTGATAGGCTTTATCACTGCCTTGAATCGTACGTTTCCATTAGCTACTTTATCATATGCATTGCTAATTTCTTCTAATGGAAATATTTCAGTCATCACCTTCACTTTACCTTTTGCTACAAAGTCTAATGCCTCGTATAGATGCTCTCTGTCATTTTGTGTAGAACCTATGACGCGAGCACGTTTGAATAGAGTTTCTGGAGAGATTGTCAGGACATCTGTAGATGAAACTCCCATTAATATCACACGCCCCTCTGGTCTGATGCCTTTAATTGCATCTGCGGTTGTTTTATAGGAATTACTAGTGGCTAGTATTACATCCGCTCCTCCATTCTTTAATAATGCCTCTCCATCTGAGACAACACTATCGGCTCCCAGCTTGTATGCTAGCTCTTCTTTATTTTTTGAATGTGTGACAGCAATCGTTTCAAAACCACTAGCTTTAGAATATTGAATTCCGAGGTGGCCTAGTGCTCCTATGCCCACTACAGCAATACGTTCCTGTGGCTTTGGATCTGCCACCTTGAATCCACTATATACAGTATATCCTGCACAAAATATAGGTGCAGCCTGATCGTATGATATATCGTCTGGTATTAGCTGAGTGGCATCAGCATATGCGACCATATACTCAGCATGACCACCACCAATATTGATTCCAGTTGCGATGTGATTAGTACAAAAGAATGATTTACCACGCTGACACCATTCGCATCTACCGCAACTTGATTGTGTCCAAGGTACACCTACTCTGTCGCCAATTTTTCGTGTAGTTACGCCTTCACCTAATTCCACAATTTCTCCTGCAGGTTCGTGTCCTATCGTATAAGGGAATTTCACCCCTAAGATACCATGAGTTGCATGTACATCTGTATAACATATGCCGCTAGCATGCATTTTGATCAGTACCTGATTAACGCCGGGATGCGGAATCCTGACTTCTTTGACCTCCCACTTTGCATTCACTGATGGAATAACTGCAGCTAACATCTTAGATGACATATGCTCACAGTATGTGTAGATACAATTATATAAGTGTATCTACACGTATTGACTGTTCTATATAATTCGTAAACATCATTTTTTATAAAGTAATGGATATGTTGATCGTCGTATATATGAGATATAAACTCCTTGGAAAAAGTGGATTGAGAGGCTCGGAGTTATGCCTAGGCGGTATGACATTTGGAGAGGATTGGGGTTCGATGCTATCTGGATTATCTAAAGAAGAAGCCAGAAAAATAATCTATATATTTGTAGATAAAGGTGGCAATTTTATTGATACTGCAAACGTATAACAAAAAGGAACTAGTGGGAAGTACATTGGAGAATTCATTTCTTCAGAAAGAGAAAATTTGTTTTAGCAACAAAATATACACTAACTACAGACCCAGATGCTCCTAATGCAAGCGGTAATCATCGTAAGAATCTAGTTCAGTCCGTTGATGCAAGCCTCAAACGATTGAACACTAGCTATGTCGACATCCTTTGGACTCATGTATGGGATCCTTTAACTCCAATTGAAGAAGTCATTAGGGAGTCAGATGAGGGCTTCAGATGATTTGGTAAAGTCTGGAAAAATTCTTTATATCTGGATATCTGATGCTCCGGCTTGGGTTGTGTCATATGCAAATGCGATTGCAGAGATGCATTACTCGATACCATTTGTAGGAATTCAGATATAGTACATTAGATATCGGTGTAACGGCGTGGTCTCCTTTAGCTGGAGGGGTTCTTTCAAGAAAGTATGGTAATTCACAAGGGAATGCCCGCGAACAAAAGAGGTACAGCGCTAACAACCCCATGAGTGCTTCATTTGTAAATGAAAGAAATATTTCAATTGCTTGTACATAAAATATGAGCAATACAATAAGTTTTTAGCTTACCTATTGGTAGCCTATATGACTGATTGGCTACCATTACTAATACAACAAAAGACAAATCAAACTGAACTTGATGTCTTTTCAGACACGGCTATAAATAATGACCTCACGACGAACAAGTACATCAAAAGCATTAGTGTAATGAGAAAGTCTACGGTCTATAACAGTAACATAGCGGTGACGCCTTTATTGTCCCACTAAAGGTTGTATGTCAAGAATCACCCACCTTGCTTGAATAGCATTAACTGGATGATAATATACTAACATTTTTGTACCATTAATTCCTTCTATCGTAGATCCTGACTTTCCAGCTATCGCATTTTTGAAGCTTTGGAAATTAGCAAATGATTCATTTTGAATAATTGATTGTTTTTTATCTGAATCAGCTATTTTCTGACCATGCTGGTCAACATAGACGATACGGTCATTGTCAGTAAGATTGAGTGATTGGAGGGATTTATTGAAAACATCTAGGTCCAGGCCACCATACCACACTCCTACTAAAGATGGGTTATTAGTATTATTATTTTCAGATGAATAAATTGGAACCGCCATATTCGCCTGTGGGAGACCACAACAAGCAGCAATGATTAGATTGCCAAGATATGTATTATGGGTACTAACAGCTCCTTTATAATAATCTCTAAAATCAAAGTTTGTTTTAGTGAGGTTTAATTGACGAGAATACGGCTCCTCCATATACATATCACCATTAGGCATAAGGAAAGCTATAACACGAAAGTCGTTATACTTTGATATAATGCCTTGTGCTACTTTTCTTTTTGCTAGATCCGTATCCTTGGGTATACCATGTAAAGTATTATTAATTGAACTAGCAAAAGATACCTTTCTTACTTCTGGTAACTTGCTTGTTAATTCTAAAATTGCAGCTGATTTGTTAAGTCTGCTCTCTAAATTATCAACTAAAAGTTTTATATTTAGATTTTTACTACCCATGGTGGTGGCATTATTTGATGATAATGACGATGGTGACGATTGACTTTCCGATGATGCTATTGTGGTGGCTTGGATTGTCCTGTCAGTGCCAGTCACATTACTACTGAAAGCATATGCTGCTTGGAATAACAATAGTGTTAGAGATGCTGCTGCCACTATTCCTACTAGAACCAGAACAAGTGCTACAGATTTCTCTGAAAGGTTTCTGTTTGTAGGCATTATTTATCTTTATCTAAAAAAGGAGCTATTAAAAAGTATCGCCAATGGGTTTATTGAGACTGTTCCTTCTTCATATATCCTTTTCTACTACTGCTTCCACTGTTTTTATAGTATCATTCGCTGCAAGATGTTATACTGGTCTATCAGCACTTCTCTAAGGCTAGGGACAGCACCTATGATATAAAGTTAAATTCGATTACTAAATAAGAGGGAATGATTGCTGAGCTTGCTCACAGACAGTATTTCAAAATTTGAGGCCTAGGACAGATCCGGTTTTTGTTGACACTTGAGTTAACGCAGCATGGTCAAATAGTAGCAAGTGCAGGAAACTATACATCAATTCGCATTCTTAAATTCCTATAACCGGAGACGAGTATCTGATCCTACTTGAATCTCTTGACGAGGAGATCATACCAACTCTTTTCCTAATAATGGAAGAATTTCCAATAAACTTAGACAGTAATTATTTTATATTCCATTCTTCTATAAATATGCGATGCTTATTGGAGACGATTACAGCGGCAATAGTATTAGTAAAGAATTCAAAAATAGTGGCAACAGTAGATTGATACATGAGCACGACTTTGAACCAATTAAGATTAAAGAAGGTATGCAGAAACCAATTATTTGTTTAACATGTGGTTTATTGTATTGTGAAATCTTCGGTAATCTCATAGTGTCGACAACAATGACCAATGACTAATAAGTAATCCATTAAAGTGCTAAAATACCTGTAATTATTAGCATAAAATAGCGAACCTATCTGCAAGCTATACTTGTAAAACTACATCGATGCAGCGTATCACGATAGACTTTGGTAGATGCTTGCTGATCTAATACCAAGAATTGATAAGAATATCAAATTGTTTTACTAGACGTCACATTTTATCACTTGATTAGCGATATCGTGCATTTTATTTCAGACATAAATGATTATCTATAGAAATAGATTTGATATTTTGCCTCAATACTGGAAACGGCGATGACGCTGGCAAGACATACAGATATTCTTAGAACAGCATCAATCAGTCATATTCCATTCAAACAATATTTGACACTTTTACATAGGAATGGACTAATCGAATATTCGGCAAGTGGAAGAACTTGCAAAACTACAGAAAAAGGATTCGTATTTTCTGGACATTTTTAGCAACACAAAAATATGCTGTCATACAACTAGATATTTTGTATTTAGTATCAGTTACATAAATTTAATATACAAATTAGAAAAAGTAGTAATGAAAATTTTATTCGCTTAAATTTTCATAATGATATCAAGTTAGCTCATATTTTCATATTTTCGTCAAAGTTAACCTAATGATTATTGATGGACAGAAAAGCTGCGCAAAGCCGCATCAGTCCATAAACTTTTTTCTGCTGTATCCATGAACACATCAATGATGGCATCATATATCAATAAAATTTAAATAATTTTCTCAAATATATTACCCAAATTGATTATACATAGTAGTTAATACATTACTCTGCAATTGATATTGATCGTCGCTAGACTCGATTTCGGCTAGATGGCTCACCTAGCAGAGTCTAGTGGCGACACTGATCAGAGAAATTGTCTAGCTGGGATTTAAATTCTAGATATTTACAGATAGTATCAGTTAATTAATACTTATTATCACCAGACTTTAGAATACAGATTTATTAGACTCTGTTACAAGCATGATGGAAAAGCGTCTTCAATTTGCGCGCTGAAACATGTCCTTTTCTAATTTTGTATATTCATAATTCATCAGCTTGAGGTGAAAAATGTTCAAGGCATAAACTAAGAATAAAAATACAAGTATGTTAACAATTTCTCAATTCCAATTCTGCGTTATCTTTTAGACTTTGATGATACACAATTTTATCTCAGTTATCTCTCAGTAATTGATTGAATTTAGAATTATCACAATATGTCTCTCTATCCTACAATACATACTCGAGTCTACGTTCCAGAATCATATTTATTATTGCTCTTCGAAGGGTCTCTGACTAATCTATCCATATTCAATATTGTCTAATCGCTCTTCTAATGATTTAATACACATAATCTATGAACCTTTTTTTGAATAATGCAAACCTTGCTTTATTACATTGGTTCCTGCGCCAGATGATTTCAATTTCATTACATGCTTATCAGTTTGTCTATGGCTGCACAGTATAGATCTAATTGAAAAGACAAATCTACTGTCAGGGATATTATTTCATCCTCATTATAAGCTGGTAGTTGAAATCAGATTTTGATCCAAAGTACAATAACCTACGAAGATTTTATTCGCCTCATATCTCGTTCTTCAAAACAATAAAGGTTCTCTGATATACAACATTGTATAAAGGGAGATTTTGATGTGACTTAAGTTAACAAATCAAAATAAACATGTGATTAGTCGAATAAAGATGAAAGGAAGAGTAATGATTTATGAGGATCAACTTCACTAGAAATGACAAGTATGAGTAATGCACGTAGGGGACTTCCTCTAACCAACTCTCGTATCGATAAGATATTTCCAAAATTAACACAGGCTCAGATTAATCGTATTGCAGCGCATGGGCACGTACGTTCAGTGCAGCCTGGTGAAGTGCTACTGGAACAGGGAGATACGGAAGTACCGTTCTTTGTCGTAACCACAGGCGAAGTCGAGATTGTACGTCCCTTCGGAACCCATGAAACCCTTATTACTGTCCATGGTCCTGGTGAATTCACAGGAGAGGTTAACATGCTCTCTGGTCGTCGATCTTTAGTTCGTGCACGTGCAACGAAGCCGGGAGATCTAATAGAATTGGATCATCAGCAAATACGCGGTTTAGTACAGACTGATACAGAGCTCAGTGATATACTGATGAGGGCATTCATTCTTCGTAGAGCAGAGTTAATATCCGCTGGTGTTGGAGACATTGTTCTCCTAGGATCAGCATATTCGGCAGGTACTCTGCGGATCAAAGAGTTCCTTATGCGCAATGGACACCCGTATTCCTATATAGATCTAGAACGCGATCCTGACGTTCAGAATCTGTTGGATAATTTTAAAATTTCTGCTAGTGAGATACCCGTATTGATCTGTAGAGGCCAACTGGTGCTCCGAAATCCTAGTAATCAAGAAATTGCAAACTGCCTTGGCTTTAATGAGTCCATCGACCAAACACATGTCCGAGATCTTGCAATCATCGGCGCAGGTCCATCAGGACTGGCAGCTGCAGTATATGGCGCTTCAGAAGGACTAGATGTTCTTGTGCTGGAGACAAGTTCACCTGGTGGCCAGGCTGGTTCAAGCTCAAGAATCGAAAATTATTTGGGATTTCCCACCGGGATTACGGGCCAGGATCTGGCAGCTAGAGCGTACCTCCAAGCTCAAAAGTTCGGTGCAGGGATGCTCGTTGCAAAGGCCACACGACTTGTCTGCGACCGAAAACCGTATCTCATCGAGCTTGAAAACGGTGCCAGAATATCTACTCGTACTGTTTTGATTGCTACCGGTGCTCAATATAGAAAGCTACCCTTAGAAAACCTCTCACGTTTTGAGGGCGCGGGTGTTTATTACGGTGCGACCTTCGTGGAAGCGCAGTTATGCGGAGGAGAAGAAGTAATTGTGGTAGGTGGAGGAAATTCCGCGGGTCAGGCTGCTGTTTTTCTGGCACAGACTGCAAGGCGTGTATACATGCTAGTAAGATCAACGGGTTTAGCTGCGAGTATGTCGAGATATCTGATTCGCAGGATAGAAAAAAGTCCTACTATCACGTTACTACCACAAACAGAGATTGTTGCCATCGAAGGAGGCGATCACCTTGAATCTGTTTACTGGCGAAACAACCAATCAGGACAGACTGAAAAACATGAAATTAGACATATATTCGTCATGACAGGTGCCGATCCAAATACTAGTTGGCTCAATGGCTGTATCGTACTGGACGCTAAAGGCTTTATAAAGACAGGTCCGGATCTATTACCAGATAGTCTTAGTGCCGCAGGCTGGCCTCTTATGCGTCAACCATACTTGCTTGAAACCAGTTTACCAGGTGTTTTTGCTGTGGGTGATGTTCGCGGTGGCAGCATCAAACGTGTTGCATCGGCAGTAGGTGAAGGCTCAATTACGATTTCATTCGTTCATAGAGTACTCCAAGAATAATAGCAAGGATTAGCACAATTCCACTCATACTTAATCATTTTTCAATGGGTATCATAGAGGAGTTTTCAGCCAGGCGCTGAGCAATGGTTCTACCAAGTGACACTATTCTGTTCCTATACCGAGTTCCAAGAAGCATGTTTCACGTACTCTGGTAAAATTTTTCTGCGGTATGGCAATCTGCAACTTTGTTTTATCTTTATGATGTGATCTGAAAGAATTGTGAATGATAAATGATCTATTATACTAAATTGAGAAACTATGATAGATTGAATATTTAAGAAAAGAATGAATTTTGCTAGGGTATAGTGGTAGTAATCCACCTAGAAGAAGAAAATAATTGAAAATGTCCAACAGATTAATAGATAAAGACAAAAAGGAAAGAAAAATTAGAAGCGATAATATTAAAAAATGATAATAACTAATGAAAAACGATGTCTGAAGGTCACACTAATATTAGATCAATAAAAGACAACAGTAAAAGCAATAGAAGCACCATGTCATCATCATCCTCATCACCATCATCCGCATATAACAATAACAAACTCGAAAATGTCCTAATACTTCAAGGTGGTGGCTCCCTGGGAGCTTTTGGTTGCGGAGTGTTTAAAGCACTTGCAAATAACAACATAAAGCTTGATATTGTTGCAGGAACATCTATTGGGGGGATAAATGCTGCAATTATAGCTGGCAGTAAGGATGAAAAACATCCAGAACAAATGTTAGAGCAGTTCTGGTTAGAATTATCTCAAAGTTTTGTGGATTTAGATAAAGTTACCCTTCCTACCTCTTCTACATCACTGCCCAAATTTGTAGAAGATATGCTTGTATCGTCTGGATATTATTTTTATAATCTGCCACCATATTCGTCAGATCAGCAAAGAAATAATTCTCACAAGACACTAAGTGCAAAGGAGCATACCATAAAGATGAATCAGCTAAAATCATTCTACAGCTCAGCTATTTTTGGAAATGATAAAATGTTCAAACCTCGATGGAGTGAGGAATCTATTCTAACAGATCCAGATTATTTTGCGCCACAAAAATGGACCTATATGTACGACTTTTCACCATTAGTAAAAACCCTAGAACGGTACATTAACTATGATAAATTGAAACCCAATGGAAATTCAAATACACGTTTGATCCTAACTGCTGTAAATGTTTTAACCGCAGAACCACTCACGTTTGACAGCTTCAAACAACAAATAACAGCAAAACATATCCTTGCAACGTCTGCTTATCCATTGTATAATTTTCCATGGGTAGAGGTAGAAGACGGAGTCTTTGCATGGGATGGAGGATTACTGAGTAACACTCCTTTAAGAGAAGTTATCGATGCATCACCAGTGAATGATAAACGAATAGGTATTGTAGAAAACTATCCCAAAAAGGTTGATTCATTACCAAGGAACCTGCCAGAAGTCTATCATAGAGCTAGAGACATAATATTTTCTGATAAGACTGAGAATAATGTAACAATGTCTAAAGTAATAACTCGGTATCTAGAATATATCGAAGAGCTCTATCAATTATTAGAAAACAATATAGAAAAAATAGATGTTAGTCCACAACAACTGAAGAAAATTCGCCGTAAATATAAAAAATACAAGCAAGAACACGGAGCTGAAATAAAAGATATCATTTACATAACACGTGATGAACCACATCCTCATATGTACGAAAACGCAGATTTTTCGCCCGAAACAATTGAAAGTTCAATTAAGGAAGGAGAAGCTAAAACAAATGAACTATTGAAACGATGATGTGTACTCTCTGCCTCAAAGTCCATGAACGGTTACTGCAATAATTAGAGATAAGTTAAACACTCACAATGGTATACGATACGAGGATATTGATAAAGAATCTCTACTAATGCACAATACAGTGATAACAAGATTGGAAAAGATCAGAAAAAGTACGTCTTACAATTATTCGGAACAAGAAACCTGCCTTCATTTAAATTAATAGGTTCCACTGAATTTGAAGTATTCTATACATGGTAACTCTAATGGTTCTAATATACTGCGTGCAGTTGTAATATTAAATTACATGATACAATAGATAAAGAAACTAAGATGTTTTTCATTAGTAGGATTTCATGAAAATATCTTTTGATTTAATGCATCGAGTCTCCTATCAGCACTGCATCAAAAAAGAAGAACTAGGAGCCCAACTTTGTGAGAACAAATGTCCTAGGATCCAATAGGTTAAATTCGTTTAGAAAGGCATTTAGGGTATCTTCTGATACATTATGCAAATCTATCTCGCCTTTTCTTATTCCTTCGAGATTATTTATTGCTTTTCTGAATCTTTCTGCATTCATCACTAATCCATAGTAATCTCTTACTCTTTCTAATGTGGTCTCATAATGTTTCTGAAATCCTGATGCTGTTGCATCGGAAATCAATCCAACATCATAACCCAAGTTAAACGCGTCCCTTAACGATGTCTCGACGCAAATTGAAGTATCGATACCTGTAAAAAATAGTAGATTGATGCCTTGGCTCTGAAGCCAAATTCGGAGTTCTGTATCTTGAAAAGCAGAATCTCTTCTCTTTATGACTACATGATCTTGTTCTTGAGGTTTTAATTCGTCAATAGTAACTCCATCCCATGTTCCTCTAATACATATCGGGAACTTCAATCGTTCTTGTCTTGTTTTTGGTAGAAAGTTATGAATATTTGTCAGGACATCTATCCCGCTAGATTCCTTTACTGCTTCTGTATAAAAGATAGGAATATCCTTACTTCTACAAAACTCGATTAAATCTTTGAGTCTTGGGATTATCTCCCTATAATTGGAAGTATTCATTCCTAATTTATCATATGAGCCTTCTTTGCTTACAAACCCGTTCTGCATATCTACAACTACTAAGGCAGGTATAACCTTACGACCAGATGGGAAAGTAACTTTAAACATTCCTCAAATGTGATTAATGTCGAAAATATATAAGTGTATATCATCGGCATTAGTAAAACTATCTCAGATGATTATTTATTATATGAGCATGAATGGTGTAGATAGATTTGAGAGGACTAGACATTTAAAATTTGATCTGTAATGTTCTGGGTGAACCCATTTCGGACTAACTCCTGTACTGCCTATTCTAATCATAATCGGAATTGATTGTCAAGTCAATACTATGTGTTCCTAGCAACTAGTATAAACACCTCTAACCCTCCCAGAAATGCTTTTGAATCACTATGTCAGCATTTAACAATATTTTTCAGCAGTCAAACATAATTAGTTCTCTTACGACTTACATAATACATGGTGCACATGCCAGATTTCCAAAGGGTACTTGTCCTCCAAGGTGGCGGCTCGCTTGGAGCATATGAAGCAGGAGTGTTTCAAGCATTTTACGAATTTGTCTCCAATAAGGATAAGGAAAGAGGATTTAAAGATAAACCACTTCTCGATATAATAGCTGGAACTTCCATTGGTGCAATAAATTCAGCGGTGTTAGTAAGTTATGTCATAGAACATAATACATGGGATGGTTCTGCTGAAAGATTAAAAGAATTTTGGGATTATTTGTCAAAGGAATCATCGTTTGATCAGCTCCCTGCTTTTGCCAATTGGTGGGACTTTCTCCACACTAAAATTAATCAGAATATAGCCACAGGAGAGGCTGCAAGGCGATATTATACGACAAAGGAATTTTCAATCATAGGAGTACCTACCGTGTTCTCTCCATTGCTGCCACAGTATGATACTAAATTTTTTGATCCCTCAAATATTTGGTTTCGTTTTGATAACGGTCCGTTAAAGAGAAGTTTAGAAAGATTTGCAAAATTTCCGATTGCAACAACGTTTAACGAAAAAGCATCTTTCACACAACCAAGGCTCATACTCGTTAGTGTTGACGTAGCAGAAGGTGTTCCTGTTGTTTTTGATAGTTACGAAAAAGA
Source organism: Nitrososphaeraceae archaeon (assembly GCA_040414675.1). Classification (GTDB taxonomy): domain Archaea; phylum Thermoproteota; class Nitrososphaeria; order Nitrososphaerales; family Nitrososphaeraceae; genus JARBAU01. The sequence goes on along the minus strand of JBEDUN010000175.1, from coordinate 25,578 downwards.
GGATGGCTCAAGGCAATCCGAGTATGGAAAATATATTATAAAAGACGGAAAGGAGGTGGGATTCACTCATGTTATAAGGTACAACGATGGTATTACGGCTGACCAAGTTATTGCTAGTGCATCTGTACCACTTAACTTTGGCTACAGCAGACTAGAAGTTGAAACATACAATAATGCTACTTCTAATTATGAAACTAATGTTCGGTACTTTTGGGATGGCGGAATAATGAGTAACACACCTCTTACGCAAGTCGTTAGACTACATCGGCTTTATTGGATGAAGAGGAAGGGTTTCAAAAATACTGTTCCAAGATTGAATATTGGAATAGTCAATGTACATCCGGTTAAACAAGATGTAATTCCCTGGGACCGTGATGGGATTGTAAATAGAAATACCGACATCACTTTTTCGGACAGAACAGAACGTGAGGAACAGGCCCTATTATTAGTATCTGACTATGTAGATTTAGCAAGAGACTTGATCAAGATTGCAAAGGATCATGGAATAAAAGATGATGTCATAAATGCCCTATTAGATAGAAACACTATGAATCACGGCCTGGCCCTACGAACCAGAAAATATTCAGATATGCTAACAGGACAGTATGAAATAGGCAAAATTATACGGGTAAATCGCAGAAATGATGAACATACTATATCGAACAAAATATTTGACTTTTCATCTAAGACAATCGAGCAGCTGAGAGAAAGCGGGTATAAAAATACCCTTGATTTCAGTGATCTGGAGTATCAGGGGGAACTGTTCTGACCAATCTTAATGGGATTGGCAATTTAAGCCTGTTCAATTGATACATTTATGAAGTCGTGTTAAGCATAAACTACGTAGTATAATGGTGGGATCACAATTAGATCTAGCGAGTGCTTAAAAACTAGCATTCTCTTTCTACTTTATGGCTACAACAAAACAGGTCTTAATTTTAGGCGGAGGGTTCGGAGGGTTGGTGTCGGCCAATTTGATACGAATGGGCCTACGAGAGGAAGAATGCCAAATAACTGTAATTGATAAAAGCCGATATTTTATGATGGGGCTTGTGAATTTATGGATACTGAGTGGAAACAGAAAATTAGAGGATTCTCAGATTGCCTTATCTAACCTACAGAAAAAAGGAATCAAATTTTTGCACGATGAAATTGCAAGTATTGATGTCTATGAAAAGACTGTTACTACTGGGAATAGCCATGATAAGCTAAAATATGATTACTTGATTGTTGCCTTAGGTGCCGAACTTGCACCAGAACGGATTAGCGGCTTTGAGCATAATCATGATATCTGCTTTAATGTATATGATTCCAAACAAGCTACACGTCTACGGGAAAAAATACTATCTATAAAAAACGGCCGTATAGTAGTCTGTATAGCTGATCTGCCGTACAAGTGCCCGCCAGCACCTTATGAAGTGTCATTATTATTAAATGACATCTTAGTTAAGAATGGAACAAGAGAATCCGTTCAGTTGGATATGTTTGTACCAACCCCAATTGCATTGCCTGTAGCTGGACCACAAATGAGTCAAGATGTGGTGAACTTGCTAAATGACAACCATATCGAGTTCCATCCTTCACACAAAATTAAAAGGGTATTAGAAAATAAAACAATAGAATTTGAAAATGGTAATAAGACAAACTATGATGTGCTAGTAGTAATTCCGCCTCATCAAATTCCACAGGTAATTAAGAATTCTGTTCTGATGGAAGCAGAAGAATGTTGGATCAACGTCGACAAATACACCCTTAGGACAAAACACAACAATGTCTTTGCAATAGGGGACGTAACAGAGATTAGACTTGATAAAAACACTACCATCCCCAAGGCCGGAATTTTCGCAGAGGGAGAAGCAAAGGCAGTTAGTTTTCAAATTATCAACGATATAAAAAATAACAGTAGCAATAATGATATGGCACGCATCAAGTTCGATGGCAAAGGCTTTTGCTTTATGGAAATTGGAGGTAGGAAGGCAGGATATATAGACGCTGATTTTTATAACGAAGGAGGGCCTACTACCAGACTTGAGCAGCCATCAGAAGAGTATTACCAAAAGAAACTCGACTTTGAACGAAGTAGAGTAAATGAATGGTTGATGTAATATAGGCTATTCTTACTAGGATTGGGTCCTTGGATTATTTTTGGTAGAATACTCAGTTCGTGATAATAAGTATTGTTAGTATAGATTTCAGCTTGTTTACTTGATACTTACTTACTAACACTAATAACCGCTGTGGTACCGATTAGATCAATGAAAGAGTTGGGAAATTGTGACCTACTCGACTGGTTCTTTGTGTGAATGATCCGTCCTCAACTGTGATATTAACTCGTTGATCTTTTGGACAAAACCACTTATCTCTGTATGGCTAATTCTCTGTTTGAAAACTTAACTACAATATGACCGTTGTGAACATACGACCAGTGCTAAATCTGATGATTTATCAATGGCTGTATGTTAAGATTTTCCACAACAATTAAGGTATTGTCTCAACTTGCAGTTAATATGCGACTCATCTTCTTATTGACTATTTTTTAATTAGAAAATTAGGCAACTAGTGACCGTTAGAACTCCGTCCTCATATGCTATTCAATTCACAAATCTATGATATGGTAAACTAGAATCTAATATTGGTCATATGGGCTGATTCTAGTGAACATGTCACAAAATATGACAATTTTATTAATAAAATTTGGATAACAGAATTATTTGGTACCAATCATAACAGCGTTTGGCGTCCATAATGAGTCGGAATAATGAATAAAAACCTGAGGGGCCCCTCAGGTCTAGTTAGTTTTTTTCTTTGGCTTCCCTATGGCATTCGTGTTTGGTGTCATTCTACATAGTAGCAATTGCGCTATATGACATTACGGGCATGAGTACGTAAAAGTACTATTATTACAAGCTAATACTATTTGAATGATTATTGTCTCATTGTACTAACGCGATTGTCAAACTTGATAAAGCCTACAAGAAGACGACCAAATCAAATCCCGTAATAGTGGTCGTTGTTCTGGATTTGATTTGGTCTTGCGTTATGTGATAATCTTGGTTTGGACAGTTTGGACACCAGGGTATTACATTTACTGCTTGTTATAACTTAACGAACATGATTAGGCCATGGTTTTATTCATAGATAATCATATTTATGCTGCAATTACCAGTCACTGGTTAATCCATCTTCTGCAATTGGCTCATCAATGAATATGGCTCAAATGAGCTGGTTGCAGCTACCAATGACTTCACTTGACTTCTGGATACAAATCTAATTGGATTGGTAGTACAAGATATAGCAGTTTTTTTGGTAACAGTAAGAAAATGGATGGCCTTTCTGCATATTTTTGTAGCATTCTACCCTCACAATTACATTTGAACAATTGCAAAGAAGCTGCTTTATAGTTTTACCTAGATCTATGCAAAACTTGGCGTGAAAATAATGATAATCTGTTATCAATTTCCTTCATTATCCAATCGTCATAATATTGCAATTTGGTAAGTATGTATGCATCCGCGTTTTCAACACCTACAAAACAGTTCACTCTTGCCAAAACATGATCGACAACGAACACATTTTCGCCAAAGAGTACAAATGTCAACCGATCCTCGGGCTCGATTAGACTAGGACTGTACAAAATATTTGCCTGAAATTCCGAGTACACGTGTTCCAGCACATTATGATACTTGGATTTTGTAATGGATATTGTAATAACAAACTGAATATATCCTATCATAGCAGCTGGGCCACACTGAAGAGAGAAATCCAACAAACGCATCTCTTTCATCCTATTGAGCCGTCTTGTTGTGGTCTTTTCAGAAATCTCAACTTCTTTAGCAATATCTGATATCTCTATTCTAGCACCTGATATCAGCAGACATTTTATTATTCTCAAATCTGTTTCGCTTAGGTCATTAGATCTAACAGATAGTTCAGCAACAGAAATGTTTACAACTATTGCAGGTCTTAGGCGATCATTTAATGATTGGGTAAGCTTCTCATCCAATGATTGTTTGATGATAATGGCAGCCACAGTTGTCCTTCCTATATGATGTGCATGATATACAAGGTCTCCAAATTCCTTGATACGCTGGATGATATCATCTTTAGTTATCGCGTTGCTAGTCCTTACCAACACAATAGCTGTTCTATAGCCAAAAGCTGCCGGGTTAACTCTAACTACAAACTTTTCTATGACTCTGCTACGTACCATCTTCTTCACTCTCGCCTTTACACTCTTTGAAGTTAAGCCAATCTGTGAGCCTATGCTACTATAGGAAGTTCTACAATCCCTAGCTAGAGTGGGGAGAATAATAAGATCATTTTTATCGAGTATCATTCTCTTCTCTATCCAGAGTCATACCTTCCTTAATACAACTATGGGTAATAAAGATGTCCGATAATGGAAGTTGCGCTTCCCCTAAGAATAAGAATCTATACTAGTACTGATATAGAGATGAAAACCGTAGAAATACAAAATGAAAATGTGCAACAGCAGACAACCACAAATGAGAAACGTGACCAAAAAACGCAGAAGATTGGATCTAAAGGGACAATAACCATTGAAGAGGATTACGGAACTCTAAGATATGCACGACGACTTTCTCATCCAAGAGAAACAATCTGGAAGGCAATTACAGACTCAAAAGAGATATTCAAATGGTTGCCCGATTACAAAGGAACCTTTGATAGGTACAGCGGTGGTTCAATCGATCTTGTTAACACAGTATCAGGATCGCATGTAACTGGCGATATTCTGGTCTGGGATCTTTACCGCGTTTTCGAGTACGAATGGCATATCTCTCCTAATCAAATGTTCCCTCATGGAGAACCTGAATCCGTTATACAGTGGGAGCTTAAGCAGGACGGCAATTCATATACAGTCCTTACTATGATCCACAGACGCCTTACCAAGGGGACAGCTTTACGTTTCGCCCCTGGTTGGCATGCGTACTTGGATCGGCTTGAAGCCGTTCTCAGCAATCAAGTACCACCAGATTTCATGCACAGGATCGCAGAAGTCAAAGAATTGTATCCATCATAACTTCAGGCACCAACTTTGGTCCATTAATTTTTTTTTAATAGCATGTCTGAACAGCGCCAATTTGTCAACATTTTTCTTTCCAACAAATTATAATATAGTCATGAGCAAGTCTGATTATTATCCAGCCAAAGGGTAGAAGGATTCGAACTTTTAAGCCTATAAATGATATCTAGTAGTAATGGATTTGTGGCATGGTTTTACCATATGTAAATACAAGATAATGAAAAGTAAAATTCGTACTGATATGCGAATCGAGTAAGTACCAAAGATAACACACTTTTTGATGAATACGAAAATCAAAATAAAAATTAAATATCGGACATTTTATTTACTATAAATAGGAGATACCGTCAGGAAACCAAGCTTCGTTCTATTATAATAGGCATAATCGTAAGAGATGATGACTCTTCCAATTAGGTACAGGGACTACAATTGACTTACTCAAAAAATCTCTTTCCAATATCTGAGACTTATAAGTATCCGAAGGAAAGATTATCAATTAAAAGCAGTCTTTCATAATGCGAAATCTATTTAAATCATGTCATCCTAACAAGCGTGTTTGAAAAGGATAAAATATTTGTCAATATGTCTTTCCGTCTTCTTAATTATAGCTTCTATAACAGGAGGTCTATTTCTGGCTAGTCCTTTTGCATTAGTACATGCGGCGTTGCCTCTGCAGAGTATCAATGGACTTGCTAATGTGCATTTGAACCCCGCAGATTCAATTTATAATGCCAATACAACCACCTTTCTGTCAGCAAAGAATATATCACTAACTCCTCACCGAATGGCCGAGACGCATTTCTCTGACCAAGGATTACTAAAGGGTGTAGGAAATATTACTAACGATCAGACCTATATAGATACTTACCTATCTGATAAATTAGTCCAAAGTACAGGTAATGGAACGTTCAAGACCCCGGATGGACAAAGTATAGCTTGGAAATCTTCTAATATAGGAAGACCGGTTGATGGTCTATGGGTTTACTACGGAATAGTGTTATTCAATAATACTCAAAGCAAATCATTGTCATTCCTAAATAATAGCGTTGGTTTATCAAGAGATGTTCTTGGCAAGGAGACCGATTACCTCTGGGTTCTGAAATAGTTATGAATGCATTTTGTAGACCAGACCATCGATAAGAATGTTCATAAGTATCTAGTCGAGAGTGGCTGTGTGTTGTGCAGGCAGTAAAATAGTTATATGAAATACATGGAAGATCGTAAAACTCAAGGCATTTTCCATAATGCGATAAGTTGCGATTCAAACGCGATTAAAGTACAATCCTTGAATGTCTTAATATTATAGGCATCAAATTAATTGCTCTGAATATTGACTAAATTTGCTTCAAACCAGTCAGATGGAGATAACGTGAGGACACGAGTTAGTTGAATTAGTTTCCACAAACTGGAAGAAGAAATGTGCTTGACAATAATATAATTGTGAAGAGTTGGTATGATTTTAATCCTTATTAATCCTGAAAGCAGGGACAGGGTGCATAACCTCCTATTCGCTTAAATTGGCTGTTCAAATAATTAGGTACTCTCATCTAATTTATATAGAATAAAAGCCATAAATCATTGCTGCTGATCAATTCAATATAGGTTATGGAAAGGCCTCATAATCACCGATTTGACTCAAATTTCAAGATCTTTGAATCCCTCAAGCTGCCTGTACGAATGTTAATTCAAGTAAATAGTGTTTAAATTTTACGATCGAAAACTCCAATGGGGTTCATTAATGCCAAGCCAAAGATATTCTTTAGTAAGTGAATGCACTCAATATCGTTGTTGAGCAGTGAACAATCATTAACAATGTCTGATAGGTGCTCGTGGATTATGTTTCGAGGAAATTCTATGCGAACTGGAGTATCCGCATCTAGGATACCCCGCAAACCTTCGCTTTTGTGGGTAACAGAAATTGGACCAAGTGTAGCCTCTCCTGTATTCGATGGCAACAGTATATATGTTGCAACAATGACTGGACGAATTTTTGCACTAAATCCATTTCAAAAACAAATAAGATGGCATTTAAACTCATGCAGTCCATTGGTCTCTTCTCCAGTAGTACATAATGGCATATTGCTAGCGGCTACTTACGATACTTGGATCAATGATGCATCTTTTATGGGCAAAAATTTTATTCTTGGAATAGATACTAAGGATGGAACTCAAATTTGGCACCATGAAATGACAGGTGATATCTTCTCCTCACCGTGTCTGATTGACCATGGAACGAAGATTGTAGTTGGATGCAGGAATAGCTCCATCTATACGTTAGATGTCAAAAGCGGAGACCTTGCATGGGAATTCGAGACTGGCGGCGAAGTCTGGTCATCGCCATCATATAATGGACAACACATTTTTGTAGGATCTGATGATGGACTATTATATTCTTTAGATTTAGATGGAAAACTACGTTGGAAAACTAAACTGAATGGGAAGATTAGATCATCATCACCATGTTTGTCATTTTATGGTGATGAATGTGAACATTGCTCAGTGTTTATAGGTACTTATAATGGCGGAATTTTTTGTTTGAACGGATCTAATGGAAAAATAAGATGGTGTAAGGATATTGAAAAGCCAGTGATGGCATCCCCTGCTTCAATAAGAGACAAGGTATTCTTTGCCACATCAGATCAAAAAATATATTGCTTTCAAATCGATGATGGCTCGATGATATGGGACTATAAAACAGACCACAAAATTTGGTCTTCACCTTCTATATCGGGACCTAATGATATATTATTTATGGGTTCCCTAGATTCGCATATCTATGGTATAGATGTCAACACAGGAAAACAAACATGGAAATTTCCTACTATGAACATGATAGATGCTTCAGCTGCTATTGCAAACAATATGATGTTTTTGGGGTCGCGCGATGGCCTGTTCTATATCTTTGGGTCAGAAAACCTTCCTGCATACATAGGATGATAATTAATCAATAATCATATGAATTAATACAATTATCTCACGAAGTCATTTGGTATTAGTGGCATGTAATCACATTAGGTTTTGCATGAATAGTTAAGTCTTGGAAATAAAAAATTGAATAGCAGTCGTGACGTATTTATGTGACCTTACTTCTATACATCCAGAAAGTCACACACTTACCGTTCAGGAATGGACACTTTTTTACATATTTTGTGATAAACATTGAGATTGTTCTGTTCAGAAATATTGAATCTTACTACGACATCCTGTCTATCGTCGTATTATTTACTAGTTTCTGAACTAGATTGTGAATTAGTCTGTACCCCAGGGATTTTCTATTACCATTCGCCAGGAACCATCTGACTGTTGACGTAAAACAACTGTGCCTCTTCCAGTAAGGTTAACCTGTTTGCCGTCGCGCTCGATCCCACTAATTGACCATTCAGTGATTAGCAGAGCAAGATCGCTTGCCTTAAGTACAGTCTTGACTTTAGCGGATAATTTTACTCCAATGTCTACAAGGCTTTGAAAAGATTGTCGTATATCGTCTAGATTCTTAACAACTACTCCCGGCTTAGAAGCAAAACATGCGTCATTTTCATAAAGAGTAATCAAGAAATTTACATTTCCTTTATTGAATTCTTTTACTTGTAAGCCGAGAAATTCTTCAGGAGTATTAAGTTTCGACACATTACAATGACGTACAGATATATCTTATAAGAATATGTTTTGGATCGAATCATATAAAAAAATAAAAAACTGCAGACTGTACAAATTGTCAAAATTGATCATAGCATAGATTTACTCGTATGCTCCATGCGGAAAAGTCATTCCTTTTCTATTTATTGAAAATATGGTGAAGATGTTTTGACCGTAATTTACCATTTATTCCTTTTGTAATTGCCAACATTAAAAGATTATGTACAGCATTTGGATTGCAAAATGAAGTATGTGAGACACATTCATTCATATTGAATAATGATTGTTGATGAAATGACTGCGTATTCTTATTGCATTTCATTCATGCCATTAGTTATCCTGATGAATTATCAGACAAAGTTTCTATTTCTGACATCAAGTCCCAAACTGAACTATGTCTATTCTCTGGATTCAACTCAACCATCTTGAGTATACACTTATCTAGCTCAGGGGAAATTGTTGGATTATATTTTGAGGGTGGATTTACCTGTGGTCTATGTACATCGGCATTATTACGATCATATGTTGGTGGGCGTCTTCCAGTCATCAATTCATAAAATATGATACCTATAGAAAAAATATCGCTTCTTGCATCTATAGGTGAATCTTTATGTACGGTAGCAAACCACTGTTCTGGAGAACAATAGTCTGGAGTTCCACCGATGTTTCCTTCAGATACTACAGCAGTTAATTCTAGCGATTCTTTATCGATTATAGTTAGTTTGTCGTAGTCTACCTTGTTATCGTAATGATTGCTATTATTAGTATTGTAGTCCTGTCCTTTAACAAGTCCCCAATCTGCAATTTTTATTTCGGACCTCGTAACATTTGTAAATAAAATATTTTCTGGCTTTAAATCTCTATGGAAGACATTTGAGCTATGAGCCTGAGATAAAGCATTACAAATCGGCAAAATTATTGTTCTAAAAGTCCATTTCTTATCAAATAGATTTAGATCTTTATAACCACTTTCATTGTGGTTACTGGTGTTGGTAGAGAATTTTTCCTCTATATATTTTCTGAGGGATCCACCACTAAGAAACTCCATTACATAATAAGGACTGAAACTAGGAGGCTCACCTGCCATATTCCATTGAAAAATTTTTACAATGTTAGGATGATCTAATTCAGAAAGTATCTTTACTTCTCTTTCAAAACGTTGTTTACTTACTAAATTTATATTCGTGAGTTCCTTTAATGCGTAGGTTTTATTTCCATTGTCTCTACTCTCTATTTCATATATAGTTCCAAACGCACCGGAACTAATTTTTCGTTTCACATTATATTCCAATTGAATTAAACTCTATTCCTTATATTCATAAATGGATAACATTGTTAATATAGAAACATCAATGATGGCCAACCAGAAGATCATTATTATATATTATCTAATATGATTTATATCGCAAGTATTGATTACGAGCTATATGACTATTCTGCAGGACTTTACCAATGTAAGTAATCTAGATACGGATAACAACAATAAGACTATTTTATCACTGAGGTATCAAATTTCATAAAACTGAAATAGTGCTAAATATCACACTGGGAAGTTAGTTAGTTTGAAGTTTTTTGGATATGTAAAGGAATACAATAATGATGTAATATCGCGACACTTTTTTAGATATGAACTGCTTAATTCTTGCTTGATTATTGTTGGAATAAAGTCTCTGATGGCATGTCTGACGAAAGAAGTAAGGTTAATGCCTTCATTTTGTTATTCATACACAAAAATCCAAACCTTTTGCCGCAGTATTATAAGTTTCTCGACGTAGTACATGTTCTATCAACCCATATTGAATCAGGAATGACACATATTCTTTGAATAATACATGGACAACTTGCTTTATTCAAGATTTCAATTTGCCTTACTTCATTGCCATTAATAATATCTAAAATGGATTCGATTATATAAGTTCAATTTCTATAATAATACTCCATTCAAGCTACGATAATATTACTAATTATATTATTTTACTTCTGTCGCAAAATTGTTAGATTTGCCATTTTATAGAAAAAGTGATTTAGAGAAGGTGGGGCATCAGCGAACTGGACAACCCACAAAACTGTCCCTATGTCCGAAGAGAATGTTCGGAAGAGAATGTTTACCAAACACATATGACAATGTATTAAATCAAGCTAGTTAATTTGTTCAATTAGTAAAAATGTTTATAAACAAATTGACTTGGTCTGTTGAGAATTGGAAGAAAGATGGGCAATAATCAAATATATAAAAAAATTACAGATATCGATCAAAGTACCAGAATGAATGCTTGTGACTATTGCAGTATTAAGTATGGTTTAAGATTTAGTTCCTTCAATTACTTGAATTAGTCCGTTCTGCTGTTTGGGAAGTTGTGTGGAAGTTATACTTGAATTCCTATTCCATTCTTGTTAGCGTGAAGTAGAAATTATTCAATTAGTTATCCCGTCACATATTAGATGTACATACTAGTCCATTAAGTTCGATCTAAGATATACAAATGCACTAAAATCTACGTTCAATTAATACTGTTAAATACTTGCATTATCATAGCTTATTCTTCAGGCTGCCTCTAACTTGATTGACTATTTCCTGAGTAAAATTCTTTATATTATCATTCAAACCGTTGGTAAAGTTCTTGCTCGCCTGAGCTAAAATAAAGACGTTGTCGTTAGTTGAAGGTTTTACAGTAAATATGTTTGATTCTGATCTCCCGCTGTATTTGTCAGATGAGGCGACGACTTTTACTAAGTATGGTGTACCTATCGGAGTATTTTCTGGTACTTTCCATGAATATGAAACCTCACCATTTTTATCTGTGTCCCCATCAAAATGCTCTACAACTGCATTCAAATTTTTAGAAGGATAAGATGGAAACGCTGATAAATCTAGGATTTCTCCACGTACATTAACTCCGTTAATATCTGAATTTTTAGAATCTGAATCAAAAACCCTTACAGTAATAGTCTGCGTGCTCCCTACACTAATTGGATTTTTATCAATCTTAATCGAAACCCCTAATGGCAATGACAATGGTTTGTTTACACTAGTAGTATTTCTGTGAGCCTCTTCTTTGCTACCAGTTAGAACTATACTTGTCCATTTATTTTGGTCGTAAGGAATGCCGTGACATGCAACTTTCGCAGTTAATTTGTTAGGTCCCTCTTTAATTACGGTATAGCTTGATTCTAATTTGTATTTCCAACTAGAATAATCATTGGTCCCATATTTTCCTGTTGCGAGAGCATTTTGATAGGGTTTGATTCCATTCAATAATACTGAAACCCTACAATCCTTCAACCTATCATCTGATGAAGTGCCAGAGACAACAAGGTTATCATCTGTTATCATAACTTTTTGACCATCATGAGGAAATGATATCTTTATCTTGGGGATTTTCACGACGCTAGTTTCAACCGTGTTTGATTTTGTTGAAGACGACGTGATGATGTTGTTTATATTGGTAGGCGTAGTTTCTGACGTCAGTGGGCTTGATTTTTGTGCATAAGATTGATACTTGGGAATAACAGCAGAGAAATATAATCCAACAAGCATGGAAAATATAAATATAAACATAAACGTAAATAAAAGTGACCTTATATACCTCAATTCGAATAGAAAATTATTCTACATGAAATTATAAATACATTCTTTATTAGAAATATGGATTTAAGTTATAGAATCAAAGTATTCCTTTTATTGGAATAGGAATGTCTAATCAACTTCAATTTATTTACTCCGAGACTATTCTCAGGTTATATAACTTAACACTGTGGTATAATAACAGGGTGCTGCTGCATATATCACATTATACTCAGAACTACTTTTTTAGTAGACTAGAAGGAAGCTCTATTGATGCACAAGGAAAGATAATATGTATACATTTCATTAGTCTTTCTTGACGGTAGTGTTAACTTTAGTCCGTAGCTTGACAAGAGATATAATTCAGTTTTGGCTCGATAAAACATACTCAACTGAATTGAATGAGTAACCTATGTCGCTGGAAGCGGGATAGGAGATTAAATGGGCAGTGTAGTTGATACAAAAGCTAATGAAGTAATGCCATTTTTATATTCTTGATCTAGGATCTTAAACTGTAAAGATTTAGTATTAACATATTGTAGTCTTCTTTCCGATATAGTATATCATTAATAGGGCTTAAAACCTAAGTCACTCAATCTAATTACGTTGAAGTCACTGTCGCATAAATAATTCCATTTCTTCTTCGAACAGTTCTGAACTAGTTGAAATCTTGCGTTTATTTTTTGCATCGTTAACAATTGTATGAAATTTGATATTTGCGAACGCAGCTGAATTTGCACGATTATCATTTTTTACAAATGTTGTAACAATTGTTCTGAAGTAGTTGCAGTGATCCTAGGAAATTATACAGATGACGTTGTGAATCGCACTATCAAAGGCTGATTTCAGACTTGAAAGGAAATCAAACATGGAGTACAGTCCATTCCTTGTCGTTATTGTCAAAGATGGATGTGCTGATATCGACTTTAAACAGAATGGAAATATGGCCAGGCCATTAATTTACCTCAACCAAGACAGGCTTCTGACATGGGATATAATAATGGAGCATAAAATGGCAATATTCTTCAACATTTATTACGATAAATTCATAAAGTATGCTGATTCTCTTATGCTAGTACTATACACAATTACCGCCGCTGGTCCCTGCGTGACCAAGTACATATGGAATAAATATCTTGGTTATGGGAGGAAGTTTTGGGCCAGCGGCCAAAAATTTGCCGTAATGATTAACGCGCAAACATACTATTTATAAGAATCGGGTCGACCTGTGCACGTCCATGGTATATTTCTCACTTTATTTTAAATAAATAAGGAAATCTAATCGTTCCTATCATTAATATATTAAAAACGAATACTATCCGATTAGTACCAGAGACAAGCTCTTCCCCCGCAGGCTGACTGTTCGATAATGGGCAATCTCCTTTGTCATTATCATTCTGGTTCATAATCTTTAGATTGATCTAACCAATAGTAAAGTTTACTAGTTCACTAGCTCTTTTATCCTTTTTCGCTCAGGGACCCACTTAGTCGAGATTGTGGGTTGATTGTGCATCAAGAATGCCCAGGTATCGGTGTTGTGATTATGATCTATCAATTCGCTCTGTCTTAGCAAGATAGAATCTATTTTCACCCAAAATAGTGTAATTGGAATGATTCTAGCGACTATTAGGTGTTTTTTTACTATACGCATGAATCCACCTGGTTTACAGATAAGAAAGGGTGTTGGTTCATTGAACATTACTTCTCTAGATCGACTATTATAGGTCAAGAGTCCTCATCTATTAGCCTCTATTATTCTAACTATGTCATGCCGTCGACTTGATATGTTCAGATTCAAGTTCAGTCTCTTTTACCCTGCTTCTTCATTGATGTCTTGCAGGAGAAGTAAGCCATTCATATATATCTTGAAATACATATTCTTCCATTGGACCATGTGAGTCTACCCATTGATTGGAATGAGCAAATGAATGTCCAAGACCTGGATAGACAATCATTAGATGGTCAGGATGGTTTACTTCTGTTAATCTTTGTTGTAATAGAGACGCTTGTTCAAGAGGGGTTTGGCTATCATTTTTTCCTACGAGTACGAGGACACCAATATTTGAAGATACATTCCCTATCATGCTATTGACACTACTAAGGGCAGAAAACGATTTTCCTTCACTAGGACAACCAAAGATGTCTATGCATTTGGCTGACAGCTGTGAAGGGGTGGGGGATGTATCATTTTCATAAAATCTTACAAGTGCAGGCTTGAGCTCCTTTTCAATACTAATCAAGTCAGCATTCGTTTTGTTCTGTTCATGTGATGTACTGACGTTATTACCAGTAACGCTAGACTTGTTAAGAAGAAGCTGGGTCAGGTTGCCACCAACCAAAGTCTGAAAAATAGGATCTTTTGATGCTTCCTTCACTGATATCAGTCCAAGATGACCTTTAGCTAATATGCTTTCAGCATACAGAAGAGGATGTGCAACTTCCTGGAAATATATAATATCAGTCCATTTCTCAGCTACTGGAGACATTAGGACTATATTTCTGACTTTATCTGGGATATCAACGGCAACTCTTGGGGGTATGTTTGAACCTTCACTATGTCCAATCAATGTTGCTTTTTTACTTGCATTTACTTCAGGTTGCTGCAATAATACTGATATAGCCTTCTCAGCGTCTTGTTTCAGATTGTTAAATGTAAGATTTCCCCAGGCATTACTATCTGATATCGTAAAGTTTGGCCCCACACCCCTCTTGTCATATCTAAGAACTGCAAAACCTCTTTCTGAGAGATACTTGGCCAGATGAGAATATGGAGATGTAGGTGGAAGTACTGATCCAGCACCAGCGCCAGGAAAGATAATTACCCCAGGGAATTGTCCTCCGCCCACAGCGGGAATAGTTAGTTGAGCATTAGTCTTCAATCCATTACCAAGGTCAATAGTTAGATTTCTATGCTTCACTGTTTCTACATAGGGTTGAGCATATACATCAGTAACAACCATGTGATGATTTAAAGTAGTATCATTTAGAATTGAAGCCAACATAGCAACCAAAAATACTGCAATGACTGTTATCGATATGTATAAGATGTCACGATTCTTCTTGTCATAATTCAGAGTAACTAAAGCCATAGTTTTGAATAACTGGAGCTTGGTAATATAGTTAATGCTATTGTTGATGACTATCTGTGAAGATACTAAATCTTTCCTTTTTAATATACGACACATTCTTAATTTAAACATGAACTCACTGTCTTGCTGAGATTTGGGATGCGATGGTGATTTGTTGCTAAAGGTGAAACTGAGGTGGGTATTAGTAGAGACACAGCAGAACATTGCATCAAAGAACACGTAAAAACACAGAAAAATATGATTTAAATGCAAGTGAATCTTAGATCATCTATTCATACCTCTTAACGATATCTTTATTTTTTTATTTCTTCGTTATCACTGTATGCAGTACCTAATTACAATTTAGTAGATTGGTAACTAAATAGGAACGCAATTACAGCTAAGGTATTCAAGGTGATACTTCTTTGCTAACGAGCAAAAGAAGATAAATCATGGCATATAAGTCCATATAATTTTTAAATTATGAATTATGCATAGTAGCTGCATTGGTCAATTAGTTGACTTATATCTAATTTGGTTATCCGATGAGGGTAACATGAGCAACATTAGAATTGGATTTAGCAGAATCTGTTATTCGTGTTATTTTATAAAGCTAAACTAGTGATTTTTCATCACTTGGATTTTGCAATGACTGCAGCATAAACATCATCTTCTGGACATATGCTTTATCATGAGAAGATGAATCGTTGTTTGATTTATCTCGGTAATAATCGGTCAGATGATCAAGAAGACATTTTGTTTTTTCTCTATTCACTGATAGATTAGAGAGTATCATAGCAAACCAATACTCTATTAAAGCATCTTTCCCATACTGATCTTCCAGCTCAACAAGAAAAACAAAATTTGAATGACATTGTCTACATAAACCATAATGTGCATTTACATAAGATATTTCTTCCTTTCTAACGATATGACCACACTTCGCTTTCATTTCTAGATCATCTTCTCTTCCGAAAATGTTATTATGACTCTATATGTAAAAACCCACTTATATTTCTACGAAATCAAATAGATTCGCGTACATAATATGACCTTCAATAATTAATCTTAAGCTATCACGAATTCATATGGAGTCTTCTCGTTCCAAATAAGTGCAAGTAATTGGCTGCTCACCAGAATAGTAAATCCTCTACGTACTTCAATCAATTTACGAGAATTTGTGATATAAAAGGGGCTGCTTCATATTTAACAACGAATAAATAATATCAAACATTCAAGTTGTTTAAGATCTGTTGCTAGACGATGGGACACATCTTTCAAACTAATGTTGGTAATTTTGTTATATCAACCGAATCTGTTTACGAAAGCGGTTGGATAATTGGTAGCTAATTTCGAAGGTAAACGAAATTGTATTAATAATTAAGATAAGCCTTTCTATCTATCAGAAAAACCAGAGCATGCATACAATCCTGAATCGAATCGAATAATAGATAAGCAATAGATATTTTTCATTCATTTCGATTTAAAATCTCACGTTATACTGGTATTACGCTGATAGACAGATAATGAAAGTAAACAAATACTCGAATTAAAGAGTACTAAATTTTTATAAAATCAGACAATCGTTGTTCTAGACGAATTGACTTGACGTCATTGAATGCAACTTAATCTGATTTTTAATTAATCAATTGGTTAATCTAGTTTGAATCGTCTCAATCGCCATCTAATTTCCCTATACCATTACAGGTTGGACAATCGCCTGCTGTCTCCTCACCATCTGATTCTGCGTTTGGGACTTGCGTTACAGGTAACTTTCCAGCTCCCTTACAGACATGACAAGTTTTCAATATTTTGAAATCCTCCATATTAGATTGGAGTGTATATGATATAATAATATGCTATTCGAATAATAAAGTTAACAAACCAAGCATGGTTGTACAGATGCTCTGGACTTCATTATAAAATATTGTAATAAAACCTGAGTTTAGACTATTGAATATTTATGTCAGTAAGCACCAGGAATTCATTCAGAATAAGTATTTGCTTTGATTATATGTTGCTGTATGTTTTACTAGAGTTCGATTAGTGGATTACGCTATGATAAGTAAGATCCATAGACATTAGACGATATTTGTCTTAATTTTTCTTTTTGTTTCCCAGTTCCATATCGATCTGGATCGTTAAATGCAGTTATTGAAGGAGCTGACCCCATCTTCTGCTTAGTCATTGGGATATTTCTATGCAGATCTGTGACTAAAGGATTCTCATCTTCTTGCATAAAACATATTGTTCAAAATGGTATTTATTGATTATGCCCTACACATAATGGTGGCTCATAGCTTGTTTGTTGTTAACTCTTGCACAAGGAACTTGTTTACTTCGCCGTGATCTTTTGTTCTCGCTCTAAGCTTAGTCTTGTACTTGAGATTTCTAGGTTTGCTTCTCAATCTATAGCCGCAGCATGGACACCATAATCCTGCCCATTCAATAAATAACTCACATATCTGACAACGCTTTTGTCCACTAACATAACGGCCAGAACCTACCGGTTTCCTTGCTTTATGTCGAATGCAAATGCCTCTACAGACCATTTTAAAAACCTGCCTAATATATTGCGTCGTTGTACTATTTACATATTGTACAAGTTCTGATACAAACTATATTTTGAAACTGTGAAATTAGGGGAAAACTCCGAGGAAAGTTCTTATAAATCTCCGTTTGGAAATTCTTAGTGCATTTTTGCCTCTCTCAGTAAGCGTATAGACTATTGTTTTTCCTTCTCTTTCGTCGCTGGTGATGAATCCCATCTCCCTGAGGCTCTTTAGTGCCGGATAGATGGTTCCAGGACTCGGTCTTTCCCCCTTTCTTCTCGCAATTTCTTCTGCAATTTCTTGTCCATGCATTGGCTTTTTTGAGAGTAAGAACAAGATTAGGAAACCTAACATACCTCTCATATCACAGCAATAATTCCCATTATCATTAGAAAATGATCTCATATGACCGTGTAATATATTGGGCATGCGATATATATAAATACATCGAAGGTGATATATCGTATATCCAATATGTCCAAGGAGTTAAGGGGGTGAATAGTAATTTGGGTTGTGGTTGTTCCGGATCAGGGTATCATAGTGCCAGGAGCTTTCTTACTAAAGAGGAACGTATTGCTTTGCTGAAAGAATATCAAGAAGAGCTAGATAAAGAAAAACAAGGCATATCTGAGAGAATCAAAGAGCTTGAGGTTAGCTGACTGATTTGATCTATTTCGTCAGCATTTTTATTTTTTTCAGGTTTTTGAATAAAGTGTTTAGCTAGACTACTATCCATTTGATGATGCTTGATTTATAAGGCTACTTATGAGGGGGGTTTGCTTCTGCAACTTGACTATCAAGACATTATCTTCGTACTGGTTAATGCACATTTCAAATTCTATAACGTGTTGTTAATTAATAGAGTTAGCATGAATGTCGTATGATTGATTTTCAAGTTTGATAATCTATTGATAAAATACTATTGGAATCGTGCAAAACCAAATTGAATTCTATTCTAGTAATGGATGCTACATTTAAGGAATCTTTACATAATGAATTAGTCGAAAATCCAACAATATATTGCATATGTGATTATATCTTAGAGAGATAAAAATTACAATAATCTCAATATAATTATATCTGTAATTATATATTGACTTATACAATAAACAAAATGAAAGCCGTTGGTTTATACAAATACTTACCAATAGAAGATCCCCAATCGCTAGTTGACTTAGATATTCCTGAACCAGATCCACCTGGTACTGGACATGATTTATTAGTTGCTATAAAGGCAATATCCGTAAATCCTATCGATACTAAAGTAAGAAAAGGATTGTTTCCTCAGCCACCTGATGCTGAAAAAAATAAAAGTACACCGCGTGTATTGGGCTGGGATGGCGCTGGTGAGGTATTGGAGACAGGTTCTGCATGTACGCTATTTAAGAAAGGTGACGAAGTTTACTATGCCGGTAGTATTGCTAGACCACTAGGAACAAACTGCGAATTTCATTTGGTAGACGAACGTATTGTCGGAAGAAAACCCGACTCACTAAGCTTTAAAGAAGCTGCTGCAATGCCACTAACGACTATAACAGCATGGGAGGCCTTGTACGATAGACTAACTTTATATCAAGATATTACAAAAAGGTGGGCCTCAGATATCTCGCAGTCTATAACACGATCTGAAGCACCAGACAATATTACAAGACACCGACAAAATCAACCAACTATTCTCATTATAGGTGGCGCTGGAGGAGTTGGTTCCATAGCCATCCAGCTCGCAAAAAATTTTGTAAATGATTCTGCTATCTCGTCATCCTCCTCACCCTCACCATCTTCCACATTAAGGAGAATTAATACAGTTGCTACTGCCTCAAGGCCTGAATCAATTGACTGGTGCAAAAAGATGGGTGCAGATTATGTTATAAATCATCATAAAGACCTTAAATCCCAAATCACGGAACTTGTCGGTATAGACCATGCAGATTATATTCTCTGTTTGAACAATACTGATAATTATTTTGAAACTATGAAGGATCTAGTCGCACCACAAGGCAAGATCTGCTCAATAGTTGAAACGAAAAATCGTGTGGATCTGGGGGGTACTTTTCGTCAGAAAAGTGCCACATTTGTTTGGGAGCTCATGTTTACCAGATCACTTTTTCAAACACCAGACATGATCGTACAACACAATTTGCTCAATGCAGTAGCCGATCTCATTGATAGCAAGATAATAAAAACTACCCTGACTGAAGTGCTGTCACCAATTAATGCAGAAAATCTGCGTAAGGCACATCACAAGTTGGAATCTGGCTCTGCTATTGGAAAAATTGTATTATCTGGATTTTAAAACTATCTTACTTTTATATCATCAGTTATTAATCTATCATTTCAAGATGATGGTAGCTTCTTTTCCATAAACACATCAGCTCTATAGTTCTCGTTGTATCTAGGGATATCTACAAAACCGTTCTTCAGATATAGTGATCTAGCTGCATACAATGTTCTTGAACTATCCAAGACCATGCGTGAATAACCACAGTTTACTGCAAAATCTATTGCCCTATCCAGTAACTTTTGACCTAGTCCTAATAGTCTGAAATCAGTTGATATATACATGCGCTTCAGCTCACAGGTATGTGGAAACTGATCCAAATTTCTTACAGCAGTAGTACCAACTATTTTTTGTACCTGCATGTTAGAATTGAAATCATCAACAAAGGTTTCTGCAATCCACATACAACCTCTATTAAATCTGTTATATATTTTGTCAATCGCTAGGATATCAGAATCCAACGTATCAAACTCAAGCTTAAATTTAAATTCATTAACTATAATGTTTGAAATAAATTCTTTGACATTATCAGAATCGTTCTCCTGAAATGGTCTTATATTGATACCTTGAGACAAAGTTTAGTCTATTCTTGGTAACTTTCAAAGATAAGCCTTATGTAGCTGTTAATTGCTAACTCGTTCCCAAGTTTATTATTTACTCCTACTACTCCAGTTGCTTTCATTTGTTCATAGTTGAACATCACTTTTTGTCAGTCTTGTATCTATGAACCAAGAATAACTACGAATGTGGACTAACGTTTACTCTTAATCTGTGTACGCTTATCAATCATTCGATAACTTAATCATTCAGCGTACTTCACTATATTGCAACATTATTAAATAATTAGGAACAACTAGCAAATATGATCCAAGTTAGTGGATATGCGGCTCGACACGCTAAAAGTGAACTTGCTCCTTATTCTTTTGAAAGAAGAGATCCTCGTGATAATGATGTTCTGATAGATATTCAATATTGTGGGATTTGCCATTCTGACATACATCAGGTACGTGATGAGTGGGGAGGATCAAGCTTTCCCATGGTTCCTGGACATGAAATTATAGGAGTAGTGAACAAGATCGGATCAAAAGTAAGCCGTTTCAAAATAGGAGACAAAGTTGGCGTTGGTTGTTTTGTTGATTCATGCAGGAAATGCGAGGCCTGTCTCAAGGGGCTTGAACAATATTGTTTTGAAGGACCCAATTTGACCTACAATGCCTTAGAAAAGGATGGTAAGACTCCTACACAGGGTGGATATTCAGAAAAAATAGTGGTTGACGAAAACTATGTACTTTCAATTCCCAATAATCTTCCATCCGATCGGGCTGCGCCTCTACTATGTGCGGGTATCACGATGTATTCACCTCTGGTACATTGGAATGCTGGTCCAGGAAAAAAAGTTGGAATTATGGGTCTGGGGGGATTAGGACATATTGGAATAAAAATAGCAGATGCCTTAGGTGCTGAAGTGACTGTGCTAAGTCACTCACTCAGAAAACAGGAGGACGGTAAAAGGTTAGGAGCAGATAATTTCTATGCCACGTCGGATCCACAGACTTTTAACAAGCTAAAACGTAATTTTGATTTGATTATAAATACGATTTCAATTGAAATTGACTGGGATCAGTATTTGAATCTGCTCGCACTAGACGGTACTATGGTCTTAGTAGGAGTTCCTGAAAAGAAGTCACCACTTGGATTTGCAGCCTTGGGAGATGGACGTCGTAGTATTGCAGGCTCATCTATAGGAGGAATTAAAGAGACCCAGGAAATGCTTAATTTTTGTAGTAAACACAACATCAGTAGTGATATAGAATGCATCCCAATTCAACAAGTAAATGAGGCTTATCAGCGTGTAGTAAATAGTGATGTTCGATATCGATTTGTAATTGATAACAAGTCCATTTCTAATTAATTCTTTGTAATTCCAACCTATGCGAGTGAATTGACACGGTCAGAATGATAAAATAGTTAGATACTCAATTACGTATCATGACTAACAGGTACACCAATAGATTAGAAACCTTAGATGTTGCTATTCGTAAGAACTCTCTACTACTGCTCTAGAACTTTCAAATCTACTGCATTCAAAAGCCCGGTTAATCAAGGGTTAACTAAAATTACTGAAGTTCCATTAGTCAATGTATCAAATGCTGGCGAAAATTTCTTTCCGATTTCCCGAAGCTCAGATATTTGTTCTGGTGAGGCAGCTTTGCTCTTGATATTTAGATTTACCCTAAATTGCTGAGCACCGGGTCTTACATCATCGGATATACCTGTGAAACCTCGGAGGTCAACAGAGCCTTCTACATCAACTTTGATGCTGTCAATTTGGATACCTCTTGACGTAGCATGAGCTACCATGGTTTGTGTTAGACATGCTGCTAAGCTACTCATACAACCCTCACATACAGTTGGACCTTTTCCCTGACCTGAGAGTTCGTTTGGAAAATCATATTGCATTGTATATTCAGTATTTCTTTGAATATGTTGGTCGCCAACACGAAAATCTTTGGAGCGAGACGTGACACTAAAACCACCATTCCACTCTGATTTAACAGAAAATGTTACCTTTGACATCTCTGGATGATTTTGAATGGAATCATAAACTTTGCTTAGTGCCTGGGTATTTACTCTGTTAAATCCATCGTTTCCTTTATTGTTATCCATTTAACTATAACATTATAATGTCTGATAATAATAAATTTTTTTGATATGCTTGTCAAAAACAGATAAAATGAACTGGCAATCCTCCTGTAAGAAATATGTTGACAACATCTTACTCACTATGGTTTGATATCAGTTGCATTGGATTAAGTCAGCCATTTAAATTATTTGATATTTTTCTCCTCCTCTGTATAATGCCTTTCATTATGAAGGTCACGTTAAACAAATAAAATAAGACCATCGCTTCTTGTTCAATGTCGATAGTCTTAGCGGTATAACCTTAAATCATCGTTGGTTTCACAATGATTCTGAACTCTGACAGGATCATTTGAAGTTGTTTGTTTGTTTGTTTGTTTACATTCTGGCCTGCATCTACCATTTTATGAGTCAAAGTAGACTTGTTATTCTAGCACGCTGCAATGAGATGATCCTGGAGAACTTCACAATTAATTAAGATTAATTAATTGAGATTAATATTGGCACAATATATGGTTTATTATTGTGGCAGTGAATTCAAAAATCCATATATAATACGTTTTATTTAATATCTCGTTGAAAATTAATCTTGATAGATTTGAATATATGAGAAATAATCCACACAAATTCGCGTCCTTAATCGTTCTTTCTTTCGGGTTAGCAGCAGTGATGATATTGTCTATACCAATGTTGCAGCCATCGATTAAATTTACCAACCAAGCATTTGCACAAACAGAAGGAAAGTTTGCTGCAAATTTGAATGGTCAGGATGAATTACCGCCAACCAATACTAAATCTACAGGAACTGCCAATTTTGTAATTCATAGCAATGGGAAGATCATGAGCTATAATCTAACTGCTAATAATATTGATAAGGTTACCATGGTAACTATAAACCAAGGCAAGAAAGGCGAAAATGGACCTGCTGTCGTGACTCTCATTCGTTTCAAGAACCTAACACCCACTGGTCAAATAAATGGACAATTAGCACAGGGCAATATTTCTTCTACCGATCTTACAGGACCATTGAAAGGAATGCAAATATCGGATTTGGCTAAACTTTTTCAAGATAAGAACGCCTATGTTAATATTCAAACAAAACAATACCCAGATGGAGAAATCAGAGGACAGATTTCTAGTTAATCTATCTGAACCATCTATATCATCCCTGAATCATGAAATGTTAGAGTATATTTTGCGAACTAGAGGTTATTCAATTTACCATAGTGTAATCTGCGATATTCAAGGTTGTTGTAAATCTCGACTATGATGTTGGATTCTGGTTAATCAGTTCATCATGACAACTGGTTCAAGATTAGATAACGCGCATATACTGGAATATGCGATAGGTAGAACTCATTGCGCAATCCAACTTTAGTCAACAGCGTCTAAAGAGAGATAATGTGGCTATCTTGTTGCTAGATCTGCAGTTTAGAATTTTCGTATGATACTATAATGAAGCCTTATCAAAATAAAACTCAGGCTATTGTCAACTTATGTCCAAATTCCGTTAGTTATTGTTCCCTGATTTATTATGTATCTTTATTCTATTTTAGACCCTAACTTCGGTTGCTTTAAGTTTAGGTTTGGCACTATTTACAATCTTTTGAAGAGTATACTTACAGTTAAAAGACTAGACTAGTTTCTACTGCTGTTAAATTAGTTCAAATCAAATTTGAACATTCTGCCAAGTATTTCAAATATGTTTGTCATTAACGTTACCAAATTGGATTATTTTATGAAGAATAGGTCTGCACCCTGCGACAGGTACAGACCCAAATGGTATGAGGCTTCCACAAAATTATGCCTAGCACCAATTCCTTTGGATTGCTTGGTTGGTTAGTTAGTGTGTTATTAGTGACAGAGATATATTTATGATAATAAGTACGGATTATGATTTGTCATCACCAATTTTTGTGTCGATTGATAGACTACGCATATTGTCAGTAAAATCGCGACTATATAGAAGAATGTCGTTTCATCAACGCTATGTAGAACTAATTGTGCAATTATAACTTTAGAATGTTATATGTCTTGTTTAAGATAATAGCCGCGCAGTCTTCTTCGGTAATCCTTCTCAGGTCTGAATTAGAAATATTTCTTCGATTTTAACAATTATCAAAACCTTACCCGTGGTTGTTCCCGTAGTCGTAGTAGTCTACACAACTTTCAAACTTTCTTTTTATCTTTGCCTGTCATTAGATGGATTACACTACAAGCGAAACAAGTATAACTGATTCTGAGGATTGGCCAAACTTGATTGGCACCTAAAGATGACTACCTAGGAACACGTATTCCAGTCGCAACACTCGAAATGCTATTCAGTGTTACATTCATGATGACTGACATTAGAAAGAATTGTATAATATGGTCTTTTTCATTACTGCTATCTAATATAGTGAAATAACGCAAAGCAGTTAAACCAGTATATGGAATAATTTTGTTAATCAATCTTTAAAAGGTTTTACGCGTATAAACTAATGACTGTTCGATTCATATCGGCTAAGGAATCCAGTCGGTATTCGTAGGTTGGTAGGCATAATCCCCTATGACCGTTGGATTCCAAAGCGGTCTTGTCAAAAGAAATTATTTAATTGGGCTTGAATATTTCACTTATGTACTCTCGTAGGATCAATACTGACTGAATTCCTAACAGCTGTCATCTGAGTCAGCATGATGTGAAGAGGAATCGCAGTACATTTCATACTTGTTATTACCAATCCCAATATTGTAGTCCAGCTTCCAAGCTACGAATTTTATCGTAGATAATTGAATGATCAGCTCCTACTTCAGTG
>JBEDUN010000174.1:0-5745 GCA_040414675.1 Nitrososphaeraceae archaeon | reverse complement strand
GTCTCAATCAAATCGAAAGAGAGAAACATAACAGTCACTATTGATGGTGAACCGATAGGCATTCTTCCTGGAACTTTTCAAGTACTCCCAAATGCTTTAATTCTAAAATACTGAATTTCAGACGAGGGTATGACTAACAGATACAAAACTATTCATATATTCATAAAATAATAGAATAGAAACACGCTGCAGAAAGCCCAGACACAGACACAAGAAGCATTTGCATGCCCTGTCAGATTATGAAAACTATTTTAGCCGCGATAATCAAGAGGATCAAAATCTGAAATTGTCTAGGTCTTGAGTAATTAACGATGGGATATCAGAATTTGAGGTATCAATTTAACCAGCCTACTTTTTTAACTGTAGAATGTGGTATTTGGTACGCCTTATGCTAGACGTAGATCCGTTCTTATGATCTAGAAAGTATCGCTTAAAAATTAAATCTCGCGATTGTGATCTATCGCGTTTTTATCATTTTACTCTGAAATATATAATGTAAATCTAATAAATAATATGATTATAAATGGAGTACATCGATCACTTTTGCAGATGATAGCATTGTTTAATTAATTAATTTATTCATCAGTTTCTGACCAAAGATAATAAAAAACTACATTAGAAAGAAGACTATATGTTATTATCATTATCATGGATAAAGCACAAGAGAAACTTGGCGATATTTTCGACAAGCATATAGAATTTGAGTTTGATAAAGAAGACGTTGATGCAACTATGACCACTATGACAGAGGATCCATATGTTCATCATGTTCCTACATTAGCTGGAGGAGTTGGATATAATGGAGTCTATAATTTCTATAAAAAACATTTTGTCGGAAAAATGCCAAAAGATTGGAAGATCACGAATGTTTCACGTACTGTTGGAAAGGATCAGGTTGTGGATGAACTCATAATAAGCTTTACACATGATAGAGAGATTGATTATCTGCTACCAGGTATACCTCCTACTGGAAAATATGTTGAAATACCTCATGTAGTAATTATGAAATTTAAAAATAATAAAATCTCTCATTAGCACATATACTGGGATCAAGCGTCTGTCTTAGTCCAGATTGGACTTCTTAACCCAGAGGGGCTACCAGTAACAGGTATACAACAAACAAACAAGTTGACGGAATTATCAAAAAATTAGTGATTCATAAATGTTAAATTATAAAAATACAATGTCGTCTTGATTTCTTTTTAGCGTAGAATATGCAATAAAATATTATCAAAAGGGGCAACTTTTCTCTCAGCTATATTTTATTAGTACTTGATTATTATTAACCCAAGTTACTATCATCTCTATAAAATTACTATCGCAAAGTGAATGAGTGGTAGAGACAAGTACATGACTTTACAATCTTAGAAGATGATGTATTAGAGACTTGACATTGAAGACGTCCTATTAAATAAAAATCCTCTTCACCGTGTAAAGAATTCGAAGCGATAATTAACGCTGTCTCAATAGTTTTTAATTAGTCTACTGTAAACTGATTATCCGAATTCATACCTTAAATTTTCTTTTCTATTATTTAGTGTTTAGTGGCACAGGCTCTAAACGTGGGACTTTGGGAAATTATGTACTTCATTGTTATGTTATAACTAGTGAGTACAGGTAGGACTAAAAGCAACTACTGTTATAGCATGTAGTAGCAAGTTAACAGGCTGGATTATCGCATGGGTTAAAGGAAGAATCGGAAGTGGAAATATTAAATGGCCATTTATGAATACAATTAATCCTGCATATCTACCAATATGATAACCGTTGGTAAATAATCAATTAATATTTAGTAAGTAAATTGTGTCTTGTGAACATTGGATATTAAATATCTAGAATCTGAATATATTATTAATCATTTACAAGAAATTATGAAGTATTGCAGGATATATGATGGGTTCTACTTTTAATGATCTTACTGCAGGAAAATCATCGACAGCTTTCTTACCTTCTATCTTAACACATTTTATACATAGATATTTGGTCAGCATCTCTGGGTCATTGAAATATTCAGTATTCAGTTTGTAGTAGGCGTCTGCATTACAATGTTTACACTTAAATATTCTTTCCAATTATACGATACTCCTATCTTTATTACTATCTGTATCAAATAAAGAGGTAGATTTACTTGACAACTTAGTAAGAATATTGTGTTTTTAGCGGTAGACCGGGGGAATGAGTAAAACGTGGCGTCGATATTAATCGGATAAGATAATAAATCCTATAAATAGTGGGTTCTGATTGCTCTTATTTTTGTAATTTTAGGAAATGTTAAGGTGGAAATTAAATTCAGGCTACAATGAATATACATTCACTTAACTCCCTAGTTTGAGTCGAGATCCAACATTATAAGAAACTTACATTTTACATTTACTTTAGATATTAGATATTATCTAGCGGATGACTTATGAATTCCTGTTATAGTATTCACAACAGTTTATAGTCATCTAAGAATGCATGTTGTAAGACATTTATGAGTAAACTGTTTTAGATTACGTGGAATATTTTGTATAGATAGTCTGATTTTATTGATGACCATATTTCTGAATTAGGACTCCAAATATTTTATATTGCACGCTGGCTAATTGATATCATAATTACAAAGCTACTTTTGTTATTGAATTTCTTAAAATCTGTTTTGTGGATAAATAGAAGAAATGAAAGGGGTATTGTTGAGCTCTATAATTCTATTACACTATTTGTGCAACTTGCATTAGCTGATCACAATAACAATATGCTCAATTTTGGTTATTGGACTCAAAGTGTCACTAGTTATATTGAAGCTCAAACGGAGCTTTGCAAATTAGTCGGAGAATTTGCTGATTTGCAATCTGCAGAAAAAGTAATAAACATTGGAAGTAGATTTTGTGCTCCAACATTACTTTGGAATTTATGATACAGTAATAACGAAGGTAATCTCTTAGATATTTTTTGTATTGATATTGAGATAATTAATTCTTATTTTGTTCCTGCATATCAATACCATATAAAAGACATTTTTATTTACATAATATCTAATTAAGCACTGACTATCCTATCAACAAAACTATACTATATCTCTAAATATTTTGTGTTCTTAATCATTCTCTTTCTTGATTCTGTATAAATCCACATGAGACTGGACAATGTATATACTGGAATGTAGTCTCCGATGAATGGTATAAATTTGATTGAGTTTATGGCAGCTGACTTCTTACTTCCCGTTAATGCATACAAAATACCCATTATTATGGCATTAGGTATATCTCCTATGGGCGGAACACCTAAGATGGGTCCCCCTACAAAATCTAAAATGTCAGCAATAAGAGATAAAGTTAAGACGACAAATGCCCGAAACTTGAAAATTGGCTTTTCTATTTCTGACATTTTCATCACATAAATAAAATAATTTCACACACATATATATGTCACTAGAGATAACTAGGAGGTTTTGAACAACTTAACCATCTGGAATTATCTTGATTGAGATGATAAAATTATCATTGCCCACTTGTATATCTCTACCCAGATTGATCTATATCAAGTTAACTCTCTTTTTTTTGCAAGGTTGAAATTATCAAATGAATTTCTAAGTTGGTGACATAAAAGATACGAAACTGGCGTCTGTTATCCAATTTCTAACCACACACAGACATCAAAATAACATACAAACCGAAAATTCTCGCATAACTACTATTAATAATCAAGCAATAGATTTAGTAAAATGATTATATAAAACAAATATCACCTTGAATAGATGAAAGCTGCCATTTTCGAAAAACCTGGCTTGGAGAATCTAGAGATAAAACAAGACATAGAAGAACCAAAAATAACAGATCATGATGTGCTTGTAAGAGTCAGAATGTGTGGTGTGAATCCAATAGATCATATGGTAACTTCTGGTGCGGTACCAATTAGGCCATTACCACACATACCAGGTTGCGAAATAAGTGGAACAATAGAAGGAATAGGAAAACATGTTAAAGATGATCTACACGAAGGAGATAGGATAATCATTCACAGTAGAGTATTTGATGGTACATGTGATATGTGTCTAAGCGGTCTTGATATGCTATGTAGAAATGGTGGTATAGTTAGTGCGATTACTAATGGTGGATTTGCCGAATATATTGCTGTTCCAGAGAAAAATGTGCTTAAAGTACCACATGACATAGACTGGGATATAGCAGCAAGCCTTCCTGTAACTACGTTAACAGCATTTCATGCATTAAAGGAGGCTTCACTACAATTTAACGAATACTTGCTTGTATTTGGAGCTTCAGGAAACACAGGAATGATGGCCACTCAGTTTGCTAAGAAAATGGGAGCAGTAGTCATAGCAGTCTCTAAGAAGGAGTGGGTAAAGGATTTTGGTGCGGATAATATTGTCAGCGAATATGATAAAGTAGTAGAAAAAGTAAAAGACATTACTAATGGTAGGATGGCCGATGTAGTTATGAATTCGGTTGGAATTGGTGCATGGGAGAGTAGTTTTGAATCTGTTGGTATAAATGGAAGATTAGTAACATTTGGAGGTTTAACTGGTGCAGATGTCAAGTTAAATGTTCAATCACTATATACAAGACAAGTGAAACTGATTGGCTCAAGTCGCGGAACTAGAGCGGAACTTAGAGAATTAATAAACATATCAAAAGAACTTAAAACAAAAGTGTGGAAACGATTCAAACTCGATGAAACAAAAGAAGCTATACAAGCTCTGTTAGCTAAAGAAAGAGATGGTAGAATCATGTTAGAGATCTGAAAATTAGTAAACTTTGTATGTATAAACCTAAGTTGTTAAAAATATAGTAAAACAGATTTCCATTCTTATTGCTTAATACTAACAGTTCCTTTTTTTATTGTTCTATATCCAATGAACTTTACATAGAGAAAGTCTGTTGTAACTATTAGGAGTACATGGGTAATCGGATAAGAATTCACATTTGTACACAACACAACATGAAGTAGGATCTGGAAGATCTCCGCTAATCTGCCTACCCTGCCCTACCTCTGTTCGTTCCAAACACCGTAGTGGTTCCCAATACCACGACCAAGATCCAACCCAAGACTGCCATTGCGAAAATAAAAATGACTAACTCAATCAATCTGTACTCCTCCCAGGACAATTAAAGATCAGGTCGCCGTGCGTAGGGACAACAGGGGTCAATATGGTATTGCTAGTATGTGCCAAAATACTCAACACTACAGTTTTGGATCATGGATGATCAAATTCTGGCCCGTTGCAAGGTAATTTTACTCCCATCGAACATATCCCTATAGGCCCGCCTTTAATTGATTCTCCTTCATTATTTTTTACTGATGACGAGGAAGAAGATGATGTGCTGCTGTTGGACTGATTTTGTTTAGTATTTGCATACGCATTATGTGTATTGTTATACTGACTACTATACAAAATACTACTGATCCCTAATGTAACAATCGATAAAGCTATTAGCAAATAACAAATCACGATAATTGTCGACATTCCACAGGTATCTTCATAGATCTAATTATAAAAATGCGCCTATTTTTTGCTATCAGATCACACGATCCTGACTCATTTCAAAAAATCTAATTGACTAGTTTATTTTTGTGTTACAAGTATTCTTTCAGCATGGGCACCTTGGAAGCTGGTACAATCAGCATGATGTGAAGAGGAATCGCAGTACATTTCATACTTGTTATTACCAATCCCAATATTGTAGTCCAGCTTCCAAGCTACGAATTTTATCGTAGATAATTGAATGATCAGCTCCTACTTCAGTG
>JBEDUN010000173.1:0-9688 GCA_040414675.1 Nitrososphaeraceae archaeon | reverse complement strand
TTGTGATACACAATTTTGTTTCAGTACCAATAACTCACCCCCACCCCCGATTAAAGCCCCAATTTTTGTTCCTCCTTCCTGATTAAGGATTCAGGACGATATTTTTAAAGCAGTGAAGAAGTCAGGTTGGTACATGTGTTCTATGGATTATGAGTATCTGGTTGTACCTAGTAAACGGTTGCAGGACAAGTTGGTACTAATGGATTTGCGATTGTTCGTATGTCTTGTCCTGCACCGAATGATAGTCACCTATTGTCTGTACTATTGTATGATGGAATAATAGATAAGCAGGACTAGAACCGCAACAGTGGTGAAGACAGGATACTTCCTTATCTTTCAAGAACATACCAGATGATCACAGCTCCCATTGTAAAAGGCATTATTTTAGCTGGTTAGACAATTGATTTCAGTGTTATTTGATATAGAAATAAGGACACTGTAAATCCTAGTATTTAACTCAGCATAATGCTACTCAAGCCCCGTATACTGATAAATCAAGTGACTTACACGACTCATCATAGCCAAATATTGATGGTATTAGGTCTATTAATTACTTTATTAATAACAGGAATATTTATTGAAAAAATACCAACTGAAGTATTTGCTGACTCTAAAATCCTCAAACAAGATACCAAATAGGCTGCAAATTGTGATACAGTAGGTGCTGATACCACCGTGTCAAATTCATGTGATCAACAATCAACAAATAATGTCAATAATGGTGTACCAAAAACTGCCGGAAGACCAGAAACTACGGGAACTCTATTGGTTAGGAAAGTGTGTGAGACATCCTGTCAAAATTCCTTTTTAGTACATGTTAGCGGCACTAATGTTCAGCTGTCACTTTTCTCCCTTAGGAATGGAAAAAGTCAGTCTGTTACACTGGGTTCAGGTACTTTTACTTTATTTGAATCTAACAATGGCTTTAGAACTTTTTTTTCAGGTGACTGCGTGAAATCTGGCGGTAGTACAGCAACTGGTACTATAAGCCCAGGACAGCATCTAACATGTACTATCACAAATTCACCAAGTGGGCCCCCGCCTTAGTTTTGGTCAATGGAATATTCTGACCATATCATATTCGCCTTTTCTAATTTTCCTATTTGTATAGATGATTGCTGCAATGACTGCCACAAAGTAGGACACAGTAAAAAATACCAGTGCTATACCCGGAGCAGTTATTACCATGTTTAATTACTGGACTTATTTTTAAACTACGTTCTTTTTTACTTTAGTTAAACCATTGTGACAGATACTCCCTAATGTTATCGTAGAATGTGCTTTATGAAATCTTGTAGCAATAGACTTATCGATCTATGAATGATACCTTTTGCATACATATGTCATCATTCGTACAATATAGTGGTAGTATTTGTGGTGATGTGCGATACATTTTTCCTGAATATTTTGGAAAAATTTTGCGCATTTAATCTTTGGCAAATATCTTTAGACGGACAAACTGATGGGCCCGCTCACAGTCTATTAGAGCGGAGTATTTTATAGACGGCCTAAAATTGATCTTATATGAATGTACAAGACTATAGCCTCATCTGTCTGTATACCAATCATTTGATGGCTATACTAATGGTAGACTAAAGTAAAAAGTTGCCCCCTCTTCATTAGAATTATTCTCAGCCCAAATTTTGCCTCCATGTGCCTCAATAATGTTTTTCGAAATAAATAATCCTAAACCAGTACCCCCAAAATCAGACTTTGTAGCAAATTTTGTAAATAATCTTGGCAATATATCAGGATCTATACCTTGACCATTATCCTTTACACTGACAACAACTTGCCTGCTTTCGTTGCTCTCTACTGATAATGATATAGTACCTTCCTTTGTAAATTTAAGGGCATTACCAAGTAGGTTATCGATTACTTGCATTATTCTTACTTTGTCTGCTTCTATAAGGATTGCTGGAGTATTATATTGATTTATTATCTGCTTATGCAGTAGTTGTTCTTGTTGTTGTGGTTGGCCCGCTACTCCTCCTCCACCTTGCGTTATCTCTTCGTCTTTGTTAATTCCACATACTATCTCAACATTCAAATTTGAACTTCTAATCTGATTTCTGTAGTCATCAATGGTATTGACTATTACTGTTTGTAGATCAAATCTTTCCTTGTTGAGTGTTAACAATCCACTCTCAATTCGAGTAATATCTAATATGACTTGGGATAGTTTCTGCAGTCTTTTTGCGTTTCTTATTATCACATCCAAG
This sequence comes from Nitrososphaeraceae archaeon, assembly GCA_040414675.1. Taxonomy (GTDB): domain Archaea; phylum Thermoproteota; class Nitrososphaeria; order Nitrososphaerales; family Nitrososphaeraceae; genus JARBAU01. The sequence goes on along the minus strand of JBEDUN010000173.1, from coordinate 7,466 downwards.
ATGGGTCCATGTTGGGGATGCTGAGGCTGTTCTTCTGTATTTCTTGAACGTAGAACCTCTGATAAACCAATGATTGGTTGTATCGGTGTTCTCAATTCATGCGCAGCTATATTGATAAATTCTTGTTGAGCTTTTTCACGTATCTTCAGCTGCTCATTTGACACTGACAACTGTTTATTTGCAGTTTCAAGCTCAATGTTTGCTTCTTCTAATTCCTTACCTCTTCTCCTTACTTCCTCACTTAGCCTAATCCACTTGATAAGAAACACAATTAAAACTACAATTGCAACAGTGGCACCTGCAAGCAATGAAAATGTCTCTATTCTTTGTGAAAAAAGAACTTTGTCAACCTGCGAATAAATTGTTGCAGTGGGTGTAATTACAAAAATAAAATATGTTGGTTTTCCTGATAGAACTACAGGATAACCTGTATTCAGTCTTTCACCACCAAAGTTATAGACTGCAAATTCTGGCTTACCAGAGAATACTTGATTGTATTCATTATTCTGTATCTGATTATGGTGGAAGAATTCTTGAACATCGTTTGCAAAAAAGCTCTTTCCTAACAGCTGTGTCCTTGGAGTGACCATATATCTCTCACTTTTATCTAAAGCTACCAAGAAGCGTGACTGTATATTGTAAGTGTTTTCATATGTAGAGAGGAATTGTACAATGGGAACAGTTGCTCCTACCAATCCTAAATATTTTCCTGTGTGTGTATCTATAATAGGATAGGTTATTCCAATTCTGGTTTTACCATCTAATCCTACATAACCATTAGAATATACAGGCTTTAGAGTGTTTTCTGTTTGCAAGATGTGTTGTCTTTGTAAGACATCGGTACTTATAGATGATTCTGAATGTTTTTCAGTAATATCTATCGTCATCGTATTATTATTATTTATAACAAAGAGATGATCTACTATATCATCTAAGTCTAAAAAGTTGGTATGAATTAACGTTTTCATGTTGTTGCTGGATAAATCTCCTTGCTGGAGATATATTGAATTTGATAAACCCTCAAGTCTGGCTTCTACTAGACCCAGGTCTGATGCAATATTCTGAGAAAGAACTTTTGTTGCCATAATTTGACGATCTCTTTGTTGAGCAAATAAATTATTTTTGATATTTCTTTCTGTAATATCTTGGAAGTAAAAAAATAAACCATAGGAAATTGATATGAGCAGTATAACACCAATAATGGCAATTACTTTGGTTTTTCTATAGCATATACTTTTAATTTTAAAACTGGTATTTTTGGGCATCGAATAACACCGTTAGCCAATATTTATATGAACTATGATATGTATTCGTAGCTAGTTTTATCTACGATACTAAATTGAGCCAAAACCGAAACCAAAACTATATGTTCTATTTCTTCGATTGTATTATTGATGAGTCGATAATAATAACATAATGACATAGTCTAATGCACCGCCTCCCAATTCTTAACTTCGATTCTATCACCTTCTTTTTCATATGCATATGTTTTATTGTCTTCTTCATCTGCTGTTTTCTTGTGGGAATTATCGCAGTATGGTTGCTCACTGCTCAAGCCACACATACAAATCTGTATGCTTTTTATCCCGATCTTAATCTCCAGTGGACATTTTAATTCCTTTTTGACCAATCTCGCCAATATGTGGTATCGACAATGCGTATTACTAATATTCAGGATGTCCACCAACGATATATAGTGTAGTACATTGTACTACCTCTGATTATGTTTGATTTTTCATGTGCACGTCCAGACTATATAGAAGCAGTATGGTAACCGCACTATGAAGAATCCAATGTCCAAACTTCATGTCATAGTACTGGTGTCAGTACTATCAGGTATACTGCTGTTTGGTGTGGTATCAAGTTTATACAATGGACACCACACACAAGTAGTAAACGCTGAGAAAGATCGAACCCAGCAACAACAGGCATCAAACCCAGGTACAATTCAGTTATCAGCCAAGGAACTACCTTCAGGCTACAGATGGATAGACACTACAAACGGAGTAATCAATCCAACTATGACTTTCAATGTAGGTACTGCTAAGACTATACAGCTTAAAAATCCATCGGATGATGTTCATCAATTTGTTGTAGACAATCCAAAGGGAAACCAACTTGCTACAAGCGGAGATATAGCACCTGGAAGTTCTAGTCAATTGTCATTTAAACCTGACACGACCGGTATATTTGGGTATCACTGCATATATCATCCTACAACAATGAAAGGGATAATACATGTACAGTGATATGAGTCAACAAACTCAAAATACTATTGATCAGAACAAAATCCAAAAATTCATGAATAGAGCAGTCGCAGATATAGTGCATTATAATGGGAATGTAAAATCATCATTACAATTCCTTTGCTTCTTTAGTAGAATAATATCTAGACAATTGAATATAGAATGGAATTATAAATACTGCCGTGGTATAAATGCAACGTTGTTATAGAGATAAGTTTGACATAATTGAATCTATATTAAATATTACTAATGGTAACGGGGTACCACAAGTAGAGATCTTAAACAAGGCAAATATTCCTTTCAGACTCTTCAAAGAATATTTATTCCTTCTACATGAATGTGGTTTAATACAAATAAAGCATGAGCGACTGCGGAGAACTTATAAGACTACTAAAAAGGGAACATACTTTCTAACTATTTGCAATAATATGAACACTTTCGTATAGGTTCCGATATAAGTCCGCAAAGCACTTTCAACAACAGACTATCTCCGTAAAATAAAAAGTATACGTTTGGGACGTAAGTCTGCTAAGTAACACTCCATTATGAGAAGTCATAGATGCTTCACCTGCTAAAAATGAGTAGAATCTTAGTTAAGAAAATTTATGATATAACGGTCGTTTAGTTCGAGGAATTACCAATTCCTCCCTTGTCAGAATTTCTGTATCGTCGTCGAGCCACCAAGGCTTGGATTACGTACAATAGTGTACTCAATCAACACTTGCAGTTATTACGGAATTCTACCTGCTGGGGTCATCCCTTTTTCGCATATATATTATTCAATTCATTTATGACTTCCCACTTTGGTTAGTCTCTAGTACCCATGAACTGCCATTGAGTACCTTACCAGTTGGGTCAACCCCTAGCTCGTGACGAGGTACTCCTGTGGTATTCTTCCATATAACGGACTTTATCAGCACTCCCCTACATACATGATATTTTATTATCGCCCTGGGGCATTTACGAAACACCTCTATTCCGTCTAGAACCACAGTATGATTACTAGGAATCTAGGCACATACCACTGGAAATCAGTCTGACTGGTCGTTTGTGAATTGTTATCAACTCAAAATTCAGGCCCTGGTTGGATGCGTGATACGATCTAACTTCAGGTTTTGCTTCATCATTCTGTAAAACTCTACATCAGACATGCTTCTTTTAGCTTCCTCTAATGATTCTATATCCTTTCCCGCTATATTCATGAGACTAGGATTTTCATCAGTAATAGCTTTAAGCACTATCTGTGCTACCAATTCAGGAGATGATGCATTTTTCATAATTTCTTCAAAGTTTGCAGCCATCTTTTGCATTATTTGCGAATATGGGGAATTTGGATCTCGAGATTTCTTGGCAACAACCAAGGCATTAACAAAGTTTGTTCCAATAACTCCAGGCTCTACTAAAACCACTCTTATTCCAAATGGCTCCAATTCATATCTCATAGATCTACTCAAACCTTCAATGGCAAATTTTGTGCTAACATAAGCGGATCCTCCAGGGAAACCGCCCATGGGTACCACGCCAGAACTGATATTTACTATAGTTCCAGATTTCTGTTCTCTCATGAATGGAAGAACAGCTTGAGTTACTCTTGTAACACCAAATAGATTGGTTTCGTACTGTGCCTTTAGCTCTTCCATTGCAATATCTTCAAACGCTCCATTAAGTGCATAACCTGCATTATTTACCAATACATCTATTCTGCTAGATTCAGCTGTTATCGATTGTATCGCATTTTCGACGGATCTGTCATCTGTAACATCCAACTGTACTACCTTTAATGGCAATTTTTCTTTCTCCGTAAGTGATTTTATATTCTCACTTTTTTTGAGATTACGCATTGTGGCATATGTTAGGAAACCATTTCTTGCTAACATTAGAGATGTCTCATAACCTATTCCACTTGAGCTCCCTGTAACAACAGCTACTTTATGGTTGAATGACGAAGAGGAAGGTGATGCCATCTAATAATCAAATTGTTAATACCTCGTCAAATTACTTAAGTGTAGTAGTAATTTTGTGGTTAGTTAGCAATCAAGATGTAACTATATCTTCACCTCAGCTGTGAATATCTGGATTGAAATGTATGCACCAACATACAGAATCCGTTGCTCGGAGTCACTCGCTAGATGTGCCTGTTAACATTGACAAATTTATCAATACTAACGACCATTTAATGTAATTAGAAATTAAGAGCCACACCTATAGGTAATCCACTGTATTGCACCGTCTCGCATTCAACTGTATTCTATTGATAAGTCGGGCTAAGCAACAAGGCGATATTGGTTTGGAAACCAAATACAGTGACCAGTTGAAACTCCGAGAGTGAGATTATGCTGATATGGACGTATATAGAAGAGTGCCTACTTACGACGGCTGAGGATAACAATTTATAAACTCCGCACGTGTTTGGACAGTATTTTTCTACTCCAAATTGTTCCTACATTAAGTATCATTGTATTATCTAAAACACATCTACAATCTGCTCTACCAATTCGTGATGTGGACCGAGTCTACCTAGCTATCATGGACAGATATCATAAGTCCTTCTGCTTGTTCACTATCAGTGATTGTTGTGATATATTCCGTTTCTGGTCCTAGTCGCGGCTTCTTTTTAGTTACTGATTCTGATTGTGATGTCATTCGCCATTTATCCGCGATTTTATTCGTTCTGTCATCATAATGTGTAATTGATGTAAGAACCACTTAGCTATAAGACTGCTGGTTAACAAAATTTCACCTGGACCGACCTGACAAACAATCATATTCTAAAATCATAAACAGTGAAAGGACAAGTGGTTCATGACTAACGAAAGAACGGATTATTAGTTAAGTCGATTATTTTGTCCTATCACCGGTGTGCTGATTCGAGCCATTGAATCACCATTACCATATGAAGGAATAATAAATAAGCGTGACGATTGTCTAGTACGGCACAAAATTCTGAATCCTTGATACTGAAATCCAGACATATTGACTAAGGTTCAAGATACCGAGACTCTATCCTACTATCTAATTCTGCCAATAATCTATCAATCAGATATTATATTGACACTGGCTTTTCGATAGACATGCAACATACTAGTGCTTGTAATCCAGATCTTAAGCCATTTTCATCCACTAATAACAAATAATCTTCAGACAGACTGTAAGGATTTAACCTATTTCTTAATTATTGTCGTTGCTGCGATGCCACCGGACACTGGATTTCCAAGGTATTATTGTGTTATTGTCGTCATGCCTCATAGTGAAGCAATACTTTACCGCATTCAAACGTCTTTGATTCAATCAGAGTGTATTTTTGAATCTGCTTCAAGTCCTTAAATACGGTCATACCGTTTCCAATAGCAACAGGATTAACAAATAAATAAAATTCGTCAATTAGTTTTTCTTTAATTAAGGAAGTATCGAATGACGCACCACCATAAACGACGATGTCTCCGCCGGTTTGGCTCTTTATCTTGTTAACTTCTTCTACGAGATTGCCTGTTGCAATAAATGTATTTATCCACCTAGATTTGTTCAGTGTTTTACTAAACACAACTTTTGGGGTTTCTATCATCTTTTTAGCGAACGCATACCATGGGTCATCAGGTTTGTTTATCATATCTGACCAGTAAGAGATGAAGCCATCAGTCATTTTCCGTCCCAGGAGAATGGTGTCAACAGATTCCGTTATTTTGTATGCATATTTCATGGTTTCATCATCCGAGAGTCCGACCATCCAATCCATTTCACCATTTGGTCCAGCGATGCAGCCATCTACAGACATCTGCACTTGCAGTCTTAATTTTCTCAAAACCATTTTGTTATTTGCCATTTGTTGAATAACGAATCTCTATCTTAACTCAATTACTATGTCTAAAGAACCCACAAGTTTGTTATACTGATTTATCTAATCTACAATCGTACATTCGAGCACTGAGGTCGAAATAAGATTACAATGGTGTAGGGATGCTGGCGTTACTGTAGGATTTATAATTACACCAAGTAACCGAATAATAGTGTATTATCCGCCTATGATCTACGGCAAATAGATTTTCTTAAGCCAAGTATACTCAACGGATCATTACAAGGAACTAGATAGCATTAATCGGCAATTAAGAATAAATTGTCTATTTCTACCAGCGTATTATCTGTACTACTCAGGTGCAGTAGTATGAATTAGAATTTACCTGCTGATAGAAACTCAGTTCGTGCCAAATGTTAGAATTTGATTTGATTCTAGGTTTAGAAAGGAATTTCTAACAAACGCTGTTTGACTTAGGTCACCGCCGTTATTTGGTTCTAGTATCTCTAAGGATATCGCAAGTGATATTGTGCACAAGGCTTTAGTCCTTTGCTAGTAACGCTTTTAGCAAAACAGTCTAAAAATGGATGTAGAGATTATTGAACCAATTTGGATACGTTCAATATTACCTCATTAGCAATTAGCCAACGGAGACAACTTCTAATAAGCACGTAGTTATCTTCGTAATGGTTGCTGAATCGACATGTATTTGGTTTAAGAGTGAACTTATATCTGGTAATGCTTCCGATCTCTGCTCCTCTGTCAGCTTATTCCATGCATTACACAGTTCCACTAGATTAGTTATTCCAGGTGGCAAAACGCCGGATGCAAAATCAAAACTCCCTGCAAGAGTTTGGTTTGCCGCTTGCTTTTGAGTAGCGTTGAGCATATCAAAGCACTGTGTGCATGTTGTATGTGTTCCTGTAACTGATGGTTGTGTTGTTGACCGTTGAACTTCGATCGTTGGATTTGCATTTTGTAATGTTGTCGGTGTTGACGCTTGCCCCGAACCTCCTTGTTGTGAAATCGTGTCTCCACAATTACCGTTACTTATCATATTGTCATTACTATTAGAATTAGATACTGGGTTTGAACAGGAATTGGTAATAGACGCTGCTTGGTTAAGGTCACCACCACCTGTATGTCTTTGATATCTTGCAAATGCGTTTTCTGTTACTGTGGCAGGCGTTGTAACTATAACAGCAAGTAAAACTAATGGGACTATTAATGCTAAATTGGCCTTATTCATACTCAATATGGTTTACAACTATGGATTATATGGAATAGATGGAACTGGAATCCTAGTTAAATCATATTTTATCTTCGTTAAGAAATGTCTAATGCCAGCGATAACTCCTCAGATCCATAGTCATCCGTGAATATCAAGACAAATCCATTAGTAACGGATCCATAAAATGTTGGTAGGGAGT
>JBEDUN010000172.1:0-48343 GCA_040414675.1 Nitrososphaeraceae archaeon | reverse complement strand
CCCAAATTCCTAATTGACCTGGTGCATCAACAGGTCCCCATACCTTAATTCCCTGATACGAACCTACTACCTGTCTTGAAGACTTGAAACCTGGATCAATTGGACCATCCATCTTTGAATAACTAGTGCCATTACCAGTAAGTGAGATCGTGGTTGCTCCTCCTGACGCCGCAACAGCTTGAGGAACAGAAGCTACTTGAGCGGGAATTTGTTGAGGTGACTGTTGCTGTTTATCTGCAGGTTTTGAATTAGAAGATCCTAGTGCCTGGGTAGCAGCTGTTCGAAGTTTTGGATTCTTTGCCAAGGGAGTTAGCTCCTCGAGTTTCTTCAGTGCAGATTCCATGGGGAGTTTTTCTGATTTCTGATAATGCGCTATTAATTTATCTCCGATCTTGGTATTTCTTATGATCGTATCTATAACCATCTTTGCATAATCATCAGCCTTCTGCCGATAGTTATGGACCCAATAAGTGTCACCAAAATATTCAAGTGGTCTAATCTGGTATATAATATCAATAACGTCTCCAGTAACAATTTCCACTGTAAGGTCTAAGCTAACAGACACGTGCTGGTTTGTGAGTGGATCCATTCCTTCTTCAGTCCATTTGTAATTCACATAAATTCGATCTGCATATCTATCAATCTTGAATCCACTGTTCTTCAAATCATTAGCAATGCCGGTAATATCTGAATTTTCAGTTAGTTCTATTGGTATCCTGAAGATCCCAAGTCTAGATCCATGTAACGGATAAATCCCTCTCTTTGCAACCTCTGACAACATAACCCATACCCTGTCTTTTAATAATGCAGACATTGCTAACTATAGATTTAGGCTTAGAGGCTAAAAGTATTTCGCTTTCTTAATCATCTGGGCAAGTCATTTCTCTTATTTCTCGATATTTGGCATCTAGTCCATCAGCAATTGTAACTACGTCTCCAATTGGATATTTTGATTTGGTAAAGTACCATCTTATGCCTACCCTATGTCCAATACCATCAACATCGTGAATCATTCCTTTGTCTGCTTCAGTACCGAATCTTTCGTCATAGCTTTTTTCAACAACTTCTAGTCCCTTCTTGGTCTTATCCTCGAGTACAAACGAATGACCATCGTCGAAGATAGAGTAGAATTGACCCATCTTTATCGGAGCGTTTTGGCTAGTCATAATTAGTTTGTGACTCTATTTCTCTATCGGATTACCTATCATATTACCCCATTCTGTCCAAGACCCATCATAATTTTGTACAGATGGATAGCCTAAAAGATACTTTAGGACGAACCAGCTATGAGATGACCTTTCACCAATTCTGCAATAGCAGATTACATGTTTATCAGGCGTTACTCCCTTCCCTTCATATAGCGCCTTCAACTCGTTAGCATTTTTGAATGTTCCATCCATATCGTTAACAGCTTGTGCCCATGGTATGTTTTGAGCTCCCGGGATATGACCGCCCCTTTGGGCATGCTCTGATGGATATTCAGGAGGTGCAGTAATTTCTCCAGAAAATTCTTTTGGAGATCGGACATCTACTAGGACAGATTCAGCTCGATTCATTACTCTACTCACATCTTGAAGATATGCACGAATTCCTTCATCATTTGGCTTTGCAACATACTTCGATGTTTCTGCGGCAGGTTCTTCGTTAGAATAATTTCGCTTTTCTAGCTCCCACTTCTTTCTACCTCCATTCATGATTTTTATACTTGGATGTCCATAATATTTGAAAACCCAGAATGCAAAGGCAGCAAACCAATTATTGAAGTCGCCGTATAAGACAAGAGTTGAATCCGAATTTGCTCCAACTCTGGACATTAATTGTTCGAATTCCCTCTTACTTATTATGTCCCGTCTCACATCATCGTTTATATCCCTTTTCCACCAAACTAGGTGAGCTCCTGGTATGTGTCCTTTTCGATATGCGTTTTCAGGGTCATAATCTACCTCTAGAATAACAGTATCTGGTTTGCTCTCTAATTTCGTTGCTACCCAGTCAGTTTCACAGAGTACCTCAGGACTATAATAGCTGCTTGAATTGCGTGACACAAGTTTGTCTATGTAATTATCGATTAAAATAGTTATCAGAATTTGCATGACCCGACAATGTAATCCTATGGCTAAAGATTGTTATATCGATCCTCAGATGATTATGTGATTTTTCTTGACCCATTAAAAGGGGTGGGCCTTGACGTAGACTTCTATATATAGCCTACCTATAATTTGAATTGACGTAAGAAACCCTAAACATGAGGCATTGAAAGTATGAATGGGATCGTGAATTGATGCTCTCATACTGGAAAAGAAAGATTAAATTAACATCTGTACCCGGTTTATTGTATATGGGCCGGTAGTTTAGTCTGGTAGAATACCTGCCTTGCATGCATGAATATGCAGAGGATACGTAGGTGGTCGTGGGTTCAAATCCCACCCGGTCCACTAAGACACAAATTCTGATTTCTGGAGTGCGTTATCTAAATGAATATTGAGAATTATATGTTATAGAAATCCACGAATCCAATATCAGCGATTAATCTTATTGTCATAAATTCGAGATTAAGTTCTCAATTATCCTTCTGCTCAGGTAGTGTTTGCTATGAGTGATAACGCTAAATCAATTGCGGTAAAGGTGTACAAAGGTTTATGCGGCGAAACGATTTTATCTCAATCCTTGGTTCATCATATCAACTATCAAATCAATGATTTAACCTAGGAATTCCAGAAATAACTTTCTAAATATAACTGATATAATGTGAAGGTGACTGATTCTAGTACCAGTATTTTTGAATCATACATGAATCTAATAGTAAAATCGAATCGTAAAGTTAGCCTCAGATTTGAATAGCAACGGAATTGCAATCGATCTGCGAACCGTTGATACTAAAAATCTAAATCAGGACTCTATCTTGAAGAACCACTTGCATTGGTCATAACGACTATTTGCTCGAGGTTTCAAGTCTTAAATACAAGATCGCCTCACCTTCTAAAATCAATCAAGATCCTGTGCTGAGAGAGTATACCTTGTACTCTCAAATAACATGAGGGAATTATGCAATGATAGGTAATTTGATGGAAGAAGTTAAAGTCCGTCTTGAATTCATAATGTGGTGAGTATCTTGTACAATAAAAGAAGAGAAATATGTTCGATTAGTTTACTTATTATGATAGAATTGGAATTGTCAATATTTGATTGGAAGTGACAATAATGATGCATGTTGTTCTGCATAGATCGAATAAATGAATTCCAATTCGTTACTATCCTGACCAAAATAATAATAAATCTATCCTACAGTATTTTTTTATACTCAATTCACTCGTCAATTGGTTAAGAAAGCATGTACTTAACCATTATTCCGGCTGAGTCGAGAGCATTTTTAATATATTAATAAGCTAGTTCAAAGATAGGATGCGATATAGGCTTTCACTAAATGAAACTATGCTAATATTTATGATTTTGTCACTTACTCTTGTATTGTCACTCTGTACCTCTGGATACGTTATGGCAGATAGTCGAAATGATCATAATAGTCAGGACAAGAGATCGCATGATAATAATCACAATAAAGGAAGCAGTCAAAATGATCATAATAACCAAGGTTCTGGGAATAACTCAGGTGACAAGGCAGATGTTACGACTGTAGGGAATCAAAACATAAATTGTATGGGAAGTTTTATGAATTGCAGGAATGACATTACGACTGTTGTATGCGCACATGTTACATACTGCTTTATAGGACCAACCTCTCCTTTTATGATGGCAAATCCTACATCACAGTAGTATATCTCATACCTTGAATTTTGCCACGTCTTTGAATAATAAGCAATGAAAAGTTGACTATTCCTTCATATTTACGATCATCTTAATTTGATATATGTTGTTACCAGAGTCGGTAATTTATTATTTTATCCCAAGATTGCAGGAAATGTTAGCACACAAAATAGTCCAAAAGAGCGACCATACGATATTGAAGAAATTTTGTGGAATTGATGTATCTTATAAAGGAACATTGGCGTTTACATCTGCTGTAATAATGGATAGCACAAATTTTGAGATTATAGAAATTGCCAAATCTATAACTCATATAGAATTCCCTTATATTCCTGGGTTATTTGTCCTGCGAGAAGCCAAACCGATTCTTCATACGATGAGGTTGTTAAAGTGTGATTTCGACGTACTTTTGCTCGATGGTCATGGGACCCTGCATCCTCGAAAGTGTGGCCTAGCATCGTTTGTCGGCATGCTAACCAATAGACCTACAATAGGGATTGCCAAGAAACTGTTATGTGGCCAAATTGATGGAGACAATTTTATCCATATAGATCGAAAGATATCTGGATATATGCAGAAGAGTGTCTCAAAGAAGCCGCCGATTTATATTAGCATTGGAAATAGAATCAACCTTAATGACTCTGTGAACTTTGTTAGGAAACTAACCAAGGAGGGGTACAACGTTCCTGAACCACTTAGACTAGCGGATATATATTCCAAGAATAATTGCAAGTCCTTCTTTAACAAGTGATGCTAGTTTTAGCCTCGACCATCTAAATTAGTAAGAATTAATTTGGAGTCATGTTCTATTAGTTTTAAATTGTCATTCTTCGGCGGGGATCAAGGTAATAAAGTCGACAAGAGCAAGTACGAACATTTAACAATGGCTATAAGACAAACGGTTTTGGAACGAGCCCGCAAGAGATGTCAAAAATGTGCTGTAAAGTTTAGTGGAAGTGTTCACCCCCATTTTGAACATATTAATGGTTCTCCCAAAGATAACAGACCGGTTAATCTGCGAGCATTGTGTCCAAGCTGCTTTAAAAGCGTAGAAAAGAAGGAGAATAGAAAAGGAATTTTTGGAGCTATTCGAAACAAATTTTCATGATTTCGAGCTTAAAAAACTGTACTTGTGTTCTTCTGAACAGAATTGTTCTATTTTCGTGACCCCCCTATTAGAATCGCCTTCTACATGAGGCCACCCTTCTCCAAAAATTGTCTTACCGCAGTATGCGCACGTCTTATCCATTGATTTATGAATGAATAGCGAGACTTATAGAGTTTTGACTATTAATGAAATTATTTATGAAATTCCGAACATTATCCTTTTAAATAATTTTTAGAAATGTCAATTGATTCTATCAAGATAGGCAATCCTGTTTGATTGCCTCCTTAAAATGACAAGCTCTATATTTTTCTCTTGTATACTAACTGCTACGATGATCGTGCAGCAATTGGTATGTGATGTATGTAACAAAGTACTGTTGGAAAAGCAAGGACAGACCGATCTAGATCACGGCAAATTCCCAATAAGCGATCAAGAGGCGACTGAAATTGATAGAGAACATAGAGGACATCAATGCCATATTGACGTGGTCGAAAAGGAATAAACCGTCAGTCTAGGCGCAATGAACTGTTCTAATGATATGTCCTTTAAGGATATAAAGGGCCTTCATGTATTCACTTTTACGTTCTGTTATTGTGAAAAGCCTAAATCTTTGACAAATACTAATAACTATCAGTGTTATGTAGATACTCAATTTGATAGAATATGGCGATAATATAACATGGTATAGCGCATTTATCGGAGTAGGTTATCGCTACCAGGATGTTTATATGAATGTTTTTCCCTTATTCGAAAACAAGAAAGACGCATTCAAATTGTGGAAAAAAACGATAAATTGGTGGCCCGATGATAAAATTATTTTGGCTTTTGTGGAAGAAGGGACTAAATATTGGTTTATTTTGTACTGCAAATCCTCTGTGCTAGAACAGAATTTGGGTTTTGTAAAGTGTTTGCCAATATCAGAGAATTACGAGAAATTCAAACACGGCGTTGAAAAAATGGCAATATTGAGATTCGGTATTTATAAGAGCAAGGGGTCAAAGGAACAGAGAGATAAAACAAAAAGTTATGATCTTGAATTACTAAAGAAAACCAAAATGATTTATAATATTCACTTTCAAAGATTTGACGATCTGTCATCTAGTAGTATTGAATATAACAGTATCAAATATGGTGGTGAGCTATATATATAAACCATTTCGATGTGTCGACGGATGCTCAGAATGCTGTATATATAGACAATATTTTCCTTCGGTTGAGTACGGGAAAACTGGTGTATTACTTTTACCGCATGAAAAAATAAGGATTGAAAATTGTGCTAAAAGGGATGGATTTGAGATCAAAATACTCCCTAGAATAGGTGTAGGTGATGAAAGCCAAAATGATGGTCCTGACAGAATTATTATGTATCAAATGATGGGAAAAGAGACAAACGGCGATACTTGTCCATTTCTTGATATTAATTCAGACAAGAAAGCACCGAATGGGGGCTATCCCTGCAAAATTTACGAAGAACGTCCTCTAGCGTGTCAGGCGTATCCCGTCAGCAGTTGTACAAAAAGCAAGAATCCATTATTGGATACCAGATGTAAGTTCTGTAAAGAGAACGTAGACAGCCCCGAAAAATATAGCCTAGTTAAAGAATTGGCTGCATTAAAGAAAATTAAAGGACTTAGCAGAATAAGTACTACTGTTCGAGTTTGGAGATATGCAACTTGTATAGGGGAAAAGAATGACAGGGAGAAATTTCTTCCTGAGGGTTGGGTTTTACAAGATGTGTAATTTTTAACTGTTTAGCTTGCATTATAATCACGATTAAATGATTTGATCTGAATATCTGAACTAGGAAGTTTTTTCTTATAGAAGAAGAAATCGAACATAATTGTAGATGCTAATGATGAAACAGTTAAATTTCAGACAATGTGCTTTTTTAATAATGCATAAGAATGAACTGAAAAAATCGTATATAATAGCAACGATTGCAATCTCTGGATTTCTGCTTTTGTCAGTAGCGGCAACTGGATCGCAAATCACACATCAGGCATTTGCTCAAGGAGGAACAAGTATGACGAATAGTGAGCAATTCGGTAATGCTGCGTCATCTAACAACACAAATGCAGCTCAGTCTAGCTCAACACCTGCGACTTCAAGCCAAAACACATCAAGCGCCTCTACATCTTCACCTTCAGGCACAGTTACGCCCAATGAATTACCATCTTCGCAGGGAACATCAAGCGGCTCAACTTCAGGTCAGACCTCTAATACATCTGGTCAAAATGAACCACCACTCAACAAAAATGTAGTCTGGCAGGGATTTATTTCCTCAACGCCAACCAAAATTCCTGGTGAAAAAGGCCAAACTGCAACTATATTAGCTCCTAGAGGGGATAAAGCAGTATATTCAGGAATTCTAACATATCAGGCAAGTAAGCCAGTAAAGGTGGTAGTATGGAATAACGTAAATGCGGATAACAAGACTGCAATACCTAAGTCGTTCGGAAGCCAAGGAGATATGGTCAAATTGGGCAAGGACGTAGTAGCACTTACAACATTAGGATCATCCGGCAAATCTGGTTCGGTTCCATTCACAGGGAATGCGATTGAACTAGTTAATAGTGGCTCAAGCAAGGGTAAAGATTTCACGGCCACATACTCTGTAAACGTAGTCGGAACCCCAGCAAAGACAGTTAATAATCTTCAAAGCATTGCAGCAGCTGTAGCAGCGGCAAACTCTACAGGATCTAGCGGCGGTAGCAGCGGCGGTAGCAGCGGCGGTAGCAGCGGCGGTAGCAGCGGCGGTAGCAGCGGCGGTAGCAGCGGCGGTAGCAGCGGCGGTAGTGGAAAGTAATAATAACAGAAGAGTAGCTGCGGATAGCGAAATTTATTTCGTAGAAAAGGGTTAACTACCTAATTCATTTTTTATTTTTAAAAAAATCTATCGTAGTTTATAATCAAATATTTGTTAGCGTGACGTTTTGATGATCGTATAAGATGAAGAATATTATTGAACCACTGAAATCTTTTCTTGAGTATGCTGCAAACGGTAAGACGTCATTTATTAAACACTCAAGTTGGTCAAGTTAGGATAGATTTAGCCATACCACTAATTATAAATTTATTTTGCCTCAATTACCTTAATTTGATATGTAGCCAAGAAACTTGCAACTCAAGTATAGCGTGGTAGATTAGCTTGATGCTGAAACAAAAGTTATGTTATACCATATCGTTGATATATCCGGTTTCCTTTCTGCGTCACCCAGTAAATCCGGCTAGCTGGTATCTTCTGAAAATTCTCAGATAAAATAAGAAATTCTGGCAGAGAGACTGCAACTATTCGCTCAAAGTCTCTGTAGCCTATCTGATAATCCTGTGTATCATCATAATGTATTGCTTTGCTAAGAATTTCAGCTAGTCGACCCTTTCGAGTCATCTGAGTAGTATAATAAACCACCTGCTTCTACGATCTTAATAATCATCTCTGATAATGGCCTTATACCATAAGTCTCATTTTTATCGAAATTAAATATTTTGTAATTAGGAAGATCAATTTCTATCGTGTTCCCATCTTCTATTAGGTCAATCGTAGACCTTTCAATTTCGATTGGCAAGAGATATCCACCATCAACTGCATTTCTATAGAAAATCCTCGCGAAAGATGGCGCTAGGATAGCCTGAATGCCTAATGTGGACAGTGCGATAGGAGCATGTTCTCTACTGGAGCCACATCCGAAATTCGAACCACATAGTAGAAAATCACCTGGCGATACTTTGTTATGGAAATCTGGATCAATTCCTTCCATTGCATGAGAAGCTAATTCTTTGGGATCGTGAATTTTCAAGTATGGTCCAGGGATAATTACATCTGTATCAATGTTATCTCGGTTGAATTTATGAACTCGACCCTTCTTAATATTCAATTTTCCAAATCCCTGGGATCTATAATTCTTCCCTTCAAAGCCGAAGCGGCAACAACAAGCGGTGACGCAAGATAGGTCTTGGAATCGACATGACCCATTCTTCCGGGAAAATTTCTATTGGTAGTACTTATACAAATTTCGTCTTTTGCAAGTACGCCCATATGAGCGCCACAACAAGCACCACAAGTGGGTGGACCTACGACAGCGCCAGCTTTTATAAATATGTCAACCAGACCTTCTTTCAAGGCCTTCATATAAATTGACTGGGCTGCGGGCAGCACCTCCGTCCTAACTCTCACCTTTTTACCATTCAGGATCGCTGCTGACATCCTCAAGTCCTCTAATTTCGCTCCTGTACATGAGCCAATATAGGCCTTGTCGATTTCTACATTTTCTAGTTCCCTTGCTGTCTTTATATTAGCCGGCGAATACGGTTTAGCAACTGTTGGCTCTAATTGGTCAATATCATAATCATACACATCTAAATATTCAGCATCCTCGTCCCCGTGTATCGATTCGTAATTTGATGTAGTGCGCTTGCTCAAATAGTCATCAGTGGTTGAATCAGGTTCAATTATCCCACTCTTTGCACCTGCTTCGGTAGTCATGTTTGTTAATGTCAGCCTCTCTTCCATACTGATCTTTTTTACTACATCTCCGGTGAACTGCATGCATTTGTAATTTGCTCCCTCAATACCGATATCCGCAATTATGTGTAAAATCACATCCTTTGCTGAGATGTAGTCAGGTTTTTTTCCGTGTAATTTGAAAAGTAATGTATGTGGCACTTTAAACCAGATCCTACCTTTCATAAGAACATAAGCGATATCTGTATGTCCCAGACCAGCTGCAAATGCTCCCATGGCCCCAGTAGTATTAGTGTGAGAATCACCGCCAACATAAACTTGGCCAGGAAGGACAAGTCCTTCTTCATGAGATAACGTGTGACAGATTCCATACTGCCCTAATCCATATTTGAAATGACGTTTTATATCATACTTCTTAGCCCATCGTGACAATGTAGAGACGTTTTCTGCAGATATCCTATCGGAGGCTGGTACAAAATGATCCTCGCTTATCCATACCTTATCCGGATCCCAAACTCGATCGAATCTATTTCCTTTTTTCTCCCACCCGTTCAGAATTTTTATTACACCAGGTCCAGAAACATCGTGCATCATTACCTTGTCCACATTCCCGAACACCACATCGTCTGGTGAAACAACCTTTTTACCAGAAGCCCTAGCAAGAATTTTTTCAGTAATCGTCATTCCCAAAGAATATCACTAGACTAGGTAAACTTTGAACGATTGTGAATTAAAAATGTTATGAACTAGTGCTACTCATTTTCCCATGCTAAACCACTCATTAGCCCATGAATTTCGTGTCATTACAAATTGGAACTCAAGCGGAACCATAATCGTAATCATAAGTTACAAGTATAGGATCTCTCACGTCTGCAGCCCTGATCAATTCGAAAAGAAGAAAAACTGGTGAAAATGAAAAGTACCTGGAAACAGAATTTTGGAAGTAATACCCATAAAATTAGCACGACAGTCTAGAAAATTTGATTTGTTCGCTTGCCTAGTTCATTCAGGCTCCGACTTCCTAAATAATGATATATTGATTGTTTCGAGTAAATATGTTTCCATAAGCCAAGGCTCTTTCATTTCTTTGTATAGAGTGAAAGTT
The DNA here is from genome assembly GCA_040414675.1 of Nitrososphaeraceae archaeon. Taxonomy (GTDB): domain Archaea; phylum Thermoproteota; class Nitrososphaeria; order Nitrososphaerales; family Nitrososphaeraceae; genus JARBAU01. Next base: position 37,903 of record JBEDUN010000172.1, on the reverse strand, counting down.
AGTAAAAGGGCTAAAGTGATTTCCGAAAAATTCCATATACAGAAAGAACTTGCAGAAATTATTCTGCGTGAGGCTGACAACATAATAATGGGTATGCCTGGATATCTGCTTACCATTAAAGACGGAAATTTAGCACCAAACGCTGGGATAGATAAATCTAACATATCGTCCGGACGCGTAGTTCTCTATCCGGCAAATCCATTCCAACTCGCAAAGAATCTGAGGTTAAAATTTCGAGTAGATCTAGGTCTCAATATTGCAGTCATTTTTTCGGACAGCAGATTAATGCCAACTAGAATCGGAACAACTGGCGTAGCTATTGCAGCATCAGGTCTTGAACCAGTCGAGGACCAAAGAGGTAAAAAAGACCTTTTTGGCAATGTGCTAAAGGTCACTATAAAAGCTATAGCAGATGATCTTGCGACTATAGGAGTAATGACCATGGGTGAGGGTGATGAATCCATTCCCGCAGTAATAATAAGAGGCGTGCATTTTAGGCGCAGGGAAGAAGATCTAGACTGGCGAAATATGGCTGTAGAGCCTTCCCAGGATATATATCTTAGAAAAATTGCGTATGATTTCTCTAGATAGATTAAATAATAATGACTCACAGTGTTTTAATATCCTCAATGAACAGAGATGTAGCCTATTGTCAGAGTTTCTAACAAAGTATCCAAAACGCATAAGTTTCGTAAAAGGCCTAGCAGGTCTAATTCGCCATGAGGAGATCGAGTTAGACCAGTTAAGTATAATGGTCAAGCTAAAAAAAGACGAGATTATCCGCACTTTGATTTCAGAGGGCTTCAGTAGGGTAAAATTTGAAAATAAGAAATCAACTCAAATCGGTAACGGATTTGCAAAGAAGCTTATTAGACCCTGGGAGATGCACGTTAGACTCTTGGATATGCAGCAGCAAGGAATGATCGCTATCCAGGCTGAAGTAGAGATATCAAGAAAATATATACAACATATCAGATCTGTAAGGGTTCCTGTCATATATGAAATAGAATCCATACTCAACAAACACAAAATAGAATATCGCATATGGAATGAAAAGGTTCGAGACTACATTTCAAACATAATAGACAATCATCATATTCAACTTCGTGCACCGGCACTCCCTGCAATTCCTTGGAAGCTAATGGCCTGCGTGTGTGCAGCTATTGCATTAGTTGACGGGTTAAAGTTTACTTATATACTGCACTGATCCGCCAATCTCTGCTATTATTTTATTTGATCTCCTTTTATATCCCATACAAGATTTATTGACTACCATTGTCCTAGCCCAATTGATTGATTGACGGGCAATGTTAGCTTGTTTAAGAAAAGGTAATATTTGATAATTTAGTAAAAATGATCATTATTATGGGTATTCCAGAGAAGATCAAGGCCATCGAAGACGAAATCCACAAGACCCAAATTAACAAGGCAACTGAATTCCACATAGGCCTCTTAAAGGCAAAAATTGCTCGACTCAAGCGCGAAATGGAGGAGAATACCCATGGGAAGGTTATATCAGCGGGGAGTTCCTTAGGTAGTTTTGATGTTAAGAGAACTGGAAATGGAACTGTGGTTCTCGTTGGGCTTCCAAGCGTTGGAAAATCAACCCTGCTAAATAGGCTCACAAATGCAAAATCTAGGGTTGGATCATACCAATTTACGACCCTCACTGTTGTTCCTGGAATGATGTACCACAATGGAGCTAGCGTTCAGATACTAGATATGCCTGGAATAATTAGAGGGGCAGCCTCCGGAAAGGGGCTTGGAAAAAGAGTTTTGTCAGTTGCCAGAGGTGCCGACCTAATTCTGATAGTATTAGATGTTTTTCAGACCCATCATTTGGCCGTACTGAAGAAGGAATTATTTGAAATCGGTATCCGAGTAGACGAGACACCTCCAAATGTGACTTTGGAAAAAACATCCACTGGAGGAATTTCGATTAACACCCAAGTCAAGATTGATATTTCAGAAAGTCTAATCAAGGAAATTTTAAGAATATACGGTGTGCATAACTGTCGCTTAATTATAAGAGAGCCGGGATTAACCGATGAGCAACTAATAGATATTTTGAATGCTAATCGAGCATATATTCCATCGATAACTGTTCTGAATAAGATCGATTTGGTGAATCAAGGTTTTGTAAATGAGATCCAGTCGAAAATTGGTTCCAATTTTGTTCCAGTTTCGGCAGATGCCAATGTTAATATCCTATCACTGAAGGAGACCATATATCGAAAGCTCGAATTTATCAAGATTTTTATGCGACCTAAAGGTGGCGAAACGGATTTCAAAGAACCAATGATAGTTCGAGAAGGATCATCCATTCAAGACGTATGTAACAAGATCCATCGCAATATGGTAAGAGAATTTCGATTTGCAAATGTTTGGGGTAAAAGTGTCAAGTTTGATGGCCAAAAAGTTGGTCTTGATCACCGACTTCATGACTCGGATATTTTGACGATAACAAAAAAAATCGGAGCTTAGTATATTCTAAATGAGCATTATTAAGGAGGACCGCTAGTCGCACTAGGTTTTAATTAGTCTAGTACCTGAAAAATGATGAGTGTGTCAGCGTAAATTCAAGCGGCTATATAATATGGACGATCAATGCCCTCTAGATTAGAAGTATATCCTCAGGAACTTCAAAACTGCTTTATTCGAAATATGTACTGCTAACTCACAGATCTGCAGCTACTTGCGCAAGTAGAATATCAAAAATGATCGCTGGATAGTATGTGTTCTCAATTAACACATATCCGAAATTAAAATTCACTATAATGTTGGGGCAGTACCTTAAAAAAGCGGTTGTAATTAACATCCAAGAATATGCTTGACGGAAGTAAAACCTTATTTCATAAGGGCATGTTTGATTTTAAAATAAAACATCTTCTAGTGATAGGGGTTTTGGCTCTTGCTTTTGTGACTGGCTTCATAATGCGTTCGTACCCCGTAAAGTACGGATTCTATCTTAATGAATTCGATCCTTATTTTGACTACCGAGCCACTAAATACATAGTAGATCATGGGCTTGGAGCCTATTGGAAATGGCAAGACATGATGTCATGGTACCCTGAGGGCAGAAATGTCCCGGCAACTTCGCAATCAGGACTACATATAATCTCTGCATATTTGTATGAAATATTCGGAGCTGGAAGTTCCTTATTGGATTTTACGATATTATTACCCGTCGTCCTTGGCTCATTGACTACCATTGTAATTTTCGCTTTGGTAAGAACATTAGGAGGCACAACTGCTGGCATGTTTTCTGCATTGTTATTTGCTTTTACGCCAGCTATCATACAGAGAGGAAATCTTGGCTGGTTCAAGTCGGAACCACTCGGCTTATTTTTTGGGCTTCTCGCCGTTTACTTGTTAATTTCTTCGATCAAACACAAGTCATTAAAGTACGCGATTCCAACTGCTGTATTGGGAGGATTACTTTTGGGACTTGGCAACGCATCTTGGGGAGGAGTTCAGTACTTCAGTATACCAATCTCTATGTTCTTTATTGCTCTTCCGTTCTTTCAGAAAAATACAAGGATTTCTACTTATGCCGCTATAGCATTTACGGTCTTTTCAATAGCTAGTGCGGGTGCTTTTCCAAGACCAGGGATATCATTCATACTAGGACTTCCTGGTATTGCACTAATCGGAGGCACGGTGTTTATGATAGCTGCAGAGATCATCAAAAGGTTCAGTAGTGATCGCAAAGAGATCAGAAACCTGCTCTTTTTGCTTGGCGGATTCGCTGCTGTGGGTATCGGTGTAATAATAGCCGGTGCTTATCACCCATCATCCTTTAGATATTTGGCTGCGATAAATCCATTTTTGTCTTCTCAAAACCCCCTGACTGCTTCAGTCGCAGAGCACTTTACACCAACCTTAGTAGATTATTTCACAAACTATTCAATATTGTTAATGTTTGCAGGAGTAGGGGTCTGGATGGCTTTTAGATATCGAACTCCGTCATCGATATTTGCATTGATAATTGGGATTACTGCCATCTATGTCAGTGCCACCTTCGCAAGACTTTTAGTATTCGCATCTATTGGCATAATAATCTTAGCAGGACTTGGGCTCTACGAGATAACTCGCAGTTTTATGAGCAAAGGTAGTACCTCGGCGACCTCGCGGCAAGTAAAACAAGCGAAGATGAGTAAGGGTAGAAAATATTCTGAACGTATCTCAGAACAACCTTCGAAAAATCGAATTATTGTAATTGGGTATACTGTTCTTATCATATTTCTATTAACTATTCCGATGGTGTACCCTCAGAATTCGGGTTGGCTGAGCCTTGCCGATATTCCACCATCTATCGCAAACGGTGGAACAGGATATAAATTTCAGACTAACGACTGGTTAGATGCTTTGACATGGCTCTCTTCTCACACTCCAAAGGGATCAGTGATAGCATCTTGGTGGGATTATGGATATTGGATCACTACTTTGGCAAATAGGACCAGTCTAGCTGACAATGCCACTATAAATCAAACACGTATAGCAACTATAGCTAAAATGTTTATCGACAAACCAGACATAGGTACCAAAGTGGCTCACGACCTCAAAGCTGACTATGTTTTAGTATACATTGTCGCACAGAGGTTTGCGGCCGGTAATGGTAGCTCTATTTATGCTTTGGGTAATGGTGGAGATGAGAGTAAAAAACAGTGGTTCATAAGAATTGGTGGATTTAATGAAAGCAACTATCTCGAACAAGACGGCGTTACTCCAACCCCCGCGTTCTGGAATACAACGTTGTTAGCCAAAATGATTCCATTCACACCACAGTTTTATGCCTCATCGCAGAACGGTCGCCAAGTTTTACAACCTACATACACCCCGGGAAGTTTTGCATTGTATACTGAGAATATAAAATATCCACAAAATGAAACTAAAAACCAACCATTTTCCTTAGTATACGCATCTCCCAGCTTCAGAACTAACACACCGGGTCTCGTCTTTGCTGTCTTGGTTTATAAAGTAAATCACGATTATGTGCCTAGTTCCATAAGTGTACCAATTCATCAAACCAACCAGACGAAAAGTTCGATAAATACCACACACATCCCAGTCAAAACCCCCACCTCTTCTAATAAATCATAGAAATTTAAGTCATTTTGGCCCGCACTTGTAATCATAAATATTTGATTTATGTACGGTGTTGTGCTTGCAATGTTGATTGAATATGCATATTATTATTACGTGAAGTCTACAGTGCTGTCAGAGAACAAACTTTATTCAGTCTCCGTCCCTACCCACATAGTAAGCAGGAGATGTGGCACGTAATATTTCGGAAGGCTATTTTTGATAAATATAAATTTTGAAAGACAATTCTCAACATGGGTACATATAATGCAAACAAAAAATTTCAGAAATTCACTTGGTGTGGCCCTCACTATTGTTTCTCTAGATGCAGTTCAAGAATTATATTTGATTTGAAATAGTGATCATAGCTAAATGAATGCATTTGATAAACATAGCAAAAGCTACACTGCTTGGTGCGAAAATTGTGGTCAAGTTTTCGACTCGGCACTAATCGCAAATTCACATAAGGTTGCGACTGAACATAACGTACGAATAGTTGAATTCTGGATTACCGCAAGGCGCTAGTATTATTTCTATTATTGATAAAGCAAGATACACAATAGTGAATCACCTACGATCAATGTAGATATCTTCAGCCTTTCCTTAAACCACTGAAACTTGCATTCAAGATATTTTTTCTGACAATTTTCAGAACTTCGAACGTCGCGTTTCTAATGTCAGTTGCCAATGAGCCCAGCATACGTATTATGATTCCAGAGGACTTTGGAAGGATTGAAGATCCACCAATAATATAATCAACACTTTTCAACTTCTCATTTATTTCATCATTTAGAGTCTTTACATACTTGCGTTGTGTAAGCACGTACACACTACCCACGACGGTATGGTCACCCAATATTCCGATATTATTTAACGTCCTTTTTTTTGGTTCCAGAATTGCGATATCAATAAATCGCATGTTATTTAGATTGTCTCGTGATTCGGCCTTTAGATAACAGATATCATACTGAAATGATTCACCACTTGCAACTCTGCCAGGTACGACCGTCTCTGAGTAGACAGCAGTCGCATTCTCGTGTACCTTAAAATTAAGAGTTTGATAGAACCTTGAATCTCGATAGGGAATGATTTGATCAGGAATAAATTCGAAATAACAGCCTTCATCAACCGTGACGTTAACTATCTGTGTGGCAAAATTTTTTTCCATCCTGTATATCCGAGTTGCTCCCTGTGTAGTGATATGAGCATATGCATTATTCGTAACTGTAATATCCATTCTATATCGATCTCCCTGCAATATCCCGCCTGATGGTGAAATAATAAATACATAGGCCATTGAAGGTAAAGACTCTTCAAGGTACAATGCTCGCTGGGTAAAAAGTGGAACCCGGGAATACTGGTCAGTTATTATTGTTTTATTCCTTTGCAGATTATGTTCCAATTTTAATACCAGTGCACCTATTTTTCCTGCTTTTCCAATCCCCAGTTGATCAAGTTTTTGGTCGTATGCTAGTACTTCTGGTGGTATATCACTAGGTGTGTAGTATTGAATCTCGCTCATCTAGCTAACCTAATGTTTTGCAAGAGCTTTTGGTGTTTCCTCAAAAAGAACGTCCCTAATAATATTCTCGGCCACTTCGTTTACACCTTGTCCTGTCTTTGAGTTAACAAACACATAAGGCTTGGTTCCACGAACGATCTTAGAGTCCCTATCCATAACTGCAAGGTCGGCTCCCACTGCTGGTGCTATATCTATCTTGTTTATAACCAAAAGATCACAAGTTTCTATGCCGAGTCCACGTTTTCTGGGATATTTGTCACCGCCTGTTACGTCTATTATATAAATGAAATAGTCTGCCAAAGCGGGACTAAACGTCGTAGTAATATTGTCGCCTCCGCTTTCAATAATAATTAAATCTAAATACTCATGTTTCGACTCCATTTCCTCGACGACAGAAATATTCATCGATGGATCTTCACGCACGGCGGTATGTGGGCATCCACCAGTCGCTAAACCTATAACAAGATCCTCTGCCATCAATCCCTTCTCTGTCGCCAAATTTTTTCTCATTCGATCAGCATCTTCACGTGAAACAACATCATTTGAAATGATCCCAATTTTATAGCCTTTAGAAGATAACAAAGGCACTACTTGCTCAATTAGCATAGTCTTGCCTGAACCGACAGGTCCACCAATTCCTATTCGAGGGATTCTTCTTGAACTCATAAACATTCGTACCTTTTGTTCATGTAATAAATGTTTTATAGACTCTTTTAATTCGTGATCATGGTGAACTTCGCAAATAAGTACAGGATTTGAGGTACTAAACGAGTCTAGAAGAAAGTAGCAGAATTTGTTCTAATTCAACATTTGGTATTCTTGCATAATTGCTTAAAATTTGACCAAATAGGCAACCCTAATTGTTACAGTATAGTTGTATGAGATTAATAGCGAGAAAGTTATTTTGCACTTGACCTAGGTGAATTATAATTGCATATAGATAGGCATGGACATGGAGCGACTGACAGAGGACAGAAAAAAGGTCTTTGATACCCAAAGTCTCATTCATTTCTAACCAATCATAGGTAAGTGTGTAAAACGATACAAGACCACGAAAAAATACAAGAGAATGCGTCAATTCATTGTCCATCTAGTTTATACTAGAGGGCAAGCAATTGCCTGAAAGGATCCAGGGATAATGTCACCTAATATTCTCAAACTCGAACTCTAGTTAAATAACTCTATTAGTACTTTATTCTAGTATTCCCTTTATCTGCCGTTTAGGCTAAGCTTTCACGCCTAATTTTCAATTCCGTATCGGACAAGGGTATACATGTCACAAAATCATACGGAACCAACTATTTCGGTAAAACCGGTGTAATTTTGACCGTTAATATAGCGAGCTAAGTACAAAGATCGATGACTAATAAGTAATTTGCTTTATTAATTTAGATATATAATAAAAAGCATAAATCTGTCTTATATGGTTATGTTATTTAGGCCTAAGAATACTGTTTGATTATCTATTATATAGGCCTAAGAATACTAAAGAATTCGTTAATTCATTGTCCATCCAGTTTATACCAGAGGGCACGTAATCACCTGAAATGATCCAGGGATGACATTTCCAAATAAATGATACAATGGCGGTACTATTCAAAGAAATTCTGTTAGAATTATTCTTGCTGTGGTTTATTTGCTAATTAGACGCTGACTATCAACAGTGTTTTTCAATTCTGCATCAGCCAATGATGTACATGTCACAGAATGATGTAGAATCTAAGGTTTCAGTTTGACAGCCGTACATCAACGGATGATAGATAAATGGCTTAGTACAATTCAATGACTAATAAGTAATTTGCTTTATTAATTTAGATATATAATAAAAAGCTAACAATTTGTCCTATTTGATAATATGATATTATAGACTTGAAGAATATGGCAAATGAATAATTCAGACAAGACTCGGCTAGTCTATGAAATCTAATATGGAAACAAAAGAAACTACTACTAGCAGATTGGTATAGGAATCAAGCCAAAGCAAGAAAAAGAGATGACGAGAAATAAACGAAATGTCATTAAAGCTATTAAAGAGCCTACTGGAATAAAATTAAGTAACAAGGAAGAGTGTATGACAAATGATTCCGTTTAAAGGGCCAATATGGGGATATGATTTGAATTAATCTGTAGAAAGAATTCCTAATATGACAATTTCTTTGTGCTTATTGGCAAAAGTTATTTCCAAGAACAGCCTGACAAGTCAGAGCATATGTCAACTTCACAATAAAGGCGTGGCGCTCATGTTTGGATCCTAAGTACTAGATCACACTTATCAGAGTATAAATGTGGCAGGGCCATACTACATTACAGGTAATATCCTGGTTAGATTCAATCAGTCTGTATCGGCTTTGGCACCTTTTGTATAGAGTCGGGATTAGCGCTGTCATAGGTGCCATAAAAGGAAGGGATATTTTTTCAATTCTATTATGGTAATTCCTTTGTCATATCTCGTACACCCATACAAATTCTCCTCTGGAATTGAAAATAACCCGGGTATCCCGGGTGTGATGACTTTTTCATCCAATTCTATAACCGGATCTTACGATTACACACCAAACCTCTAACCTATGTATTCTTGACTGTATGCTGAAGGACATGGGCATTTGCTCAGGCAATGTTATACAATAATTGCATAAGGGCATGAACATCTACCTGGCAAATATATCCTGAATTAAGGAGCGCAAATCTCGAATCAAGAGCGTCTTATCAAGTACAAGGATCCGGCTGCGCATAGACTGGAGTTATTAAGTCCACAAACTGATTCATGACTAGCTGATTCTATTTATAGGTAATAGTATCATGACCATTTATGAACTTGATCTCTGTCACGTTCCAATTGCATTGCAAATCTCCTTCCAAACTATCTCAAGCTTAGGAACATAAAATACATCCTGTTCCTGTCTAGGGAGATCCGCAAACTCTGGATATCTGGGTACTCCTAATGCCATACTTGTCTAATAGGCTACAATACGAATCCTGTTCTCTTTTGTAGACAGTGATTTTGTATAGGTTATAGTTGGGTATTCTTTCTATATCTCTCAGTCTAAGATGCTTTAATGCTCCCCTGCGTAAGCCTGCTGAATCCATTACTAAGATTATACATTTGTCACGTAGTAGGGAAGCAGAATCAACTAATATTTTTATTTGCTCTCGTGTTTAGGGTTTGTCTTCAACTACAGTTCTACGTTTGGCTTTGAATTTCTTTGGTTTTTTCCACCTAATCTCGACATCGTTCATTTCGTAAAAATGTGATAAGGGCGCATGTAGGAGTTAACAGAACCTGGTGCCATTTTCTTGTCAAAATCTCTTATCAAGCCTTCAAGTTTGAGTGACTGGATCCTTAGCATTTCTTCAAAAGTTTCTATCTTACAAGACTCTACGATGTCTATTTTTCATGTAATAAACATTTTTGAAGGCATTAGTTCGTGAGCAATTTGAATTAAATCGATTCCCGGCGTGAATTGCCACATGCTGGACAATGGCCTGTTTATATTCTTTGCCACTGTAGCCAACATCGAAGGCTTTAAATCGTGAATTATCTTCTGACCATCAAGGTGTTGGATCATTCCTAATCTCAGGGCTGCTCCAATGATACTAACAGTAAAGCTGTAAAGCATCATTATGCCACTGTTATATTTTGAAATGCCTAGAGAGTGGCTTGCAACGGCAAGAGATACTGGATAGACTCCCGACGCTTTGTTCTGTTTGATGGCTTCTTGAAACTTGACAATTATTTCGTTATCTGGTAGAAAATAGTTTACACATCTTAGAAGCTGAGTACCAGACCTTACCGATGCGTTCCTGATCTCTTCAATCAGTTTCATTGAGAAGATTGTCTGATCCACTTTTATCAGTTCGTCGATGTCAGCTGAATCAATACAGCTGTAAGATACGCCTAATGCGGTGCAATCAGCAGGCCCTATTTGATCTTCAAGATAGACTGTTATCAAGGTCTTGAGTTCGTCTGGAGTCTTTATTTTGTTCTTACTATAAAAAAGAGATTCAAGCCCGCTAGACGTTGTATACATCCCCGTCGGAAAGAAGGAATCTGAGAGCTGCAACATATTAATCTCTTCAGCTTGAGGATCAAAGTTAGTGCTCATGAATGTGAGATCTCTCCTCCGGTTCAAAAACCATATGGGTTTTGCTTATTTCTACGTGGTCAATTATAGGTTCAAGGAGTCTTCGAAACATCTCAAGCTCTGTATCCGCTTGAATAGGAAAGTAAATCGTTCGTCCTTCTACTTTAAGAGGTCTATGCAAGTTGCCAATGGTATGTCCTAGAATTATAGGAATATCTATAGAAGTGAAATTAGCAGAATCTTCATTGATGGAGATGGCAGCAACACTTTCAGGTTCAATTTCCACAATGATCATCTTTTCAGGATTGATTAAAATGACGTCTTTGTGTCTTATCTGAACACCTTGAGGCAAAGTAAGCGCAACATCGGTTCCTTTATCGGAGGCCTTACGCATCCTTACTCGTTGCGATTCTGACCTCTGAATCTTTACAATTTCACATGTATTATTTTTTACAGATTGCTCGTATTTATCAGCAAATTCTGCATCCCTCACATTTCCAAGTATAGAGGTAATGGTAATCATTTCTTGTTTGACACTTTACTTTCCTGGGATTGTCTGATTCATATGTCTATCCCCTAAGCCTTTCTTCACCGCATCAATCATGTCAAATAACCTTTGAGTGTAGTCTACATAACCAAGGTGTTTGTATTCTGAAGAGTCGACTAAGGCAAATACCAGACCATTATCTTGCATCAATGCTTTTGCGCCTATTTCAAATTTCTCAGTGACGATGCAAGTTGTGATTCTGTGATCTGGAAAATCCAAATTAAGGTGAGACGCTGGGTCTATCAAACCGGACATCGATTTGATTTTCCCAGCAACTAATTCAACATGTCTTGTCTGAGTAGGATCAATAACATGCAGGTTTTCATCAACATTTGATTCTTCAACACAATGACGGATAAGCAAAGCTAGAATTCACCTCTTTGTTTCAGACACTGTCTGAGGGTCTAGATTTTCAGCTGCAAGGTTACGATCGATACGCAGAACGGATTTTGCTATTTCGCCGGCGGCCTTTAATGCCATAGTTTTTACTAGTAATGGATCCAAAATTCCCTTGTTCCACATATCAACAGGTTCTCCAATATCGATATCGATTCCAAAACCACTGGGTGAGGCCTTTGCAGCCATTACCTTCTCCAACCCATTATATCCAGCATTAGACAGAATTTGTCTCATTATGCTTTCAAGGGCTGATGCGACGACTTCAAGTCCAACTTGTTCGAGACCCTTAAGTCTCATATTTTTAACCTGCTCGATAACATGCAATTCTGCAGCTCCTCCACCAGCTACAACTCCCTTATTCAATGCAGCTTCAGCAGCATTCACACCATCAATAGCTGCCCTCCACCGTTCAAGAGAGGTTTCCTTAGTTGATCCAGAGACCACTAGCGTTACCATATTCTTACCTGCTCCGCCTTCAATACACACAATCCCATTATCTTCCTCTTCAAAGACACGGTCTGCCCTACCAAGTATGTCAGGTTTGGATAAATCATCCATCATTCTAACTATCTTCGCACCTGTATAGCGGGACATGTAATCCATTTCTTCTGTAGATATACGTACAGCAAAGACATTATGACTAACTAGCAAGTCTTCAACTACCTGATCTATTTCTGATGAAGCAAGCAAAAAGGTATTGGCACCTGTTGAGATCATCGTATCAACTAGTCGTTTTGACTTCTCAATCCTATCATTTTCCATGCTCATCAATTCTTGATATTTGCTATTTTCTCTCAGCCACGCTTCTTTTATAGGCTTTAGATCTAGTCTCGCGATCATAATTCTTGCTTGATTGATTTTGGCAGGCATTGCTGGATCTATTCTTTTTCTTTCTAGGACTATCCCATTTACGATACGATCCTCCATATTCGTTTTCCTTATTACCATAATTGACTTGTCAAAGTCAAACGAACCATCAAACTTTGCATTTTCCCCAACTGATCTCAGTGCAGTAAGAACAAAAGCCGAAAGTTGTTTACCATCCAGTTTTGAAGAGAGAGAAGTCTTCACAATTTGTTCTAGCATAACGTCCTCAATTGAGATTTTTTTGGACTCGTCCTCCAACAATAAGCAGGCATGTTGGACTCCACTATCTATTCCTTCAACAACTTTAGTTGGATGTACACCAAGTTCCTTTACCAATTTCTTTCCTTCCTTGATCATTTCTGCGGCCATTACAACCGCTGTCGTAGTTCCATCGCCTACGAGCTCCTCTTGTCTCTCGGCAATCTCTACGATCATGCGCGCTACAGGATGTATTGCCCTTAATGATAGAAGAATAGTTACCCCATCATTTGAAACATGCCTATTCATTGCTTGATCGATTAATAATTTATCTAATCCTTTGGGTCCTAAAGTAGTTCGCACCGTATCGGCAACAGCCATAACCGCATTAGAATTTGATTCGAGAGCATTGAATTCAACACTTTCCGCCATCGGCCTCCATACACCAAAATTAGGATTTGACATCGAAAAGACTTGTCAAACAGACAAAAATAAAGATATTGAAAACTTCAAAAATGAAAAAATTGAGTTTATCTTGGTCGAAGCTATGCCATGAAGTACCTTTGGGCAGAAGAGAGTTCTTTTGCCGGATCAACTGTAGCAATCTTACCGTCCAATTTTACTTCATATGTCTCAGGATCAATAGTTATATTTGGAGTCTTGTCATTCCACATCATATTTCTTTTGCTAATGCTTCTACAGTTCTTTACTGGTAAAACTACTTTCTCTAATCCTAACTTTTCTGGGACGCCAAGCTTCACTGCAGCCTTCGATGTAAATGTGAACGATGTTTTCTTAACAGCCTTTCCGAGTGCTCCAAACATAGGTCTATAGAATACTGGTTCTGGGGTCGGAAGCGAAGCGTTAGGGTCTCCCATTATTGACCACGCAATGAATCCTCCCTTGAATATCATTTTTGGCTTTGCTGGGAAGAAGGCTGTCGAATACATTGCGATATCAGCATATTTTCCTACTTCAAGTGAACCCAAATAATCTGCAACTCCGTGCGTGGTTGCAGGATTTATTGTGGTTTTCGCAATGTACCTCTTTGCTCTAAAGTTGTCGTTACCCTCCGAGTCTTCTTTCAGACTACCCTTCATTTTCTTCATTTTATCTGCTGTCTGCCACGCTCTTATCACAACTTCACCTATTCTACCCATTGCTTGGCTATCTGAGGAATACATACTCAGAACACCTTCGTCATGTAATACATCCTCGGCTGCAATAGTTTCTGCTCTGATACGAGATTCTGCAAAGTGTACGTCCTCTGGGACACTTGGGTTCAGGTGATGACAAAACATCAGCATATCAAGATGCTCGGCTATAGTATTCGTAGTATACGGTCTTGTGGGATTTGTTGATGATGGTAACGCAAAGGGTTCTCCAGCAATCTTCATGATATCAGGGGCATGTCCGCCACCCGCTCCTTCTGTATGATAGGTATGTAATGTTCGTCCATCTATTGCATTAATAGTGTCTTCTACGTATGCGCATTCATTAATGGAATCTGTATGTATTGCTAACTGAGTATCGGTTAAATCGCATGCTCTGAGCGATGCATCCAAGACTGCGGCAGTTGTTCCCCAATCCTCGTGGTCTTTTAGCCCACAGGCTCCGGCTTCTATCTGTTCCATCTGTGTTGCAAGTGATGGATGTGAATCATTACCCTTACCAAGGAATCCAAAATTCATTGGTATATCCTCTATAGATTCTAACATCCTACTCATATTGAATACACCAGGTGTACATGTTGTGGCATTAGTACCATCAGCAGGTCCGGTACCTCCACCTATCATGTTACATATCCCTCCACTTATGGCATCGATATATTGTTGGGGAGAGATGTTATGGACATGAGTATCAAAATGTCCTGGAGTGCAAATTGTATGTTCCCCAGCAGTTGCTTCTGTGCATGCTGATACTACCATATTCTTACTTACCTTATCCATAATATTCGGGTTCCCTGCCTTGCCGATACCAGCAATTTTTCCGTCCTTTATGCCAATATCTCCCTTTACTATTCCGATTTCAGGATCCAATATAACGGCATTTGTTATTAGAAAGTCTAGTGCGCCGTTAGCATTTGTAACGCCAGGTGTCTGTGCCAAACCATCTCTTATAGTCTTACCTCCACCAAACACGCATTCATCTCCAGGAGTTATCAAGTCCTTTTCTATCTCAATTAATAGATCAGAATCTCCCAATCTTACCTTATCTCCGGTCGTTGGACCAAACAAGTCAGTATATTGTTTGCGAGTTAATTTGAGAACCATTCTAAATTTCTCCTGTTATGCTCCTCTAAATCCTTGTTTCTTCGCCTTTTCCATTGCCGCGTTTTTTGCCACAGTAGAATTCAGTCCTCCCATTACAAGTGCGTTGAATCCATGCACTACACGTGATCCTCCTAATTCACACAGTTCTACTTCCTTAGAATCGCCTGGTTCAAATCTCACTGAAGTACCTGCTGGAATATTCAATCTAAACCCAAATGCTTTTTCTCTAGGAAAGTCTAGCGCCCTATTCACTTCGAAGAAATGAGTATGCGAACCAACCTGACAAGGTCTATCTCCAGCATTCTTTACGGTGATCTTTATTGTCTTTTTATTTTCATTACAATTAACTGGACTCTGTGACAGGATATATTCTCCAGGAATCATAGTTATAGGACCTGTCTCCCTAGTTTGTTTTTTTTAATACTCTTTTTTTTGGATTCAATCAATTAAAATCACCTAATGTACCGGATCGTGTACTGTAACTAGCTTGGTACCATCTGGAAACGTAGCTTCAACCTGAACTGTGTGGATCATTTCGGGAACTCCTTTCATCACATCGCCGCTCTTTAAAATTTCCCTAGCTGATTTCATTAAATCAGCTACACTCGTGCCTTCTCTTGCGCCTTCAACAACAAAGTTTGCAATATACGCAACGGCTTCAGGATAGTTAAGTTTTACACCTTTTTTCTTTCGTCCTTCTGCAATCTGTGCAGCAGTCCAAATCACCATCTTTTCCATTTCTCTTGGTGCTAACATCAATTTTTCTATAACCTCATTATTACAATAGAGCTGAAATATTTAAGTGTAGAAGTTGCTTGTGACATAAATTAATGCTGGTCAGAATTTGATTCCGAAAGTTATGACAAGTAGACGTCGGCTAATTCTTGGTCAATGTGAAGAAATTTTAATCGGAACCACAACTCCAAGCCAGAATGCAATCTGCTCATAGTTTCCGTTTTTGTTGACGGGGAGTGTGAATTCGTAGACTTTACCAATACTTTGAATCGTAATGAAATTAGATTGTATCATTCTGCCTATCATATTGGTAATAGTGGTTTCTATCCCCTTTCTCAAAATGAATCCATCTATTTTACTATATTCGATATAAAAACTTGAATCAATGTCAAGCAGTGCAGCTGGATTTATAACACATGATTTGGAGGCGTAATCAGATTCCCTTAATTTGTTTTTTAATATGAGAAAAGGGAGAGGAGCCATACCGGCGACATAACCCATGTCCACAAATTTCCTTAATACTCCCTTTCGACTCACAATTATTCTATTCGTTGTGAAATCTAATTGAAGGTTCTTACCCCAGCCCCCTTTTGTTTCTGAGCTTAGTCTCATAATTGTTTCCTCCAAGTCATGGCTTTTGCACCAATCGATATAATGCAAGATCTTTTCAGAATCAGACTTTGAACTAAGCAAGTCTTTGGAATCAGACAAAAACGTCGCAAACTGTTCAGGAATCACAAGAGCGCACTAATCATGATATTCTAAGTAACTAAATATATCTTTGATCATATTCGTCTGCTCAATAATTGTAAATAAGATATTGGCTTAAATTTCTTTGGATGAACGGTCGGAAACAGTGACCATATCGATCTACCCTTTACGAATAATTAGCATCATCCCGGGGGTCTTGACCATCCTATACCCGCAGGAATGTGCATTAATCCTGCTGTTGCAATCATCCAAACCCAAGCAGTAAACACGAATGGACCTGTTAATGCCGGAAGACCCCACGTTCCAAAGAATCTTTGTAGAGCAGGCATTACAACTACCGAACATGTTACAGTAGCTAGTATGGCCATAAAGAAGGTCGCGGGAGTCAGAGGCAGAAACGAAGTAAGTGCAATCATTACCAAGACTTGGTTAAATCCGTGAAGACCTATTCTAATTTCTGCAGTGGGCAGCTTCGTTAGTATGGCCAATGCTGCCCCTATCGCAGAACCAATTAGTGCCATTAATCCTCCAAGATAGAGAGGAGACAAGGGATTCCACCCAGCCGTATAAGCATTGGTCCACCAGGGGCGAATTTGCACCCCAGTTGCAGTTGTTATAATAGGAGCAAGTTCAAACGCTAATGTAAGCCCAACAACCCAAAAGACACCTGTCTTCCAATTCTCTACAAACGTGACCTGTGAAACACCTTTCAATGTCGCGACCATAAATTCCTTAGCAGTCCATTTAAACGGGGCTGAAGGTACGGGATTGGCACTTCCAGGAATTAACACCTCTTTAGCCGGTGGAGGAACTTCTGGCCATATGTCATGACCATATCTTCTAGTAGCATACATCATCGCCCAGGTCGTAAATATGAATGATGAGGTAAACCCTGGTATAGCCCATCCATGACCACCGTTGACGAATATATCGCCCATCCAGTGAGCAAAAGCCTGCCATACTACGGCAGTTATTGCAGCGCCAAATACGGATAACCAGAAAGTAGCTTTGTTTGACTTTACAAACGGACCTGACCAAAAAGCCATACCGGTCAAGATGGAGTTATATCCAAAAAGTCCAAACGCTACATTTGTATAGGATGCACCAAATATAATGGCCATACCGGCTCCAATTAGACCAGCCAAGACCATCATAGCACCAGCTTTTCGAGATGCCAAAAATACTCCTGAAACGATTAGAATTCCGGTTATGGGAGAACTAAACAGTGGAACTTCAGAAATACCATTAAACAGAGCATAGAAGAAATCTAGTGCTGGATTTCCAGTTGTATACGTAGCAGATCCAACTATTGGTGCAACAGCAGAGATTATTGGGAGGAATGAATGAAATGCTTCCATCAAGTCAAGCTAAATCTGTGGAGGTGTTTTTTAACGGTTTTCAAATTATTCAAGTTTATTAATCGCGTTACTGTAGCACGGCAACTACCGTTCCAAAGTCTTTCGAACAAGAGATTACTTAAATGAGAAAATCATATTCATACTCCTCCAGTAATTGGACATGCTAGTTAGCCGACGTCTACTAATAGAGACATATTATGTTCTCTTCGTGTGGGACCCTCATTTCAAACTCTTATTTGTCCTTTCACTCGCCTTGAATTAGTCGGAGTATGGGATAAGATTCAAGACTTGAAAATGAAATGAAAAAGCGCGTGTTTCAATTTCCTCCGAGAGACAATTAATACAGTCCTCCTAAAAAGCGGAGGTATTTGCATTACTGATTAGCAGTTTCTTTCTGTAAGTTATTTCATCTATTCGAGTAATCGTGCGAATTTATCAATAAAACCGGTATGCTTGTCCTTCCTACAACTTTGCTACTGATAGAAGTTCAAAGCTGTGTTCCCTAATCCACGTGCTCTAATATGATCATTTCAGCATGATTCTTCTCCTCAACCTCGATGCTCTTGCTAACGGGGTCTCCAAGCTTCACGATCCTTTCGCATTTGTAGATATCAATTTTTATAAGTATGCTACTCAACATCCTCCGGACTGTCTCCTCAATTTTCATAGCAAGTTCGTCGTCAATCGAGTCCTCAGCGTCGTTTGTCCATTCAATTTTTCCGAAGTTACCTACTATATTAATGATCCCAAATATTTGGGCCCCAGACGAGGCAATTGTAAGAAAGGCTCCTCCTGAATTTCCAGTTAGTGGCTTGAATATTGCGGCAGTGGTGAGTTTGTGATATAAGCCTGAAATTCCTCCTACATCGTGATTTGTAAAGTAAATCACTACTACGAAAATTAATATTACGCCAAAAATGCCGAATTCAAATACTCTGCAAAAAAACGTCGCCTTTAAGCCACCGAAGAAAGTATAACCCCTACTGGCATTAGTAGCGAACTAACTACCGCTGCTCCTCCCAAAATTAACATCGCAGTAACGATGGTATTAGTCATGAGCCCAAAGAGTAGAAAAATTAAGTGAGCTTTTTTCTTAAACCTATGATATATAATCTCGGGAAAAGTAGGAGATGAAGGCGCCATCCTTTTCATTTCTATAGCCAGAATTGCAAATAGCACTATTTGGATACTGGCACCAGCGGCATAGAATAGGCCACTAATTCCATATTGATAAGCTACACTTGATGATTGCACAAGGTAGCGGCCCATGTTCAAGATGAAACAACTGATGCAGCTAGATGTCCGCTTTTGACATTGCGACCCGCGGTATAATACCACTCGAATGTCTTTTTGGTTCCGAGCCATTTGCATTTCGTATGGATTAAGGCTGTTACCACAATCGCAATCACTAGTCCTACACCAAATAATATTCCGTGAAAGTATAGGAATCAATATTACCACACCAACGATCTTCATATATTTATATATAGAGCAAAAATTCAATCAAAACCTGGACGGCGTAAAAATCTCTATATCCTTAGATAGTAATACAATACCGTTCATGATTGACACTATCGATGAATTTATCATATCAGGGCTAAGTAAGAACTGTAAACAGGACACCGTGGAATTATGGGACTATCTCAGAGACCACGGATATAATCTGACGGAGGATGAGATAGAATCTCGAATTACTAGATTAGAGGAAGAAAAAGTGATATCCCACTACACTATTTCTCTGGATTCGAGCAAAATTAAGAGGAGAATTATTAGGGTCGCTCTTCTTAGATTTAAGATTTCACAACACCTTCCCAAACGCATTGAAGGTCTAAAGAAATACTTGGCCGATGCTCCGTTCGTACTTTACTGTGGTAGAACTCGAGGGGGACACGACTGGATCACCATTCAATGCTTTCTGAATGAAGAGATCGCTGACGAAGAAAGTGACATATATAGAAATTTGTTCGGAGACATTATTCAATCATACGAGGTGTATGACTTTATACCCATGAAAGAATTATCAACTCATGCACTTGCCCACACTGCAGATGATTACAAGAAATTCTTAAGTGAATGGATTCCTCCATTTCTTGGCAGGTGAGCTGGTCAATAAACCTATCTACAACTATACATATGGTGAATTATTCACTAATCTTAGAATTCGAATTTCTGAATCTGATCGCATCATCAATCATGCCATGAACTTTTAATCTAGTTTCCATCAAAAAATTTATCACTTCACATCGTTGAGCAGGTTCTACAGTTTCATGTATTTCATCTATTAAGTTGTCCAATCTAGCTAGCAATATCTTTAATGCTAAGGTAGTTTTTTTGGTGACTTTTAAGACTTGAATCGATTTATTGAGTTCATTCGAGCTTTTGAAACTGGTAGTTCCTTCAGCATTTCTGAGATGGGACTTTATCTCTCTTATTTGTCTAACCGTGAGATTGTTATCAGATATTTGTTCAATTACCTCAGTCCGAGATTCCAATGGGATATTTGAAAGTTCTACCGCACAACTTACATTTAGTTGGTTCGCAGCTATCCGTTCCTTAAGACTATCTGGCAATTTCAGAAGCTGAATCCTATGTGAAACATATTCTTCACTCATACCAATCTTCCGGGCAAGCTCACTGACGCCACCCCATCCAAAGTCAATCACGTATCTTCTGAATGCTTCGGCTTCTTCTATCGCATCCATAGCTTTACGCTGCATATTTTCAGTTAGTTGTATTTCGTATGCGTTCTTGTCTGACATCTCCCGTATTTTGCAAGGTATAAAACGGTAGCGAAGAGATCGGCAGGCTTGATACCTTCTATGTCCTGCGACAATTTCAAAGCCTTGAGCAAGCGGTCTTATAAGAATAGGCTGTAGCAATCCATGTTCTCGTATACTGACAACTAAGCTGTCATCTTCAGGTGAAATTTTTTGAAACTTATTTCTAACAGCGAATTGTGAGGGCTTTATCATCTTCATCTCAATATGTTCCACTATACTCGTATCAAAAAATTCCATGGATGGAATAGCAAATCTAACTACTTATTGTTTGCTAAAGATTAGACAATTATGACTTTCGGTGACCTCATTATTTTATAATTTCTGCTAATAGTATGTAATAAGTATAATTGGTATGTCTGTTTTTTGACAATGTATATTTAAGGTTTTAGTTACGGACATCCTCTTTAAGAGGGGTAACATTACGCAAAAACCTTGCAGCTTTAATAGTAATTATATGTGCAGCTTTAAGAGTAATAATCCACGTAACTATTACAAAAGAATGGAGAGTTTCACTCTATAGTAATAATCCTTCTGCAAGATAAATTTTTAAGCAATTAACATTTCTCACCGATCTGTGGACTTGTCAATTGACTAAAAGAATACTTTCGGTTCAAAATACTGAATGCGAGACACTTGGAGTACTCGAATCCTTATTTTTGACAGATAAATACCAAATACACAATGTACACGCAGAGGAGATTCCGAATAATCTAATTCCAGAATCGTATGAGGCTATAATAATTTTAGGAGGGCCAATGTCCGCATATGATGATTTTGAATACCTGAAAATTGAAAAGAGACTGATAAAAAATGCCGTACTGAATAATGTGCCAGTCCTGGGAATATGTTTAGGTTCACAACTGATTGCTTCTGCTCTCGGCGGGAGGGTGTATAAGGGATATCAGAAGGAGATAGGCTGGTATAATATTCAGTTATCTAATGATGGGTTAGGTGGAATTTTCAATGGGATAAATAATTCCAATATGGAAGTATTTCAGTGGCACGGCGACACATTCGATCTTCCATCAGGTGGCAAAATTCTCGCTTCTACTCAGCAGTATATCCAAGCATTTAAGATCGGGACAGCTATTGGTATCCAATTTCATCTTGAAGTCACTGAAAATTTGATCGAAAAGTGGTTAGTTCAGTATGAGGAAGAAATACAAGCTGAGCACATAAGGCCCGAAAAAATATTTCGTGACATTCACACTAAATCTCAGAATTTAAAGAAAAACTGTCATACATTTTATTCCAACTTTCGCTTGCTTATTGAACGGTGCGACCGGATTAGAGCTCCGGCATCCGACTTGAAAATATAGAACACAATCATGACCAATACTCAGAAGAAAAGATCTTTTTTTCAAAGTTAAATGATAAAATCATCACTATAGGATTCGGAATAGTCTAACCTACCATTCCAGCATAAATGAAAGGCAGCAACGTTGTTGCCTCCCCATGAATAGTGACCTGTTTCGCGCCAGTTCTAACCTTCCCCCAAGAGATTGCCTCTTTTACTTCTGCACCGCTTAGACTACCGTCCCACTCGTTTGATGTGGTTATATATACTGCGTAGTCTAGGCCCCCTCTGAATTGGTTCCACCAGAGTGTATGATGCTTGGATATTCCACCACCTATCATAAAAGCTCCTGTTTTCTTTGCGTCAAATATAATATCTGATAACTTTGACTGATCACTAAGCAAATTCAGCTTGAAATCTTTATGGTTCTGATAGAATAGCCAGAGTTGACTTCCTACTGCACCGTCAACAATTCCAGGGACAATCACAGGAATGTTGTTTTTGGTTGCCCAATATAGAAACGAACTCTCGTTCAATTTGCTACCTATGAGTCTAGTGATGTCTGAGCTTGAAAATTCTTTTTTGGTACTTTCGTTATATAATTCGGATAACCATTTCTGCATTTTTTGTTCGATCAATGGTCCGTAATTTTCATTTGGGATCAGCACGTTACCCAAACGGTGTATTCTTTGATTAAGTAAAAGATTATCGTCAATGTTGAATTCCCCAGCAAAATACTTTCCACCTGCTCTTGCAATATCATGGTCAAGAGCCCCACAAGTAGTTATTACGCAATCAAACATTTTGTGCTTTAACATATCACGAATTATTCCTCTCGCTCCAGTCGAGATGATTGCAGCAACAAATGAAAGAAATCGAGAGCAATTGTTATCGTTTTGCATTGATCGAAGGATATTCACAGCTGACGCTAGATTTCTTGATTCAAAGCCTCCAGAACTAGACATCGATGCAATAGTTGAGCTAACGTCACCGGTTACGTCAGAATAGTCAATTACGTGATCAGTCAAAAACAAACTTCTTCTATTGTTTTTCCTAGTGTAATGTTTAGTTCTCTTAGTGTGCTTTTTCGCCATATGCTCTGTAGTGTATACCGAATTGAAATATAATATTAATACCTTCCATCTGACGCTATACTAGATCTATTTTAGTTGAGATCTCTAGAGGTTTCATCTACACTTCAGTATGATTTTTAAAACTAGGAGGCATTGTGTATCGCAAATGGATAATAACTATCATGCATTCACAGGTAAAAAAATTGATCCACCTTGCATTAAAGAGAATATGACTATTATGGATTTGATAGAATTTTTCGGTTCAACAGGTTATAATGCTCGACGTCTTGCAGAAGCAGCTTCGATGTTAAAGCATATGATTAATAGCGAATCGACGATCTGTCTGACTCTTTCCGGCGCCATGACTCCTATTGGATTGGGTGTGGCGATTAAGAGCATGATTGAAAAGGGATTCATAGATTGGATCGTTTCCACTGGCGCAAATATATACCACGATCTGCATTTTGCATACGGGCTTCCTGTACGTCAAGGACATTTCAATGTGGATGACGACATCCTTTATTCTAAGCAAATTGTTAGAATATACGATGTCTACATTAAGGAAAGAGGAACTTTGCAGGCACAAGATATCATTGTGCAGGCCGCTCTAAGAGATGGTCTAAAAGGCGTCTCCAATGATAATTCAACTGCCGATATATCTTACGCCCTTGGTAAAGCTGCCAAAGAGAATTCGCGTTTTCCAGAGAAATCTTTTACAATTTCTGCGTTTGAGAACGAAATTCCAATTTATATACCTGCTATTAGTGACTCTTCTATAGGTCTGAATATGTTACCGCTGCTATTCGAGAAACGTGACGTGCCACTTTGCGTTATAAATGATGTTGCCGAATCTGCAGCTATTCTGTGGAAATCCCCCAAATCCGGAGCGCTAGAATTGGGCGGAGGCGTTCCAAAAAATTTCTTTCAACAAACTGGTCCTGCATTGTATCAAATACTAAAATTAAAGGAAGGTGGACATGATTACATTATCCAATTAACTGATGCAAGACCTGATACGGGTGGTTTGTCTGGCGCTACACTTCAGGAAGGAAAAAGTTGGGGCAAAATCAAGACTTCTCACGAGGGTAATGTAATCGTATATGGTGATGCTTCAGTTTACTTTCCGATACTATGTGCATATGCCATGTCCGAGTGTAGGTCTCGTAAAAAGAAGCGAATCTTTGCAAATAAGAATAAATGGATGAGTGAGATGAAGGAAATATATCTTCGAGGAAAATGATATATTAATACCTGTAGAAGCGGTCATTAAAATATGTCCAACTTTGGAAGCAATCACATCTTGGTTCGCGAATTAGATAAGGCTGACCTATATAATGGTCTTTTTGAAAGTTTGTCCAACTTATCTGATGTGTCTGGAATCGACCAAGATGAAGCTTTACAGCTGCTTAATTTGATTAGGATGGATCCATATCACGAAATTTTCGTTGCGGTGCTTGGAGACGGAAGTGTTGTGGGTTCAATAACAATATTAATTGAGAAAAAATTTATTCATAACTGTGGAAAGGTCGGTCATATTGAGGATGTTGTTACTCGCAAAGGTCACGAAGGTAGGGGTATTGGTTCAGCATTGGTGAGAAGAGCACTTGAATTCGCTACCACACATAATTGTTATAAGGTCATTTTGGATTGTTCTGAAGGGAATGTAGCCTTTTATGAAAATATTGGATTTAGAAGACACGGAGTATTAATGAGATACGATTTGCACAACAAGTGAAATATTGATTTTTGGATCGTTAATCTCGTTATCGAATTTATCAAGTTCTTAAGTAAAGAAAAGATATATTTTCTATGTTTCAATAAGCAACGAGGACATCATATCGTATTTGTTGATAGATTTATGTCCAGTTTCTGCAATATGGGATTCCACGTCAGATTTAAATAAAAAGTCGAATTTGCAAACATCACAGATCCAAATGCTTTTAAGATCATCGTAATTCATTGGGAAAATGTAATGAAAAAACTTTGAATTTAAAGAGTAGGTAAATATTTAGTAGATGTTTTGACGATGAGAACTTATAGAAGAAATTAACAAATTAATCTTCTAACCCTTTCATCCAGCGAGACTAAAAAGCTAGATCTACGTTTGCTCTCATTTGGACTTGTCAGGCTGATTTTTGAATCATTGACTTTAATTTCACCTTAAGATTTGCCATTCCTATTGGCTTTATAATAAAATCTTTGACGTTAATAGACGGAAGAACTTTGCTGAATTCCTCCTGATTTATTTCGAACGCAGTAATAAATGCTATCTTAAGAGATGAATTCTTTTCCTTGATACGCCGATATAGTTCAAAGCCGTTCATTTTAGGCATCCTTATGTCGGTGAGTACCAAATCATAATAATCGTCGGGGTGACTTTCTACTGCTTTTAAAGCATCCTCAGCATTAGAGTATGTTTCTACATAAAATTTGTCCTGTGATGCAATATCATTGTCTAAAAATGATGATTCCAAGTCCCGTTTGATTATACGAAGAATATCTTTCTCGTCATCAACAACCAAGATCCTAGGTCGTTCGTCTTCCAATGGATTGTTGATCAATGGTTATTGAAAAAAATTACTAATATTTAATGTTATCAAACTATCAAACTATTTACGGTAAGAGTTCATCAAGGAATATTGACAATCATAAGCCCTTAAATTGTCTATTAGCACAAGAATATAAGAATAATCTACAAAAAAAGTCAAAAGTACTGGTAAGCTGTGTTAATATCTATATAAATTCAATATTGATTAGAAATTCGAAAATAAAGAAAATTAGTATGAGATATGTTACCTATCGCTTAAAAGAAATGCTAGCGGTCAATATTCATTATGCATCCAGATGACCTGAAGATAATATGGATTTGTCAAGATTGCGACTCCCATTTCATTTTCTATTCCGATGTAATTGATCATAAAGAGCAGACCGGACACTCCAAATTGATAAAAAACAATATAATGTCTAATGAATCCATTGAGTCATAATTCCGTTTCTATTAAAATCATTTTACTGCAGTTACTTGCCAGGCTATGGTTGAATGAGAGAATATTAACCCATATCTAACGGGATAAAGAAAGTAAATGTTGCACCATGTTCAGTATCATTATTTTTTGCCCAAATCTTTCCACCATGAGCCTCAACTATGCTTCGTGATATAAACAGACCTAATCCAGTGCCGTTTTCGGATTTGGTCGCAAATTTGGAGAAGAGTCTAGGAAGTATTTCAGAATCTATCCCCTGTCCTGTGTCTTTGACAGCGATTGTAACTCGATTTGTCGACTTGTGGACCTCCACAGTTATAGATCCTTTCTCAGAAAATTTTAGTGCGTTACTGAGAAGATTTGAGACTACCTGATACAATCTTCCTTTATCAGCTGAAATGTCAATGTTAACGGGATTGTATTTGACTTGAATATTTTGGATCAGGTCTGGATTATTTGAAATCTGTTGTTTAACATCCTGTACTGCAGCCGCAAGAATGTCATTTAGGTCGAACCTTTCTTTATGAAGTTTAAGACTCTTACTTTCTATTTTTGTGACATCCAAAATATCCGATGCAAGTCGATCAAGTCTTTTTGCGTTACGAATAATAGATCTAATCTGTTCGGTGTCAAGGAAAGTAGGTTCGGTCCCTGCATTGAACTGTCTTTCCATATACTCTGCATCTCCTAGTATGGGCATTATCGGCGTGCGCAGTTCATGAGCTGCGATGTTAATGAACTCTTTCTGCATCCTATCATGGACTTTGAGTTGCTCATTTGCAGTAGCAAGCAATCTATTAGACTCAATCAAGGATTGATTAGCATTCTTAAGTTCACTAGTTCTAGTGTTAACGGCAGCTACTAATCTTCGATTCCAGGATAAAATTAGAAACGCCATGCCTATCGATATACAAGCAATTGTAACAACAACTATAGTGCTAAAGTTCTTTTGTTGGTCAATTAGGTATCCAACATCACTCGTCAACGTATGTGGTGAACCTATGAATATTGTCCAAAGATGTTTGCCGCTTATTAGTACTGGTTGGTAAGAAATAGTACTCGTGTTTCCACGGAAATTGATATCTTCGGCGCCTGGGGTATCTCCCAAAGATCGTTTCAAAATGTTATTGTATGATTTTTTTGAATCTTCAGGAATCGTAGATTGGAATTCATCGGACAAATAGTTTTTGCCCACAAGCGTATGATTTCTAGCATAGATAAAAACGCCGTTTTCGTCCATTAGGCCCAAGCTACTTATAAAGTAAGGTGAGAGTCCTTTTTGTAAGAATTTACCTATAGTCTGCACACTAATTGCGGCAATTATTATACCTCCAAATTTTTTTGACTGGGTGGAGTTTCCAGAATTTGCTCCGGTAACATTTGTCGTGGAGCCAGACATGTTAGTATTGAGTAAGGGATAAGAAATATACAATCTCGGAATCTTGTCAGGAGACTCGAAGATGCTACTATAGTAAGGAACTTTCATATTTCTAGGGACGGTAAAAAATTGGCGGTCGCTTAAATTAAATCCCTTATATTTTTTCAGAGTTGGGGAATCTATATTACTCCAAGTAATAATTCTACCATCGTTGTCAAGCCAATAATAACCATCAGTTAATTGCCTGGTAGAGTCCTGTGCCGCGTTAAGTAATACTTGACCAGTCTTGACATCACTAACGTTTTGGAATGGAGGTGCATTTGTAAGAGCCTGAAGGTTATTAGTAACTGAATCTATACTATGCACCAGAATCTGGGATAAATCATGTGCTTCTATCTTTGCGTTGGAACGCACATCCATAGATGCTATTCGCGATATGTCATTTGCTGTAATTGTAGAATACTGGTATGAAATAACCGATAGAAATACCCCTATAGTAGCGATAGAAAGGAGGATTGCAAGATTACTTTTTGTTAGCGTTGGCTTTATCAAGAGTTGATATCTAATTCTACCCAATTCCGGTACATAAAGTATGAATATCGATTTTCTATCATATTTTATCACTATAATTTTAAATTGATATAGAATTACAAGCTGGAATATTTTCATCCACGAATCTTGTGATTTGTGATTTGACCCTTCAATACTCGCCGGTTGGAATCGCATAATATTTTCTTGATTTGGAATCAGGTACTATTCATATAACTAAAGCACTAGAATTATCTTCTAGACGGTAGGTAAAAGAATATTGTTCTCATTAGAAATAAATTAAAGAAATAGAGCATTTTGAATATTATTTATAGCTATTACCTGAGTTACAAGATAATTCGAACGACAAATAATCAATTTCAGATTGAGATGTGCAACATCTGTTTGATTCAGTTTAATTCGTATAATTTGATATGTATATGCCTTATCCGATTAATTACTTAATTAGTTTTATATCTGTTCGATCAATCAATATTGTTTGGCTTTACCAAAATCTTGTTCTTTCCGATTCAACCAAGGTAACTGTGCAGTTCCGCCAAGCTATATACTCTCACTTCAGGATAACGATAATAATGAATACATGATTGGAGCAGTATGCGAGTCGCATAAGGATGCGCTAAAGACTAGAATTGAGGCTTTGCAAGCCAGTTCAAAAATGCCTAAAGGTAAAATAAAATTTGAGCCAGTAGTTATTCTAGGTACTAATTGTTTAAAAATACCCGATGAAGAGTATGAAAATTTTCGACAAGATAATTCCTTCTAAACTACTGATAGAGCAGACTATCCCTTAGCCTAGATCCCCTATTTTGAGAATATTCCTCTATTTCTGAGAGACCAAAAATCTGGCTTTAATTGAGCAGTAGTTATTGAAATTGTCAATGAAAGAGATTTGTATTTATTGAGAGTAAGTAGATCTTATTATGCTATGACAAATGAAATGTTTAAAGCATCTATATCAGTTCAGGCATTTTGGTAGATGGATCCGACAGATAAGGCCATTCTAGTATCACTATATATATGCTCGATAGACCCCACTCAAACCCCGCTAGAAAGAATTAGAACTCATTATTTGCTGCCAGCTGACCTTTATATGCGTAGGATAGAAGATTTAATCTCCAAAGGATTTGTTGAGAGAAATACTAATAAATTGACTTTTATAGGAAGAGATGCCATCAAGGTGGTTTTGGTAGGAGGAGTGTTTGACTTGATTCACCCGGGTCATATTAGAACCTTACTTGGAGCAAGGTCACACGGCGATGTTTTGGTGGTGGTGATTGCACGAACCTCAACTGCACAGAAGATAAAAAAATACAGACAGGTCTATCATGATGAAGAGCTGCGTAAGGAGCTAGTATCGTCTCTAAGTTTTGTTGATCTTGCTATAATTGGCAGCGAAAGATCACTTTATGACACTGTGGAGTTCATCAAACCAGACATTATTGCATTAGGATATGATCAGACCCATAGCGAAAAAGAAATCGCCGAAAACTGTAGAAAAAGGGATCTTAATACTAGGGTAATCAGATTAAACACTCCAGTACCCGGAATTAAAAGCTCAAAGATAAAAGAAGAACTAGGAGAATCGATTTACGGGATCTAGTGGATAGCCTTTTAGTCTAATATTTGGGGATTTTAGTGTGAACACTAATCTTGACCTTGTCCCCATTTTGGATATCTAAGTAATCCTTGATACACACGGGGGCTATAACCTCTAATAGACTATTATCATAATGTGTCCTCTCTAAAACCAGAATTGCAGAATTCGGTATTTTACCGTCATTTATATCAGCAGGATAACACTTAACCCACCCATATGTCCGTGATCCATCACTAAATCCATCGATGTAGATATACGGAGATCGATCTATATCGATTCTAGAATTAGCAAACATTCGTTCAGATAATTTTACGTTTAAGGTCCCGGGATATGGTTGGTAACCTAGCTTTTCCTTGAATTGCGTTTTGTATCCCTCAAGAGACATGTAATAGGCGCCCTCGCCCATGCCCGAAACTACTCTTCCTTCAAATGCAATTAATCTTGGAGACGGGGATTCTAAAGCTTTTTTCAGTAATGACGAAATGTCTTCGATATGTTTATATCCTCTCTCTGTTACGCGAATCTTGAATTTCTGTCCGGTCCGTGTTCTTACGATTAATCCAAAGGATTCCAATTCCAACAAGTGTTTTGACGCAGCTTGTTGAGATTTGTTTATTCGTTTTCCTAATTCGCTAGTATTAATTTCGATGAAGTTTTGGCCTGCACCCAACACCAACAATTCCGCCAGAGTAGGTAGATGGACGAAGCTGACTTCCGACATTTGGTCAACAACTAACTAATTTCTGGTGCCGATATCTCCAAATGTTCTTATTTTTATATCCATTGGTTTCTTGAAATCTGCAGTTCTATGTCCAACAATATATTCAATGCCAGCCCTGTTTGCGGCTTCCACAAGCCTCTGAGTAACTATACCATCTAGAACCAACACTTTAGCACCCTCAGTGCCATCAAGGCGTTTAAGCAAGTCTGACACGGGAACTTTTAATAGGATCTTCAACGAGCCATCCAAAACCACGGCCTCTAAAGTTTCATTTATTTGAGGATAAACATCTCTAACGATCGAAACTATTTCCTGATTATCTTGATTGTCAACTTCATGTGTAGCCGGTATCATTTGCGGATGCTGCGATAATTCGCGTTCGGTAGACACAGGATAGTCCTGTTTCTCTTTTCGATGAGTATGCCTACGCTCCTGCTGCTGCGGTTGATCGGTGGTAACAATGTCAGGGATGCTAACAGGAGCTACCTCGCGTAATATTTCTGCAAGTTCCAATGGGGTACAATCTTCAACCTCTCTTCCGGGTGGAGCCCTTACTACACGATCCATTTTTACTATGCCCTGTAGCTCCTTTAGTATCAAGTCACCTGCTCTATCGCCATCCAGAAACGCCACTACTCTCTTTCCTTCAGCGAGCTTGGTAATAGATTCGTCTATTTTCGCACCCTCAATTGCAATGGCATTATCAAAGCCTGCTCGGAGAAGATTTATCACGTCTGCTCTTCCTTCAACTAGTATGATCCAATCCGAATCAAAAACACCACTTCCACAGGCAAGCTGAGCTTTGCCAAACGTTGTCAACTTTCCTGGCTTGCTGGCGTCATAGACATCCTTGAGCATTTCTTCTCCTTCACTAATGGTCTTTGTTGCCCAATCTTGAACAATTTTCTTTGCTCTGTCTACAATGACCTTTTTCTTTATTGCCCTAATATCATCGATGCCAACAAGGGCAAATTTTGCTTGAAATGGTCCTACCTTATCGATGCTTTCTATCGCAGCTGCTATCAGTGCAGCAGTCGAGATATCAGTACTCATTGGGATTAAAGCATCGCCTTTTGCCATATTGGACCTTGTGTCAACATTAACTTCAATCCTTCCAACCTTTGAAACTTTTTGCAGCTCATTCAGGTTCATTTCTGGACCGAGTAGGCCTTCAGTTTGTCCGAAAATCGCTCCGATAATATCGGCCTTTTCAACTAAACCATCAACCTCGAATTTTAGTTTAACATGATACTTTACGATACCAGTACTAGGCAATTTCATAACCTCATTATTATTAAGTGAATTTACGGAGTCATCGCTTGAATATAAGTGCTTTGACAATATTCAGGAAAGAAGAATGCTCTGGTCATGTATAAAAATAGAGATCAGGTCTTGATCCTGTAATGCCTGAAAGGTAAGGTGCATAAGAAGAAAGATCTTCTACATGTCTAATCTTGCCGTTGTCTATACCAGCTAGCTTCTTTTTGTACAACAAACTAACATTTCCACCTCTGTACTGTAGCTGGCTTAATACCTTTCTCGTCAGGTGCTTACCTGTTCTGTCCATATCAAATAATAAGATAATCTTCTTCTTGTTTAATGAGTGATTATCTACAAAATCAGATACTCCTCTAAAGTGATTGAATACGCTTAGATTGCCATTGAAACCAGCTTTCGTCAGTGCTCTTACATCTCTCTTCCCTTCAACTACAATAACTGAACCATTTTCTGATTCTTTATTTAACATGAAGATGAAATCGTGCAACCTATTAAGCTTCTCATGATCAATCCTTCTGTAGATCATTTGAATTTAACTTACTCCGGTAATGCTGGCATTTATCTTTTGTGATATTCCTCTTAATATCTGGTTGAGTCTGTTAAATTAAAGACTATTGTAAATAGGTCAGACATTAATATTATTGGTATTTACCCCTAGACCTGATCCTGTTATGAAGCAAAGTTATAATTATCGGAATCCCGTAATTTGAATATAGTAGTGTTATTCGGTTCTTTCATGATGGAAATTGGTGGATCTGAATGGCTGATAATAATATTGCTTGCTTTGATATTACTATTTGGATCAAAAAAAATTCCCGAATTGTCAAGAACATTAGGTAGGGCAGCCGGAGAATACCAGAAAGCGCACCAAATGTTCAAAAGTCAAATACAAAATGGCAATTTCGGTTATTCTGATGATTCCAGTTTTGTTTCACCAAAAATAACAGGTCCTGTATCCACTGAGAAAGAGAAATTATCTGCAATAGCGGATTCACTTGATATAACTTATACGGATAATACCACTGAAGATCAGCTGAGAACTATGATATCTGAGAAAATGCAACACTCGTAGTGGAGTTTATGAATACTAGTCCAGGACACAGCACATTTCAGAGATTAATTAAATCCTAATCTAACTTCAAGACTATTATATGACTCGTCCATATTCAACACTTAAATACATCGAATTTTTCAAACAGTATAATGTCAAAATCAAATACAGATGTCACCTTAAACCCATTTGAAATAGCGCTTAAGCAATTGGATGAAGCAGCCAAGTTAATAAATCTTGAGCAAGGCATGCGGGATGTATTAGCTAATCCTAAAAGAGTACTAACAGTCTCACTACCTGTCAAGCGGGATAATGGAAAAATAGAGGTCTTCACCGGTTTCAGATCACAACACAATGACGCAAGAGGACCTTTTAAGGGTGGTATTCGATACCATCCTCAAGTCACCATAGAAGAAGTCAAGGCACTATCGATGTGGATGACATGGAAATGCGCAATCGCTGACATTCCATATGGAGGTGGCAAGGGCGGGATTATTTGTAATCCAAAAGAAATGTCCGAGACAGAATTAGAACGATTAACGAGACGTTATGCCTATTCAATAGCTGACATTATAGGTCCTAGAACTGATATCCCAGCCCCAGATGTATACACAGGCGGCAAGGAGATGGCATGGATTATGGATACATATTCTGCACTTAAAGGAAATTTTGGTCAGCCAGAAATAATAACAGGAAAACCCTTGGCAATTGGTGGATCATTAGGCAGAGCCGAGGCCACAGGAAGAGGTTTGACTTTTACAGTCAGGGAGGCAGCAAAAAAATTGGCAATCGATCTAAAACAAGCTACTGTCGCAATTCAAGGTTTTGGAAATGCTGGGCAGTATGCTGGGCAATTACTTGAAGATCTAGGAGCTAAAGTAGTTGCTGTTTCAGATACTAAGGCAGCGGTTTTTAATAAATCAGGTCTAAACGTGGAAAGTCTTAGAAATCATAAGGAAAAGAATGGATCCGTTTCAGGTTTTCCTGACACCAAAACTATATCCGGCGAAGAAATTATCGAGACAGAATGCACAATCCTCATTCCGGCAGCTCTTGAAAACCAAATTACACATAAGAATGCCTCAAAAATTAGTGCAAAAATCGTGGCAGAGGCAGCAAATGGTCCAACAACTCCAGAGGCTGACGAAACATTGTTCAAAAATAAAATTCTGCTGATACCCGACATATTAGCAAATGGAGGTGGAGTCACAGTATCCTATTTTGAGTGGTTGCAAAACCTTAGGAGAGAGTACTGGACAGAATCCGATGTGAACGATAGACTGGACAGAAACATCTCTAAGGCATTTGCAGATGTCTATCAAACTCATGAAAAACACGGAGTAAATATGAGGAAGGCTAGTACGCTTTTAGCCATTGAGAAGGTAGCAGATGCAACAAGATTGAGGGGTCTTTGGCCTTAAATAGACCTCTTCCTTCTTCTTTATTATTTTGCTAGTTAATCTGTATTAAATGAATGTCCGCAAGAACAGCTCTTCGTAACATTTGGATTATTAATTTTAAATCCTGAGCCCATAAGGCTGTCAACATAATCTACGTTTGCTCCTTTTAGATATCTTTGACTATAGCCATCGATTAACACCTTCACACCATTCTGTTCAATTACACTATCATCTTCCTCTGCTTTTTCTTCGAAACCCATACCATATGAAAGACCTGAACAACCACCACCAGAAACGTAAACCCGAAGATACAAATTATTATTACCTTCCTGTTTCATAAATTCAGCGACTTTTTCTGCCGCCTTTGTGGTTATCGTTATTACTTGACTTTGTTGTGTGCTCTCCATTTCTATATAGTTAGTCTTAATAAATATAATAACTTTTGCTTTCAATACTATTGAATTTTTTTAGCTAAGCGGGAATTAACTAAAAATTTGGAGGCGATCTGTCACTAGTGTTGTGTCAGTTTGGCCCACTTTGCAAGTGTGCCCGCAGCACTGATCCAAGTCGTAACCGAATCATATACTGGTACATTTCTGTCTTCCAATTCTGTAGAAATCTTTTTAGTGAAAGGACCCCCCATAGCCCCAACTAAAATTGGCTTTCTCATTAATTTTTGAAAATCACTCAGAACATCGACTATGGTTTCCTCCAAAGGATCGTCTTGGAAGACAAACCACGGCATTACGATATCTACGTTCGGATCGTCAAGGAAGGCTTGGATGGCAAACTTGTAATCGCTAGCGTTTGCTGAACCAGTAACATCACAAGGGTTGCCGATTACATAAGTTGCTGGATAGTGATCATTTAGCTTTTTCTTCGTTTCATCTGTTAGTTCGGCCAGCTGGAGGCCAAGTCTTTCAAATTGATCAATAGCAGCAATGATTGGACCCGCACCATTTGTCACCATTGCTACTCTATTGCCAGACGGAACAGGCTGCCACGTCAAGGCCTTTAGTGATCCCGTGAGTTCTTCGTAACTATCAACCGAGATGATACCCGCCTGGTCGAAGGCTCCTTTAACAACCTTATAAGTCCCTCCGAGCGAACCGGTATGCGAAGCAGCCTGTTTTGCGCCTCGGGAACTGCGACCGTTCTTAAATACGACGACTGGCTTTTTCCTT
This sequence comes from Nitrososphaeraceae archaeon, assembly GCA_040414675.1. Lineage (GTDB taxonomy): Archaea > Thermoproteota > Nitrososphaeria > Nitrososphaerales > Nitrososphaeraceae > JARBAU01. The sequence continues at coordinate 2,834 of JBEDUN010000172.1, read as the reverse complement.
TCTTTAATTACATCTTTTGCCGCATTTACGAATTTGCGACCATCTCCCAATCCTTCCACATATAGCCCTAGGACCTTAGTTTCAGGATCCTCTGAAAGATACCATATCATGTCTGCCTCGTCAACATCTGATCGATTTCCATATGAAATCATCTTGCTCATACCGAAGGAATCAGATGTTTCCATAAACGCAATCCCAACAGTCCCACTTTGCGATAGAAAAGCTACGTCTCCTTTCTTGGGTCGTAACATTCTTTGATGGCCTTGGAAAGCACAGTCTAAGCGATTATCTCCATTGAAGACTCCGATGCAATTTGGTCCAATAATTCTAATTCCCAAATTATTCGATAGATCCTTTATCTGTTGCTCAATAGCCGCTCGCTCCCCACCCAACTCTTTTCCTCCGCCTGAAATAATTACCATATTGTGAATGTCCTTAGATCCACACACTCGAAGTAGATCTGGGACAAATTTCAGATCTACTGTTACTACAACTAGCTCTATCGGATCTGACACAGCTTCGAGATTTTTATAGGCCTTTATTCCCATAATTTCTGGATAACCCTTGGCATTTACCGGATAAACCTTACCCTTATATTCATGTTTGACAAGGCTTTCTAGAACAGAATTGCCTATCTTGCCAACTTCAGGCGAGGCTCCAATCAATGCAATTGATTTTGCATTAAAAAAAAGATCCATATACTTCGAATTTGGTTTAGCCTTGGAAACTATCTCAGGTTCAATATTTTCTCTTAGTAGGATTTTCGCGTCAACAACACAATAATCTCGAGGATATAAAATAACTGGATTAAAGTCCACACTTTCGAAATAGGGTGCTAGATCGATGCCGAGTCTACCAATATTTAAAAGGGCCTCCTTTAATACACTAATATCAACAGCTTGTGAACCCCTGAAACCTTTCAATAGTTTCGAGCCTTTCAAATCACGTAACATCTCGTCAGCATCATTATCGTTAATGGGAAGAACTCTAAATGATACATCTTGAAAGACTTCAGTAAGTATCCCGCCTAATCCAACCATAATGACCGGTCCGAATTGAGGGTCATTTTGAAGACCAACTATTATTTCTATACCAGGTGGCATCATCTTTTCTAATAGAATGCCTTTTACTGGATATTCTTTAGATAATCTGTCATACATTTCTGAAAACACATTCTTGGCTTCAGAACCTGATGCAATACCAACTTTAACTCCCTTCACATCTGTTTTGTGCAATATCTCAGGAGAAACTACCTTCGCTACCAGCGGAAAGCCGATCTCTGTTGCCTTGGTTTCTGCTTCGCCTGGGGTAGTAACAAGTGCATAAGGTGGTACCTTGATTCCATATTCTGCAAGAAGCTTCTTCGATGATTCCTCTGTTATTACCTTTTGATTAATGGCAAGTGTACTATCAAACATCTCTTTTATGTTACTTTTACTGCTCATTGACTATGTGTCGAAAAGAAGAACTGTTTCTAATTAACTTTACTTCATTGATAAAGTTCGAACTAGACTATTTTGGGGCTTCAGTCCCATTTATAGAGATTAAGATTATACTACCTTGTATACGATAAGTTTTATTTGTACGCAGCTACGATTACGGCGCCCCCCATGAGTCTAGTACAAAATTCGACTTTGGAGAATATTTGTAATAGAACTTTCAATTGCGAATTTCGGGGCCACTTCAAATAAGTTCCATATAGAGTCTCAAATTTCAATCCTTTTTTGCCAGCAGCAGCATAAGCAACTACTTTCAGCAAATATTTTAAATAAAATGAAACAAGCACTCTTTTAATGAATGAGTCAGGTTTACCCAAATCTACGATAATGAGCAAGCCACCAACACGCAATATTCGATGTATTTCAGAAATTGCCTGATTAAGATGTATCGCATCACGCAGTGAGTAGCCGCAGAGTATAACATCGAAGGTTTCATTCTGAAACGGCATATATTCAAAGATTCCTGAGGACAATGCCGCTGAGAAATCATTATCAAAGGATTCCTTAGCATGTCTTAGCATATCAATAATTGGATCATACATTACCAACGTAAGTTCACCCTCTGCTTCTTCCAACGCCATTCTTGACATATTGCCATATCCAGACCCAGCATCCAAAACTACGCTCTTGGAAGCTATTCGACCTTTGATCCCTAAACGGCGAAATTTGACATCTTTTCCCAAAGAAATTGCAGAATTTACTTTGTCATAGACTGGGATAATGTTGCGTAGCACTAAAATTACTTCTTTCCAATGCCTCTCTCCAAGTCCTGACAAGTGCGGTAACATTTCTTAGCGCACTCTTTTATGGTTTTGTATATCAATGCCCATAAAATAGATCAAGCGTCAAAAGAATTCCAAAAACTGATAAATAACCTTTGAGAACATATAACTATGTCCTCGGTTACTGAGCATATTTGCCTAGATTGCGGTTGTCTTTTAGTACATTATAATCCAACAACTCTCCAGAGCATGAAGGAGATTCACGACCAGCTTTGTGTCGTAAAGAAACAAAGAGCGAAAGCATTGGAAGCAACCAAAGCATCTACAGCGAAACCTAAAACAACATCTCAAGTACCATCACCATCTGGAGCAAGCCAACCTGCAATTACCTCTACTCCTCCAACTGCTGCTTCTCAGCAAGCATCCCAGCCTGCAGCTACTCCGTCTCCTGGAGGCGCAACAACGATCTCACTTACAGGTAATGGTACTAGTTATTCAAAGATGGATGGTCCAATTGATCCAGGTTTCAAGTCTTCAAGACAGGTAGTAGGTTCGTATCAGGGAATTAAGGTATGGGGACCTGTTGATGCACCAGGTCAATTAGGAATTTGGG
>JBEDUN010000171.1:0-31641 GCA_040414675.1 Nitrososphaeraceae archaeon | reverse complement strand
TACACTAGAGTAAATGTCATTACTGTCTCCAAAATTAGTGCTCTTATAACATTATTGTCAGAAGGTAATGTTACACTGGCAGCCATGGCAGAACCAAATATTGAGTAAACTACTGCTGCTCCAATTACTGCCCCTATGATTTGAGCAATTATATAGACAATTGCTTCCTTATGTGAAATTTTACCGGCTACCAATAAACCTATTGTCACAGCAGGATTAACCTGAGCACCCGAACGATAGCCAATTGCATAAATAATCCCAGTTAATACAAGTGCATGAACTAACCCAATTCCGATCACCCCTAGTTGACCGCTATGTGAATAAACCGTGGCGGCAGAGGCTATTGCATAAACCAGTATAGATGTCCCTAAAATTTCCACCAAAAATTTGTTGGTTAAAGTGGGTTTGAAATTCGTTTTGGTTAAAGTGGGTTTGAAATTCGTACTTGATCGATTGCCTGACTCCATCTTGCTTACATCCTCTTCTTTAATTTCTCAGACATCAATTCAATTTTGGTCTTAAAGAATGTCTTTTGCCACATCATAATTCCTATTTCAATTGAATTCATGGCTTCGCCCATTCCACCTTTTATATCACACCCTGTACTTGCACATGTTGACCATGTGCTGCCTGACGGATGACATGGGCAAGTATATTCTGTAGTTTCTTCCTCTATTCATACATATTCAACACCTGTATTTTTTCCCTACTTTGTTCCGTTACCTGATGTTGAATTTCCTGGACTTGCTGAACCGGCACTACCGCCTGGTGGTGTATAGCTTGGCATTCCGCCGCCACTGCTCTGAGCAGATGCAGGCTGAGTGTTAGTCGTTACCGCTGCTATTCCAAGTGTCAATGACGCTATGATCATTGTCATGAAAATTAATCTTGTTTTCGTTATCATTCTCTGAATAATATAATACATTTTTTATAAAAAATTCGGTATAGGAATTTTAAAATAATCAGTTAGGAATGATAATATCAATCATCCATAATTTGTAATACATACTAAATATACTAAATTCGTATATTCACTAAATAATATATCTAAAACTTTTATTGAATAATTTAGAAAATCGTTATCCATAGGATCTGCGCATAAGATCATGATTGACAATTTCATAATATAATGAGATATTTCTAAATTTTAATAGATTAATGGGTATATAATCTTTGAATGGAATAGATTTTCTACCTCCTAGTATCAAAATACAATTTAATCGAGACTAATGATATTTTATATAATATTAAAGGCGAGCGCAGTCAACAGTATTGTCGCCGATATGACAAACAGTTATCGTTTGTACATTAACGCGTTTACTGCAAAGTAGTATAAAGGGATTATTCCTCAAGAATGGTTATATAATTACATACTTCACTTCTTGATAAATTTAAGATAATAAAACTTTGATTATTATAATTTTATTTGATGAGTAGTTAACACGGTTAAGTTAGACTTAAATAGGATTCTGTTAAATCAGACTGCAGACCAAATAATGCCTATTGGCAAAAAGGCTATGGTTGTCGTGACAAGATCGTTCTTAATTGCAGTACTCACTTGTATATTGATCTTTAGACTTGATATGGCCTATAGTTCTCAAGGAACACGTCGTTATACTGTAAATACTGTCGTGGTATAAATGCAACGTTGTTATAGAGACAGATTTGACATACTTGAATCTATTTTAAATATTACTAATGGTAATGAGGTACCACAAGTAGATATTTTAAACAGGGCAAATATCCCTTACGGACTCTTCAAGGAACATTTATTCTTTCTTCATGAATGTGGTTTAATACAAATAAAGCATGAGCGACTTCGGAGAATTTATAAGACTACTAGAAAGGGAATGCACTTTCTAACTATTTGCAATAATATGAAGACTTTCATATAATTTCCAATAATAATCTTCAATTCATTACATCTGCATAATTAATGATTCATCTCTTTTATGTTAATGGTTGGGTCAAACAATGTCCTCTGAATAGTAGGCAGCAGCGTTTCATAGACTAGGCTGGTTGAACAAAGTGAAAAGGAATAAAGACTACCTAGGATAGTATTGAAAGTCTTGATAAATGGACTAAGCGGCTAAGTGTAAACCATGTAGGTAGTTAGAAATGTAACCATCTACGTAAGTACAACACTTGATTAATTTGGTTCAAGGCGTTACTTAGATGGCATTTTAAATCTTGCACTCCAGCTCATTTTATAAAATTTGGACAACAATATATAATAACCGATACTACAAGTAGAATGTCCTAAGGACATGGATTTATGACGATGATGATAATCCGGTATGCCTTTGATTGATTTTTCCCAACATTTCATTTAGCTTTGACATGGAAAATGGCTTTTGAAGAAAACCATCAATCTTGATTGATGGCAAGATACGATGAAACTCACTGTCTTCTATTTCAAAAGCAGTCATAAGTATTACACTTACTTTTGGATTGATTTTCTTTATTTGTTTTACAAACTCATAGCCATTCATGCTAGGCATCCTAATATCTGAAATTACAAGTTCATAATTTGACTGTTTCTTACTGAACTCTTCAAGAGCTAACAAGGGATCTGTAAAAGAAGATACCAAAAGACCAATCTTTTCAAGACCGATCTTAATTAAAGATGCAATATCCTGATCATCATCGACTATGAGTATCAAATCATTTACCAGTAAATATATAATTATTTAGGATTTTCTGATTACATTATGAAACAATCGTCAAGAAGATTGGCAAATCAGAATACAGAATACAGAACTTGGTCGGATCTGAAATTAGAGAACATAGTTGGAAATCTAATGATTGCTGAATATCAACTAAAAAAGACGCAAAAGCAGTGAACCTTAACGTGTACAGTAAAACATTCTAAACAACCTTAATCAAATTTGTGGCAAACCAACTTTTGCGAAAAATGACACTAAAGTATTAATCGCAAGTATTATTCAAAAAGTATGGTAATGGATCACCGATCACCACAGAGAACGGCAATACCATTACCATAATCACTTGTCTTTGAAGTACAATGGAGAGCATCCAGTGTCTTCGCCTTTTATGAATGAGGAGAGTTATATAGGCAGTATATGTACAGTGTAATGCAGTGCAACATATCAGCAACATAACAAAACAGTTTAACTAGAATCAACCAGACCAAAAATACAACTGAATTGGCCATAAAAAATGTCACATTCGAGGAGTAATAACAGGTGGTCTAGAAAGTTTAAAGACCAAACTACTAAGTTAGTTCTGCCTTTGTTCAGTGACGTACTGCGGCAACGTGCTGGTGTACTGAATTACCTTGTCGTTGCTTCCACTGTTGTCGTTACTAAATTGCCATTCGTCATGGCCTTTTTTCATTCCCATTATTATTCTACTGGAATAGAACGCTTCCACCAACCCACAAAAACTGGGGTGTGTAATTCACTCTCAATGTCCTTGAATACTCCACGTTTGGAGAGGTCTAAGAGATCCCCGCATACTCCCTGAGTGTAAATGCAATAATAGTGACAATGATAGTGTTCGGTATTATCGAACTGGCTATACCAAAATAAATAAACTGTGTTTATGCCTGGTAGTGTATAGTGCAAGAGGAAGAAAATCAACACAAATGATATGGCTGCAGAGTAGACCTGGATGGCCTGGGATAAAGTAGATTGGTATAAAGCATAATTTTACCTCTTTATATCCGAGGGCATCATTGGGATTCTTCTGCCAGTACCCCCAACTAATATTATTTCTATACCTATTATTAACAGTGCAATTCCCACGAACACAGAAACTGCTACTGCCCCCGCGTAGGGCGATCCCATTACCAGAAATGATAGAATAACAGCCAAGGCACCAGCACCTATGCTAAATCCTCTCGCCCAGCCAGGACTTCCTTTATTCCCAAACCCATATACTAGATGAGATATGCCAGCAAACAGCAGACCAACTCCCAACATAACTATCACGAACACTCCTGTACTTATCGGAAATGCCATAGCTAAAGAACCGAAAATGAGGGCCAGTGCTCCCAGACCTACGGTACCCCACTTTGATCCATGTCTTTCAAATATTCCACTGATAATTTTTTCAAGTCCAACAATGATCAAAGTTATACCCATAATGTATACCAGTGTGACTACAGTCATTCCAGGGTGTATGAATACAAGTATCGAAAAGATTATAGCTAAAGCCCCGAGACCAACAAGCGCACTTCGTTTCCAACCAGGAGGAGTATCATTCATTTAATAGTATACTACTGGCTAGTGATGGAATATTTAAACTTACGACATAGGATTCATAGTATTGAAAAGTGAAGATATTTCATGTGTTACATCTGATTGCATCCGAATATTATAGACTCCTCAACACAATAAGAAACTAATTGGTAACGTGAGATTGTATATTATTAAATAGATAGGATCTATTCAGCATACACATAGATTTACCAAAATATAGATGAAAAATTACTGAAGGAATTTCTAGATAAGAAACAACCAGAATCAGCAAAGATCATTATAAAGGGCATAGATATTTTTACTAGTAGTTTTATCAAAGAAGTATAAGAATAGGTAAAATGAACATGATCTGATGACCAAGCAGAATCACAATAAACAACTTTCTAGTCTGGAGTATCTAGATCGTGACTTTCTTGACTATCTCTGCTTTTTCGATGGAAAATCAGCTCCAATAATTGATGATGAACAACATATAACATCTTAATAGAGTAGGAAAAAATACCGTGTTCGCTGGAACTCCCAACTAGTGGTAGTAGTGAGTGAACGATGATAGGTTCAAATTTGACAGCCGCAGTATTCAGACTACAGATTTAAAGATGAATTATACATACGTGAAAGAGCGAAAAATGAAAGTATTATGTTGAACTGACTTTAATATCACCTCGTCGTATACTATTACTATTACTAACATGACCACCACGGTGATCGTGAACAATATAAAGACTGCCAAAAGAATCATTGTAGATTTGGACGTCTGGAATTGTCAGATACGAGCTTTTAAACCAGAGATTCAAGTTCCATTGTGTAACTCCGATATGGAACAAATGTTATTCTGGAAAGATGCACCTTCAGACAGATTGAATAAGCGAGTAATGAGTACATTAAAAGGTGAGGGGTTAAGGAAAGCCAAAAAGGTTATTGATAGAAATGGTTCATTAAACATGTCTGGTATCTACGGCTCGATAGAGATAGACGAAACTGATTTTGTTTGCGATTGATGATGGAGAAAATCATGAGTTTTTTAAATTTAAAAAGTAGTAATAAAGTGGATGAGCTAGAATTGGATTTATCTCCAGACGCAAATTTTTGTCGAACTATCTTTACCATATGTTATGACATCAGATATAGGACATTCTAATTCACTATCCTCATCCTCATTACATCTACAATTCTAATTATAATTATAATTAGACAAGATTATGCTTACAAGTAACAAATTTATACTGTACCTACAAACTTTCTAAAGGGAACTCCCTTATGATAGCAAATATGAAATTAACTTTAACTGGATTAACAATAATTTCTCTTCTGGCTATGTCAATTTCAACGCTTCACTTAGAAGCTAAGGCACAAAATCAGAATCAGGCATCATCACCTCAACTAGTACAAGATGTGCAGAAGAGACTCGCTGCGGTATCACAAAAATTCAGAGAGCTGGATACAAAATCAGGTGCCAATCTCACTTTGCCCCAGAGTGGTAATCTAACCGAACAGGTACAAAAACTTTCGCAGTCCGGTGGAATTAAAACTCTGTCAACACTGCTCCCGCAGCTTTTCGATCTTGGAATAAATCAAACCAATATAAAGCAACTACAAACAGGTAAAAATGACCTACCAGGACTAGTTCAAAAGTTCAACACCGTGGTAGATCTTATACCATAACTTCTTGAGCCGTGACTCCCTAGGTCTACTTTAGATTGAAGATCCCAACAAGTCTACAATTCTTATAAATCGGATTATGATGTCCTAACCGAAAAACTAGTAGGTGCTAATTACTAACCTGAATTTACTCTAATGGAACGCTCTCAGCATACTATTTATATTCTTACGAATGTTACTCGAATTATGCGATTAAGTGTCGTTGCAGCGGTTATGTTGACAACTCTAGCTTTACTATCAATGTCACCCGTTCTAGTCAAAGTGTACGCTCAAACTCCTCAATATGCACAGACTAAACCAATAAAATGCCAGACTGGTGCTTTAATAGGATATGGTGGCACAATATTTGGACTAGCAGACGTTTGTACAAACGGCAATTTAATTGATGTCGGTATTACTACAAACTATATTCCTCACTCCGGTAAAGTTTTTGAGGCCTGGCTTGTGGATGATTCTTCAAAAGGTTCAGACTATGCGCTAAGTATGGGTAAAATATTGAATTCTGGAGGCTTGAGATTTCAGGAAGTAATGAATAATGCCACAACCTATACAGATATCGTGATTACCCAAGAACCAGCCGGTGATCTCAGTCCGCTACCATCCTGGTCTAATGCTGTAGCACAAACTTGGTTACTACCACCATTCGGTCATTAATGTGCATAGCGTTAGTCTTTCCTTCAATCCTCCTTTATTTTCAATAAAATATCATGAGAAGCAGTTTAGTATTGTTAGAGATATCCTCAAATACATGCACTAATAATAGATTGTCATGCAAACCACTTTCAAATTAACTCGATTAAGAGTGGTACCCATAACAATTTTCGTATTCCTTTTATCTAGTGTTCTGACCATGTCGTTAAACCAGATCCAGTATGCGTTCTCACAATTCCCTGTTAATTCCACAGGAAGCAAAGCGAATGAGAATGTTTCAAAGGAAGTTGATCTGATAAATATTCACACATCTCCTTCAAAACTTAAAGTTCCAAGTAAATTCGAAGTAGGTGCAACTGTAGTCAATAAATCCCCAGGTACAATAACATTCAGTGCTGGCGTGTGTGATTCACCTTTATCTGCAAAGTTCCTCAATAATGTAGTCATAAGATATACCCAAGGTTGTACTACATCTTCTCCTCCATTCCATCTAAAACCAGGTGATCAAGTTACAATAGCTGGTCCAAGTTCCGGAACAATATATCAAGCATTTGCATCAGGTCAAACTAAGGCAACCGCAACTCTCAATTATCAATCAGAGAATGGTCACGCAGCTAGCTTTACAAAACCATTTGAATTTACAATTAATCCATGAGAATTGTTATTTGAAAATTATTATTTCATTATCAGAGCGATTGGTTCACTTCTCAAGTCATAGATGTAACTTCTGATGACATAATTTTAAACGCTATTTTGCTCTTGAGGCGCATGTAGAAGCTACTCTCAATCATTATGGCCGATGACTCATTTATCCTCAATCACATAATGGATTAGTGTGTAGAATGGTGCATAATTCAGGAGCTTGATAAAATGAGAGTTCAAATGTGATTTATATTAATATATTAATGTCAATTGATGGATACTTAGAAAAGTCCGATTGGCTATACAACTCATTCCTTCAGATGACATGAATATTGCTTCAGCTGATAGGTTTGCTTGTTAGCAGTTGCTTCGGGAAGTCTGGAAAGTGTTTGCTTGGGTGTGCAGGATTAAGAATCTATTTTATAATTGATAGAATAATATATCATTTATCCATAAGAAGCCATAATCATGAGCAAAAGTAGTAATGCCAAATCGAATCAACAAAATGTTCCAGGTCAATAGGCTCAAATAATCGGTGATATTGTAGACAAACTAGTAGGGACAAACATATCAACTACAATGAAGTTTGATGGTCTGGTAATTGATGTTCCACAGGTAAAGGGTCCAGATGGCGTGGATCTGGTTAGTGCCAAGTGGATTATTAATGGAAAAATTCAATGGACAACTACAGAATCTAGTAAAGACTGAATGAAATCACAGTCACTTCTTATCAGAATAATAATTATTACATATATAACCTAGTATGAATGCTAGAGAAAAAGAAACGTAATTGCATGCAATGACATAGGCAATATCGAAATAGCAGCGTAGGAATTAGTAGATTATTCTGATTATGGGAAAGCTAGGGCTATATATTAGCATCTTAAATGATGTGTGTATATGACAAGCGAAAAGAAACAGGTCGAGAACGTTCAGACAAATAAGTTGAATGAAGTAGCTAACGAAAATTATAAAACGTTTTCAGATGAATTTGCCAAGTCTATGCAGCAGCACGTACAGGCAATGTCAGAACTACAGCAAGAATATATGGAATCTATGAAGCTCGCATACGAGAGTACAATCTCTTTACAAAAAGAATATCTTTCAAATTCTCACTCATACTACCAGGTACCTAGTACAGCTACGATAAATACAGAAAATATGATGAATCATTCAAATGAGTATACTAGAAATTTGGTCAACTGGATGAACATACAAAATAAACTTTTGGCGAAGAATACAGAACTTTTAAAAGAGTATGTAAAGAGCTATAACTTAGCAATTAGAGAGATGGCAGAGTATCATTCTAGTATGATAAAAAAACAGTAACCCATCTGTTCCCAAATACATAACTACCTCCCACCTGCGAATCCAGGTTAGTTAATGCAAGCATCATATTCGATAATACGATATGGTAAGGATGTTTACGCAATAAATCTTTCTATAGAATTCAGAAGAGCCTTTTAGTGAAAGTATATTAGTTACACACAATATTTTAAAAAATATGAGAGGAAGATGGGCCTCAGCAGCATTAGGAGCAGGTATAGCCAGACATCGCGCCGGACGTGAGATGGAACAACAACAACAAGCATTCGATGCTCAACAACAACAAGCACAACGCCAAATAGAAGCTCAGCAAAGACAGATAGAAGCATTACAACAACAAAATTTCCAACAAGCACCACAACCCCAAAATCAGCAAGAAGATGTCCAGGCAAAATTGCTAAAATATGCTGATCTCCACCAAAAAGGAGTACTAACCGACGAGGAATTCCAGAAACTAAAGGCGGATTTATTAGCAAGAATTTAATCTTTAAATGTTGCAATTAGACGAGTGATTATCTCTTAACTATTATTTTGCGATATCTTTAAAGATTTATTTTGAATTCATTTTTTCATTATAAAGTATTCCGAGCCTGTCGTGCTAGATAAGTCTTTTTCAGCAACCAATCTATTATAAATCATGAGGATGAGTTCTTTTTTTTACTTAGTCTCAAATCATAATCGTAGTAAAATGCTTCCAAGGTGGATGACTCTATACTTTAAACGGAGTAAGTCTACTTTGACAGTGTCAGAACTTTTGAATGTATACAATAAATTTCATTGAAATGAGATATACCCATGATCTGTGGTTTTAAAAGATAAAGCGACTGGTTGTAATTTATGATATAGTATTTGATTTGTATCCAGCAAGTGGCAGATATCAGTGTAGCTCGGCCGTAGTGTAGAGGGCTGCGAATGGTGGCGCTGCGGCACGGCTGCAGCTTCCATCCACTGCTGCTAACCTGGAGCGTCAGCGCATCAGGCCTTAGTTGCCGTGCAAAGCCTCTTGAACTTTCTGCTCGGTCTCCTTGGACAGAGAGCTCTTGATGACTGTACCGCCGTACTTACTGAGTGCCGCGATCGCCTTGTCTGGGGTCACCTTCTCTATGACTATGAACAGCGCCGAGGTTCCTGGCTTGAGCTGTCCGCGAACCTGACTGATGAATTCTTTGCTGATACCAGACTCCTGGATCTTGCCGAAGAGTGCTCCGAAGCCTGCGCCCATAGCGATACCCAGGATTGGGACAAATTATGTTCGATACCTCTAAGACAAGTAATAGCCGTCATCGGGATTTCATATACAAGTAGCTGGTCTAGGATTATTAATCATAATACGTGTGCAGCTACTACACAAAACAAATTTAATAGCAAGGAAAAGAATAACGACTACCTAGGATAGTGCTGAAAGTCTTATTAAACAAGTATGAAAGGTATGACCTACCAAGCCAGTTTGTTATTTACTATTTTCGTAGAAGTTACTGAGGAAGGAAATCTAATTGGAAGATGTCATGAAATACCTATGGCGGTGGGAAAAGGTAAAACCTTGCAAGAACTAAGGAGGAATATGGCTGATGCAATATCTTTGACTAGGGTGTCCCCACACGAATTATCTAGAACATATCCAAGTTCTTATATCGCACAAACTCCCATAAAGTCATTTATTCTGAAAAGTGGAGATACCTAAAAAGACTTGTCGGTTAACAGTAGGATTGGTATGAGAACCGGAATGTCTGTCTCTTAAAAGAGATATCTGATCCATCGAGCATCCAAATTCCCTGAACCTCAAAGGAGTTTATTCATAAATTTCTTCATACAAACTAATAATCAATGCAATATATGATTAAATATGATTAAAATAAATAAATAAAAAAGATATTTTCCTTCATCTGATTAAGGAGATATTATCCAACTTGGGTACCAGTAATTTCTATGAACCTATTATTATTGCCGAAGCTGATAGCTAATACTCTGTCAGTATTAGTGCTTTGTATTTGTTGCCAGCTAGCTCCGTGACCATCTATTGTAACCTTAAATGGTACATCTTGACCTTGATCATTTTTAGCATCGAGAGCAAATCTTGGTATTTGGACAGTCAAGATTCCGCCACTACCACCGGGATTTATTACTATGTCTCCCGCTTTAAGGGCTGGATTTGGAAGAATACCAACAAGTACTCCACCACTTATGCTATACAGGACTGTAAGATCCCCTGCATTTTGAGTTTTTAACACATATTGGTTAGTATATCCAGTTTTTAGGAGACTTTGGACTGTCGTTGGATTCAACTGAGCGTTCGCAGCCTGAAGAGGTAAAGTTGCGACAAGAATTGCAAAGAAGGACGAGATGGATAATAAGGTTACCAAACCAGTTCGGTTGTTCATTAGATATCTAGAATTTTTTTCTTTATTCAACATGTGCGTACTGATAAAGTTGCAGTATATCTTAAACCTTTAGTTAGCATATTTATTTATTCTAATCAAATTAATTCTGATTTTAACACGATTTAATCACATTACTGTAACAGGGCACAAGAGCAAGTATATAGCAGAACGTATTATAGAATAGCGTAAATAGAATATTACAATAACTGGAGAAGTATTATTTTGAAAAAAATGACGAACTAGTATATATTGTTGTGCCTTAGCATTTTCCATTCTTTATTATGATTTTTTAGGCCCCGGTATCAAATATTATCTGCTTTATACACACATCTAGGTTTTTGATCTTGGATAAAATATGTAGAAATCAAATTCAAATATAGAGGATCAGTCTGAGATCTCAAATAGAGATTGGAATCATCGAACTGAGGAAAAGCCTGCCATTCAGTGATTGTCCATAACCTCCCATTGGTATCCTTATCAAACTGATATTACTTATATTAAATATCATGTTCTTACTTTTTTTTTATAGAATTGCTCACTCTATTCCAACTCATTTCCTTCATTTGAGTTCTTATATGCAATAAATATCGTGAAGAAATCTTCTAAATATGTAGGCATAGATCAATATTATGGAGATCAACGAAGTTGATCGTCGTATATTTTACAAAATTTCTGTATAATGAGGGCAGAGAAAATAGTTGAAAAGTCATTCAGACGTGGCCGAGAGACCATCGTTGGAATAAATATAAGAGAACAGTTAGAAATCTATTATTGATAAGAAGTTTAATCTATAATTCTAATCACTGGCCCAGAACAGACAAGTCGGTTATGGTCCATGCCTCCTTGATCTTATTTCCATCAAAGTGAAAGATATCTACTCCTTGGGTCTCAAACTTTCTATGAGTGGCAGGAAAGTCCGCAAAATCCTTATCATGTGTAGCTTTCAAGTTCCACCTAATGACAATTTTGTTTTGGTCTCCAAAACCATCTAGTATTGTGACTTTCATATCAGGAAAGGCTGAGAGATCCTCAGCCACCCACTGTTTGAAATTCTCAAGACCTGTCACCTCTTCTCCCATACCATGGTAAATTATATTAGAAGCAACATAGTTCTCTGCCATCTCTGTTTTCCTAGAATTAAAAATATCTTCAACAAAATTTCTGGCTATTGTCATGTATCGTGTATCGGTGTATCGGACATGTCATATACCAGGTATGTGCTACCATTAAGTTTTGCGATCTAACCAGAATTGACGTCTTTGAATTGAAATATTTGAATTGACATTAGTATTCTAGCAATAGAATATGTGGCATTCTCATCCTAACATTTTCTCTTAACTATGAGCCCTTAATCTGGATTTATAGAATTGTATACCCTTGTCACCTTCCTAAATCAAGCCTATGTACACCTTATCCTGTTTGTTGTGTTAAATATTAATTTCGTGTGATTATATACTGAAATTGTAAAATAGTCAAAAATAGATCGACATAACATCTTTGATACGTCATTAGCGGCAATCAAAGATTCGTATCCAATAAATGGTGTTCTGGAATGTTTAATTACTGCGCACAGAGATGTAGCGTATGAGTATTTCAGATAAAGATGCCAGCGATCAGAAGGTTAAGGAACATGTTGATACGATGCGAGCAAAGTATCCCATATTTACTGCAGTTCTAGAAAGGATTCCAGACATGGATTTAAAAGAAGTCGTTAGTGTATTGGTACTAGTTGAACCTGTAAGGTCGGTATTGAAGACTCGCGCTACGAGACTGAGTTTCATAGGAGAAAATAGGGAGCTTGACAAATTTGTTGAAGAAAAGATTAGTGAGTTGAAGACAAAGTACGCCACATTGGGTAGTATATTAGAAAGAATTCATCAAATGGATCTAAAAGATACCGCAGTAGGGATGTTAGGAATCGATGCGATGGAGTCACTCCTAAAACTTAAGTTGCTAGTGATTCTAGCTTCCTAATCTTCTTTTATTATTAATACCTGCTCAGATAGATTCTTAAAAGATCAGTAAGAAGACAACTCACCATCTAAATATTCCGCTCCAAAATAAGTATCCCACAGCCAAGGCTACCACTAGTCCGACTATACCTATAATTATCAGTGCTGTCGAGCTTTTGTCGTACTTACCCATAATCTGTAGCAGCATTGTGTTCTATTTAAAGATCATTCTCCAGATAGCTAAAGGTATAGTATAATAAATTGTACCATTCGATAATGCATGGGACACACACATATTTGTTGACATGGTACCTTATTGTAGCACTCTATCTCATTTCTAATAGATGTCATTATAATTAGGTCTCACTAAAGTTTCGAATTCTAGAATTTTGCAATTAGTTAGAAAAGTAAACAGATTTTGAAACTTATAATGACAAATATAGATTGATACAATTGGCAAGAACAAGTTGACAAATGCCTATATAGACCGCAGTTGTTGGAGTTTAACCTGTGTTAGTATTAGTGAAGAATAAGTACACTATCGGTGCCTTATTAGTTGTAATTCCTGGAGCACTGATTGCTACTATTACAAATACACCGATTCAAAGCACATTTGCTCAGGCACAGGGACCAATTTGCCCCTCATCAAATGTACAACACTGGGATAAGATTGTCTTTTTTATAAAATCACCTAATCTTGCAGGAAGGCTACATCTTGTTCCAGAGACCGAGTATGATATTAAAGTATTAGACGATCCTCATAAAGTCGCTGATATAAAACAAAAGGTACTGGACTTTTTGAATGTACCAAATGAACCCAGAGATTCAATACACATACTTGAGGTAGGTTATGCTGTGATCTGTGCAGAGTAGGAAAGGTCTGGCTAATTGAGCCATTTTTTTAAAGTTTTATCCATTTTCATAATGACGGGTCTGATTTTCGGAACTCTGGCTGCTGTTCAAACTAAGTTGACTTCAAACGCTTTTGCTCAATCACAGAATGGTGTCTGTCCAACAAAAGATGCCCAACACTGGGATAAAATTATCTTTCTCATAGTAAACCCCGATCTAGCAAAAAGGACTAATCTCCCAACAAACAGTGAGCTTGATATTAAAGTATTAGACGATCCTCATAAAGTCGCGGATATAAAACAAAAAGTACTGGACTTTTTGAATGTACCAAATGAGCCGAGAAGTTCAATACAGATTTTCAATGTAGAATATAGCATAATTTGTAATACTTTTAATTCTAATTCTGAAACTAGTACATATTCAGGTTCTACATCCACTACTACTGCTCCACCTCCCAATAATCCTGAACCGTGTCCAAATGATCAGCCAAGAGATGCGAATGGAAACTGTCCTGATACCTGTCCAGATGGTACACCAATGCCTAAAGGCGGAGTAGCAGAATGTCCACATCCACCTCGTCCTGATACCTGTCCAGATGGTACACCAATGCCTAAAGGTGGAGTAGCAGAGTGTATGCCACAACCTAAATCACTACCAACTTCTGAAGCCGGATCATTACCAACTTCTCAAGATAACTGTGGGGATCCCTCTTTTGCGAATGCAAATGCAGACAAATGTACTGAATCTGACACAATGATTCCTCAAGATATAGAACACAATGTAGGCAGCGGAAGTAATGTTGGTAGTGGTGAAGTAGAACACAATGTAGGCAGCGGAAGTAATGTTGGTAGTGGTGAAGTAGAACACAATGTAGGCAGCGGAAGTAATGTTGGTAGTGGTGAAGTAGAACACAATGTAGGCAGCGGAAGTAATGTTGGCGAAATATCCACTGTACCTTCACAAGTGACAGAGGCCATACCTAGTGGACTTGGCGAAATGATACCTTCTCTGGGTCAATTCTCAGGTTCAGGCCCCTCACATTAGACAACTTGACTAACAAAAGTGATGACGATCACTCAAACTTTCTTGTAGCATAACACTTCTAGGTACACAATAACTAGCATCCACTTCTCTCTCGATGTTATTTCTTGTTATATCATGATATGATAAGATCTTTATTTCTATAATTTAGTCGTACGCTGTTGATCTCCCAGCACTTAAATGAAAGCCCAATTTCTAATTCCAAATGATAGGTACGAAGAGTATATTTAGACGAATTATAAGGGCCAAATACGTATTCAGTAAATTAAATAATTTGTCAGTGCATCGATGATTCATTTGTTTATATCAGAAGGATGATATCACTATCATGATATACTTATTCCATCTATCCTTTCAAGGATCTGATGATCAAAATATTAAGTTTATCTATCATGTATTATTACTAATGAAAGCATATATCGCATTGGTTACGGCAGTGTTCCTGATAACAGCAACGGCAATCTCTGTCAATAGTATGACTGCTTATACATAGGGGGAAGCCAATATGACCGGATGGGATGCAAGTAATCTAGCTCATAATGGATTCTATTCACGTTGCTTATCTTCGTAGGTAAAAGAAATCCGCCCATTGAATAGGGTCTAATCTATACTCTTGTTTGTGGTAATTTTACTATTCCATTTTCAATAGGTAATTCGATATATTCTTGTCCCATTTTGATTGCACGGTTAAGAAGCACTTTCATTAAATCATTAGCTGGGATCTTTATTTTTTGTAATTGTATTAGTGTTTGTTTTAATGCTGTGTCTGTGATGGCCGAAGTGGAATTACTTCTTCTTTTCGCTTATCTCTTTGCTTTTCTAATTCTAATTCTAACTCTTCCCTCAACTTCTTGATTTCATCATCCTTTTTTCGAGTGATGGCATTCGATTCTTGGAGTGGATCAGGTTTTGATTTACAAATAATATTACCACTGTAAGGATTGGCTAGAATGTTCGTCTTATGGTCATTATCTGATTCTTCTATATGATTATTATCTGCAACCAGCGAACTGCTTCGCTGGTTGACTATAACATTTATCTCTTTCTTTTTCCTTTTATACTCTTCTGGCAAAACCATTTGAATATATCGTTCAGAAACGCCTTCTCCTGCTATACCTTTGCAAATCTCCTCACAAATCATATTTTTTGGATATCCCGTTTGCTCGATCTCACGTGCAAGTCTGAGCAATCTTTCCTTTTTATTCTCTTCTAGTCTATTGAAATCCTCTCTAGCAACTTCTAATATTTGACCGATCTCTTTTTTAAGTTCTTTCGTTATAATATTCTCTGTTGTTTCCATAACAACTTTTATGCAGGGCCCGCATAAAATAAAAAAAACTTTTTTGCTTTTTTTACTGGATTTCGCTACAAACATGTCAATGACAATTGCCGCTAGTCCAAGTTATACTGTTAGCACATTATATCCTAATAATGATAGCGAGGATTGCGATATACCAACATCATGCTTATCAAGAATTGCTTCTACCAAATTCAAACATGTATAATTATATGATATTCTAACAATCTTTAATTAAGATTCTACAAATCCTAATAATGGTAATGCCTTTGTGTTTTGCTTTTCATCAAATAATTTGTTGTTCCTACATACTGCAGCTTCGCAGATAGTATGATTCTTGACCTCTTCAATCTTTTGGTTATAAAGTTTCTCAGACTCGATCAGTATTATATTCCTAAGGTATTCGACTTGAATACGGTCTGAATCATAATTGGGGTAGAGATGGCATGGAGTATCGAAAATCTGATGTCTGTCATGATATCCGTTGTGATTAGTATTATATGATGAATTGAATGCAGATACAACTGACATTGAATATTGCATAAATGATTGCAATCTATAAGGATTTTTTAGTAAGGACTCAATTATGGCTTCAAAGGCAAGAGTTAGTAATTGTCTATCATCCCCAAAGATCTTGTTCACTTGCTGTTTTACTATCATCTCAATATTAGTATATTCTTGACTATTCTGAAGATCTTTTATTGCTGACTCTAACCATATCTTCTTTAGATATAGACTTCTTTTCTCCGATTCTAGTTTTTCGCACTCTAGCCTTTGATGATCGGTAGTAATGCGAAGAGGAATTAAATCACTGTTAAGTTTGAGGATATCTAACTCTGCATCTCGTTTCTTCTGATTTAGATTCATTACATCTGAGTATAGATTTTTATGCATTTGTTCAATTTTCGGCAGGTCATTATTTGCAATTTCGAGTAGCCTCTTTACATGTTTTAGATCCATACCTGCAGCTTGGATTAATCGATATAGTTCTACAAATGGTCCAATACCATCCTTAATTTTCTCGTAGATTAGATAAAGATCATATAGTTGTTGCAAGCTCAAGTATTGTCTGTAGAACTCATGCACTTCATGCTCCTTCAGATTTAACGTAATAGCTACTTGTAATGGAGTTTTACCTTGTAAGAAAAGACTGAAGGCTTGAGATGATACGGATATTGATTGACTTAGTTCAGTCTCTTTTTCCTTATTATCTATTATCGTTTTAATATCACGTGGGCATATTTTTGCCTCTTTAGCAATTTGTCGATATGTTTTATCCTGATTATAATACAAATCTAAGACAAGTATCTCTTTTGCGTGTCTTGTTAATGCTGTCATGTTTGCTTTTACCTATTGATATAGTTCGATTAGGCTTTTAAAGTTCTGATATCATATGTTATCAATTTAATGCCATTGCTATCACTGTTATCTTTGCAATTATGCTATCTTAGTTTGAACTCAAATTATAATAATAAGGAATAAACCAAGGAATTTAAGTCGTTAGGTTCTAAAAAAACTAGCAAAGTTGAGGTCGTAAGTTCAGCAGCAACTGTTTTGATGATATCAAAATAGTATAGATGGGTAAAAACCAGAGGTCAAAATCCTGATGTAAATAGATTTCTTTGACAAATGTGTAATGGAGTCTAGTTGACCATAAAAAAATATGACAAGTTGTTAATTGACAAGTAAAATAGCTTCATAATGCTCATGCTAATGATAGTGTTTAGTATATGTCCTAACACTTGCATTACTATATTGGCTGCTCTGGATGGAGTTATTTAGCTTGGCAGGGATCATTTTATTCTCACAATCCAGAGAATTCCAAATGGTTAAGTTACTATTCCCAAGTGTTTGATTTTGTTGAAATTGATTTTTCTTTCTATAGTACACCTAATGCATTTATGGTAAAGAACTGGTCTAAAAAGACCCCTGCCCATTTCAGATTTGCTGCCAAATTTCCAAAAGTTATAACCCATGATAAAAGACTAAAGAATGTAGAAAAAGAACTGGAATTGTTCTTTTCTTCTATGATTTATCTTGAAGACAAGATCTTGGCATTACTCATACAGTTACCACCATCTATAGGCATAGTTGAAGGTATGAATGGTTTGAGAGACATAATACCTGAATTAGATAAGAGATTCAGATATGCTGTAGAAGTTAGAGATAGTTCATGGTTTCAGGATTTAGCATATAGTTTTTTTGCAAATAACAATATGTGCATGGTCTGGAGTCAACTAGCAGGTATAAAAAAACCTCCAATAGTTACAACAGACTTTGTCCACATAAGATTCTTCGGAGATAGAACAATACAAGAAAAGGATTTTGGAAAGATACAAAAAGATAGGGTTTCAGAAATGAAAAGGTGGTCTGGATTTCTGAAGAGAACAATAGATGAGGAACAAAAAGATAGACTAAACCTAGCAATTGTAGCAGCAAACAATCATTATGCTGGATTCGGTCTAGGAACTGCTAATACGTTCAGGAAAATGTTGGATTTGTCAGAAGTGACATGGAATGATGTAAAAGTGCCTCAAACTGAAAGAGCGTCTAGTAATATAAAACAAACTAGTCTATCAGATTTTTTGAAATGAGTCAGGATCATGTCGCCTGGTAGCGTAAAGTGCTAATGTTCTAATTCAATTAAGATACTAAGATTTTATCCTACTAGTCTAGCTCTGCCGATAATCTTTCAATTAAATATTTTATCGATACTGGTTTTTCAATAAAACATCCAAAACTCACATTTGGATATAATTCCCTTAATGCTTGAATATTTACTCTTGACGCAGACATAAAACATACCCTAACGTTAACGTCCAATTCTAATATCTTTTGACCTAACTGAAAGCCATTCATGTTTGGCATATAAATATCAGTCAGAAGAAGATCATAAAAATCTGGCTTGAATTCTTTCACTACTAATAAGGGATCGTTATACGTGTATACTTCAAATTTTTTCTTCTTGTCATCGTCACCATAAAAGACACCATCCAGACCTACTTTGAAAGTCAGTGTAATATCGGGATCATCATCTACAATAAGTATCCTTTTGACAAATGGTGGTTTTAGAGATACTTTTGCTTCAGTTTCTACGATGGGATTTAAGTTTGATGCCTGACTTTGTAGGTAATTATGACCAATAAGTGAAGGAGAAGATGACTCGGAAAGATAGTGCTGATTCTGAAGACGATCACCACTATTACTATAAACATGATAAAATGAACTAAACCCACTCTCTAAAATTGGAAAAGAATAATGGTATTTAGTTTGTATATGCAATATCATCCAGGTAGTCTGTCCTCATCTTTATATAACTTTCTGATGTTTAGTCACTAAAGTTAGGTTAGTTGACAATTATACACATTTTGGTTTAGACTTTAACCTTTTATTGTGTTTGTAGACAATAATATATCATATATTATCAATTGATTCACTTGCAATACGTGATGTTGATGCTTTGAAAGAACCAACTGTCGTATCCTACTTTCGAAAGGTGATGATGTAACAGTGAAGGTGCATATAGATCGTTTGATTTGTTGGAATCCAGAGGCATCTAATGCTTGTATGGATCTGTGCACAGGCAGATGAGCTACGTGTCTACTCACTGGACTGATAGATATGTGAAAAATATAAGCATATTTGGATTAAAGAATGTACTCAAAGCATAAGGCCTACGAACTGGAATGTATTGACAATCTCAATTGATTATGGTGTTACCTTGACATTCCATTTGGCAATGTCATGTTCGACAGGTTGATTTGCTTGAAGAGGTTGTCGTATAATTTCCACGCTTATTGTATGATCTCCAGCAGATATAGGTTTGAAGAACAAATAATAATTTTCAGCCATTGAAGTGTTGTTCCCTCCAGCGATAGGTGGTGGAAACCCAAAAGGATTATCTTTCGGAGCTATGAATTTGAATGGCTGAGAGGTAGTTTGTCTCACAATTTTTGATGAAACATCTTTGTCGTCAACCTTAACCTGCATTAATTTCATTACTCTGTTCGAGTCCTGTGCACAATTTAATAGATCAGCGGGGTTCTTCATATCAGGAAATTCACCCTCGTGAGGCTTTAACCCAGTTGAACATTCGCCAGGATATACAGTCAAGTAAATTAGTTGATTAGGTGATATTTGACACTGTTGACTCCTAGAATTCATATTTTTATCTACTGCAAAGGCTGGATTGCCCAAGAAGACTATTGATTTGCTATTGCCTATATTTCCACCATCAGCCTTGATACATTGAGGCCAGTTTGTAGCAGTAGCAGCAGGGACAGAATTCCACCAGTTCCACCACTTTCCAATCAGAGGTTCTAATGATTTTACTCCAGCAGGGGGTGAATTAGGAGAATAAAATTCAACAGAATCACTTGCATACATCTTTGCAGGATTGCTTAAGATAAAGATGGTTATTATTAAAATAGACGCCAGAATTATTCGAATATCTGATCTTGTGACATGATGAGATAATGAAGACATATCTTAGCTCTCAAATTAAATATCTAGACTGATATAAATTTTACAACTACGACGCTCCACATAGTGCGTTGAATTTCATGATTCGAAGGTTTTAATCTTTGGACTTTGTATGTGATTTACTAAACTGTATTTCAGTCAACGCTTCGCTTATTATGATTTTCACATCTTCTTGACTAGGATCCACGTAGTCTTTCATATATCCAGCTAATTCGATTTTGTTATTCAAGGGTATGACCTTACTTTCTATCTCTCGCTGCATTTCAGCTAATCCTAAATTTTTGAAGATATCCGGATGGTCTTTTATATTTCTATAAATTTCCCGTCGCAATTCCATGTCTCTGGAAGCATTAGCTCCAATTCCGACCATTCCAACGAGTAGCATATATGAAGACAACCCTAAGAACAAAAGAGTAGCAAGTCCAAATGGAGGATAAGCAGCGTAATAAGGCATTCCTGGCTGTACAGAGCAGAATAATGAGATGACACCAAGGGAAGAAATTATCAAATAGCCTTTCATGACTTTTCGTCGCATTTTTCTGGCGATAGTCAAAAAAGCAATAGCAAAAAATATTCCTGATATTTGATAGCTAATCCCAAATATGAATTGAACTTGCTGTGAGTATATAATTTGAATAAAGGCGGGATCTGTGACTATGTTTGCGTTTCTTATCATAAATGTCAAAAGCTGATAGATTAACGGGAGTGAGATTAATAGCCAAAATTTTTTCTTGCCGATTCTTTGTATATATGGCCTAAGTAATGAAACGGTGAGCAGCAAGTAGATATGATCATAACTGGTAAAACGTAGTTTCCCAATCCATAGATGAATCCAATTTCACGAGAGGAAACAACTATTCCAGTAATTAGAGATGTATAATCCCTCGGATAGATAAATTCTGGTTGTGGTTTGAAATGTTCTGTCAGCAACGGGAGTGTGACAAGAATTAAAAAGATACTAACACCAAATACTGCCGCATAAATTAATATTGAAAATGATCTACTAAACCTAAACCAATTCACAAATATAATAGATAAGAATCCAAGCATAACAGCTGACCAAAAGTGACTTAGATAGACAACTAACAATGACAATATTTTGTTATATCCATTCAAAACAAATGCTTCTAAAATAGTAATAGCTAATATGGCTATTATTGCATATTGTACTATCGATGTCCCGATATAAGCGACTCTAAATAATAATAATCTACTATTTGTCATATGAATATCATTTCTTTTGACGAATAGTAATAGGATAGTAGTAATCAGTGAAACCATAATGACTAATGAAGTATACAATAACAAATGATTGCTGCCGGGAGTGCCTAAATTAGTCCCATAGAATGCGTTTACAAACTGGGAGTCGACTATGGTAATCACAACGATAAGCGAAATAAAAATAAGTGCACGTTTGCTGCTACCGACCGCTGTGCTCAACGTAGGTGTCATAAAATTGAGTTAGATGTAAGTGTGGATAGAGGTATAAGAATTATAGTATGTATGGTTATTCACACAAGTCTAGTAGTTAAATAAATTCGCAAGTCCAGTTCTAATTGCTGAGTGGAGATCTGCTAAGATCATTTATGGAAGAAAACGAATCTTGGCTCCATTCGTAGAAATGGATTTAGTAGTAATAAGATACAGAGATTATTATGATTTTGATGTTAAGTTGCTATTGTTCTGACCTTTGAATATCTTCCAATTTTTTCTTCTAACTTCAATCACATCAATGCATTATTTGTAATGATATGCCGAGTCAGACTTAAGATGGATATATTACTTCTCTACTTGAAGTTTGTAGGTAATATCTGCGAAATGTGGATTAGTGCCAGGTGATGTAAGCGCACTTGTGGGAGTTACGCGAACATTGTAATATATTGTATGCTCTCCTGTAGGCAATGGTTTAAGAAATACCCACCATCCTTGGCTTCCTGAACGCCATGTTCCTGGATTTAATGGGAGATTGCTGTCAGTGGGTATCGTGAGATTAAAACCCTTTGAATTAAAATCAGTAATATTTGTTAGGGGAGAATTTATCTTGTAATCTAATTTTCCAGACCCTGGCACCAAAGATTGCCTTACATCCAATTTGGCAATTGGGACACCATCTACCTTAACATCAGATTTTATACTACCCAGATTATATTGTTCTCTTGCACATTTTGTTAATTGTTCATCTGAATAAGCTTTATGTCTTGGATCATCAGTTCCAGAATTGTCACATTCTGCTATCCAGAGAGGTATCATTATGCCCTGGCTAGAGGAAATTTTACACAATTGATTGGGAGAACCCTTGGCTTCTGCTGTATCCATTAACATAATCATAGAACCTGATTTATTCTCATTATTTAGTATCAAGCATCCACCGGGTTTAGGTGTTGCTTGATCTTTATTCATTCCAACCCTCTTATTCCAATATTTAGCAACCCAATCGTCGAATGATGTACCAAATGGTTTTACATCTTTTGAGAACATTTCAACAGCATATACGCTGGTTAGTCCAGAAAATGCAATGAAAATTGACGAGAGCAAAGAAAGTGTAATTATGATATGAGTTGAGCTGCTGCACTCCTTATTTACATGGGAATTCATGCTGATTTTGATCAAGTTGAATTGATAATTATACTAGTATTTATATATACATTCATTGTATGCACGAGACGTTTTTATATACCGCACTTTTACTATCATGAAAGAAAATACAATTAACTACATCGCAATTACCCTAAGTAAAAAAACCTCACTTGTCTTTATTTTGATTTTTTCAACCATTGTCGTAATCGATTCAACTATTGTAGACTTCTCCTCATACACGGGAATTGAAGCTTCGTCTTCGTCGAATATTGCCGTCTTTATCATCTTCTCTACTGTGTTTGCAGCAAGTAGCACCATATTGCTAAATTCTGTTAGAAAGAGTATTTCAAAAAATTCATTAAAATCTGGTCTTCATGGTCTTAGATATTTTCAGACAACAATTGGTACTACACTAATTCTGACCATTGCCATAATATTGATCATTATCTTCCAAATGATCTTTCTTAATAAATACAGTCTTATATTATTGAGGATTCAAATATATCTTAGCCATTTATCTGCTTTGGTATTTCTTTCGTTCCTAATGTTTTTGTTTGCAGGCTGGCTATTTAATTCAAAGAGAAATTATGTAATTATAATCTACACGATATCATTCTCTTTGGTGTGTATAAATCTATTAGTCTCCCTTGCATATCTTGATACATACTTTTCTAACTCAAGCCTGCTCTATGTAAGACCATATCCGATGACTGCATTTGTAATACAAATCCACGGATTACCAGTTACTGAATCATTATCTGTAGTGTTTGATGTGCTCTCTCTTTCTTCATTCCTGCTTATGTGGATAGCTACAGCCATATTTCTGAGTCAGTATAGGCACAAAATCGGAAAAGTAAAATATTATACTCTCATGAGCATACCACTGATATATTACATCTTTCCTCTGCAGGGTTATTTTGGAGATGTATTCTTTAATCTGTTGCAGTCATCTCCTGTATCATATAGTATAATATACATTCTTATTTTTAGTGCAACAAAACAAGTTGGAGCAGTATTATTCAGTCTAGCCTTTTGGACTGCGTCAACTTTAGTTTATGATAATAGAATTCGCAAATCTCTCCTTATTTCGGCTATAGGTATAGCTATAATTTTTGGCACATTTGAAATAGCACCATTACAATATCATGTCTATCCACCATTTGGCTTTATAACACAAGCATTCATACCTCTAGGCGCGTATCTTCTTTTAGTAGGGATTTTTAGCTCGGCCAAAGTCATATCCAGAGACTCTGCAGTAAGAAAAGAATTTTACAAAAGTGCATCAAACCAGCTATCACTTCTAAAAACTATAGGTATATCCCAAATGGAAAAGGAACTTGAAAAAGAAGTAAAGGTTGTGGAAAAAAAAGTATCTTTATCAGAACCAACTGATGATATACCACAGCTAGAAGAGAAGGAGGCAAAAGAAATCCTACGTGATGTATTAAATGAACTTTACTACTCGAAAGGAAGAAAAAGATGACTTAAACATTCGCTATAGAATTGTTGAGAACTATATTCAAAAATGGAACATCACTTTATAATGACTCACTATGAATTTAGATTTATAACATGGTCAATAAGATGTTCTGTCTGGAATTATCCAGATATCCCAGACAAAGAAGTACTGACGGGGTTTTCTATCCTGATAAAGAAACAAAAAGACTACGCTACATTAGTTGCATGCTTCAAAAAATGCCTATAGCCCATTCCATGAATCCACCATCTGCTACAGACAAGACATAGGGAACCATTGCAATTGGTAAAGTGGTTCCAATATCTACAACTGGAGCTACCATTCTGGGATCTCACCCACTACTAAACCAATTTCTGCTGCTGGTATTGCTGGTCTATAAACCCACAATAAAGCTGATCCTGTTATTTTACCTACGTGTCCATTAACCGATCCTATTCCAACAAGCTCGACATTATTTTTGTCTCTTATTATCGCATGTTGGTAATCTCTCCTTGCTTCAAGGTAAAGGCTTACTGGCATTGAGTATTTAGATCCATCCGGTCTAACGTACTGCAGAAAGAACTTACCTGTTACAGAACCGTTATGATATACCGTGACTGTTGGAATACCGTAACCTATACCATTGATTAGAGTAGTTGCATTGTCTCGTGTATCTGAAGACATTCCGATATCCTTTAAAGTATACTGAGTCGTTCCATCCTTTTCTACTTCAGGAAATTTCATAGTTGTACCAATGTAAAGAGCAGAGGCATTAGCTGGTACCGGTGTCACAATAATTCCAGAAATTAGGATGAAAGATATAATTTCAATTTTCATTACTGCTCACCATGTCCAAACGCTAGATTAAACTGAAGTCTTTTCTTGAGATCTCTGACTCTCTTCTTACTGTTTTCTAGTCTATAATGTGTCTCTATTTCAAGTGCTCCTATTAGATCGGCAGATTCTGAAATATCTACATCTGTTTCAAGTCTAGTCATTTTGAAACCTCCAAGATTAGATCTAATACTTTTTCGACCTTATGCAACACTGACAAACATATCAAGAATCCATTAGATCCATTTTTCGGGTATCTCCCAACATTTTTCCATTGTAAAAATGTACGAGCATCAGTCGTGTCATGAGTTAACATGATAAGCTTATTACCTAAGCTCCTGATGTGGTTTGGATCGGGGTAGTGGTTGTTTCTTCTTCCTCTTCATACCAATATCTATTTTTGGAAACTCCTATTTGCCCGTTCACTTTATTCCTATTTTATTTATTATTTCTATCAGATACATATACATTAGGATTTTTTTGTGTCAACGTTTAGTCAAGGATGATCTTGCCTTGCTGGACTAAGAACCCATCCCAAAAATAGATAGAAATATAGCTTGAGAATTCATTATTCATATTTGTGGCTTACGATAGAGTCAAATATCTTCCAACTATCAAAAGAATCCCAGATCAGTTATGGAATGAAATCAGATTAGTACTTCCATCAGAAAAGCCAAATAATACGATCGGACGTCCAGCAGTATCATTTAGGAAAGTATTGGATGGTATTCTATTTGTGTTAAGAACTGGATGTCAATGGAAGATGCTGCCTAAAGAATATGGCTCTGGATCAACCTGTCATAGACGATTCCAACAATGGTCATCATCTAAGGTATTCCAAAAATTATGGGCTAGACTACTAAAAGAGTATGATCATGTAGTAGGCATTCAATGGAACTGGCAATCTCTTGACAGTGTATCTGTAAAGGCACCTTTAGGGGGGAAATGACTGGACCTAATCCTACGGATAGAGGTAAGTTAGGAACAAAACGTCATGTACTAACTGATGGACAAGGCATTCCATTATCAGTTGTTATAACGTCTGCGAATACGCATGATATGAAGGCTGCTATAAACACGCTAGATAATATTGTAGTTAAAAGACTATCCTCCAAGATTAATAAAGAAAGACAGAACCTCTGTCTTGACAAAGGATATGACTTTCAGGAGATTGAAAATAGTGTTATCAAAAAGGGATACTTACCACATATTCGGCAAAGAGGGGAACGAGCGCTAACAAATCATTTTCCTCATCATCGTTCTAGAAGATGGGTTGTAGAAAGAACCAACTCCTGGCACAACAGGTTCAGAAAACTTTTAGTTAGATATGAGAAGAAGATGGAAAACTATTTTGCATTAGTTTGTTTAGGTTGTTGCATTATAATTTACAGGAGGATAATTTTGGGATAGGTTCTAAGTGAGGCCTCGCTTATGATAAACTTCAGCAATCTATCTCGTCCAAACTTTGTAATGACCAGCATAAAATACTAAGGCATTCCATATGATATAGTTTGTAGCATTATTAGATACGATTTTCCAGTAGTTAGTTTGTGCCCTTGAACAAGTCATGGCATGATTATAACGAATCGTTAATTGAACGTGGACGTGTATTAATGGATTTGGGTTTTCTGAAATCGCAGAATAGAGAGCTCAGAAAGATGAATGATGGGAAGGTTGGAGCACCATTTGAATATTCACATACATATATTCAGTTTCTAGCATTCCTCAAGATTGGGTTTAAGATTTCTTACAGAACTGTCCAAGGTATTGTGAGAGGATTATCTGATTACATCAGGATCGAAGAAATGCATTTTACACACATCAGAAGAAGGATTCTAAAGATTAGACCATCTGTAGCATGTGTAAATATTGACGATGATGATAATGATAAACCTATAACTCTGGTAGTGGATGCATCTGGTCTTACTTTAACAAAGAAAGGAGATTATATAGAACAAAAATGGATCAGGAAGAAGAAAGAGTTTGTCAAGCTGCATATAGCAGTTGATGCTAAATCAATGAAGATCATATCATTTAGAGTAACTAAAGGTAATGTCCACGACTCAAAGAAACTAGGTCCTATGATTAAAGAAGTAACTGAGGAATATGATATTGATATGATATACGGAGATAGAGCTCATGATAATAGAAGAAGTTTCAACCTGTTAGATGACTTGAATATAGAACCAGCTATTAGTATTAGAAAGAATGCATCTACCAAAGCAAAGGGATGTCCATTACGAAGAGAGGAGGTTCTGCTTATCAGAAAACTAGGATATGATGGATGGAAAGAGCTAAAAGATGCTGGAAGAAGATGGATTGCAGAGATAGTATTCTCTTCAATTAAGAGAGTGTTGGGTGAAGATCTCCTTTCAAAGAAATTCAAAGCACAGAAGGTAGAGGCAGGACTGAAAGTAATGCTTTACAATAAATTCATGAGCTTATAGGCTTAAAGCAAGCAAGATTCTAGAATGGAAATTATTCTATAATTACTTGAATTGAGCTACAAAGTACATATGATACATTCACTTTATTAATTTGCTAAAATATTAAAGAACTTGGCCTAACTTATTCCAGATTTCTTTGTACACTTCGATTGAGTGTTAGAATCACTCTTGGGTTGAACTCCATCATATCTCGTACGACTTGTGTTATATCCGTGAAATTAGTGTAATATTAGATCACATTGAATATGCAATCAACTAGAGTTAAAATAAGAAGAGGTTGGAATGACTGGAGAATTGCTGAAGCAGACTTGTCTGACTTGTGCAATCTGCATTGGGACAGATACTCCGGAGGGGTAAAGGCTCCATGTCCACAGTACTTTATCCATGCATATATCAATTGTGATAGATACAATGGTGATCTAGCACACTCCTGCAGACACGGGAGGCCTCCTCACGTGATAAAGGTTTGCCTGACAAAGACCGATAATCCTGATATCTTTCCTCTATTAAATAAAATCGCAGGTCCAAAACCTTACATCATAAAATGAAGAGTAAAATATCATCATGATTACACTGCTGTTGTTTTACATTTCACTATCACTGCAGTCAAATTCTCCAGACGGCATGTAGTAATGTAGCAAGGTATCCGCCGTTAATAGCGGATCATCTTATTGCTAATCGTCCGAAACTCAAATAGATCGCGATACGATTCAAACTCACGCAATATGGATATAACCAGAAGATTGCGATAAGCCACATCTTATTCGACTACAAAAAAATTTCGATCCTTTTTGTATTCCATTATGACAAACACTCGAGATTTTTTAAAGCCAAAGTATTAATTAATATCCTATGGAATTCTCACTCTTCTTCCAGTATGACCAGGAGGCCAGTTTCTCCAACAATAAATGGGTGACTAAGCATCTTCATATTTCATATAAATATTCAAGCATCTAACTTCGTTATTTGGAACTATGGATATCGGAATCCAGCCTATCCTCCTAACACCAGCAGGACAAATTTGATAATTTTGTGGACCTAGCAACAGGAACATTAGAGAACCCACCTTGCAAACCCTCGCACCTTCTTTAAGCAATTTTACTGGACTAGGTAATTTGGTTCCATACATGTCTCTGGCTGTACTAAGATTATAGGGCGGATCACACATCCATCTACTAAATACACCATTTGGAATACCATCAAGTATCTGTCCGTCAGCAACATAGTCTGGATTCAGACCAGGATTGATGTCAACAGTGAACGGAAGTAGTGAAGATGATGCTGATAAATTCAAGAGTGACGATAAAGAATCCTTTACATTAAGAGAAGAATGTACTGCATTCGATGTCGCAGTAGATCTTCCCTTGATACTGCCGCTGCATACTTCGATTCTATTTTTTTCTGTTCCAAAGAGATGATTAATCATTTCTTCATATTGATACGGATACCTACCTCTGTCTCTACCTCGCATCCTTACTTGACCAGATATAAAGAAAGGGCTAGCACTTGTAACGTACAATATGCCTGTTGCGGGATAAGCATGTATGACGATATATTTTTCGTCAAACCTGCCTACATACCTACCTCATTACTTTTACTTGAGATCACAATTAGTAAAGATAGGTTTTAGGCAGATGTCTAACTTTCCAAAATTTTCTTTTGTTTAAATAGTTTGGAAATTATATCGATGCTTGACATTGCTTCCTCATAGTTGAATTTAAAAGAATGGTTGTGCCCACATATTTTGCAGGTACCATCATCATCAATATAATATGCTAAGATTGAGCTAACGTCAGTGGCACGAAAATCTTTAGCAGAGGATTTTGTTGATGTACTGGTTGTCATCGTAGTAGTATACTATTAGTTTATTGAGACATATCGTGGAGTCTAGTCATGAAGTTTGTCATCTTTTCAGGTTTTATGGATAGAGTAACAATGGGGTAACTAAGTTTGAATCCAGACTACAACAACATTTCCTTGCATAATCTCTATAAGTTGAATTTTAAAATCGGCTTCAAGAATCATTTATGACAACCCTCTTGGAATTTGAAGCCAAGATTATCTGTTGTTTGAGCAAGATACAAAATTAAGCCTATATCCTTTTCAAATTGTCCTGTGTTAGAGCTAAGTCTGGAGTCTGACTGTGATCGTATCCCCTAAATCAATTGAATATATTATATCATCGTGGATTACTTAATTTGGATATAAAATAAATAGAATTGAAAATCTCGATAGTTTAGCCCATCTAGCTATATCATCCATAATTAAGCACAATGCAGATAGCTCAGGGGATCCGCTACAAGTGGCGGATCCACTATAATCGCACACTGATTATTGTTTTTTATACGTACTTCCGTCTGTAATAGCACTAGAAAGGGGATAAAATGCATTTATTTTTTGCATGACGGATTTGCTTGACAAATATCAGTAACTCCTTTCTCATTAACCATGAATATAGTGTCAAGTTGTGGATGATATGGGCTAGATACAATTTGAGCACTATAACATTTGGAAGATCCGAACATATTTTGCAAGTGTATACTGTATGTGACGGCATGGTTCATTACACTACCCCCAACTGCCTTTTTCGTATTCAATATATCGGGAGTAGTATTAACTTGATTTGTAACAACTACAGCTATATTGAATCTCTGCGCCAACTTTATAAGATTACGCATGAAACGAAAAAGCCTCTGCTGTCTTTCTGGTAGCTTCGCTCGACCAATATACTCTGAACGGAAATGAGTTATAGGGGAATCAATTACTAACAGTTTGAAATTATTTTCATTATCCTTTTCGTTTTCATTTAAGTGCATATTTACTTCATTTTCTATTATTAGTTCCTGCTGAGTAGTATCATGTATTTCATATGATATTATATTTTCAAGAGTTATGTCACTATCAAAACCTCTTGCTATAGCAATCTGAGCTATTCTTTCTGGTCTATATGTACCTTCAGTATCCAAGTAGATAGCTTTACCTGTGATCCCACCTTCATGCTCATCCTGAGATACTATGGAACAAATCGTATGACATAGTTGCGTCTTTCCTGAGCTAGAGTCGCCATAGAACTGTGTTATGGCACTTGTCTCTACACCTCCATAGAGTATAGTGTCGAGTGTTCTAGCTCCAGTAGAAATCCTTGATACATTCCTCATCTTAGTGTGATGTGCCATCTCTGTTGCATGTAAAATCATTTGAATCAAACATCTTCGTCGTCTCACGTATACGGAGTTTATTTCTTATTTGAGATAGCTCGTCTGTTTTGTGAAGTTCTGGTTTACTATCAGGTTCCATTCTATCACGTAAGGTAGATAGACTTTCAACTTTCTGTTCTAGTTCTACGATACGTCTTGGTAGATCCATAAATATGGCTGCAGCTCTTGGATCGCTAAATTCAAATTCTCCGATACGTCGAGGTCCAGAAGCATTAACTTTTCCCCTACCTTCAACTCTAACTTGGCCTAAATATCTGGAAAATTCTCTGGCAATTGGATTGTACACAACATATTCTGGTGATGAAGATTGTTCAGGGATACCGATTTCGATTTGTAATATCTCTTTTAATTTTTCTGCTGCTTTTATACAACTGTAGAAAGCTTTGTCTCGCAATCTATAAGGATCATCACCGTCAATAGGAGATGGAATAAATTCTATTGTTGGGTCTTTTCCCTTGTTGAGTCGAATTTTAACATCGTCTATCTGCGAGTTATATTGAGTCCAATTGTTCAATTCAATCTTCTTCCAGTCAAAAGATTCTAGTGGGGGCATCTTGTAGATGGCCGCCTTAAACCGGATATTTTCCAGTCTACAGATAGGCTGAT
>JBEDUN010000170.1:0-7090 GCA_040414675.1 Nitrososphaeraceae archaeon | reverse complement strand
ACAAAAAGATAGGATCTCGGAAATGAAAAAATGGGCTAGATTTCTGAAGAGAGCAAGAGATGATCAGCGGGACAGATTAAACCTAGCGATTATAGCAGCAAACAACCACTATGCCGGGTTTGGTCCTAGAACTGCCAACACATTTAGAAAGATGCTAGATTTATCCGAAGTGACATGGAAGAATGTTAAATTGCCTCAAACTGAAAGACCATCTAAGAATACAAAACAAACTAGTCTGATAGACTTTTTGAAATGAAGTGAATTAGGTTAAGCTTGCAATCTTGTAGGCAATACATTTAGGTAATTTCGATGTTCTTCTTTGTTTTATTCCTCAATTCTGCCTGTATCCACAATGTATCAAATATCGACGCATAGGACGAAACTGTTGATTCACTGTTAGAATACGTTGCCAAACCAAGAACTTCGATAATAGAATCATCTTCTTCATAATCTTCATCCTTTACTTCTACTGTCAAACAGACTTCCTTATCCACTATTATAGCTATGATCTTGTTTTGCTCTTGTAAATCAAGAACTTGAGTTTCTACTGTGTCGTAGTTGCTATTAGTTATTAGTGATTCTCTGTCCATACCCTTATCAGCAGATTTATCAAATAGAAACCTGAGCTTTACTCCTCTTTCAACTGCATTTCTTAATAATGGTATTAGACACTCTTGCTCATAACGAGATAGCCTCTTGTTACTTAAAGTAGTAGTCTTGGTTGGAAATGTTAATAAGATTTCTTCATTTGCAGATTTTAAAATATTATTTAAGATAGTTTGAACTTCATAAGGATCCTGTATAGTTTCCATAAATTCTCTTTTCAAACCTTATTCGATTTCTTTTATCCTCTGTTTTGCGGGTATGGCCTTTCTCCATAACATATCAAAGAAGTATTGCTGTTGTTCTACAATCGCCTTAACTGTACTCACGATTAATAAAGGAGGCGGAGAAGATTGATGCGTTTTTGCGCTAGCGGTATAATATATGCCATCAGAAATACCAAAATTTCCTTTAATCTCATCCAAATGACGAAGATCGTATTTTTTCATAAGTTCTTTAGAGAATTCTATGTTATCTTTGGTTATCTCAGTAATGAATCTCAATCGTATGCCTCTTTTCTTTAACTCTTGATATGCTTTGGTGACCGGATGATCAGGAATCAAGAACATAGAAGGTGCGTTTGAATCGGCACAAATATCCTGGTATCTCATGAGTGCAGTAAAGTGTGTAACCGTTTCATCAACTATGTTTTCGATACCACGAATAACTTTTGTTATTTCCTCAACAACAGGGTGCTCGTTAGGATGAGAAGAGTAGGTCTCACTCAAGTAAAACTATCACTATCGGGATGAGAGATGCTAATTATTAAACCGTATAGAAAACTAATTGTACGTTCTGTTGTTCCAGTATGATATCAAACATTTCTCTACTTGTTGCGGTTGATAAGCAATTGATGAGATAGTGATAAAATAAAAGATGATGTGATAGCACACTTATCATACCAACTTGGTACCCAGCAAGAAATAACCGGATATCTAGAAATGATCGTAATGATGTACTTATACGTGGTTTGAGCAAATCATTTGTTTTTAGGATTAGTCTATCAAAATTATCTCCTGTATATTATATATTATAATGCAACATCCCAAACATACTAACGCAAAATAGTTTTCTAACTTCTTTTCATATCCAACCAAAAAGTTTTCTGAATCTGTTGTGCCAGGAGTTAGTTCTTTCTACATTCCATATTCTCTTGCTATAGTGGTTACCATCTTTTGTTATAGATTGTTTTACTCTCGAATATGTGGCAGGCATCCTTTCTTGATAACTTCCATCTCAATCTCCTGAAAGTCATATCCTTTATCAAGATAGAGATACTGTTTCGTTTTACACATGTTGTATGATGGTCTTTTAACTACGATATTATCCAGCGTGTTTACAACAGCCTTCATATCATGCACATTATCTGCAGTGTTTATTACACAAACCAATGAGAATAACGAAGGGTATCTTCACTCAAGCATGAGCTAGCTAGTAACGATAGGGGATAAACGAACTCCTCTATAGAACTCATTTGCGAGCCTCATTATAGAAATGCGCTTAAAATTTTAAACGTCATAACTATGCATAATCTATAAATCAAATCTCCCATTTTAGAGAATGCCTGTCGACAATGGAGTAGAGGAAGCAGCAGTATGACTAGTCACATGTTCAATAGAGAATAATTTCCGAATTTGTGCATTGTTCGCACGAATAAAAATGAGTAAACTTTTGCTTTGCAAATTTACAGTAATTTATAGAGAACAAGTGCCGACCGACAATTATTGCTACGCAGAAAAAGAGCGCAATACTTGTCTATCTTTTGATAATTCCCCAGATATGAGGATTGCCGTTTGGAACATTAATACCGTGTATTCCTATAGCTCCTGAATTGGATTTGACTCCGCCTGCCGCTACAGTTCCGCCATTTTCACCTGTACATTTTCCACCTGCAAACTTTAATGTACCTAGAGCTGTTTCAGTGTTTGCGGTTCCCTTTTTAGATTGACAATTTATGTCGTTTGTATTGGTGGTTGTTGTTCTATCAGCACTTTTAGTTGATGTTATCGCAGATGCAGCACCTACTCTTTGTCCTACTGATGTCATTGTTACCAGTATAATGATGATTGTTGATACCGCTAATATACTATGAATCAAAGCTTTGAATCCATGTATAAAATATAGTGCTAGCATATGTATATAACCATTCAGAACGTGAAATAAATAAGATTAACAGAAGATAGTGCCCACCCGCAACTAGATTAGAAGACACTTTTTCAGAATATTTATCCTTGTTTGATCGGATATTCGATATATTCTAATTTGGATGTATATTCAATTTATAGCCAAAACTTTTCTGAAATATGATGACAACAAAAGAACACCAGGATTAATGGATTCATCATAAACAAGGTTTTATGCAGACAGCGCCTTTTTATCATCATCAAAATACTTTGGTTTAACTATGTTGTATAGTAAAATGTCGTTAGAATCAGCATTCTCCTATCTTAAAAAAATTGTTTTTTCTAGTCCATACAGATTAGCAATAATTTGCTGTCAAAGTAGATAATATGAATCATATAATAATAAAGTATGAATATTAATAGCTGAAAGAAGATTCGTGAATTCCATCAGAAAGATACTAGTCAAATTTCATGGAACCGAAGTAGGTAACGTGATTATTCAATATGATATACGACCAAATGCAAAACAGATTGCCGGGATAACCGAAGAATTTGATGCATTAAAGGTTCATGATATTTGTGAAACTATTAACGTCCAAATAGTGGCCGATTTTGTTACAATTACAATATATAAACAAGAGAGTACAAATTCTATCATCCGTAGAGAACTAGTGCCAATACATGCCATACAACATATCTGGGTTAACGATTTGCAAAAGTAGTGATTAGACATACTGCTTCCTACCTTGCTTAAACTGACTGACATATGGTAGTTTGCTGATACAAATTTGTTTACAAGGAATTTATCTGCATAGAATTTTTCGGGATTATCTGGATCTTGTAATAACTTCTTCAGTAGATAAATTTTTTAATTTAATTCTTTCTTAATTTTTATATTTCTTCAGCATTTTGCAAGACATACATTAAAAAATTTTTGTATATTCCTGTTATTGGAGTATTGTATGTTCAGTACTTTACGTTATTCTTACAACTATTATGTTATATACTAATAATTTCATGACCAAAAACATTTAACACTTACTGTATCAAAATCCATCCAGAAATTAGTTCCAATGTAAAGACCTGAAAGTGAATATGTGGTAGGAGTGTATATCCTGTCACGCCCACCTCTGCGATCACATGTCCTTTGACAATAGCTTGGCCTATTTTGACTCTTGAGCTTAGATGTGCCCAAGTGATCGTACCTAGAATATTCTCCATTCGTATGCATGATGGCTATAAAGTTTGTATAGTTCCAATAATCTGGGTTAGGTCCTCCAACGTTAGAATCATCTTTGACATAAGTAACTATGCCGTTAGCTGCAGCAAGTACTGGAGTATTTTCTGTAACAAGGAAATCCATCACATTTCAGAGTATTCCTACATGATCTGGGGAAGATGTTTTATCTATTCTTTCTAACAAATTCTCTGGTACAGGCAATCTATAACGATTATCAACGTTTCTTTCCAAAACCTATCCTCAGGCTGAGGGCATTCAGGTTTGATAAAAATCTATCTATGATCTGCTATATTTCTGAATTTATTATTTAGAGCAAGTACGGTACAGGATACGGAATTCCTATCTCTTTAACTAAAGAATATATCAAGAATATCGCCAGGTATACCATCAGACTTTCCGTGGCCCAATAGATCGATACAATAGACATCAAATCCAACTTCAAGTTGGCATCCGATGTGACTAAAAATTCTCGCATCAGAATACGCTCCATGTATGCATAAGATCGTGATATTGGTGCTATTGTTCGTTGAAAGTGCAGTAAGTTAATATTTCCATGATTAGTTGACGCAGATATTGTTATGACGATAGATTTTGTTTAAGTTATTAGATATTAAAGATTTGTCTAGTACCATATTGCTACAATTGATGGAAAGTTGACTAATCACTCATACAATATTAGGAGGTGGATTAAGCATTGAGTTTCTTCATAGGTTTATCTAGTACCTCCCCAATGCACATTAAACTGACTCTTGTCTAGAGCATGCTTGGGGCGATCAACAACTGGTGCCATCTCATTATAATATCGGATCTTTTATTCTGATGCTTTCGATTAATTTCTCAAGATGTTCTAGACATTGTTCAAAATATGGAATTGTTTTCATATTGGTTTTTGTATAATTAGCTAATACTTTAAACGATTCTTGAGAAATTAAGGAATTTCCTAATGAATAATTTCTTAACTGCCTTATAGCCCAATACCAGTTACCGTATTGATTTGCCTCATCTAAATCGTTTAACAGATCAATACTCTTTGTTTCAGATGATAATGCGCTTTGAATTTTGTCTATTTCAATCCTGTCAGATGGAACCGCCAAGCCAAATTTTTCGTTTATCTTGAATAGAAGAGAGTCAACTGTTCCGATCATTTGACAAAGAAATGAGTCTATCTCTATTTCTGTACTTGTTCGGACTTCACTTGATGTAAGATCGTTATATCTCAATTCAATATTCTGTAAATTTTTTAAATGTTGTCGGCAGGCATAAAGCTTAAAGCTTATTCTGTCAGTCCAAAAGCTCGAAAAATCTTCAGTAAACAAAATCACTTATAGATCTAACTTGCACTCATCTGATATTTAGTTTTATTGCAAGATCATTTGTGGCTGAAAAATGATAATAATTTAGTTCTGTACATAGAAAAGGGGTATAGTATAGGATGAACTGTAGCGTAACTGTCTCACTAGATGAGATCATCACATTCCGTCATGTTTGGATGTCTGACTTCTATATTAATATGTTTTATTGTCATATAATATGGCATAGAATACCATCTTATATGGATGTTCATTGTTATCTTTATAGATAGACAATAGTTGAAAATAGAGAACAGTGCGACCAATATTGCAATCTCGTCAGAAAAAATAATTACAACTAAATCGTGCAGCAACAAGAAGAAGAAAGTAAAACAAATCATAACATCAAATTTTGGTTGGTTAGATCGAAAGATAGAAGAGGCTACAATAGGTTTACGACCAGAGTTTTCCAGAGACCTTCATAGTATTTCGGAAGAGAATGCACTTACAATAGCGAATTACATTCTGGCAATGAAAGTAGAAATTAATTTGTCTAACGCCTACAGATGGAGCAATATTTGTATATTATGTAAATTCTCAAATTATCATGAAAATAGATTATTTAGGGATATCAATAGAAATGATATCCTTTCCTTCTTGGACAGTTTACGAAAACCAGAGACTAGTGATCCGCTACATAAGTGGATAGGGACTTACAACTTATATAGGGTTGATCTGCTAAGGTTCTTCAAATGGTTGTATTATCCCGACTTAGAACCTGATAAGAGACCTAGACCAAAAATTATAGAAAATATTCAACAACTCAAGAGAAAAGAAAAATCAATTTACAGGCCTACTGATTTATGGACAGTGGAAGATGATCTACTCTTTCTAAAGTACTGTCCCTCAAAGAGAATCAAGTGTTTTCATGTAATGGCATATGATACTGGATGCAGGCCACACGAATTACTAAAATTAAGGATAAAAGATATTGTCTTTAAGAATAGAGGAGACAGACAATACGCTGAAGTTTTGGTTAACGGAAAAACTGGTTCACGACAGATACCACTCATTGATTCCATACCCTATATCAAGGATTACTTGGATCATGAACATCCGCAGCCAGGAAATCCAGATGCTATTCTCATTATCGGAGTTGGAAAAAGTTTAGGCAGGGTTTTAGGTACGACATCTCTTCACAAGATTTACAACCATGATTACAAGAAGTCCTTCTTTCAGAAATTATTAGAAAACCCCAATCTTCCTTCTGAAGATAAGTATAAGATTAGAGAATTGCTAAAGAAGCCCTGGAACCCTTACATAAGAAGACATAGTGCCTTGACAGAGAAATCCAAGATACTAAAAGAACATACTCTAAGGCAGTTTGCAGGTTGGACTACGGGCTCAAATATGCCACAAAAATATCTTCATTACTTTGGAAATGAAGCAAGCGAGAGTCTTTTGGAAGCATATGGCATTATCACAAAAGATCAGAAATCGTCAGATGTGCTTAAGCCAAAACAGTGCCCAAATTGTAATGAACCAAACAAGCCTGATGGCAAATTCTGTGCTAAATGTAGAATGATCTTAAGTTATGGTGCATATGAAGATACAGTAAATAATAAACTGGAAAGAGATGATGCAATATCTATACTATCAGATCAAGTTATGAAACTTATGGCTGAAGTACAAGAATTGAAAAAGGTAAGATAGCTATTTAAGAAATAGACTTGGATGATACTTTGTCTTGTGGCATTTGTGGCAATGCTTAATTCGCTTTCCACTTTTTTCATATAGCACATTGTTTGGAGGGGGTCCCCAAACATGATCACATT
>JBEDUN010000169.1:0-5842 GCA_040414675.1 Nitrososphaeraceae archaeon | reverse complement strand
CAGAAAAGCCAAATAATACGATCGGACGTCCAGCGGTATCATTTAGGAAGGTACTGGATGGCATTTTGTATGTCTTATGAACTGGATGTCAATGGAAGATGCTGCCTAAAGAATATGGCTCTGGATCAACCTGTCATAGACGATTTCAGCAGTGGTCTACATCTAAGTATTTGAAAGATTATGGAATAGACTGCTAAAAGAGTATGATCATGTAGTAGGCATTCAATGGAACTGGCAATCTCTTGACAGTGTATCTGTAAAGGCACCTTTAGAGGGGAAATGACAGGACCTAATCCTACTGACAGAGGCAAGTTAGGAACAAAACGTCATGTATTAACTGACGGACAAGGCATTCCATTATCAGTTGTTATAACGTCTGCGAATACGCATGATATGAAGGCCACCATAAACACGTTGGATAATATCGTAATTAAAAGACGATCCACCAAGATTAATGAAGAGAGACAGAACCTCTGTCTTGACAAAGGATATGACTTTCAGGAGATTGGGAACAGCGTTATCAAGAAGGGATACT
The DNA here is from genome assembly GCA_040414675.1 of Nitrososphaeraceae archaeon. Classification (GTDB taxonomy): domain Archaea; phylum Thermoproteota; class Nitrososphaeria; order Nitrososphaerales; family Nitrososphaeraceae; genus JARBAU01. The sequence goes on along the minus strand of JBEDUN010000169.1, from coordinate 5,307 downwards.
TGCCACATATTCGACATAGAGGAGAACGAGTACTAACAAATCATTTTCATATTCATCGTTCTAGAAGATGGGTTGTAGAAAGAACCAACTCCTGGCACAATAGGTTCAGAAAACTTTTGATTCGATATGAGAAGAAGATGGAAAACTATTTTGCGTTAGTATGTTTGGGATGTTGCATTATAATATACAGGAGGATAATTTTGGGATAGGTTCTTAGTCATTACAGGGATAGATAGCGCCTGGTAGCTAGGGACACTAGGGACACTCGTTTCGATAGACCTCTGCTCACATAGAAGTTCGAGAAGCCTGGGAACTTAATTCCTCATCTATCGAAATTCACACTCAATTTGCTATCGATACAGACGGGAAACTTGACGGGGAAGTAGGGACGCGCGCACATTCATGTTCCCCGTTAAATGACGTTTCACTATCAAACAACAGCATGAAAGTTAGCTCGATAACCGACTTCTTTTATGATGATCCAAATAAGCCATGGGAGCCGCTTCCAGAACACACTCTATACCAGAGTCCATGTCAACCAATAATTGCTATCAAACAGAATTACTATTACTGTATATTGCATCCTGAGATAAAGAACATTCATCTGGAATCCATAGAGCATCATATAAAGTACAAAGATCCGGCAGCACATAAATCAGAGCTATTAAAGTTGCTCAAACTTACTCATGACTAGCTGATTCTATCAATAGGTAAGACTATCAACTGCCTATAGGCGGCAAGGTCGAATTTAATATGGATGTGTCCACATCCAAAAACATCTAAACCAAAGCCGGAATGTGGAGTAGGCTGTCCGAGTGCGGGTAATCTGGTAGCTAGAAGAGTCGATATAAAGAATATTGTATGGAAGATATCGTGGATATCATCATGAAGTATGGGTAGATCCCTCAGGAGTCGGTACTAAGTGGCGTAGATATGGACAAAGGGACTCGAATTTCAATTCAGACATGGCATAATTCATCTGATCCAGACTAAGTATATCGAAGAATATCGTCTTCTATTTACGGTATGAAAATATGTCTCATTAAAAACATTTTCTGAATTGAGAGATCAAACGTATAGACTGGCTTCAGTATAATCATGGTACTTTATTCGGTAGGACCAGAATTACAAGTCATCGAAATGGATCGCTCTCTATTTGTGTGCCCTTCTGCTTTTCAGATAATCAATAAAAAATGTCGAAAAAGCTCCCACTAACCCACCCGCAAGTATCGCTACTGGAGTTCCATATTTCCCCGATAGGTCAGTAAATGTCTCACTGACAGTAACTGGTGGTATTACATGTATTGTTAAATTTGCCGGACCGGTTACAGAGCCAATTGTCGGATATTTTTTAGATACCTGAAACTCTGGATCTACAACTTGAGTTGCTTTTTCGACAGGAGTAGTGGCAGCAGCGCTTATCAGCGCTCCCGATGTGCTATATGTTGTTGATATTAACACTGAAGTCACAAAGGGTATTTTGTATACTCCTACTGGTGTTTGTGGAGAAGTCTCTATTTTAAATAACGGAGGTTGAATTCTCTGAGCAGATACACGTAACCCGGTAGAACTGAAATTTGTGAGCTTACTGAAAGTTATACTGGTAACATTATTGGAATAGGGTGTAGACATCTCAGCCGGAATTAGTTGCGTTTCTCCTTGTCTAATAACTATATTCTTTGGATGCGTTAATATGTCTATACCTGCGGGAGGAATAGCAACCCAGCTCGTAAAATCTCTAACTTCATTTGATTTGTATGATTCTGCAGTATAAAATGATAAGCCGTATCCCGTAGGATATTTTAAAGAACTTAGATCAAATCGTAGCCTAACAAATCCTGGGCCTAACGTAGTCCCACCAAAAGGTATTGTATAGTTTATTTTAGACTTTACTAGCGCAGAAGAACCTGATGATGATAATTGGTAAAGATATTCACTCCATCTCCCATTAACTGCTTCAATATAATAATTGTAATTGGCTCCATTATATCCTGAAGCTGGAGGCAAGGAAATAATGGCAATAAGCATACCATACCTAATTTTTTTGAATGGTTGACTATATGTAGAAGAATTTTCCAAGTTTGATTTTAACCAAAGTGTAGCATCTAGAGTTTTCCCATCACTAAGATAGTCTACTGCCACTATGTTTGCATAGTCGGACTTTAAATGAGAGCTGTCATTACCATAAGTTTGAACCCAATCATTCTTCTGATTTTCCATTTGTTCATCAGTTATGAAAATTTGATCAAATGCAGGAGATGCAGCAAAAGCATTCTGAAAAAAAGAATAGGAGAATAACAGAAATAATAATATAAAAATGATAACAAGCGAAGTTAAGGGCAACGGAAAATCCTCTATATACCTAACCCTATCTGAAGTAGATAAAGTTTTCATGTTTTGAGAGCCCAAAAGGGTGATGTTCCTACAATAATCATAGTTCCAAAGTAAAGAGACGAATAAATTAGAAAGGCAGATTATGCCGACTTTGATTATGAGGAGAAATGAAAATAAAAATGGTAATTGGTGCAGTGGCGATCTTGGTCCTAATGATAGGATCGTCCTTAGTGTATCGAAAAGCCTGTCTCGATAAAATATTTAGTTGAAAGATTATCAGCAGAGCTAGATTAGTTAGTAGGATAACTATTTACATAATATCTTTGGCCAATCAAAGGGGTGTTAAGGTACTCCTGAAGGATCCAATTCATATACTATATCAAACTTCAGTAGAATAAAACATTAAAAAATGATTCACCTGTCTAACCTTTAGAATTTTTATTGAGCGAAATCTAGCCAATTCCAGTAAATAAACAATATTTATTATTGATCAAGATAACAGTCTACCAGAATAAAAATATACACCATTAATAATTCATCTATATGTTTGAATATTCAATTAATCCTGCTTTAGAGTTTGTCATAACTCTATTTCGACCCATGATGGCTTGGCATTATTCGGTATATATAATATCCTACAAGATCATAAGAGCTTTTACGTATGGCCAATAGATTCAATGATTTCAACATGGAAGGGATAAATCCAATAAAAATAAGTAAAGCAATCATTGGTAAAATAAAATGTCAAAGAGAATTCTTATAGTTGATGATGAGACAGACATCAATACCGCATTACGTGAGATGCTAGAATCAAATAGTTTTATTGTTGATACATTCGATAATCCTAGCCTTGCTCTAGAGAACTTTAAACCTCGTTTTTACGATCTATTAATTCTTGACATAAAGATGCCAGAGATGGGTGGTTTTTCCTTTTATAGAGAAATTAAAAAACTTGATGAGAAGATGAAGATATGCTTCCTTACAGCTTTAGAAATTAATCTTGGAGCATATTCAGATATTCTTTCTTCACTACCAGACAAATGTATTATTAGAAAGCCTGTGACAAATGAAGCTCTGTTAAAAATTATAAACGAAGTAATAATACCTAGTGAGTGACTATCGATGTGAAGCCCCCGTGCCCATGACTTCTGCTGCATTTAACGAGCTCGCCTTACATTTTCTGTGTAGATTTTACTTCCATTATCAAGTCACACTTTATACCCATTTTCTCATGATGTTTCTCCACTGCTTCCTTATCTGGTGCATCCAAAAGACAATAAATCACTCCACACTCTTAGATCGCGTCTAGAATGCAATAAATTGATGCAGCTTCTAAATTGTAAAGGATGTTTAATACCTTCACACCTAATTCATCTCTTGGAGAATTTTGCGCGTCCATAAGTTCCTCTTCAGTTGCTGTTCCCATAGGATGAACATCTAAAAAAAATTGGCAAGGTTAGATATCCACATGAGAATACCATCTAATATTTCTTACAATAAGCTGGAAATCCATTTGTTTAGAGTAAGTAGAACTATTGTTATGGTATTACATTGTCCCACATTATCTAACACTGTTCTACGTTACAGATATACTTATTAAAAATGGTCCAATATTTTTTGGTCGTTTCAGTAGGAAGGAAAAATGTGACATAGATCTTTTCAGGTGACAATTTAGCTTACACAGATGGGTTACACTTCTGCTGTGAGGAAGTGTATCCATATAGAAATCAATAGAAGGTTTAATCTAATTCATGAAAAAGAATGGACTGGTCGTACCGTATCTATTATTTGTTCAAGATATGGTGTATCCAGAAAGACATACTATAAGTGGAAGAATAGGTACAAAGAGAAAGGACTAGAGGGATTATCAGATCTATCTAAGAGACCTCATAATATCAAGTACAGAAAGATAACATCAGAACTAGAAGAAACAATACTTGATCTACGTCTAAACAAGAGATTTGGATGTAGCAGGATCAAGTTTAGATTAAGAAAGGTTGGTGGAACCTCGCTAAGCACTCGAACTATCTACAAGATACTAAACAGACATTGCCTTAATATCCTCAAGTGTCAATATAGAAAAAGAAGGTACAAACGTTTTGCCATGAAGCATCCCAATGATATGTTGCAGATGGATATCCTTGGCCCATTCTATCTCAGTAATTCTAGTCGAAGGAATTATATCATTAGCTGCTTAGACGATAGTTCCAGAAAAGTAGCTAGCAAGTGGTCTGAAAGAAAAAGGTCTGTAGACGTCCTCGATGTATTAGAGGATTGGATAATAGTCAATGGTAAGCCTAAAAGGATAATGCATGACAACGGTAAACAGTTTACATCTAGAATATTCAGACATTTCCTTGTACATAATCATATCAAGGATAAACGAATTCCAAATTCTTATCCACAGATGCAAGGAAAAATAGAAGCCTACAACAAGATTGTAAAGAATGAATTTCTAGCATTAGAAGACATACCAGACATAGATGATGGTAAACAAAGATACGACATGTTTGTAAAAACGTACAATGAAACCAGAGAACATGGAGGCATAAACGGTCTTACTCCGTCTGAGATGTTTCTACAAAGATTAATTACATCCAATACACACAAAATAACTAAGCAGAAAAGTGTAACCCATGTAGGTAATTAATATTGTAACCTATCTGTGTAAGTACAACAATTAATCAAGTAAATTACTTAACAATTGTCTGAATCAAGGGTTAACCAGTACTAATCAGACCACCCGTAATTTCTCCTGCATTTCGAATAGTTTCTGAGCCTGTTTGTTGAGGAGAGATCTGCACATCTATAGGATTATTTCCAGTATCATCTGAAAATAGATGATTTCGTATAATCGGGCTTATTTGATATTAAGGCTTTTGATCGACTTAGAGATGCAGCTACTAATTGAAGAAATATATTGTATGGTGATAACATATAGACATGGCTCAAACACTATGTATAAAATGTGGT
>JBEDUN010000168.1:0-7433 GCA_040414675.1 Nitrososphaeraceae archaeon | reverse complement strand
CAGAAAAGCCAAATAATACGATCGGACGTCCAGCGGTATCATTTAGGAAGGTACTGGATGGCATTTTGTATGTCTTATGAACTGGATGTCAATGGAAGATGCTGCCTAAAGAATATGGCTCTGGATCCACCTGTCATAGACGATTCCAACAATGGTCATCATCTAAGGTATTTCAAAAATTATGGGCTAGAATGCTAAAAGTGTATGACGATGTAGTAGGAATTCAATGGAGATGGCAGTATCTCGATAGTGTTTTGATAAAGACACCTTTAGGGGGAAATGACTGGACCTAATCCTACGGATAGAGGTAAGTTAGGAACAAAACGTCATTATTAACTGATGGACAAGGTATTCCATTATCTATTGTTATAACTGCAGCTAATACCCATGATATGAAGGCTTGCTATAAGTGTGCTGGATAATATTGTACTTAAAAGATCGTCCTACAAGATTAATGAAAGAGACAGAATCTCTATCTTGATAAAGGATATGACTTTCAGGAGATTGAGATGGAAGTTATCAAGAAGGGATACTTGCCACATATTCTACATAGAGGAGAACGAGTACTAACAAATCATTTTCCTCATCATCGTTCTAGAAGATGGGTTGTAGAAAGAACCAACTCCTGGCACAACAGGTTCAGAAAAGTTTTGGTTAGATATGAGAAGATGGAAAACTATTTTGCATTAGTTTGTTTGGATTGTTGCATCATAATTTACAGGAGGATAATTTTGTGATAGGTTCTTAGTCTAAGTGATTGAAGGCTTTCTGTACGTATGAAATGCAATATCCAACATCTTTACATGTAATTTCAACTTATATAAAATTTCTTATATCAATTTATTAATAATAAATAACAAAAACTATGAGACCGCAACTATTTGTATCTATACTCATACGTAGTATATCATATGAAAAAAACAAAGAAAAAACCAGAGCAGAGAAAGAAGGTAGTAGCCGTTAAATTAGAAAAGGTTGTAGGAAAGAGTGGTAAAGACGGTCGTATATATCTACCCGGAAAATGGATTGGAAAAAGGGTTAAAGTGACACTGTTATAGTGTCGAACATTTATTCTATCTAATCGTTGTTTATCTTGTAGATCTTGCTTATTATTTATGTCTGGAAGATTTATTCTAATTTTGTATTGCCATTACTAAATTTTAATACCACATAATGCTGTTTAACAATTAATCATAATACCTAAATTTTGTGAAATTTAGGAGCCTTTGATTATTTTGAGCTGAGCTTTTGAAGAATGAGTTTCCTTGATCCATTTTGATATCCATTCGACTACGTTAGTTCAGGAATAATTTATGACATATATTCTACGTTTTGCTTTTTTTGAGTTAAAGTAATATGCTAGGATTCCTCGCATTCTAACCACATTAGATATCTCTCCTTAATAGTACAATATCATGAATGTCTGAATTTGAAGTACGAAAAAGCTATGGTATGTCAATTTCTATACCCTTATGATGTGTATTTTCTATTGTTTAGTTGATAATTTTCCGATTAGGAAATTGTACAACTGCTGCTCGCATTTCTATGTTTCTGCAAATATGATCTAATTCCAAATTGGAAAACTTATACATGAATTCATTTCCGCTGAAAATAATACCTCATTTCTAAATACAATACTTGATGAAAGAAAATGAAACATTCCCCTTAGATACTCACGAGAGTATAAAATTTAGAAGTCCCAGTCCCCAATTACGAAAAACACCTGTAATCTTTGTACATAAGAGCAAAAGTCAGGTGTAATATTATGATGCCTCTTGATTTTTTTGAGATCGAACGCGTTATCGAAGAGCTTGCAAAGGCCTATCCTGCTCAATGTACTACAACTTGGTTCAAAATACTTAGAAATCATAAACCTACTGCAGAACAGTATCGTAGTAAAGTAGTTGAATATATGAAGCAATTTAGATATTTGTTAGAGACTTATCCACAAAGTCCAGAAACAGATAAACTCAAAGAACTTGTCAACAAAGCGCTTGATAAGGAGATATGTAAGGTTCTTCAAGGAAGTAATATCGGAGTAGAAAGACGATACAAACATTATGTAGACAATTCTCCATCAGAGGAGTCTGTTATCAAAAAATATCATGATAGTGCTGATTCGCCTGATTTGATAGAAGAGAAAAAAAATCAAGAATACGAAAATAATGTGATACATAATCATGATCAAGACATTCAATATGAAGAAAAAAAGATTGATAATACTAAACGTAGACGAAAGAAGATAATTGAGTACAACGATTGATAAAAAATGGGAACAATAATTGGTTAGTATATCTAATATAGTAATACCAAGCGTATGTGTCCTGATAGTTGCAGGAATACTTAGTTTCTTTGTTGTTTATGGTTTTTATCCAGAAAAACATGTAAATGTAAATCTATATGGAGTATGTTATGAATTAGTAGGACCAGCATATCAAAAGTATACTGATCTTGCTGCTCAAAAAGAGCTTACCATGCTAAGACTTCAATCTTATGCAATCAAATCGCCTGATTTGTCTATACCTATAGTATTTACTGGAAGTAAAGAACAAATAACTAGCTTTGTAAATAAGTACACCAATGGACTCTATGTTGTATCAAATGAAGGAATGGATCCCGGTTTTGCTAATATCGATATGCAAATAGTCAAGGCAATTGTAACAAAACCTACATTACAGAGAATAACAAATGACTTGACAATTGATGACTTCAATCCTCTAAAGAAGACCGTTGGAGGCAGTATCGGATTACAGTCAACCTCTGATATATCATCTGCACAAGAAGAGAAAATTATGACATATGTCGATCAAATCGTACAAAATGGTGTAAAAAGAATTATATCTGATGGTGAAAATCAAGGGCCAGTAGGTGGTGTGAAGCCGCACGAATGCCGAAATTAATCACAAGAACCATGCAGAAGATTTTTTTACAAAATTTGTGTCACGATACTTTTCTTCTAGATATCTAATTTGTTGTAACTGATCATTAAAAGTACAATCAAAAAGGACATATCATGGACTTGAATATCTTTCTAGACTATAACTCCCTATTCAAGACTATTAGTCCTGGTACTGGTATTTGTAATTCTAAATTATATATAAAATAAAATTATATATAAAATAATATGGTAACATTTGTGATATACATTTAATGTACATAACGATATGAGTTCCAAAATATATGGTAACAATTGTTCCTTCTGCTCCAAATCATTTAACTCCAGCTAAATAGATTGAGGCTTTCCATAGATATTATTAAACATCATTAAAATCTATCGCTATTTTAAAGGCATAAAAATACTGTACTTAAATCATTTAATAATCGTATTGTTATTTCGATATGTCGAATATGTGTTACCCATATTAAATAGTATCCAAGCTAATTGATTCTGTTCTTTTTCATCCAGACGTCTCTGATGCAAGTAATTTGTTATCAAATAGTTATTACATAAATCTTTATGTTGATCGTTTATTATCTGAATCTGGCAAAATTGTGTAACAAGTGATGCCGCTAAATCACACGCCTTTGTCATGAAAATAGATATAAGATTGGATGAATTAGGGGTATTTTGTGTTATACAATCATTAACTGAGGCCTCATTTTTGAAAAGTATTGTTGACAATCCTGTGTTGAACTCTTTTGCTTTCTCTGGACCGATTGCCTTCATAGTCTTTTCCATCTCCTGATCGAATGCTCTACTGGTGTTTATCGACAATCCATTTTTAAATGTAATAATTTCTGCCATGCTCGTATTGGTCTGTATTGATATAACTATTACTACTATCAACGTAAAAATTAGTATCAAAATACGCCTTGTTTGTATAAATTTTGTTAAAGCAAAGATTGTATTTATTGTTGTTCGAATGTCTTGTAAGCGACCTTTGTTTGTATTTTTGCTCATTTGCTTATCGTTTCTTGTTTTCTTTGTTTGTTTTATGCATTCATAACGCAAGTCCATTTTATTTCTTTTCTTGTGTATTTATAATGTTCATATCTTTTCTACTATCTGTTAATTTTATAGCGTTTACTCATGATAAATTTCTCATCCCAAATGTTTCATATTTTTCATATTAGAAGAATTATAAATAAATTATCTGAAAATTGTCAACCTATCTGCAGACTATCCTTGATCATCATTGTACCTAATCGTAACATGTCATTTTATGTACATTATGTCAATTTTATTTGTAAATGTGGAATTGTCAGTTTGGACAGTTTCATAAATTTCCTTAACTGAAATCTACTCATGATCTCCCTATTTTTATCAAATTCTGAACTTCAATTGGTTTTTTTTATGAAACAGTCAGTTTCTAATTTTGAAAATAATCGCTTGATTTTGCTAACGTAATCCTCATATGCAGTAATAAAACAGATCGGAGTTCTAACATCTATGTTTTTAATATTTTTGTACAATTCGAAATCATTCATATTTGGCATCTTATTCATGCAAAAGACAATTCCCTGTTTAGACCGGATTCTCTAATACTGCCTAGTTCTTTTCAAGAACCCTTATGACGACATAAAGAAAAATAACAATTGCTCCTGTGGGTAGACAGGACTTAATAGTAAAAGATTATGCTGGAATTCTTAGGCCGATTTGTTTTGCTATTAAATACAGTGCTAGTAAACCTAAAAATTAATATCTTGGCATTTTTTACCGTATATTCACATAATGCCGGACCTCCAACTACTAAGACCAATTAGTTTTGTATTTTCATTTGACCTAAGATTTCTATCAGTCCATGCATATCTTCAGTTGCTTCATCTCTTCGAAAGCTGTCTAAAAGTGATAAATGTCTATTTTTGTTATAATGTTATGTAGTTCTATTTTATTAAATTTAGAGGATATGCATTTGAAAATGTCTTTTCTATAATTCTATGATAAATTGGTCAATTCCCATAGCCGCTGATATATTTGATTATGATACACATATTTCTATTCATAGCATTGTGTAGATATTCGGGATATTGTGGCAGCAGACCATGCACATATTCTATATTTATGTCAGACCTCCTATTATTAACAGCGATACCCTCTCCCATACTTACATAATTTTTAGTTAAGATTGCCGCATCATTATTCTTCCCCAAGTATCAGATGATTTATATGATTGCTTAGCTGTATGTCTTCCCATTCTTTAGGAAATAATCTATTTATTAGTTCTTTGAGAATACGAACTCATATGAAGGTCTTGACTGGTCATAACTAACAAAAATAAACAACAGTTATCAATTAATGACTACTGGAGAGACACCGCTTGACTCTCTGATAGCAACTAGCATATGAATAGAGTTTCTCTCTGGATCAATATCTGATTGACCAGCCATCACTGTCCCGCCAACTGCAACTACAATAGCAACTTCGGGAGTCAGAATCGCAATTATCAGATCAACTTGTGTCCTTATCAGCAAGACTGCAAGAGATTGAGAGAAGACAGGTATAAGTTAGATCGGAGGACGCAATTGCACTGATTCAGACTGTCTGCCCTGATGATTCACTCCTTCGACGCAACTTTTTTTATTGGTATCTAGGAATGTGATGCAAGCATCAAAGTGTTGTCCATTGGGTATCACACCTGGATAAAAATAGAATAGCATAGATTGGTCAGTAGAGGTTAACATCATATCGTGACATAGGGTTTCGCCAGATGGCCCAGTAACATTTATTCTAGCAGGATGCGCGCCATCAGTGGCTCCTGCTATATCTATATTAATTCTTAGGCCGTGGCCAATGGGCGATGGATTAATTTCTCCTATTCCTGGGAAAATTTGATCTTTGCATGTTGTTAGATTTTGAGGAAGTGGTTGTGGTATTGGGGTAATAACTTTTGAACAATCATTGAACCCCTTTTTGTACTGGCACATGAATTCATTTGAATGGTCTCGTGGGCCTTTTCCTGGCTGGTTAATGTATCTATCAGACAGATTAGGGATTTTGGCATCATTGCATCCCTGGTCATATCCTGACTTACTGCCAGGTATCAGTTGTGTTTGATTAGTCGTCAGATTTTTGTTTGCATTTTCAGGGGACAGATAAATAGTATTATTGTTGGGGACAGGCTCACTACCAATTATACCGAACTGCTTAGAACCACTGGGAAAACTAAAAGTTAAGGTTCTACTTAATGAGGTTGAAGAAACCTCGTGAGGCAATGCCATATTACTTCCATCAATTAGTACAACGTAGTTACTATCATTAGAGGTACCTGAGTTCTTAGAATCAATTAAGCTTCTAGGCAGTTCAATTGTAAATATTCCTTGTGATGGTGAAGTTATATCTATATTAAGTATATCGCTATCTGTCGTGATATTATCTAATCTATTGCCCTTGCCGGTGATCTGATAATTTATTGGATAGTTTATTCCTTCAATTTTCAAGTTATATGAATTATTAAGATTATTATTAGTATGATCTTGTGATAGTCCTAACTGATTTTTTGTCAAGTTGTTTGCCAGGCTTGGTCGTAGCGTCATATTCTTTTCTTTAGAATTTCCTCCATCAAATAGATTCTTAAGCGCTTCGCCTAACTTAGTGAATTCGATATTAGAATTCGGATTGCTTAATGTTGTACTATTCGAAACGTTTGAAGGATTTGCTGCTAATGACACAGTCTTGTTTATTTGGGCCAATCCGCCTTGAGTATTGTTGCCTACTGCTGCATTGCTACTAGTGTTTGCTGTTTTGTTTGCATTCGAAGAGGCAGCTTGACGTTGGGAAGTGGAGTTAGCACTGTTTGCATTATTTGAGCTGCCAGCAGATCCTGGTTGCTTTTGTGCTGTAATATTAGCTTTGCTTGATTCTCCCGTAGGGTTTTGCTCTTTGGATAGGCTCATCGTCAGGTTAGGCTTTTTACCTACAACTGTATTACCCTGTAATTGGGGAGTGTTATTACCCATTTGTTCCAATTGGTTCGCAGTTCCTGCATGTTTAGTATGTTGCAATTGTCGGTTTAGATGCAACGATGAGATAGATTGATTGATGGCTACTGGAGGCCGATTTTCTGTTATTGTTTGTTGAGTACTATTGTAAATTTCAAAAGATCTTACCATTTTTTGTATTAGGGGTGCATAATTAGAACTATGGCTGTTAGTCGGGAGAGTATATGAAACGGTGTATATTTTATTTCCAACTATAGTACTAAACTCTGTGCTATTATAATCAAAACGAGAATTATTATCTATATGCATGGTCGTAAATTCATATGCGGGATATCCTCCAAGAGAAGAATTACCATTTGTTCTGGCAATCTTGAACTCTTAAATGAGAACTAATTGAGTCATTTAATACTTGTTGCAGATTTAGCCTTTTAGGATTATCCTTTATCTCCACAAAAAAATCAGAATCAAGCTCAAGAGGAGCAAAATGAACTATTACATGAGATTGATTAGTAATTGTGCCACCACCTAGATTTAGCCATTTGGAAGGATATTGT
>JBEDUN010000167.1:0-13608 GCA_040414675.1 Nitrososphaeraceae archaeon | reverse complement strand
ATAGGAACAAGGGGAAGAACCGGACTGAAAAGATTCTTGACTGGAAGTGTTGCAAATGGTGTAGTTCAACATGCTCATTGTTCTGTCATGATTATCAGATAGAAATTGTTAGTTAGACATGCTAATTCATTTTAGATTTGGGATAATGCATCGTGTGGGTGTGAAGATTTATCATCGCAATAATTTAATATAGACTATTTAGATTATCTCTAATCAAGGAATAATTTGGAAGGATTACTATTCTCAGAATCGGATCATATAGGAGATTTTGCACTATCCATTGATTTTTATGAATTATCTATGGCTGCTGCATACTATTACTACTCTAGTCTTAACGAGAAGAATATAAAAAAGAAAGGAGTGTTTGAAATGTTCATTAGAAGACTACCAGCAAACAGATCATATATTGTGGCTGCTGGTTTAGAACAAGTATTATATTTTTTAATGACAATGAAGTTTAATGATAAACAAATCTCCTATCTCAAATCTCTTGAGGCTTTCCGACATGTTGACAGAGACTTTTTTGAGTACCTAAAGAAATTCAAATTCTCAGGCACGGCTTGGGCAGTTCCTGAAGGAACAATTCTTTTTCCTAATGAACCCATTATTAGGATAGAGGCACTAATGATTGAAGCACAAATAGTTGAAACATATATCTTATCAGTAATTAATTTCCAAAGCCTAATAGCAACAAAGGCATCAAGAATTGTTAATGCAGCAAATAAAAAGCCAATTATAGAATTTGGTTCTAGACGAGCTCATGGACCACAGGCTGGATTGTTAGCTGCAAGAGCTGCATATATAGGGGGATGTGCGGGAACTTCAAATACACTTGCTGGGTACAAGCTAGGGATACCAGTATTTGGTACAATGGCTCACTCATTTGTTATGAGTTGTAAACGAGAAGAAGATGCATTTAGCCAATTTAGTAGTATTTTTCCTACTGGCTACTTGCTAGTTGATACCTTTGATAGTATTGCAGCTATAAAAAAGATCATTAGCTTAGGAATCGACATATATGGTATAAGATTAGATAGTGGAAACCTACCTCAACTAAGCACAGAGTCCAGAAGATTGCTTGATAACGCTGGCCATACTAAGACCAAGATAATGGCAACAGGAGACCTTAATGAAAACGTGATAAGTAATCTTGTTGATATGCATGCTCCTATTGATTCTTTCGGGGTCGGAACTGAGCTAAGTACATCAAGAGATGATCCTGCGATGGGTGGTGTGTACAAATTAGTTGCTGTAAAAGAATATCCTGCATCAGGAATTAGGAAAAATAGCGTCCGCAATAAAATAATATACAAGATGAAGACCAGTCCAGGGAAGCAAACTTATCCTGGTCCTAAACAATTGATCAGGATTATAAAAAATGATAAAATAAGAAGAGATGTTTTAGTACTGGAAGAAGAAGGGAATAATCTCAAAGATGGGTATCCCTTGCTGGTCAAGATGTTTGATAAAGGAAAACTCGTCCGTAATCTACCATCACTTGCAGAAATTCAAAAGTATCACCTACAACAATTAGATCTACTTCCTAAAATCTATAAGAAATTAGAATTTATGCCATTTCCAGTAGAATTTAGCAAAAAGATGAAGATGATAACTCGGAAATTTAAACCAAATTGATTTTCAAGAATATGTTCACAATTATGAAGACAGTTATCAAGAATTTGAATACAATCAAACAGCATTAATCATTAATCCAATGATTAAGGAGGAAATATGATGAGGGTTACAATGATTAGAGCTGGAATATTATTAAGGCAAAAGTGGAAAGCGAAGCTGAAAATGAGTCAGTACGACCCATTCGATCGCAGGTGCAATCATGGGAACTGGGGCAAGTAAAAGATTTTCTGCGGTTAGATGGTCAATGGGAAGAAAGATAGTTTATGCTTGGATAATTACTATACCAGCAAGTGCAGCAGTAGCTGCACTGGCCCTTGTACTAATAAATTTGATAGGATTTAGATAATCAGTAATCAGTAAGACCATGGCGTTCCAAACTTGAGGACTAGATGATAATCTGTGTCTGCTAATTTAGTCTATTCGATACGGTCACTTTACAAATAAAAGATGAAATCAGGTTCCCCATTACTCGAGAGACGTGCGCTCTGACCATTCTGAACCTACCTCGTGACTCGCCTTCCATTCTCTTGACAATTCTCTTCCATCTTCCATCTTCGCTGTATTCTAGAGATTAATAGTAAAAAAAAGATGCTATTTTGTTGTGTGGTTTGGCATTGTCGCACCAATTGAATGACAAAGCTAGTTGATAGTATTATTGCATAAGTGAAAAGAAAAAATTTGGATTGCCCTGATGATCATTTTATGTTTTTATCTCGGTCAGTAGTTACATGGTGTAGTGATATTGGCATGCCGACGGCGCATATTTGAACATCTGCTCTGATAGTAACAAATTCTCCTGACCACTATTTGAAATTATAGAAAAGAAAGATTGATGGAATATATTTCAAAGCAATGATTGATAAACGCTTTATATGCCGTATTGTCTGATTCAATATACATTATTTTACAAAGTAGATATTTAGATTAGAGATGGTATATTACTTGAATTGTGAAAGTGCTCGTCTGTAATCAAGCTCGGAGTACAGTTCACTGCTCCTGATACGGATACGATCCTAGTCAATTTACTTAGATTAAAAGTCATAGATCATTCTCACATATCCGCAGAAATCTGATATTCAAAATTAGCATTTTTCCGAACCCCCATGCTATATTGCATACAGAGGCTTTGAAAATGTCTATATACTAGCCTTTTCGCATAATCAATCAGATATGAATGCACTAAAACTTTCAGTGTTGGTTAGCTTGATGTCCATATCAGTAATTACGGCAGCAGTAGTTACAACCGTGTCTCCAACAATATATGCTCAATCGAATGGTGGATCCAACTCAGGCAAGACTCATTTCGTTGCAGTGCTCAATGGAGAAAGTGTCATGCCTCCAGTGAAGACGAATGCTTCAGCAAAGGCTAACCTTGCATTAGTGGGCGATGGAAAAACTATGTCCTATAATATCACAGGTGGACCCGTGGACACAGTCAAAGATGTGACAATATCTCATACAACAGGAGGAAGAGTTACTGATATAGTCGTTTTAAGAAGTGCTACGCAGAAAGGATTAAGTGGTCAGGCGAATACTGCGAGTCTATCAGGCAATTTCACCTCTTCGGATTTCATTAATGGACCGAAGGATATGTCAGCACTTGTAAAAGACATTCTCTCCGGGAACGTGATTATAAGAGTAGACACACTAAAATATCCACTAGGTATAGCAGCAGGAACAGTAAAACCGAATCTATAGGATTAATTCAGAAGGCTTAACACCTTCTATTTATTTTTCTATTTTAATATATGCATATCGACTGCCACAGACAATTATGTTCCGACCAAATAAAATAAATAATATTCTGAATAAAAGTGGAGATAGCAGCATATAGTTCTTCTATTGATCCGCAGTTGCAACTCAACTAGTTATGAAGGATATAATTCTTTGACCTACGAATCAACTCGTGAAAATTAATAGTATCTGATTATTTAATACGGATTTGGGCTGATCTAGGTAGAGGGCTACTAAAGCTATAACCACATCACTATACTTTTGATCCCTTGTATATTTATAAACATACTCCATATATTATTGCCAGTATGCAGAAAATAATTCCATGCTTGTGGTTCGATGATAAGGCAGATGAGGCAGCAAAGTTTTATGCCTCCATTTTCAAAAATTCAAAGATTGGTGACGTTACTCACTATGGGAAGGAAGGTTACGAAATTCACGGAGGAAAAGAGGGTTCCGTGTTAACCACAGAATTTGAAATCGAAGGACAAAAATTTGTGGCACTCAATGGCGGCCCAGTTTTTAAGTTCAACGAAGCAATTTCATTTCAGATTCACTGTGAGACTCAAGAAGAAGTGGATTATTACTGGAATAAACTTTCTGATGGTGGCGATGAAGATGCACAACAGTGTGGTTGGCTGAAGGATAAGTATGGAGTTTCCTGGCAAATTGTTCCAATAGTGTTAATCCAGATGCTAAAGGACAAAGATTCTGAGAAATCAGAGAGAGTCATGAAGGTAATGCTTCAAATGCATAAACTCGACATAAAGACTCTAAAGCAAGCATATGAAGGAAATTAGCAAACAATAAGATATTCGCAGATCCGCGTAAGTCGAGAACGAGAACGAGAATGAGAATGAGAAGGGTAAACTACAACTAGATGAATAGACAAATAAATCCAGACTATTGTAACTGCAATGAATTCAAAAAAAGCGGGTGTTTACAATGATATTAGATATTATCGACCTGAAGACGATAGGTATAACTCGGTGAAAATGCAAGTTGGTACATCTATTCTACCACCAATTTTTCGGTTTTTCATTAGATCCTACAATAGTTGTACACAATAGATATATTACTATCAATTTTTCTAGCTAACCACTTCTGATGCTGTTTCTAATTTTTGACCTAATAGCATTCCGGAGTATGCAAAATTACTATTCAGTATTGAATCAGTATATTTTGGAAATACAGAACTATCAATACAAGAACCATGCATTGGAAATATCATCTTAGGGGAGAGATTAACAAGTCTCTTGGTTGTTTGTCTCACTGGATCCTCGCTTGCAAATATTCCTGCTCCTCTATAGAGGTTAATCATATCTTTTGAGAGATCATCAGATGTCACAGGCTTGTTATCTCCCGGCTGTATAAACAAATCAGATGGAAAAAGTGACTTTGTAGTTTCTTCGAAAACCATCATACTATCCCAGTGATGGACATGTGGAGTCATAATAAACTTGAATATTCTTTTTCCAGTCTTTAAAATTTCATTGTCCCAGAATGAAATATGGTCTATTGGAACATTATGCCAACCAGTCAGATTTAGTTTTGAAGATAAGTCACTACATACCAATTTTGCATCGGCAGAATCAAGAAATGCCATACCACCCCATTCATCACTCTCAAAATGCAAAAATGCCACATAGGCTAATTTTTGCAAAGATATGATTTCTCTCACTTTCTCTTCTATCTTCTGGTACATTCCTATGGGACCTGTATGGATAAGAATCGGCCGTTCATCATCAATTAAAAACTGGTTGAATGTAATACCATACGTATCTACAAATCCTGCAATTCTATATATGCCATCAGTAATTTCCGAGATCTTTACATCAACGTCTTTGGCTGTTTGATATGTCTTGCTAACGTGCGGCATTACCAAAACAAATAGATGACTGAATTGAATAAAAGTGTTCGTAATTTTTAGGACATACTTATCAATGCTGCACCTTTGTCATCCAAAACAACTATGCCACAGTAAATGTTCTTCATAATCGGCTATAAAACAAAAGAGAGATAATCTGCACATAAACCAAAATTTTCCGATCCTCCAGAGTCAGTCTCTATATTCCTCCAAGTCGATCATCTTCACCTTACGATATTTCACACCCATCAGTAAAACTAGATACCTGCCCTGTCTGTAGAGTGAATGTTGTTACATCGATTGCTATTTCTGATATTCTCTGTCAAGATCATACTTGCGGATTAGTTTTCTCTACCTTTTCCATGTCTTTTACATATGTCACTTCCTTTTTATGCAGTTCATCAAGCCTGATCATTCCTATTTGTTCATACTGAATAGCTGAAAATACTTATTAGCATGTGATACCATCTGGGGACTAAATAAATGTCAAATATTAACTTGCTATTTACATGTCCACATGGTGGAAAAAATGATAATGGATCATCAGAAAATCCGCCTATAATTCGAAGAACTATCGATAATTTCCCTGCTGATTCTATCTGTCCAGCTCGAGATGGTCAAGGATTTAATAATGTGAATGATGCTT
Source organism: Nitrososphaeraceae archaeon (assembly GCA_040414675.1). GTDB lineage: Archaea > Thermoproteota > Nitrososphaeria > Nitrososphaerales > Nitrososphaeraceae > JARBAU01. The sequence goes on along the minus strand of JBEDUN010000167.1, from coordinate 7,726 downwards.
TAACTGAAGACCTTACTAAGGCCATCGCTGATAATATAAGCAATCTTAGTGGAAAAGACCCATATGTAGAATTAGCAGAATTCAACAGGAGGTGGATTGATTACAACAGAAAGCATGAAGGAGGATGTGCATACGTGGTTTCGCCGATAGATCCGGACTCCTCTGCTCGAGATTCATACAAAAAATATCACGATGGAATTTCTCAAAAGATTAAAGAAATGCTTCCTCCGGATAGTAATAGTTTGGCTTTTCTTTTTGATATTCATGGTACAGATGATGAAAAGGCGCCAAATGGTCACTGTATTGAGGTAATTATTGGTACTGATCAGACGCGCTCAAGGCAAGCGTTGACTGATGATTTCTTTTGGGGTTCCAATGGTTTTATACCGCAATTAGACACAAAAGGGATTCCGGCATATCCAGAAAATCTGTGTCAAGAAAGAGAGAGCCATTCGCTGGATGGAGGCTACACAGTAAAAACATATGCTAGTTCTCGATTGGTGGCAATACAGATTGAAGTAATTCATCGTATCAGAAATAATCGACATCGCCGCGAACAATTTGCTGCTGATCTTGCCGAGTGTATTTTGAACTTTGTGAAACCTTTGGGGATTTTTTAGAAGAGTTTATGACATTCATCACACGAAAACAAAGATACGGATCTATATTCTATCACGAAATAATTAATCATTTAAAACCTTTATAATTTAGGACTTTTCCGGTATCAGTTCCAACTGCATTTGTTACTAAATAAAAATAAATAGAATGATCTTTAGCCAAGTGACATTAAGATATCAAGATTTTGAAGAATTAGTGTTCTAAATGATTATATCTTAGTGCTATGTCTTTCTAAATAATATGTTAGGAGAACAAATTGGAGAGATAAAAGGAAAGATTACTAGTCAACGAGTATTAGATTTAGAAGGTCCTTCAGTTGAAACATCTATAATAGCTAGTGGGAGTCTAAAAGGGGTCCAAATTAAGGAAACGATAACTTTCGTGGGAAAACCAACTTATACTAGTGGGATAGTTCACGGAAAAGGAAAAGCAGTTATTATGGCCGGAGAATCAGAACTGGCAACCTATACTGGGGAAGGAATAGGAAGAATTGACTCCCTGAAAAATGTAAACTATCGTGGTTCTTATTTCTTCAGCACTTCATCAAAAGGTGAATTGGCATATCTTAATAATACGATTGGCGTCTTTGAGTCTGTTATAGATGCTGAAGGGAACTTCTATGAGAAACTTTGGGAGTGGAAATAATTACTAATTCCATTTCCTTTCTTTTATTTACTAAACTAACTTCAAAACCAAAGTACTATTGAATAACCTTTTGGTGATTTTTTCTTGACTACAGAGATATCACAATAATATTGGTGTTTTAGTCTTATGCGTGTGTACTATACATCACTGAACCCTCAATTTTAGTATTATCATTCAGAGAAAATTGACCAACTTGGAAATTTGAATATTAGTATTAACCAACGCTCCAAATTCTCATGACATATCGTATGATAATAAATAGATCGCCGGGCAGTAAGGAACTGCGGAGCAAAAGATGTGAGAATACTTCGACGCTTTCTTAAAATGCTAGGGCATTAGAAACTGTTCTTAACAGTCAGCACAGATCAATAGTGACAATATATCAAATCAATGCGCCGCTAGATTAGAGAGAAGAGACGGACAGCCTCATTCAGATATTCATGAAAAACAATTCTTTATGAGTACATCGTCATTAATGCTATCTCGATAAAGCCCTAAGTTCTATACTTTTGGCAAATTTCGGCGTCTCTTGGCGATTATGAGCGTCTGAAGCCTGTTGTCTAGCAGCTCTAGCTTGTTCAAAGGTGATATCATTGTTTGCGATGAATGTTAGGAACTCGTCTGTGGCAGTAGCATGAATATGATTACTGTATTCACAACTATGATCATCAATCCTCTCGACACTTATCTCCCATAGAAGATGTACTCTAGTGCGTCCTTTTGCAGTTATGGCATCTGAAATGGACGTCAAACGACAAAAGTGCGGTTTCCAGACTTCTGCAACAAAGTGCTGAACCATAAGTGCCTCGCCAATTGATTCAACGTTGATTGACATAGGATGTCCATCATCGCTAGTGGTATGACCTGCTGCTATATGTGCAGGAGAGCAACGTTGGTATTCCGCATCGGGAAGGTTGAACAACCAGTCAGCTAAATCTACTTTCTCTATTGGAGCGTTAATAGAATGAGTAACAGTTGATAAGGAGAGAGTTCGGTCATTGGTCATATGATGTTCCCTCTACACATCGAATTTGCAATGTTTTCTTCAACAACTTATCATTCAATTCTTGTCGTTGGTTTTAAAGCTTTTTTATATCTAAGACGGTATAATAATTATGTATCCTGTTCTGATCAGATGGTGTTTTACTTTTCGATTTACTATGGAGTTAGGAAGTCAATAGTGTGGCATAATATACTGACTTATTTTCAGCATTTTATTTGGTAATTTCTAAAACCTTTTTTTTCAAGCCTATCCGTTATTTCAGCAATTCCTCACCTTACTTCCCGAAGAACCTCATATATTAATTGTCCTCGAGAATTTTTAATGCATCCTCTTGTCCTTGTTCTATTAACTTCTTGACAGTATCAAGAGTAAAGTCTGTAGATTTACTAGAATAATCTGCTTCTTTACCAGTGCTTGTATCAATGTCATTAGAACGCTCGATTCTCACTACGCGATTTAATCTGAATTTCCCTTTTATTAGATTCTTGTATTTTTCCCTTCTACGTTTCAAAGCATTACTTTTTCCTTCTGTTATATTTAGAAGCTTTTCTAATTCGTTTTGAAATGCAACTCCTTCATTTGTATTGACAATGTGTTCCTTGAGAGCTTTTAATTTACGTATTAATCCTATAGAGTCATTTAATGTATCTTCCAATTCATTCTAGTCTGTTACAATATCGGTTACCATTTCATCATCACTAGAATTCCTATCTGAATAAGTGATATTGTTTACTCTATCACTAACTCCATCATGGTCAGTAGGAATGATGTCTCTTTTAGAAGGACGTACGTTTACTATATACACGTCCAGATCTGGAATTTTAGCTTTAACGTTGCCTGCTATTCTAGTCCAATAATCTCTATGAGCTTGCAAGAGTTCTCTCAAAGGAGTATTACTTAAGAAACCTCCATCGTAGAAACTTCTTCCATGTATTCCTCGGAACTTGTAGAAGAGTGGTACCGTACCACTAGCCATAATATGATCTATAGTAATCCCATTATCCTCATACACTTCTTGTTCAAGATCATATTTTGTATGATAGCTGTCAAACACCACAGTCTTGCCTTCAGAAGCGTCTACACTAATAACAAGTAGACGAAGTTCTTTCCTACTCCAATTAGTAGCAATCCTTAATTTTTTGTTGTCATCTCCTTTTGAATATACCTCTATGGTGTGTTGCAGTGGGTTGCTACTATGAACAAACCATGTATTATCTGGATCTGCGAATTTGAAATCTGATTCTCTTCCTGGCGCCGAACATACATTTGGTATCCCCTTTAGTACAAGCTCTTTTACAGAATAATATCGTCTCACAGCCTCAACTGAGGCCCTAAATGTCTTTTGTTTCCCTCCATCACTGAACCACTTGCTTATGTCAGGAGTAGACGAAATGCCATTTTGCTTGTTCGTCCAAAAATCTTCAAGCACTTGCACTGCTTCTTCCCAGGACTTGTGTCTGTTGACTACATTGCTCACTAATAATGCTGCATTAATTGCACCAATAGAACTGCCTGCAACAATATCAAATAAGGGTCTATATTCTGTATCACTTTTTGTACTGTCAAGGAGGTTTCTACACAATATCTTCAATACGCCTACTTCATATGCCCCTAACGCTCCTCCTCCCTGGAGTACCAATGCCCTCTGCTTCTCTGGTATGTTATGGTCCTTAGAGTGATTTGAGGAGTTCTCTTCAGTCATATAATAGTGTCAATAAAACCGATCTTCTTATTTTATAGTACCGCGATTCTATGTTTTTAAAATTGATGCTGATATTTCATTTTTGGATCATATTACAACTCATTGCTTATCTTTGGTGGAGAATAAGGTTCATGATACAGACCCCATATCCAGAATTTACATTCTCCCCAAAAACTATAGCTTAGAGATATAGAAATTAGAAGTTGCTTTCAGTCGAAACTAATGGCGAGCATGTAGTATGTATGAACTGTGCTAATGGTATAGGATATAATGTTGGCAGTAGAGGAGTTGGCTGTGCTAGCCGTATTGGCAGAGATTCATTCACAATGTGCAGCTTTGACTCTAGTAACGGATAATTAGAAAGTACTCTGGGCTTAATTATGCAGGCATTCATCTGTATCAATTTAGTATATGGCTGATCTTTCATTTTGTGACATGGATAACACAATAACTGCATATTTCTGACTATTGATTTGCCAGATAGTGCTCGCGGGACAATATGATCTACACTAAGTTCTCTATCAAGAAAATATTGATGACAATAGGCACATCTTGGACCATGCATCTCGATTAATTTCCTACGTTCATCGTGGAACCTACGTCCTTCCAACTTGTATTTCACATTGTAATTGAAAATATAATACCTTTACCACTATAGTTACTATAGATCGACTGCAAAATCTCACATCGATATCCGTTCTGTATACATATGGTAAAGCAGGTTTAATTTGAATGGATCTGTAATTAACACGTTTTTACCTTAACTAACTACATAAAGCCTTGTGAACCGCGATTCTACATTTTACTGGCTTCTTACAACAAATCTTGAGTATTAATAATAGTGGTTCGGTACATTACGGTTATTACTAACGATGAGGCAATCTAGTTACTAAATGTAGCTCGTTTTCATGCTCATTGTGAGAGATTTACTGCAATACTTGTCTGTACATTGCATTCAGTAATTTCTTAGTGAAGTTGTATTATCACTAGCGACTAGTGATTCTATTGGTGCGCTTACTAAATAATCTGATTTATAAGCAGTTCTATCGTATTTGTGGTTCTATTTTCAAAATCAAACCGTCATTTTTCTTTAATATGGTTCAATTTAGTTTATTGTTGCGCATGATTTTTGTACTTATGCATCTTTTAACTCTCTTACTATCAAATAGAACATTACAAATTGCACATTTAGATTCAAAATCATCCGGGTAAGTGAATCGCTTTTCTCGATTTGGACGGATCAAGACTTTGGCATTGACACTTCCTATATCAAATAATAAAAAAATTACTCATTTAAGGAGAGTTACTTAGTATAGTAATTAACAGATACACTGAAGGTGAGTAATGTATAAAAATCTACAATATCATATATTATTCGTTCGAACTACTTAGGAAGCATATGGGCAATCTGGGTTTTTACTTGGTGGTGATGACCCAGACTTGAACATATGGACGGCATTCTGATTATTTTGCCGTCTCTCCACTTCCTCTGACCTGATTTTCAGTTGAGCACATCGTATTCCCAATAATCATGTTCTCAATAGACATATAAAATAAATAATCCAATTCGAATTTGTACAAGATCTTCCCATACTTTATGTGCATTTCTAGTCCATTCACTAGTTGTACTATGAAACTTATGAATATCACAACTTAATCGGACCAGTGCAAAATTCAGAACTTAACAAATAAAGTATCATCATTAGAATGGCAAGTATAACTTCGACATTATATTTTATGTAGCAGTCAGAAAATATTCTCAAAAATCTAGTATTGGATCGGATGAATCTGTGATAATAAAAGAAGAAATTGCCTGCTATATATGCAGAAAAACTTTTGATTCCAAAATCCAAATGGATCGACATTAAAACGATGTACACAATAAGATGAAATACACCAAATTGACCCTTAAAAGAAATGTACCTACTGTATAAACTAACTGTAACAAGCAATCAGATGGATGAAATTGCAAATCTGTTAAACTACATACACATGAAGAAATAGCACTTGTTTTCTGGACCAGTCCATTTAGTATCCCCTCCAGATATGACTTTCCAAAAGGACTTAGCCTATATGAATATCAAATCCATTGAGACTATCGAAGTAATGTAAGAGGTGGGGCTGAAAATCTCTCAGACAGTTACAAAATGTGCCATAAAATGATAAGCAAAATTGCTTCAAGGTCCCAAATTCAGGAATTAGGTGTGCAGTTCAGTTACAAGAATCGATTGATCAAGAACGTTTGTAAATGAATAGTACCATAATACTATTTGTGGAAGAACAATCATTAGTAAGAATACGTAGACTCAAACTTGTTCTTTCTCTTAGTTCGCTATATCTTGTTGCAGCAGTAATCACAGTTCTCTTGACTGGAAGCCTATCTTTGCTGTCAGAGGCTGGACATATGTTAGCTGATGTCGGTGGGATTGCACTTGCTCTTTTCGCAGCTAATTATTCTAGGAAATTGCCAACTCCACAACGAACGTATGGCTTTTACAGGGCAGAAATACTTGCAAGTTTGCTAAACAGTGTGGTCCTTGTATTGCTCTCTCTATATGTCTTATACGAGGGCTTTCGACGCATCTTTGAACCACCTGTAATTCCTGGCTTTCCAATCATCGTTGTAGCTTCTATTGGTCTAGTTGTAAACTTCATTAGTATGCGACTCCTAAGCAGTAGTAGCAGCAACAATCATTCTCTACATTCTCATTCCCAGCATGATCACACTGAACTTCTAATCGATCGAGATTACGATCATAATAATACTAAGAACAATAAAAATGAAAGAGAAGAAAATCTCAACATAAAAGCTGCATATCTAGAAACCTTGAGTGATACTTTAGGTGCTGCTGGCGTAATAGTAGCGGGCATACTAATACTAACTTACAACTTCTATCTTGCAGATCCAATAGTCAGTATCGGTTTGGCAATTTTTATGCTTCCCAGGACATGGGCTATAATAAAAAAGGCGGTACATATCCTAATGGAAGGATCTCCTGCAAATGTGTCGCACGAGCAAGTAAAAAATGATTTATTACAGATAAAAGGTGTAACTGGAGTATTTGAACTACATATTTGGACAATCACGTCTGGAATGAATGCTTTATCAGCCCATATCGTAGTAATTGATACCAATAAATCACAATTGATTCTGCAGGAAGTCAATTCTCTGCTAGAGAGAAAATTTGGCATCACACATGCAACAATTCAAATTGAGAGATATCATTCTGATCCTACCGAAGGTAGATCCTTCTAATGACTATTCTATATCACTCGATTATATTGTGGCATAAAATGAGTAAATTATAGTTTCACAGGCAGGTTAATATTGTAGATTATTTGACCATAAAAAATGTGACAAGCTGTTAATTGGCAAGTAAAATAGCTTCACAATGCTTATGCTATTGATGGTGTTTAGTATTTGTCCTAACACTTGCAATACCATATTGGCTGCTCTGGATGGAGTTATTCAGCTTGGCAAGGACCATTTTATCCTAGCAATCTAGAGAATTCCAAATGGTTAAGTTACTATTCCCAAGTGTTCGATTTTGTTGAAATTGATTCTTCTTTTTATAGGATACCTAATTCATTTATGGTAAAGAACTGGTCTAAAAAGACCCCTTCCCATTTCAGATTTACTGCCAAGTTTCCAAAAGTTATAACTCATGATAAAAGATTGAAGGATGTAGAAAAGGAGCTAGAACTATTCTTTTCTTCCGTGGTCTATATTGAAGACAAGGTCTTGGCATTACTGATAC
>JBEDUN010000166.1:0-15083 GCA_040414675.1 Nitrososphaeraceae archaeon | reverse complement strand
TATGGATATATACATGTACCTTAGTATTGATTAGCAATGATAAATCATCAATACGCAATAACGATTAGCGCAATTGCGGTAATTGCTGCAATGATGATTTCGGTTCCTGTGGCTTCAGCTTTACCCCCGAAGTACTTTCAAGAGATATTAAGCCGATCGCTGTTAGTGCCAGTAGCAGTATCCGGTAATAATATCTATGCAGCATGGAATAATGCTAGTGCTGCTCTCCATGGCGTTGCCATATTCTTCACAAAGAGTAATGATGGTGGAAAAACGTTTTCAAAGACAATGGTTCTCAGCCCACCTAACACCAATCCAAAGATAGATGTTGTATATGGGAACGTAAGTATAAGCTCGTCAGGTAGTAACGTAGTCGTGACGTGGTGGACAAACGCAACAGGAGCACTTAATCCCGTAATCAGGACAAGTAGTGATGGTGGAAATACTTTCGGGAATTTAGTAAGGCTGAACAGCACTTCCGGTGGAATTAATAAGTAAATCCCGTGGCTAACAACAACACACACGACCTGCATCCGGGTTTGTCGTTACTTCATCACCTGTCGTTGCTATTCGTTACTTCATCAACGGAGATAGCATTATCGCAAAGATGCAGGCAATAGCTAAGAAACTTGTCACTCCGCTGAAGATAATCAAGATTGAGAACTTGATGATATGAATAGAATCAGATTAATCAATCTGTTAATGGATATTAGTCTTCTGCCCATTTTTTCATCCAGTTTAGTAGATAAATGACAGACTCAACCAATTCTTGTCCTTTATTAGTTAATCGATATTCTACCCTAGGAGGGATCTCGTTATATGCTTGTCTTTCTAGAATTCCGCTGTCGTCGAGTTCCTTTAACCTCTTCGCTAATGTTTTGCTGCTGAAACCTTTCATTGTATTTCTGAATTTCAAATACCTAACTGGTGCGGTAGTACAACATAAAGGAATGAGAATCTCAAGAGTCCCTCTCTTCGTAATTATCTTGCGTAGTTTGATGGTTTCCTTCATGAGTCTATCAACGTCATACCCGCGGAAATCACAGTATTCAGTGTCATTAACTATTGGTAATTGCGACGATAACTTTATTGGTTGTGTCTTTGCTCTACCTTTCTTGTTTCCTTTTGTTTCCATAACTACACTTACTTTACCTAGCTTCTCTTGTCAATTTAAATAGTTTCCCTTGTAAACATAGGCATGAGAGAGGAATTAATTAAACTTAAGGTAAAGGAAAGATACGGTAAGATTGCATCGGATGGTAATCTAGATGGTTGTTGTGTTCCTACCGAGTGTTGCAATTACAAAAGTAACAATAGTGCTGATAGAAGTTCAACGATTTCATCTCTGAAGATTGCAGAAGGTATTGGGTATGATATCAATGATTTGAAATCTATTCCGACATCGTCCATTCTTGGCGTTGGTTGTGGCGCACCGGTAAACTTCGCAAATATTCAGGAAGGTGAGGTAATTGTCGACATTGGTTCTGGTGGAGGGATTGACGTATTTTTGTCTGCAAATAAAGTCAAGCAGGGTGGGAAAGTGATTGGCATTGATATGACAGAAGAGATGTTAGAAAAAGCTGCAGATCATGCGAAGCAGAATGGATTTACAAACGTGGAATTCAAGAAAGGGGACATAGAAGAAGGAATTCCGATTAAAGGTAATGATGCTGATGTGGTCATTAGCAATTGTGTTATTAATCTGACCATAGATAAAGTGGCTGCATTCAAGGAGATATACAGGATTCTCAGAAGTAGTGGTGGTAGGATGGTGATATCTGATCTTGTAACAAGTAAGGAAGTCGACCCAGGATCAGCAGATTTAGGTAAATGGTGTAGTTGCATAGATGGTGCATTAACAAAAGAGCACTATCTTGATAGTATTAGAAAGGCAGGATTTTCTAATGTAGAGATATTAGAAGAGAGACCATATATGGATGGTGACAATATTGGAGACAGAGCAATAACTAGTCTGGTAATAAAGGCGATAAAAGAATAACATCTATGGAGTAGCATTTTGGACTATGAGATTCTTATTCGGTATTAATAAATCAAGGACAAAGATTCCTATTCTATTTGTATGTGTACAGAATGCCGGCCGTAGCCAGATGGCTGAGGGATTCTTTCGAAAGTATGCTTCCAAAGACTACGAACCAATAAGTGCTGGAACTAGACCTGTATCAGAAATAAACCCTATTGCGATAGAAGTAATGAAAGAAGTAGGAATTGACATTAGCAAACAAAGACCTAAGGATATTACTGAAGACATGATGAGAAACTCATCAAAGATTGTCAACATGGGATGCATGGAAAAGGACGGGTGTCCAACTATGTTTGTTCCTAATCTAGTAGATTGGGGAATTGAAGATCCAAGGGGTAAATCAATAGAAAAGGTCAGAGAGATCAGAGACGAAATCGAATTAAGAGTAAGAGACTTGATTATAAAACTTACTAATGATACAGACAGTTAGATACGTAACCTCCACGATTTATGTGATTCGATTGCTTATTGGTTGTCTGTGCGCATATGTGTACAAACCTTTAGATTGAAACAGAAAACTCTGCTTGCAAAGCTAGCCAAAGGATTGACTCCTAATCAAAGGAGTTTTTTTGCCGAAGTTATTGGCACATTTATTGTAGTAGTACTTGCAACAGGTTCAGTAGTAATTGATGCCAAGACTAATGGGAGATTGGGGATTCCATTTATTGCATTTGCCCCTTTCATCGGAGTTGCTATAGGAGTTTACCTATTTGGGAAAGTATCAATGGCTCATTTCAATCCTGCAGTTACACTAGGTTTTCTAATTACTAGACATATCACGATAGTCCAGCTGTTTTATTACTTTACTGCTGAGATATTAGGAGCAATATTAGGAAGTCTTTTTGTGAAATATCTAATAGGAAATCAAGCAAACTTGGGAGCAAATGCTCCGAATTACGCCTATCCAATACCAATTATAATTGGAGTAGAAGTTGCTGCTTCTGCAATGCTAATGCTTGTCATCTATGTAGTTGTTTACACTAAAGGACTGAGAGGTTTTAGTGGTATTGTCATAGGTGGCATAGTTGGATTAGACATATTGTTTCTAGCATATATATCAGGTGCTTCTATGAATCCAGCTCGATCGTTGGCCCCAGCACTTGTTTCTGGAGTCCTCGACAATCTCTGGATATATTGGTCTGCTACATTTATTGGCACATCCCTTATAGCTTTAATGTTTAGAGGATGGTTTATGTCAAATAAATGAGATTTGCAATTATATTGGATTTGCATGGTCGGTAGTCCAGCATATGCGCTTCATTGTCCAGTTATCGTTTTATGCAAATACGAGCTTTCCATTTTTAGCTTTTCCAAACTTATTGGCAAATAACCGCCTCTCTTTATAGAACTGATATTATATCGTAACACACAGGTGGGATTAAAGCCTAGCCGTCGAAACGCTTGACATTTATCTAGCCCAATTCTGGATTACGCCAGTAGTCTCATCACCGGATAACCCTCTAATATTGATAAGATATGGTACGAGAATGCGCCATATGGCAAACCTCCTATAATCATCTAATGGAGTTTGTAATAGCTTCTCAATCCACCAGATTGTCGCCGGCGAATTGATCGGTTGGGGCCTTGCCGCTCTATTATTCATCTGTATGCGTTGTTCAATCTTTGTATCTATGAGCCATATTCTGAATTGACGTAAGAGGTATTGTATCGCCGGCCTTTTATCATCCCATCTTTGCGCGATCTTGACTTCCTGTCCACATTTCGAATTAATTGTTCCGGGGATTCTAACAAGACATGAATTCACGGTAGGGTTATGCTGAGGATCTCCTTTCTTGTTTGTTAGATAATCCTCCGCGAATTGCATGAATCTAGATGTCAGATCTTGGCCGGCGGGATCAATCAATAGTGCAAATCTATCCTCTTCTTCCAGAATAAATCCCTCCATAGGTTGATAAATATGATAGCCGTTGCCGGTCCATAGCACTGAGGGATGGCCATGAGTCAGTTTATCAATTCTTCTAAGTATTCTCTTTAATCCATTATCCAGTTTATCTTTCGTATTTGCAAAGTCTCGAAGATCTAAATCTATCATTATAAAACTAGGTGGGACTCTATTAATCCCATGATAATTAGTAAATGAGGGGTATGCATTGACCCGGCAGTCTTCATAATTCGATTGCTCGAACTGGCTCAGTAATTCGTCCTTGCTTCTGACCTCTATTTGGTATCCAAGGCGTTTTGTCATTATCTTTCTTGGAAAGAGTGGTTCTTGAAAGTGGGAAAGTATAAAGTTTACACTATCAGATAGGTCCTGAGTTTGTAAACTTTCATTCATAGTCGTCATCGGAATCATCATTATCCTCATCGTTGTCTTCAACATCGTCATCATCATATTCGAACTCCACCTTTCTCTTTGCCCACTGAATAGCGTGATCTATTCTTGCTTCCATGGGAGCTTTGCCTATAGGCAGCTTCAATAGCTCCTGTTTATGGTTTGCTAGAAGATGATTACCGAGATCGAATTCTAAAGGGTCTTTATAATAACACCAGACGCATGGTAGCGCGGGCAGCCTCAACACCTCAGTTTTGCTCTTTGTATCTAGAATCGGTTCTGTAGTTTGTTGAACCTCGCTATTCTCATTATGCTTATCTGCGACACTTGCGACACTTATAGAGAACGTGGACGTCCCTTTTTCGTTAATTGTTGAAGGTATACAAACAGTCGCTAGTCTAACGTTATTACCGATATTACGTGTACTATTATAACTAATACTATTACTAATACCACTTCCTATATTGACAGTGTCGGTGTGTGTATTGTTGTTAGTTGGACTTGCTACAACCTCTTCTCTACTGCCCTTCTGACCTACATCTCTTGAATTAGTATCAATTCTTCTAGCAACTGCCATTACATTTACTTTAGTATAAGGAACAATAGGGTTATACTGACTGTATAAGCATATAGCATTTGATGAGCTAACACCTACCTTGGTTTCATCAGTCTTCTTGGATTCTTCTTCATTTATGGCTTCTCCGTTCGTATAATGTGTCGCATCTGTCGCATCTGTCGCAGACCTATGGAATTCTGGCTTATCACATTCATCTACTCTGCTAATAATCTCTATCTCGTCTGGAACATCATAATGGATCGCAAGTCTATCTAATACTGACTTCGAGAATATGAGTCCCCGTTTGGTCTGACTTCCACTTCCGTTTTTGAATGGTTTCGCGGCGAACTTTGACTTGTACACCGATGTTATATATTTATGAGATATTGATCCATGGTCAATAGTATATACTGATTCCGACTTCAAAGGATTCTCTAGACCACTTATTACATCCTTAACCTCGGTCCAGATATCCTGATTATAGAATGCATATGGTCCCAGCTCGTTTAACTCATCAGCAGAGTCACTATCGCATCTGCGCCTTTCGACAAGATTTCTAACCACATCCAGTAGCTTTGATTCAACTGAATTCCTCCTTAGTTCATTTCTTTCAGCTATGAACTTCGATAATGCATGTCTTATCTCTTCTACAGCAATTGGTGCATCATTGCAACTGCTAAATAGGCGCAATAACGGCTTTGTAAGCTCTGCATTTCGGTGTTTAACATTCAAATCAAGATCAGGCACCACGTCTTTGTAATGGATTAGTCTAAAGGCAAACAACAACTTACGCGTATCCATCAATTCGTCATTAAGCGGCTTGAACTTTGGATCGCCGGCGTACGTTATTACTTCTTTTATATTGTATTCAACATCGCCGACGACAAATCTGAAGACAAGGGACCTGTCAAGAATTCCTTTTATCTTCTTGTCATCAGGGAGATCCTCCATAGCTAGCCATTTCATGCAGAACGTCAAAAACGAGCCCTGTTTGCGGCCGTTGTTCAGATCTACTTTAGGAACATTTCCTCCTTGTGTATATCCCGTCTTTAATATCTTCTTTTTCTCTTTGTTGAACCCTATGTCGTCTGCTTCATCCTCGGCTACTGTTCCCTGACCCTCTTCTGTCTCTCCTAAGAATGTGAAATAATTAGGCGCACTTGCGGATGTTACATAGAACACACGATAGCCAAGGAGCCTATATGTTAGCAGCGCAGAATTCTTACCACTACCGTTGTCTCCTACAAATATGTTATAGTGAAGTGTCGGAAACTTATCTTGGAAATAACTGTAAATGGTATCAGCAGATAGTACAGAAATATGATGAGTCTCCGCATTTACATACCTACTATAGATAGGTTTGACTCTTTGGTACAAAGAATCAAAAGTCTCATTTCGAGCCCTTTCAAGATATTGTTCGAGTTCTTCTGGAGATTCGAATATGTAGGGTAAAGGATTAACAGAATCAAGATTGTCTGAAGGAACGAGTATCTTGCCCGGTCTTTCTATATTTACCGTATATATTGGTTTTTTATCAGCGTCTAGTGACAGAAATGCGACTTGTCCATCTCTAAATACTATCGATTCATGTAACGGTAACGTGCCATTTCCAGTATATTTCCTGATTGCGACCGGTTTTAGTTGTTGATTTGATCCGGAATACTGACTACTGGGGACCTTTTCATGTCCAACTTCGGACAAGCCTAGAATACGCTCATAATTAGTACATACTACGTCCTCTATGAGGATAATATACTTGTCATCTAATCCTCTATCCTTTAACCTCTTAGTTAATCTCTCTGTTGTCTTAGTCAAGTCGCCGGCGTAAATATTAGATATTAGAGTCATTGGCTTGCATACATGGTTCAGTGTTAGTAACAAGCTATTCGTTCGTTTATCTTTCACAAATGACTCTACAAAACCCTCTTTTACTACTTCATCACTTAATTGAATTGGAATATAATTAGTATTACCGTCAGTGGTTATCGCAGATGACCTCCGATTGTAACTCGTAAACATTATCTTCGATCATGCTCTTCGTCTCCGTTTTCTTGAGCAAGACTTCTAGGCTTCAATAGTATACCGTAATCCGTTACTTCTTCTTCGAACCAGGTTTCCTCATTGATTCCCAATTGCTTCACAATATCCTCGTGTATTACTACGATCGTCTTCTCACAATAACGAAATGGTTCTTTAAGATATCTTTGAGATTTAACCGTAACATCTATATCCTTAGTCGTTGATATTGAACTCGTCATAGGTTCTCAGCTCCTTGCTGTAACACCTCCGACATTTGCCGCTACAATCTGATCATGGTCACCAACCTTTGCAGATTGTAGCGGTGATTCCACCTTGTTACTAGAAATACGTATGTTCCGTCTGCACGATGGGCATGTCGCAAATACAGTGAAACGCCCCCGATACCGCCATTCATAATTACCACAAATAGGATTTGGACATCTAATCCATATTCCCACTGTAGTTTTTTCAGTTATTATATGTTTTTTTTCCATTTCTTATCTTTCATTCTGAGATAGAACGAATAAGAATAATCTGAACGTCAGTATATATATATTATTCCTTGCTGTGTTAGGCTAGAGTAACGTGGCCAGCTTTTGAATATATGGCTACACATAGGATCACTAATTCTATAACGTTCCATAACACTAGTATACAGCAGATCTGCTATAGTCATTGATATATAACGTAATATTATTCATGTTTCAGAACACCGAAATCTCAGGACTCGAATATCGCTGTCATGATACTTAATATTCTTAACGTATCTTGTATGAGGGATTCTTCTAGCCGAATGTATCACTAAGTGTACCGGGTATACATAACAGCTATAAATCACGGGATATATCTTGTATATATCGAATCTTGCATTGGTTTCGAACATGAAGATAAGCGATGAAACCAACCAGGAGCTAGTAAAGATAGATACGGAGTACAGTGTTAAAGATGGAAAGAAAGATCATTGGAGACAAATCTAAATGTATTCAAGGAGTATTCTGAGAATAAGATCAGAGAATTCCATGACTTGACGTTTGGAGATATGTAGGTTCGAATGGGCTCCAATAGTTATCACCCACTCATAGACTCCGGTAAGTTACCGGTACTCGTCGAATTAGTAAATATTATGTCGTTCTCAGTTAAGATTTAATGTGCTTTTACTAGTTCTGCTAGTCTGATCGGGTCCCTTAGCAGATCTAGTATTTCCTTATGTGATTCTTGCATCGCTGCATTTGTTTCTTGCATTGCTGCAACCTGCTCCTTTAGATTCATAACTTCCTTGTCCCTAACTTGTTTCTGCAATAGTTTTGAATTGCCGTTTATCGTTAGTAAGTCAACTGCCTTCAAGTAATCTTCCAAGACTTCGCGTTCTGTAGGTTTATAATAACTGGCAGAAACTCCAATATCATGCCCCATAGTGATTTCTACATTGATGGGTTTCATGATTTGTTCAGCATGAGTCTTGTAAAACCTTCTCATTCCATGAGCGCCCTTCCACTCCCGACGACAGACTCCTGGTGGAAGCGGTTTGAACAATCCTTGGGCGCGAATAGCACGTTCTATCAGACTCTTTATTCCGGTGCTCTTCAGTCTCTTAGGATAAGTTGCTAATCCAAACTTGGCCCCGTAATTCGTATCAGTAGTTTGCCACAAGTCTCTCATTAGCCATGATTCGCCAGCGATCTCCTCACCATGAAGCTTACGATAATCCATCCATTCCTTTAAAGCAATATACGCAGCGGGTACCATAAAACAGTAATATTGTTCTGATTCGCCTGCATATACCGTTAACTTTGCAGCGACTATTTCGCCCTTTTCATTGGTCATTGGTTCTACGTGTTTCCATTGTAAGTAGTCCCATGCACCAAGCCTTATACCCGAAGAGGCCATGGTGTAGATTATTGGCTTTATTCGCCTATCAGGATATTGAGAAAGTTTCAAAAGTTCCTCTGCTGTAGGAGCCCTATCATTAGCGGCTCTTTTACCCGTCGGAATACCCTTTGATATCTTTTTCCAGTTGATTATAGGTGTATCGATATTCATTTCTATGAATAGTTTTGTTGCCTTGTAGTAATTGTTAATTGTTGAAGGCGATATTTCTTTATTTCTTGCCCGTTCCTTTTGGAAAGATATAAACCGCATGAGCGAAGATTGTAGCCATTGCGGGTTTTGCTTAACAAGCATTAGAAATTGTATACACTGCTGTTCTATTGGACCTTGGAGTTTCATAAAGTCCAGGAATACCTTTAGACGTCTAGGATACTGACGTCTTGTTTCGGGGGCCTTCAAGGCGTAAAGAAAGACCGATAGTGGATCTTCATATTGTATATTTGGTATAGGTGATATTGTTGTCGTTGTCGTTGTAGTTGGCGTTATCATCGTTGCTTCCGCTGCGACAGGTGTCTTTGTCAATCTTATTCGTCATTACACTAATATCATGAACCGGATTTAAGTTTCGTTATCAATTTGGGCCGGGTCGGATTCGAACCAACGACCCCCGCCATGTCAAGGCGGTATCTTAACCAGGCTAGACCACCGGCCCAAACATATATAACTTTCAAGTTTTTTGTTAATCACCCCAAATATATACGAGTCGGCAAAGTCTAGTCAGATCCGATTCCTTAACAACAACTCAGCCTGTTCTAGTAACTGGATGTTCGTCACCTACTCAAATCGATATTTGAAATCTTGTATTGTTACATTCCATCTTCTGAAACGATTATAGTGTAAAGTAGCTCGATTTTAAGATTAGAGGGGTATTAGATTTTGTTTGTCCCAATTTGTCTACGATATCGCATATATCATCTTATTTTCTAGGATTAGTATCTGAAAATTATCAATCATAACTTTTACATCCCTTTTACAATAAAATTCGTATTACCAGAACGATTTGAACTTATGGATAGACTGTACGAAAATGTTGTACGTTATCTAGTGCCCCATCATATATAGCAATACTTTATTTGTATGCATACATTTTTAAATATCTTCAGATACCATACCGTGTATTGCTGAACGAATAAGAATTTTTGATACGACGTTAAGAGATGGTGAGCAGACACCCGGTGTGTCTGTTAATTCTGAGCAGAAATTGCAAATTGCCGTCAAATTGGATGAATTGGGCGTAAATACTATTGAGGCTGGGTTTCCCATAGTGTCTTCCGGGGAAATGCAAGCTATAAAGTCTATTGTTAAACAAGGTTTGAATGCCGAAGTATGCGGACTCTCCCGTGCTGTAAAATCAGATATTGATGCGGCATTGGCTTGCGACTTGAAGTACGTGCACTTATTCTTGGCTACGTCAGACATACATATGCAATATAAGTTAAACATGAGCAGACAGCAGGTTCTTGAAAACTCAGTATGGGCAGTAGATTATGCAAAGAAACATGGATTACATGTCGAATTTTCTGCAGAAGACGCTACACGATCTGACAAAGAATTCATGGGGACAGTTTTTAAGGCTGTTGCTGAGGCTGGCGCAGACAGATTAGATATACCAGACACAGTAGGATACGCCACACCTGAGTATATAGCTGAACTTGTAAAAAGTACAAAACTGGCAACAAATATTCCTATTAGTATGCATTGTCATGATGATTTAGGTTTTGCTGTTGCAAATACGATAGCAGGAATTAATGCAGGAGCTTCTTGTGCGCAGGTGACAATAAACGGAATCGGAGAAAGGGCAGGGAATGCGTCTTTGGAAGAGGTAGTTATTGCGCTTCAGTGTCTATATCATCGTCAACATAACATCAAAACAGAATTGCTTTATGACACCTCGAGATTTGTTTCAAATATTATGGGTATAATTGTGCAACCCAATAAAGCAATTATTGGAGAAAATGCTTTTGGTCATGAATCTGGGATCCATACACATGGCATAATTAACAACCCACTGACCTATGAACCAATTAAACCAGAGATGGTCGGTAGAAAAAGATGGTTACAGGCGGGCAAACATGCTGGTGCGCATGGTATTAGTTACATGCTTGAAGAGTTTGGCATAAAGCCAACTAAAGAGCAGATTCATCAGATTGTAGAAAGACAGAAATGCATAGCAGATCGGGGTAAATCTATAACGACTACTGAACTATTATCTATAACGAGCGAAGTTATGCAAAATTACAAGTTTGAAGAAAAACTTAAACTTTACGACTTTCATACGGTAACTGGGATGAATATAATCCCAACTGCGGTTGTTAGGTTAAATAGTAATGGTAATGATGTAATCGCTTCGGAGACTGGTGTAGGGCCTGTTGATGCCGCACTAAAAGCTATTCAGAAAATCGCCGGTCAGATAGATAGTATCAAAATTCACGAATACAGATTAGAATCTATCACAGGGGGATCAGATGCTATGGCTGAAGTCAGTGTCAAAATTGAGGATAAAAATGGTAACATTGTCTCTGCGAGAAAGTCTGGTGAAGATATTGTGATCGCGTCTGTCGAGGCAATGATTGATGCCATTAATAAAATGATGCTGAAAAAAGTGCTACTTTCAAATAAAGCTGCCTAGGATTTAGACCGTTAACTGTAACTCAACTATGAACAATGAACTATCCATTTTTAGTCAGATAGAATAATCATCATAAAATGCTGAGTGGGTCTATATAAAAATTTTATATTAAAGTGCATTAGTTGATATAATCAGCTTACAAGTTCACGGTTACAGTGGAATCTGTTTTATCGTGATTTATTTGGATAAAGTATTGTGTTATTGTTCGACCACCTTACACAAATGATATAATACCAATTCTTCAACAATCTCTCGATCAGATGATAAATAATGTATTCTCGCGTGTTTTCTACTTTTTGCCGCAATTTTCACAGCAGTGATAGGCACGTTCTAATATGAATTTTAAAATTTAAGCTGGAATAGAAGGTGGAGCATCAGAGATGAAATTGACTATAAAAATATGAGCAAATGTCGCTCTAGCAAATACTGTAAACTATGGAATACCATCGACCTCCAACTAATTATATGATACCAAAATCTAGAAACTCGTCGTGGTAACTGTCGTATTCTACCTTTACTCCATCGACAATAGCATTCGGTGGGCCGGTGTGACACCATTCAACCACTGCATTTACGTTTGCTGCATCTCCTTCAAAAACAGCTTCCACTCGACCATCTTCTACATTACGTACCCATCCTTTCACGCCAAATTTCATAGCTACAATCCGAGTGTTATGTCTAAAATAAACACCCTGAACCTTACCCGATATAAAGAGATGGATCCTAATCTTGTCTTTAGATTCTCCAGATGTCCCCGACAAGTTCACTGCATCACAATTAACTGTCACTAGTACACATATATTGCAAGGTAGACAGATTCATGACAAATCTCCGCCTTCCTCAGCGAATAGCTGCTCATAAGATCCTCCTTTTCTTACTAATTTAAAATCTCCGTTACATGTCTTCATTACTATGGGTGGTTTAGTCTGACAGTGAAAGGGCATGTTGAACACGATGGAATACGCTCCAACGTTATAAAACGAAACGTATTTACCAATTCTTGCGTCCCGAAGGTCAGATGCTTTTGATAGTGGAAATACATCATACGTGTCACACAATCTACCGGCTAAATGCGTATTCTTAAATCGATTTGTGGATGAAATCCCATGTTCGGCTTTGGACAAAGTTAATATTTCTTGAGGATATTCTTGCTTCAAAAGTGCAGCATCTAGTAACAAATGATACCCCGCATCAATGATAACAATTTTATGATCATTGTATTCCTTTGTGTTTACTATTTTTGATACCAGAATTGAGGATTCTGCTACAAGAAATCTTCCACTTTCGATCATTAGTTCAAATTGGCCGTGGGTTTTGACGAGGTCATTTAATCTAGATATGTAATTTGCAGCCATTTGGTTTGGTTTAGGAATTGGTTCGCTATAAAATACCGGTGTTCCTCCGCCTATATCGAGCGTATTAACTTGGAAGTTGGAATATTCTTTTTTCATTTTTGTGATGAATGCATCTATCCTGTCTATCGCATGGAGATAGCATGTAAAATCTAATATCTGTGATCCCAAATGAAAATGAAAGCCTTCGAATTTA
This sequence comes from Nitrososphaeraceae archaeon, assembly GCA_040414675.1. GTDB lineage: Archaea > Thermoproteota > Nitrososphaeria > Nitrososphaerales > Nitrososphaeraceae > JARBAU01. The sequence continues at coordinate 2,110 of JBEDUN010000166.1, read as the reverse complement.
AGTAGATCATTTCTCATTATATATTTCACCAATTGATAAGCATTATCGAATGTTCCGCCATTAAATGGCACGCCAAATTTGCCGTTTTTATATGAAGCACGGATTTCAGCCTTTACTCCCACTTCAGGATTAATTCTAATCATAGTTAGTGGTTTTATTCCTAGTCTAGCAGCGGCTCTGGCTAAGTTTGTCATGCCATTAAATGAGCTAACAACGATTCTTCGTACTCCAGATTGCAAGATGTCAACGTATTCTTCGTATTCCTCTGTTACACTTGTATAAATAATATTAGCAGGATCTGCTTTGCATCGAGTCATAAAATGAAGTTCACCAATTGACGTCAGATCGAATGTGATTCCATCAGATATGAACGCGCGCAATATTGCTGGACTAAAGTTAGCCTTAATTGAATATGCTATTTTTGCATGGCCATTGAATTTTATAAACGCATCATGTAATTCTTTGACCTTTTTATGTAACGTATTTTCGTCGACAAGATACAGAGGAGTACCATATTGTCCTACCAGTCTGTTGATGTCATCAGGTTTTGCAAAGCGATTTAACGCTGGTGTCGTTACGTTTAAATTTTCCACCAGTTGGATCTGAGAATTTTCCACCAATTTGTATTTGTTATTTTAGTTGTAAAACATATAACTTAAAAACATTGCCCCAGAAGCGATCTATTTCATCATTAACTTCAAAAAGATTTAAAGATAGAAAATGTGGTAGGTAAATCAGCGATACCGTGTATGGAAACATCTCTGTTTATCTTGCGAGACAGAAAAATTGGAGTAAAAATATTTTTCATTCAAATTATCTCGATCTAATCTGCTGAATTCTACCGATCACTTGACTAAGGTAAATGAAAATGACTAATGTAGATCCTTTAATATTATTTTACATTTTCTTAATTAAGGATGAGAAAAAAAGGTTCTGAGATATTACCTATAATAAGGTACAGTTACTTTTTCTCCAGGCTTACCTTCTCTTTGAGTCTTTATTTTCTTTACTGCTTCCTCGAAGTGACGCATCATTATGTGCGCTTCTGATGCATGTTTAGCTGCTTCCTCTGGAGTAGGATACTTTGCCAAGTATTCATGTAAGACAAGTGATACTGCAGTATTCGCTACTGAGCTCGCATCCGCTCCGCTAAAGTTTTCAGTAAGCTCAGCAACTTTAGCCAAGTCTACATCTGGACCAATTGGTTTATCTTTTGAATGAATATCCAATATCCTGTGTCTAGCTGCCTTGTCAGGCATCGGAACAAAGACAATCTTATCAAATCTTCCTGGTCTAAGTAGTGCTGGATCAATCATGTCAGCTCTATTTGTAGCTGCTAAAACGACGACTCCAGACAATGCCTGAATACCATCTAACTCGGTTAACAATTGAGACACGACGCGCTCGGTCACCATGCTATCTCCGCCCATACCTCTAGTTGGTGCAATAGAATCAATCTCATCAAAGAAAACTACACAAGGTGCTGCCTGTCTTGCCCTTCTAAATATCTCTCTAATTCCTCTCTCTGATTCACCTACCCACTTGCTAAGCAATTCAGGTCCACGCACGCTAATGAAATTAGCTTCGGACTCGGTTGCAACAGCTTTTGCAAGTAATGTCTTGCCGGTGCCAGAAGGGCCATGCATTAACAATCCTTTCGGCATAGAATGACCGAGTTTAGTATACAAATCGGGATATCTCAAGGGCCATTCGACTGCCTCTTGTAACTCACGCTTCACTTCTTCTAGACCTCCTATAGCTGTCCAGGGAATATCAGGAGATTCCAAATAAACTTCCCTCATGGCCGAGGGCATCACTTCCTTTACTGCATTTTCAAAATCACTCATCGTGACTATTAGCTTGTTTAAAACTTCCGGAGCGAGCTTCTCATCTTCTAGATTGAGTTCTGGCAGCAATCTCCGTAAGCACTTCATAGCAGCTTCTTTACATAGGTATTCTAAATCTGCACCCACGAATCCGTGGGTCACAGCTGCTACTCTATCTTGATCAACATCTGTATCCAATGGCATATTGCGAGTATGAATCTGCAATATCTCAAGTCTTCCTCGCTTGTCTGGAACCTTTATCTCTATTTCTCTGTCAAATCTAC
>JBEDUN010000165.1:0-2284 GCA_040414675.1 Nitrososphaeraceae archaeon | reverse complement strand
TCTTCTAAAGCTAAATTAGTGTAACCAAAGCAGGTCTCAATAAAAACAAAAGACTTTTTCACTTTAGTAAATATCCCACGTGCTTATTAGATTTAAATAACAACGTGATCATCGAGTTTGATTCTCGTGGAGTGGAATCGATCCTGAGAAACAGAGATGAAATTAAATGTAGTTGTGAATGGATTGATGCATAAGATAATCAATGGCTATCGGTGAATTATTGTATGAGGAAAGCGGCAAGCAAACAGGTATCAGAGTGCTCGAGAGCCCAAATTCTCTACCTATTGCCGAAATTTCAGGACTAGGCAGCTTAAAATTTGAAGGAATTGCAATAAATACGGTTTGGACAATGCATGTGAGATTAGCAGATGAAGGAATTAGCTTCGTAAAAGGGAATGGGATAATGTACGGAGAAAATAGCGAAGCAGCATCGTATATAATAGAAGGAATAACGAGACTGAGTAAATCTGGAGGATCTAGTAGTAGAGGAACATCTAAAATCTTGACTACTGGACAAGGATCTGTTAATGATGGCCCCAAGAGCAATGATAAAAAATTAGCTTTGCTGACAAATAAAATATTAGTGTATGAGTTAGATCAAGATGAAGGAGGAGATTATTCACTTAAGACATGGGAATGGTTGTAGGTTCATAATGCTGTATTTTATACTAACGCTAAATTACGGTTTCGGAAGATCAAGCCCTACGCCATCTTGTGTTTTAAGAGGCGGTATGAGACAAAACTATCTGTAATAAAGTATTAACACAATACAAACAGGACTGATATTAATATAAGACCTTAAATAAAGTGGTGTCATATGTTCTCCAAATATGACAAATATGATACACTCATAATTTTTTATCTATCTAGGATTCCAATGATAGTTTCTAACATGTAATTATATCAAGTCATTGGAAACAGACTTAATCCAATCCTAGATCAGAGATCTCTGATATACCAAGTTATAATGATGTAGTCAAATTGATATTCTCTAAAAAGAGAATTGAGAATTCGATTAAATACTGGTGGCAGATGACTATATCAGGTAAAATGGAACATAACTCATTAAACTCAGCTAAGTTGAGGCAAACAAGCTCTATTTCGATCATTATGGCAGCATTGATGATCTCTTCTATTGGTGTGCTATCGCCACAAGCATTGGCTCAGACTTCACCTGCAGACTCGATGAATGTAACCTCTGGAAACTCTAGTGTTGCCAGTAACAGTACTGTCCAAACTATGGCAGAGTTAGGTAACAAAAAGACATTCTATATGATTTCACAAGAATTGGACGGTGTTAATGAAACAAAACTTGGTATTCCGGGCGATGTATTTGTGCCATCAACATTGACAGTAAATCAGGGTGATACAGTAATAATACACTTTTATAATGTTGATGCAAGCGATTTCCATACTTTCACCATGGCGGCATCATATAACATTGATGCGGATGTAGCGCCATTACATAATGCGACCATCACATTCAAGGCAAGCGATCCTGGAGTTTTTAAGTTCTTTTGTACCCATCATCCACCTACAATGGCCGGACAATTGATCGTCCTTCCATCATCTACTGTAGGCAAAGCGACACCAGCAAATAGCACCACACCAGGATAATTAGCCTCAAAGGGAAAATACCAATTATTTATTTTTTACCTATTATTCTTAATTCTGCTAAAGAGCTATTTTGTATAATCATACTACTTATAACTGTAAAATGCTGACCTATACGAAAACCTTGACCAATAGCCCAACTACAAAATCATACAGACTAAGTAGATAAAACTATTCTAGGACAAGACAATTCTGTCAAAAAATAAGATTAATCATTGGTCTTGACATAGTATTACATTCCCAATTAAGTAAAACCAACACTTTTTGCCAGTTAGCAGGTTTTGAGCTATTTCGTCTAATTCTAATGTTTGTCAATTTATTGAAAAACTTTGGTAATGCATTAGAGTAAATACGTTCCATTATGGATATTCTGTATTCAGGTGCTGTCAATCAAGATCATGTTAAAATTCTGTAGGTTTGGGAGGCGATCTAGATGCAAAAAAGATTAGTTTTCTAATTTCAGTTGTTATTATTATGCAATTCGCTATGATATTCGTGATGGTGATACTTTTTTTAGGATGCCTTTCTATTTTTTCTTTTTGCTTAGTGATTGTCTTGGCCAGAAATTGGTTTGCTACTTACTATCTCTGCAATCTGATGTAATAAGAACTACTACAACTCCAGTTAATCTGCTCCTTGAGTATGATAAATTCCAGACAATTTTGGTAAA
>JBEDUN010000164.1:0-93480 GCA_040414675.1 Nitrososphaeraceae archaeon | reverse complement strand
TCAGTTACGATCCGTTTTATTATTAGGCACCGCTTGGAACTTGAATTCTAGAGTCCCTACATCGATTACATAGAAAATTCGAAAATTGATTAAGGATAATCACGCCAATATCAAAGTTGGGATTAATTAAAGCCCCAAGCAAGGGCTGTCTGCATTGAATACATTTCAGTGGCACGATACTGTCAGGAAAGGGTACTATTGGAATATGCATAGAGACATGAAGCCTAGATTGCCATTCGTGTTCATTTTTTAGTGATAAAAGCTTGCAAATATCTTTGTTTTGTAATTTATGCTCTTCATGGTACTTGTCAATGAGGAGTTTGAGTCTCCCTTGAGGTTCCATAATTCTACTACAATCTGAAATGATGTGCTTCAAAAGCCCATCGATATCTATACCAGATAATCTCAAGAATCTGTGATATTCAAATTCCACCAAATCCGGATTAAACCCATAGTCTGCAATTACATCTGCGGGTTTTTTTCCTGCATTAAACTCCTTATATAATGCCTTTAGATCTGATGACTCCATTTTAGGTAGATTCAACAATCTATCAGATTTACCATTAATGTAAATGCTCTCAACAGGAATCATTGGATCTCGGCTCTTAGATTCCGGCGAATCCTGGATTCCACCATGTGATATCTGATCCGTCTGCCTAACAAATATTGATGTCTCGGACCTTTTTTTTTGATAGTTCAGTAGTCTTACTCATAACAAGGCCAGTTCCCGTCCTAGCTTTCTTGAACCTACTCGTTTCCTTCCAAACATATTCAATCGTAGTACCCACCATTGAAGCAATTTGATCGGGACTATATTTCCCGTCAGATACTAGTGTCCATATGCGTTGCTTTTTGCTTCCTCTTTTTGTATGTGGGTAAGTATGTTTCAAGTTAGTAAGTAAAGTAAGGTAAGTCGATTATTTATGTCTTCAATATATACTACACTTCAGTCATATACTTACTATCCAAATACTTACCTACTACCTTACTTACTAGACTATCGTTTCACTCATCTGGGAATGGTGACATACCCAACAATATGCAAATGTAAATAAATTTCCTCGATAAGTTTTAGCCTTTAGCTGTGTAGTTCGTATCTAAGGTGGTGCCAGCATTTGGGAGTCTGAATTATAATTGAGAGCATAAAATCGCGAAAAATGGAATTAAATATAATATCTAAAGATTAAAAGGATTGAAGTCAGATTAAGATGTCCTTATCTTAATGCTACAGATTATCTGCTCAAGAATATCAGCTCCAACAGATAACTTGATCCATTTTTTTCTTAACTTTGCTCTTTCGGTATTGGTAGTGAGATGAGTGGGTTGACTCGAATCCCGATGAATCTATTCCAAAGAATATGTGATTGACGTTAATAAGAGAGATGAGTGATAAGATAATTTCTTACAGAATTGTGACCGCGATTCTATCACTAAATTTTTGTAGTGTTGTGAAATAAGGTATTTTAGATATTTGGAGGAAGTTTCTAAGATAGTAAGCTTCTACCAGCCATTCAGGGAACACACGATAACTCTTACCTTTATACTGTCTAATAGTAAGCAGGGATAGATCTTGCCAGCCTGTGAATATATGTTTGCTTTTCCGATGCAGAAATAGTGGTATCCTAGCATTCATCAAAATGTGAAAAATAATACGTACCAACCTAACATATCTTGATTCTTTCACCAAATCTATGGTGTTGTACTATTACATGCTTTATCTCAGAAAATAAATGGTTTCTAGAGTCCATTGCTTGCCAAACATCTATTCAATTTCTCTAATAAGACCGCCACAGCAGGTAAACCTGGTCGCAATTTACAAAGGAAATATATCACATATTGACCAAAAAATAGTGATGTAAAAGCAAAAAGCAATTTAAGCAGCGTGCAACAAGTTTGCTTTTAGTTGCCTTTTCTCCCACCTCATAAGATAAATGATTCCCAAAACTAGACTAGCTTCTAGAATCTTATCCATAATACCTCCCAAATCCACATTTTCGGGAACTTTGTTCGGAGATAGTGGTGGTGGCAATACAACTGAATAAATATACAGCCCAAGTAGAACTCCGGTACCTATGAGTCCAAATAGATTCAGAATTAGAGTCTTTTTGTAGTATAACAATGCAAATTGCATATTATTAAAATTCATTTGCCTGTTGGAAACTGTTAGTAGGGTGTATAACATGCCATATGCGAATTGACATGCTCCTGCGACGAGTAAAAATATACTATACTCAATCCGTAACGATCCATGTTCCGCATATACGGCTAGGTGAACGAAGCCTGCAGCAATTGCAAGAAGCATAATCGCGTATTTTAGCACGAATTTGCTTTCGGCTTTTGGGCGGCCCTCTGTATTCCGTTTTTGGTTACGATAAGTCATAACTAACACGATCCCGAAGACAATAATTATTCCAAATATCCCAATAAACACTGCAGTAACAAAAATATCTCCGAACGAGTTCGTCACAGAGATATTAAATACACCCCTATCGCAACTACAATCCTCATTGTTACTTAATATATCCCTCGGAGGGCTACTCGTTCCGACCTGAGGGGGAGTTTTATTGTAGCTGTCGAAGATGCTCAATACTATTTGATAATTTCCAAGCTCATTGAAGGTATGATAGAGATAAAAGTCACCAAAAGTCCTCACTGTCCAAGGATAGGTTGCAATCCTTTCTCCTGTCTTTTCAGAATAAATCTCGACCATGGTCATTAGCCGCGCATTTACGTCATTTCCATTGTAGTCCTGTATACTAAAGCTAATCTGGGCAGGCTGATTTGTAGGCGTGTATTCCGGATCCATGGCCTGATAGACGTAATATTTGCCTATACCTAAACCGCCTCCGTTGTAATGGGAAAGATGTGAAAAGTGGGCATACGCAGGACTGATAAAAGATGCTCCAACAACTATATTCAAAAGTAAAGCCTGCAGTACTAAATTCGAAAAAAGCATCTCGCCAAAAATACGTAAAATTTTGGCCACTTAATAATATGGTCAGCCACCTAATATAATTCGTTATAAGTGGAGGTCTTAGGTCGAAGTTATTAGAACAACTATTCGGATTCAATACACGGTATGAGCAAGTAGGACATAGAACATTCAAAATCTTGATGTTCAGGTGGTAGGCACAATTTAGTCATTCAAATATCGATCCATACACATGACGTTTACACCAAATACTGTAAAGAGATTGCCTTCATTCTTAAGAATCGTGAGAGAGGCATTTCTAATATGCCATCGATATAATGCTTCCGCTTGCAGGTGGAGCAAGGCTGAGATGGCAGCTTTTATTGGATCCAAATGTGTGATCATTAATACATTCTCATTTGTATGCGTCTCCCTTATTTCGTCCAGGAGATTATTTATTCGCCACTTGACTGATGAAAAGGTTTCCACACCATAGTCAGCTAGAGTAGGGTCTTGTTCAGAATAGAATTTCAGAAACAGATTACCATGCTTTCTGATTATTTCTTCATATCGCATTCCGACCAACTTGCCGAGATCTATTTCATATAGACGTTCGTCGATAACGTAGGGTATTCCTAGGATTTTGGAAACTATCTCGGCAGTTTCTATTGTTCGTATTACTGGGCTCGCATATATTTTCTTGATGGGCATATTTTGAATCAATCGAGCAGTTTCAGTAGCCTGCTGCTTGCCGTAGGAAGTTAGGTGAGATTCAAGATGTCTTCCTACCAACACTCGATTGACATTGTTTTCAGCTTCTCCGTGTCGCATAAGAATTGCCAGCGCCAATGTGTATAGTTCTATTCTATAGAAATGACTATTAATATCATTTGAACGAAGTAGGTTACGAAATCTAGTTCACTCTTAATATCGAAATCTATAATTATGAAACTTTGCAATTAAGTCGAGTAGCGGTAGAGTGCAAACAAATGCACTCATCTTAACTCTAAATGAGTTGTCTATGGAGTACTGGATATTAGTCAGATCATTTGAGTTGTTAAATCATATCTCAAAGCTAGTTCGAGACCACAAATCAAAAATTTAGATTTAATCTTTTGTGCGGGATCGCATATGTATTAACATATTAATAAGTCCATTAACCAGGAATCATCTTCATCGGTCTCAATTCCTTCATTGAATTGCAACTTTGCAATTTAATTGAATACTCGTATGAAATAGTCCAGATATTATGCAGTCTCTCAATTCGAAGATCCTCAAACAATGTACTTGTTCGTTGACCAAACCATTGAATCAGTGCATTTGAACAGGTCAGAATTCAGACAACAACATTGATTTGTTATAGCAGGAAGGCACACAAGTCAAAGTCGCATTATGTATAAAATATCTACCGCTAAAAATTGTATTTGAGATTACAGAAACTCAATTTGAGTTACTGTGGTTAGAAGCCACCAAAAGGATTAGCATTAGACTGACCCTCACTCTCCCCTCTTTCACTATGTGCCTTTTTCTGATGCCTCTTTAATCTATCCTTCCCTTCAAATTTCATATTGCAGTACTTGCACTTTACAAGGCCGTCTGTATCCTTATTGCCTTTATTAAAAAGGATCATCTACTCTCTCTATATGTATTGGTAGAAGATTAAAGTTACGCACAAGGAATAGTGATAAAAGGCATTCATGATACCCACAATATTCAAACAAATTTGTAGTCATTCCATTACAATCATTGTTAACGTCGACTTTACACCATTAAGTTTTCTCAATTTCCAGGTAATAGTTTCCTTTACCCGCTCCATAGTATTTGATTCCACTTGCGCAACAATATCATACACTCCATAAACCTGATACACTTCCTTCACGCCTTCGATTTTTCTTAGCTCATCTACAATAGAGTCCTCGCTTCCTAATTCAGCATTCATCAATACGAACGCTTGTGGCATAGATCTAGTCCTATAAAATACACCCGTGTATAAAAACATGTGGAGATAGTTCTATTTTGGATCCCGAATAGTTACATACTCGCCTTGTTGAGTATGTAAAAGATGGTCCTGGATTGGTTCTTAACGGACTTCATTTAATATGAAAGTATTAGAATCAATAACCTAAATAGATGCATATACTAGTTAGGTGTATGGGCAAATTTGATGGCATAAAAGGCCAGGAACTTTTGGATGTTGAAGAGAATAGCGGTGAACTAACATTGATTTTTAAGGATAACAGATATCTTTTTGTTAAAGTAGTGGACGGAAAACTTACTTGTGATTCAGTTCCTGAGTAAGTTCTAATATCGACGATCTGTTTTGAGGTGAAAAATGCCTAAAATATTTCATTTTTAGCTAGGCTAATTTCCCATACACAACGATGAATTCTAGCCTTTCTGAACTAAAGATTAAGGTGCTCACAAATAATTCTAAAGTTCTTTGAAGATTTGGATTTCATCTGATCTTGCATGTATTTTTGTTGGGTTTGAAAACAAGTGTTTACCCCAAGAAGCACGGATTTCTGCTTTGAGTGTATGTTTACCTGGTTTAAGATTGGAAATATTTAGCTCGATAATCTTTTCAATATCAAATAAAAGGGACTTCGCTTCATCAACCGTTGACGGATAGAAAGACTCGTCATCCTTAACTATCATTGTCCAAATTCTATGAGGAATCTTCGGACTCCTAGTCCAGAATAAGACAGCTTTTCGGACAAACTTTAATGAGGTAATTGCCTTTCTTCCTGATTTCACCTCTACTTCTATTGTTAGCCTGAAAATGTTATCATGTTTATCATATGCCTTTTCCCAATTTCGTTGTTCAAATAAGACCCTTATTTGTCCTTCGATTCTAAACGAGAGGGATAATGATAAAAAATTGCTTGGTTTTACCTGTTCACTATATTTGCTCAAGGCGATATTAGCTATGGAACTAGTCTGATCCAAGGATGTCATAAATATAGAATTCAGCAGGATATGATTTATATCCTCAATAAGTAGTTGTCTTTTTAATGCTTGCAGAGATCATTCAGCTGAGAGATAATGAATTAGAATTGAAGATCGAAGAGGAAGATATCGCGGTTATGTACATCATTCAGTATGAATTGCTAAAGCAAACAGCTGTTGAATTTGCAGGTGTAATGCTAAAACACCCACTTATAAAAGACTATATGATGAGGCTCTTGACAAACAAGAAAGATCCAGTTGAAGCCTTAAGTGAAGCAACTACACTTGCTTCCGAATATGTTCGACAAATAGGTAAAACTTTTGCGGACGTAATGAAGAGTCAATAAAAGAGGAGAATAAGGATAAGTGAAGTTCTGTCCTAAATGTGAAACAAGAATGAAGTCAAGGGTCGATGAAGGCATTGTATTCTGTCCTAAATGTGGTACAAAAATTGACAGTGAAAATAATTTTACAGAGAATACATATCCCTCATCTGCTAAGAAAGGTGCCCCACATTATTCAGAACAAGATTCTGGTTCATTGAAGGTAATTGAAACTGACAAGGGACCAAGTGCCTTACCAACGACTTCTATAGATTGCACTAAATGTGGAAATAGCACAGCCTACTGGTGGATGCTTCAGACTAGGTCAGCAGATGAGGCAACTACACAATTTTACAGATGTACTAAGTGCAATCACACATGGAGAAACTATTCTTAATTAACAACATGACCCGCGTTACTGAATTTCAGTAACTACTTAGCAAAATATAATTAGATAGTTTTTTGATTGAAGTAGATGAATTGACTTAATTCTCTCTTCCAGATATTTGTCTACGTAAGTGAGGTAATGGATGGCGCCCGAACCGCGTCGTTTGAGAGTGTGGCTTATCCCAGAAAGGCATTTAATAAGTAGTGTTTTTCAGTAGCGGTCTGGATGATGTCACAAGTTTATTCTATTTCCTAATTGAAGATATATCTAGCAATACATTAAAATCGGCTATTAATAGCCAATCTATTGACATTATTTGGTATTCAGAGCTAGGACAAGATCTACAGAAGAATGGAAAGCTGTTGCGTCAGCAATCTCTACTCTGGTAGACGAAGCAACATTTGAAGCCAATATTGAGGGTATTTCCTTTAGAGGAATGGACCCATCGCATGTAGCTCTAATCGACATTCATTGGCCGAATACAACTTTTGAGAGCTTCGAATGTGATTCAGCGGTAAAATTCGGAGTCCGAATTGACGAGCTATTAAAAGTGATTAGAAGGGGGGAGAAGAAAGATTCAGTTGAGATGAGTCTTGCTGAAGATAGTACTTTGTTAGTAAAAATGCATGATGGCTATCGCCGTGAATATAAAATGCGACTTATTGAAAGTTCTGCAAGTGCTACTCCACTTCCCAAACTAAGTTTTAACACAAAGGCAGTATTAGTAGCTGGAGCATTTGATAGAATCCTCTCCGATATCAATATTGTTTCCGAATACTTGTCAATTAAATCAGAAACATCTGCAATTCATTTTTCTGGAAAGGGCGACTCTGGTGAGGCTGAAATCACTCTTGATCCTAAGAGTGAAGGTTTGGAAGAACTAGACGTGAAGGAACAGAGCAGTGCTACCTACAGCATAGATTATCTTTCTAAGGTTACGAAGGCGATAAGTACAACAGGAGGCTCGATCGCTGCTGAATTCTCAAGTAAAATGCCCATTAGGCTGGAATTCAGGGTTTTGAACCTTGGTAGGATCCATTTCTATTTGGCTCCTAGAGTCCAAGACTAAAGTAGGTTGCGTGCATATCCGAATGGATATTATGTTATCAAGTATGACAGAAATATTAAAATGAAATTTACTGATCGCCTAACGTGAAGATGAAGTTGGCAGAATTTGATTAAAAACCCATACTACATTTTGTCAAGGTTTTATGAAAATTATACCTTTAAGATTCCATTTGGAATTTCAAATGCTTTCATTCATTCAGAATTCCACTTGAGATACTCATGAAAGAATTCCCTGATCTCTATCTCAGATCAAACGTAGGTGATATCTTAGAAGCAGATGTTGTTCTTTTAAGTGTAGCAGATGAATCAAAATCTAATTCAAAACGAAAAGGAGCGAGTCAAGGTCCACATAGTATTCGCATCGCTTCTAACGAATCAGAATTCTTTCTAAGAGAGGGGAAACTAATTCCAACGATGCCTATGAGCGGCAATCTAAACAACAAAAGGATCTATGATTTTGGCTACTTGAGCAGAGATGAATTGTACTCTTCAATTCAGGAAGTTTTTACTCTAGGCAAGATACCTATAATCACTGGTGGAGACCATTCTCTAAGCACCATTGCTCTACGAGCGATCGGTAATGTTGTGGGAAAAGTGAACCTAATTTACTTTGATGCGCATCCTGACTTCGTATCAACAACGTCCGACTATTACGGTTCAGTCCTTTATGATTCATCTAAGTATCTAAATTTTGATAAGAGCGTCCTTGTAGGAACTAGGGCCGCCGAGGAGCAAGAATTAGAAAACGTAAAAAGTGCACATTTGGAGATAATTACGCCGTTAGATATTGCGGAATTTGGAATTTCAGAAATTGCCAATAGAATAGATTCCATTTCTGGTGACAAGAAATACATCTCCATAGATTTGGATTGTGTCGATCCTGCTTTTGCTCCGGGTGTTTCAGTTCCAAGTGCTGGAGGTCTCTCATCCATCGAACTTATTTACTTAGTAAAGAAAGCCGCGTCGAGCGGCATTATAGGCATGGACGTTTGTGAACTCTGCCCTCAATTTGATGTTAACCAGATGACTTCTAATCTTGCTGCAAGATTAGTGTCAGAAGCTATTGCATCAATACCTATTTAGTTATTTTGTCTGCATTTCTATTATTGTAGTCTATGCTTTTCGCTCTCTTCGACCCTATGAGGAGCTGGGTTTTGGTCATTCTTGGGATCACTAGTTATTGTTTGAGCCTGATTTATGCCAGCTTCCGTTCCCCCTGCTTTGCTTGACCTGTCGGAACGCATACCACCTGATTGTTGAGGCTGCTGGCCGCCTGATTTTTGGACTTCTGGTGGAGGAGCTAGCTGTTTTGGGGTCTGCTCTACTGCTGAAATTGAAGGAGATGTCTTTTGGACCGGGAACGGTTTGGCAGGTATCGCAGGTTTGGGAATAATTGGTGGCGCTTTAGCTATTGATCTGCCATGCCTGTACAAATGGAACATTCCAGCAAACACTAACATCATTACTCCAACTATAAATAGCGAGAAGTTCTTCATACCATGCATTACTGCAAAATATGCCGCGATATTTAGATAAACTTGGAAGCCCAACAATGCTATGAACACGATGTAAATCCATTTCAAAGGTAGATTTATTGAAGTCTTTGTGCTAGCCTTCTTTGGCTTGAGCTTTGCATTAGCTTCTGCGTTTTTAGCTAGTTTTATCATCATGTAGCTGAAGCCAAATGAGAGTGGTATCAGCAATAGCATGACAGTATAAAAGAATATAGGGTCGATCACCAGTCTCTCCAAGAGCGCCTTTTTGATATCATCGTCAATATAGAAACCCCAATAGGTTGTAACTATGATTTGAGCAAGACTTGTAATGCCTAAAGCAGTGATAAGTGGTCTATCTTTCCAAGAGAATTTCTTGTATCTGTCGACAAAAGGTACCACCAAAAGAGCGAATATGAACAGCCCAGGCCATGCAACACCAGTCACGAACTTGTCGTACATGGTTCTTAGGAATGCATAGAGCCCAGTCAGATACCATTCTGGGACTGTGATACCAGGCGGAATATTGGGATCAAATTTAGTACCCATATCTACTGGGAATACACCACCTGTTATCATTATAGCACCGCTGATCGCAAACACCATCGGCACATCAAATACCATAAACCTTGGGAAGTGGACTACCATCAATCCTAACAGGAATATTGGCAGGAAAAATACATGGAATGAGTAAAAGCGTAGCACGAAGTCATGGAAACCGCCTCCGAAGAAGGCTTCCCTCATTTGTGGACCTAGAACAGGAATGGAATTCGTTAGCGAAGCAGCAATAGAAATAGCCAATTCCGCACGTTCACTGAAGATGATATCGTAACCTGTGAAAGCTTCAAGAATAGTAAGTACTCCTATTATAATCCCAGTAACCCAAAGAATTTCATTACGTATTTTGTATCTTCCGCTAAAGTACTGATAGTACATATGCAAAAGTGCCACCATCACCATCGCATTAGATGCGTGGTAATGGATATTTCGAATGTGAAATCCATACGGGATCGTATCATTTATGTTCTTGACACTATCCCAAGCTCTATCTAGTATTGGTTCATACCATAGCATCAAGAATGCCCCTGTGATGCCCAAAATTATGAATATAACAAATGTGAGCATACCCAAAAAGCCTAACGGGCTCACAAATCTTGAAGGGAACGTAAACTTCATCCCCATGAAGATAGTACGATCTACTCCCGCGTAGACCCATCTGAAGAATCGAACTAGACTATTTTCACGCTTTAAGGAAACGACCAAATCCTACCACCCCATTGCCCTCTGGACTCCAATTAGGAGGTTTTATCCATATATTTCCATCGCTATCTACTTCAAGGTCTAGCCTTGCTAAAACATTTGATGGAGGCGACTGTAGCGACGCTGGTCCAGCGAATGCCTTTCCAGTAAGAGGATCGTACATGCTTCCATGACAAGGACATTCTCCTCTTTTTCGACCTGGATCAGGCCAATATTTCCACAAGCACCAAAGATGTAGACAAACTGCACTATATGCTCTAAACGCAGTCGCGGTATTCTGATTTCCTCCCAATTCCACTGGTAGTCTAATGAATTGCCACGTCCTGAATGCTTCTTTATTAAGTGTAGGATCATTTGTTTTTGGATAGATCACGACCTCTGAGTGGTTCGTTGGAAATGATTTGACATTTGCTTGAGAACCATCTGGTAATTCTACCTTGGCTTTGGCAGAGACTTTTCCAGCTGGATTTGGCAAGAATTTGCCCCAATCGACGAAGGGTATAAAAGTCATTACAGTACCCGCTGCTGCTAAAAGTTTCAGAAAATCACGCCTTGAAACCTTGCCTCCAGAACTAGGAGGGGTTTGCTGCGTCATAGCAAAATCTAATTAACACATATCTATAAATCTTTGGTCCCACAATTTTCTGATAAACTCCTTGTGTCAACATTTGACTTCGCTTAACTAAAGAGTGGAAAAATAAATGATAATAAATCTAGGTCAAGTACTATACATGTCGTTCAGTCCATACCGACTTCGAATCCAGGATCTGAATGATATTCTCTGATTTGAATACTATGCAAGCAAGGGTTGGCAAGTAATAAATTTGAACCGAGATAAATAATAACGCGAACAAGCTAAGCAGATGATATTCCGGCCTTCTCTCGAAGCAATCGTGGTGTATTTCTTCGGATAATCGGAATTATCCTTTCCATTATTATTTTGTGAAAGTTTTTGGTATTCACATCAAATGTAAATATTAGTACGAAGGATAGTCGATTGGATCTATCAGTTACCGGAATAGTTACACGCAGCAATTTATCATAGTGAGAGCTAGTATAATCAATTTTACCTAATATTCCCTGCCATCTAATCCTTGTGTATTGTCTTGTCGCTGCAGTTATAGCATACTGTATTGTCTCCTCAGTGTTTAGCAATGGAATAAGTCCTTTGCGTTCGGCAGTAGCTAATAGTATGCCATGTTCGTTGGCAATTCCTATAAATCGTATAGCATGGTCTAATGATAGAATTTTGTTGCAAAATTCCAAGAAGTATCGTTCCATATATGGCTGATTTATTTAGCTTACATTCCATATTCAAAAACTTTACTTTTCATTATAGATAACAACTCTTGCTATTCTGTTGTACATCCTAATTTTGATCTTTAGATATTCATTTGAAGTAACTTGGCCATGGATTCCTGGGATTACTGAGGCAGTCTAATTCGAATAATCTTAAATTCAATAATTTGGAATAGTGAAACGAATTAGTTCAAAACAATCGAAGCACATAGACGATTTTATCTGGTCAAGGTCATTTTTGAATCCTCCACTGGTAATTTGTAATGGCTACTCCACTCTCCCCAGGATCCCAGATATACTTTCACCTTTTTATATCCCAACAATCTTAAAGCCAGAAAAGTGTTTGCTGCTCTATAGCCACCTTGGCAATAAGCTATTATTTCATTGTTCTTTGGAATATCTGAATATACTCTCTCCAAATCAGTGAAAGCCTTGAACACCCCATTTGTCAGATTTTCCTTCCAGTCTATATGGATTGCATTGGGTATGTGACCTTTCCTACCGCCTCGCACTACTGTTCCATCAAACTCTGCCTTTGACCTAGAATCAATAATACTAACCTTACCATTTTTTCCGGCTTTTATAACTGACACAATTTCATGGGAAGTTGATAGTACATTAGGATCCACTAGTCCATGAAATTTACGATACTCGAATTGATTAGTTTGCGTCTCAATTCTGTATCCCATCTCTTTCCATTTGCCAAAGCCCCCATCAAGTATAGCAACGTTCTTGTATGAAAAATATAACAAAAGCCAGAGTCCTCTTGCGGCGCTAGGTCCAGAAATGTCGTCGTAGAATATGACCCTATTCTTACCCTCTACCCCAATATTTGTAATCAATTGCCTACATTGTCTGTTGAATTGCTTGATACCAGTTAATGAAGTGTCCAACCAATGAAATTGCATTAGATCTAAATTTATGGAACCAGGGATATGGCCATCTAAGTAGTCCAAGAACGGTCTAGTGTCGACAATCAAAATATGATCCAGCTTTTTGATAGAGTCATGTGATACTACTGAATTCAACTCTGCAACAGATATTAGGTATTCTACTGCTCGTTTTTGTTCTCTTTCCATTTTTAGTATTATCCAGAAGTTAACCTATTAATCTGTCATATGTTACAAAATCTTTTGGATTTCGATCTTGTCGTCATTCGAAAGCAAGACCTCCTCCTCATCTATGTTTCAAATACTTTCGTTCATCCTCAGGTGTCTCTACAATGAACTCATACCACGTTCCATTTGCTCTAACTGCATCAGTCAACATCCCATTCATTTTATTAACATCTTCCCTCACTTTGGCCTCAGAGTACTTGTTTGTTCTGGTGACCACATAATGAAAACTCCCGTTATCGTATCGATGTATCTCGTAGAACTTCATGTTTTCTTCTCTGGATATGATTTTAGCACGAGATTAGGAGATTGGTGAAGATTTTTTGTCGATTTTATCAAGGTAGTATTCAACTCGATTTCTAGCGGGCGTTAACAAGGGAGGTAGTTCTCATCGATAATAACTCTAATGCCTACGTACTGTAGCAGCATAACTATCACCAAGTTTGATTTGCACCGTTCCTATCATAAGAAGTTACTGACTCCCAAAATTTATATGTGAACACTTACTTGCATTATGCACAGAGTAAGGTTTATGGAGAATCATGCGGCTGGTATAAGTATCATTGCTTTTATCGTGGCCGTTGGTGTAAGTATAGGGTACTATCAATTTATTTATCTTCCACAAGCTAATGCGAAGCCTATTTTGCCGGCTCAAGTTCTAAACCCACCTCAAACTACCAAGATTACGATTTCTCCCGGTTCTTCTCAGCCATCACAGACTAAAAACTTTGTTCCTAAAGAAGGTGATGCAGTTTTAGGAGCTAACAATAAAGTCATTTGGACTAATCATGACGCTGTACCCCATTCTGTGACCTCTGATAATGGGTACAAGGATTTGATTAATGGGCAATTCAATTCTATCGCGACTATAGGCCTAGTGTTGCCGCAAAAAACTTATCAATTCACATTTACTACTGACGGCACATATCCATATCACTGCGAACCACACCCTTGGATGACTGGCAAGATTATAATAGCAAAAGGTAAATTCTAGAATTTTACCTAGTCGAAAAATGGAACAATCAATACGAATCTATTCAAATACAGCAAATTACGTAAGAATCTTCAAATATGCAATGCTCGAAGCTATCTCTTTATGCTCCTGAATTAAAGATGCACGAAACTTCACTGTCGAATAAGATTCCTTCGGAACATGATCTGCTTTAGCCATAAACTCTAATACGTTTGTATCACCTAAATCACTCTTTAACAATGAAAGTCTGGGATATGGATGGCTTACCCGCTTTCCGTTTATAGTTTCAATGCTTATTAGATCATTAGAATTTTCTATTAACGAGTTGATAACTAGGGAATCAAATCTGCCATTATAAGATATGACAATCCTTCCTCGAATTTCATCTCCACTTGCCAATTCCGAGTTATTCAATGTGACTGATATATCATGTGACATCCAGGTGTTGATTCAGCTGGACATTGTTGATTATTAAAGCTATTTGATATGTATAACTTTGTAAGGGATCAATCATTTAGTCAATTTTGCAAGTTCTTTTGACTAAAGTCCTTTTAGTAAGTTTGATGGATAACATATTAAATTAGGAAGCATTACTGTGAATTTGTAGCGTAGGTGTCAAAAATCAACATCCCTATGAAGACAATCCAATTCAAGGATTACATAATAAGATATCTCGACTCTGCTGATCAATATGACTTGTCAGATAGAAAGGAAACACTAGTTCTATTGCACGGGCTTGGAGCGTCTGCGGACAGATGGCTAAAAGTGGCACCAGTTTTAGCAAAGTCGTACAGATTACTTATACCCGACATAATCGGATCCGGATACAGTGACAAGCCGACTGTGGAATATACAATAGAATTCTTTGTCGAATTTCTTCAGGATTTTTTAGAACAGATTGGGATTGAAAGGATGAATTTGATGGGTTCCTCGTTTGGCGGGTATCTTGCGGCGGAATTTGCAATCAGATTTACATCTAGAGTAAAAAAGCTCGTTCTTGCCGCTCCTGCAGGAATTATGCGATCCTCTACTAGGGTACTCGACCAATACATTATGGCAGCGCTATACCCAACTCACGACAACGCTTTGCGGGCTTTCAAAGAAATGGCATTTGATTCAGAAATAGTGTCAGATGAAACCGTTAAAGATTTTGTGAATAGAATGAGATTGCCAAATTCCAAATATGCATTTATGTCCACGCTACTTGGAATTAGAGATTCTCCTAGCTTGATACCTAGACTTGGTCGACTTACCTCACCTACACTTATCATTTGGGGAGTAGATGATAGAATGATTCCATCTAACTATGCGCGAGAGCTTGAATCCATTCCAGACTCCAAGCTAATACTTATGAATGCTTGCGGCCATACTCCTTACGTAGAAAAACCGAACGAATTCAGCGATATTGTCTTGAAATTTCTTTCATAGTTACAGAAACTGCGTAATGTTAAATACAGTGACAGATACAGGTCTATCTAGATGGAAGATCCCAATGACCCAGTTTCCACATTTAAGAAAGCAGTAGACAAGGGCAGCGAGGCACAAAAGGAACTTATGAAACAATTTTCCTCGATTCAGCAGAACGCTATGCAGAATTTTTTCTCAACTCTCCAAGGTTTAATTTATTATAACGCTATGTTCAAAACTACGGTTCAAAGTGGTGGAAGAATCTCCATCCCAGAAGCCGAGAGACAAGCACTCGACATTGATGATGGAGATCTGGTCCAAGTCATAATAATACCCATTGAACGTAGAAGAACTAAAGATAATGTACGCAAGTAAATGTGAACCAGACTCTACTAGACATTTGCGGCAGTCGCCACGTATGGATTGAAGGTTTACAAAATCAGAGTTATCTGAGGCCCATTATTATCGTGTTGTGATCTGTGTCAGTCCCTCTGACTTTCTAAAACAGGGTTTTCAACATCCCCATATCTTTGGCATACTGCGATTTAGGAGCGAGCTCTGAACCATTGACCAACTTTTGGAAGAACATTATTCTGAGAATAGCTACTAGCAATCAATCCTACATGTCCTGTATGAAACCTCATAAGTCTCTTGTCTGTACTTGATACACATTCATTTAGCGCTGCGCTACATTCTGGTGAAACCAGATGATCTTCCTCAGCAACGATATTTAAGTAAGGAATTTTTATCTTTGAAAGATCAATAACATGTCCGCCTACTCTCATTTCATTTTTATAAAGTAGGTTCTGCTGGTAAATATCCTTTATCCACTGGCGAAAGGTTTCACCTGCAATATCAGGAGTATCATATAGCCATTTCTCTACTCGCAAAAAGTTTTGTACAAAGTTGTCATTATCTATATTCTCAACAAGGTTTATGTACTTATTTACGCCTTGTTTAAAGGGCTTGAGCGCTGAGTAGCAAGAATATAGCTGCTCTTTAGGCATATTTCCAATGGTAGAGAACATTCTGTCAGCGTCTAAATGCCTAGAGAAATTGGCTAGCACAGTAGTATCGCGACTTGAATCAACTACTGGTGCGATGGTTGCAAGATTTTTTATCTTTTCCTGATGCAAAGTGCAGTACATGGCAGACATAGTAGCACCCATGCAATAGCCGTGGAGAGTGACCTGATCTATTTTCTTCTTAGTTCTAATGAATTCTATACAATCATCCAAATAGACATTTACATAGTCATCAAATGAAGTATATTTATCATATTGAGTAGGGGATTTCCAATCAATCAGGTAAATATCGAAACCCTGGCTAACCAAGCTTTGAATCCAACTTTTGTCTGGCTGCAGATCCAGGATATATGATTTATTTATAAGTGCATATACAACTAGGATCGGAGTTGTTGCAGTCTTGCTGAGCATAGGTCTATAATGAATTAGTCTGTACGCTCTGGTTTCCTGGACTATCTCGTGGGCTGTTATTCCTACTTCAATATTCCCTGATGCATGTAGAATTGTTCTAGTCTTTTCAAACTTACGCAATAATTCCTCGTATTCCTTTCTCAATGAAAATTCAGAATTCATATCGCTGAGATTTACTTCCCGGCTAATAGTGCTACTAGGGACATTTGTCACTACAGCCTCTCGAGTCATCTAGCTCAACCTCATATCACCAAACTGGCATCTTGGTAGGGTAGCTAATCGTACACACTTGTTCATTAACAGAAAATTGGGTTTATATTGATAAGGGATTAATACGTAATCCCTTATCTGAGTACTAGCAGTAACAATGAAAAGTGCAAAAATGATCTCCATAATATGATATCTCTGCAGCACAGTAGTAAAACCTGATCGTTTTTTGAGTTCCAATATCAATAAGCCCACAATAGCTAGCATTAACGAGTTTGGTAAATTAGGAAAGAATTTCAAGCTTATCATAATACATGATCTTAATAGTTATAGATATATTTAAAACGATATTGCCTTGTTTAAGCTTATGAACTTTATTGGTATCGAAGGTGGGAGGTACTTTAATTTGAATTCTGAATTTCAGCAGTTTCGATTACCCAGTCATGTCTTGATTTTGCTCAACTGTGAATTAATTTTTGTATACCATGGCCAAACTCTTTATAAAGGTATAAGCCTCCTCTTCCTAGCAAAAAATAAGCATGGGACAGGTTAAGTAAAGTACCGATTTCGAATTTGGGCTCGTAGCTCAGTTTGGACAGAGCGCCTGCCTTCTAAGTTTCTATCGAAGAAAGCCGGAAGTCGTGGGATCGAAGCCCACCGGGCCCGCTTTTATATATCAAATATTTCTCGCTGCTCTGCAGACCCATCTATTTTCGGAGCTAAAAGCCATGTGGTAGTGCGATGCCCCCCGATCTGGAGAGAAAATCATAGAGATGTCAGATTGGTGGGTAATATATTGCGCGTCCTAAGGTATACAAGGCTACCACAATTTCTTCATAGGAAGAGTAAAAATAGTATCTTAAAGATCTGTTGGCATGGACTGTCATTGCTTACAATTACACAATATGAGGATAGGATATACCGATTGCAGGATATACACCATGCTCACTATGATGTGGATTGTGGACGGATCAAATAAGCGTAGATTCAATACGAAATACGAAAAGACAAGCCGTAGTCAGGATAGATAATGCATTGTTGTTTATGACAATTGAGGCACTGGTTAAGCTCTAAGAGGGTGCCTTTAGATATTTGGCAGATCCAAAGTTTATCATCATTGGTAAGTCTAACCCTAGATATCGTTATTTTAGACAATTTAGTGTAGTGCATTCACCATTGTGTATTGATTTGAGCCATGATTCTGTTTCGGTAATCGATGCAGTCCATTTCCCAAAATTCAATATTGTCCAATTTGGTAAATTTGTAAGATGCTAACAGAACTAACTTCTGACAATTACAGATTTGTACTATTTATAGATTTATTTCCGGAGGTTCTAGAAATCATATGATACAGTCGACGTGAATGCTGATGATAGGGAGAACAAATGACAAGTGCGCAGAATGGCAGAAGCGTTGTGATTACTCGGATTCACTTTACAAACAACGAAACTAATGATGAAACCATATTCTAATTCATAAAGAGACTATTTGGAGGACATCTAAAGTTAGCTTGACTAGAGCACATAACAAGAAATTATCACTGATGCGTACTCTAGAATAGACCGATATGCGTGAGATTATCAATCGTGTCACAATAGCCGTTGTCTATATAGCTTCTTTCGGTAGAAGACTTTATTCTAAAAGATTTTAAGTGGCTTTCTGTGCATTGACTGCATATATGATAACTGGCGGTGAACTCGGAGAGCTAGTAAAACGTGCACGTGAAGGTGCCACCAAAAGAAATTTCGATCAGTCCGTGGAGTTAACACTAGTACTAAAGGATATAGATGTAAAGCGTGGATTCTCAATTAACGAAGTTATTGAGCTACCGAATAAACTCTCTAGTCCACCCAAAATCTGTGTAGTAGGATCGGGTGATTTAGGTACGCGTGCAAAAAAGTCAGGGATAGATAGAATAATAGAGCCAGATGAGCTAGATAGACTTGGTACGAACAGGAGAGAGGCTAGAAAAATTGTCCGTGCTCACGATTTTTTTCTGGCAGATACTTCATTGATGCCTAATGTAGGTAGATCTTTGGGTCAATTTTTGGGCCCTAAAGGAAAGATGCCTACTCCACTTCAATATGGTGCACCAATCGAAACCATTTCTGCAAAATTCAGGAATTCCATTCGTGTACGAACAAAGAACCAATTGAACTTGGCCGCAAAAATAGGTGATGAAAAAATGGAAGACTCGAAATTGGTGGCAAATGCTGAAACAGTAGTAACAGAATTAGAAAAAAAACTGCCACAAGGCAGTAAAAATATACAGAATGCCGTAATTAAATTTACTATGGGGAATACTGCTAAGTTGAGTATGTTGAAGAAGGATAAAGGTGCTTAAAATGAGTTTCCAGCAGACTCATGCTCAAACCAGGAAGACATACCCCAAGAAAAAGCGCTTGATGTATGAGGAACTCCAAAAACTACCCATGGAATATAACGTAATTGCCTTATCAAAAGTAACCAAGGTTAGAGCGGCACAGTTGATGATGCTTAGAAAGAAATTTAGAGAGACGATTAAGATCCGAATAATAAAAAACAAAGTCGCTCAGAGAGCATTTGAGAAAATAACAAACATCCCCAAGATTGAGGATTTGTCTAAGCTCTTGGAAGGACAATGTGCTCTGATGTTTACTAAAGTAAACCCATTTCAACTTAACCTCATCTTCGACAAAAACAAAATATTTTTAGCAGCTAAGGACGGAGATATCGCTTCTAGCAATATTGTAATAAATGCAGGAAATACAGGCATAAATCCAGGACCGGTTCTTTCAGAGTTCAAAGAAGCTAATGTCCCCACAAAAATAGATCAGGGGACGATTTGGGTAGTAAGGGATACACTAGTTGCCAAGCCTGGTGATCGATTATCTGGTAAGCTGGCATCCCTTCTTAGCAAAGTAGGAATAAAACCGATTGAAGCAGGAATTTCAGTTAGTTTTGCAATTGCGGAAGGCCTTGTACTTCATGATAATGATCTTCGAATTAATCTTTCAGAATATTCACAGGGATTTGCAAAATGTGTTGCAGAATCGTTCGCCTTGGCAACCGAGACTGGCTATGTTACTGCTGAAAATATTGGCTTGTTACTGACTAAGGCACAACAAAATGCTGTGGCATTGTCGATGGAATCAGGTTATATGACAGAAAGTACTACTGTGCAATTGTTAGCAAAATGCAACGCGAATGCATCAGCGCTTGAAGCAGTTTTGGTCAAAAAAGGGTACAACCCAAAGTAAGTAATCTATGCTCTAAACTTCATTTACCATAAAATATTTTAAATAATTAAAAAAAATTAACCGAAGAGTGCTGATAGTCCTTCCAATGCCTCTTCTTCTTTCTTCTCTTCTTTCTTCTCTTCTTTTTCTGCGGGGCCAGAAGGTGCAGATGGAGCAGCAGCAGCACTAACTTGTACTTGCTGGGTAGGAAGTGATGCGTTCTTTAACGCCTCATCGATATTCACTTCACCTATGGCCGCGACTAATGCTTTTATTCTGATCTCATCTGGAGTTGTGCCAGTCGCCTTCACAACATTTTTAAGATTTTCTTCTGTGATATCCTGTTTTAGTTTGTGTAACAACAACGCGGCATACAGATATTCCATAATTGTGGGTGTTCCACGACTCCTTAATATAAAACTTTCAAGTTTTACAAAACCTTCGTACTCCTTGCAACAGCATACAAATGCTCTTTCAAATCTTTCTCATATATGGAATTCATCTTTTCGAGTAGCATCGTCCTAGCTTCCAACCTTTCATCTCCTGCAGCAGAAAGAACCGAGGCAAAAATGTCTGGTAGGTTTTCTTTGATCCAACCGTCAAGGACATAATAGCGTCGTTCATTGATCCATGTGGTTTTCGATACTTTCTGGTTTACCTCTTCGCCGAATATTTCAGTTTCGACTCGGTCTATTAACATAAATATGCAATTATTTGGATCAGGATTCTCCAGAACCTCTCTGGGTCTACCTATCGCTCCACCCGCCTTCACTCGCTCTAACAATCCTATTGGCCTAATTTTTGTACCATTGATTCTTATCTTATCACCGTTAACTGCCTGCACCTTGCCAATAATGATATTATTAACTTCATGATCGTTCTGAACTACAAAGACATAGTCTCCAGGCTTAATCTTTCCCCTCCCAAACATGGTCAGAATATCGTCTGCATAAAGAATATAATTTTTACTACTATTCATACAAAATAACAAAATGCATACAACGCAAGTATTATCGGCAATTCCTAATGTCAATAATACTACGAATTATTCAAAAAATTACATTTATTAATCAAAGGCTATGATTCATGAATGACTGAAATTTGCAAAGATTTGACGAATTAGATATGAAGATATTATCTGAATTGACTGTGGATGCCAGTATATCAGTGCCTCAACTGAGCAAAAAGCTCAATGTCAATGCTTCTGTTCTCTATAGTCGTATCAAAAGATTATCTAAGCGCAATCTTATTGAACGTTACACCGTTACCGTGAACGAAGGCATGTTAGGCATCAATGTTAAAGCCATAGTTGGCATCAACAGAGATCCAAAGATGAAGGAAATAATTAGATCTGAGCTTTTAAGAATCTCTGAAGTGAGATCAGTGTCAGAGGTTACTGGCAGATTCGATATGGTGGTCTCGGTAAATTCTCGTACTCTAGAGGAGTTGCACAATGTCGTAATAGAGCGCATAGGAAAAATCGAGGGAATACAAAACACAGAGACTTTTGTAGAAATGCAGAGGACTAATAAAGAACCAATCTATGCGGTTCATGGTACTTGACAAATCACCGCAATATTAGTCCAATCACAAGACAGATGCACTAACGGTACCTTCAAATATAACAGCTAATTAATTTAAATAGATTTCATTGTCAGTAGTTCAAAGAAAAGTTGTCGAAATTATTCAAACTATGAAGCTGGCAAAGAAGACGAGCAAGGATGACTATATGACGCATCTGAGACTGGTGTTACTAGGTATGGGCGTAGTAGGCGCGATTGGTTTTGTAATAAAGCTGATCGCTGAGTTTATCACCTTTGGAGGCAAAAGATAAGCATTCAGTATTGTCATCGTAGGGTATCGGCTTCAGTTTTTCATTTGGTTTCTAAATCCATAATAACTTAGTATCGTAATCGTCTAGGTTTTGGAGGAAGCTAGAAATTTAATCTTATTCATAGTTAGTAATTAAGGTCTAATCTTTCCTCAGTTTTCATTAACTTAGGCTCTATCTTGATCACCCTATATATATAGAAACCAAAGTAACGTAGGTTGATGGGAACTCTAGACTTTACAGTTGCAACGTTGGGCTCACACTGTGCACTTCAGGTCCTAAAAGGAGCAAAGGATGAAGGATTAAGAACCCTTCTAGTTTGCGAGAAAAAAAGGTTGAGTCTTTATAAACGATTTAATTTCATAGATGATATTTTTCCAGTAGATGATATAGGCGACATTGCCACCGATAGATGCATTGAAAGATTGCGAGAAACCAATTCTATTTTGATCCCTCACGGGACGCTAATAGCGTATATGAATTCTGATCAAATCGAACGAATAAACATTCCTATATTTGGAAATAAATGGATCTTGAGATGGGAGGCAGATCGCGATCTGAAGCAAAAACTAATGGAGGAATCACATCTTTCAGTCTCAAAATCAATAGAGTCGAAAAATGATATCCAGGGTTTATGCATAGTAAAATTGCATGGAGCAGCTGGAGGTAGAGGGTATTTTATAGCATGGAACAGAGAGAGTTTTGAACGACAAGCCTTAAGGCTCAAGGAGCAAAAAATGATAAGCGGCGAGCAGGACCTTTTTATTCAAGAATACGTGTTGGGAGTTCCTGCATTCTTGCACTTCTTTTATTCACCCATTACGAAGGAAATTGAGCTAATGGGAGCGGATAGAAGGTACGAGTCTAACGTCGATGGCTTGGGAAGAATACCTGCCAGAGAACAGATCTCCTCGGAACTCGAAATGTCATATAATGTAGTTGGAAACATTCCTATAGTTCTGCGCGAATCTCTACTCCTAAGGGCTTATGAAATGGGAGAATCCTTCGTTAACACATCCAAGAAGTTAGTACCACCAGGGATGAATGGACCATTTTGCTTAGAAGGAGTTTATGATAGAGAAGGAAATTTTGTCACATTCGAATTTTCTGCAAGAATTGTTGCAGGAACCAATCTCTATGTCAGTGGCTCACCTTATTCAGATCTGGTCTATCAGGAAGCGATGAGCATGGGAAGACGGATAGCTCGTGAAATAAAAATAGCAATTGAAAAAGACATGATAGACAAGATTGCATCCTAATTATGCATACTTCCCCTGATTTTCAAAATATGAAATACCAGTGAATTATTTTGCTCATCCTTCGGCAAATTTCTAGATAGTTATAATCGATAAACACTACTACAAATCTAAAATGACTCAAGTAATTGAAATTTCAAAATAAGAAGATTTAAGTGGTGAGTTTCAAGAAATGTGTGATGGCTTTGATTTTCTAATAGAATTTCAATCGTAATTTGATACATTGTTTGATCGAAGTAGATTTTAGTAGCCTTCTTTTTGCCTTTGAACATTTTGATCATGTTTAGTTGCATACTTTTCTATCAAACCAGACGGGTCTAACTTCAGTTCGATAGATAATTGAATAACAAAATGCCAAATGTCAATGAGTTCTTCTTGGCAGCTCTCCAAAGATACAACCGAATCATGTTTCCACCACTTCCAATTCGTTTCTCTTTGCAATTCTATTGCTTCGTGGATTAAAGCTGTCGACAACATGAACACACGATAGCCTCGAAAAACTTCCTTTTTCCTATAGATTGAGCTCATCTTATTATTCACGTTTCGCATTTTTCTTGTTAATTCCAACTGCTTTTTAAAGAGCAATTCTAGTTTGTCTTCATTCGATGACTGAAATTTTCTAGTCATGGTACATCTATCAGCTATAGAAAAGGAACTGACGAGTATCTAATAGTATATGATCTTTCCATTCAATTTGTATCTCATATGAACCTAATCTATTGCAAAAATATATACTCAAGGACTGTAGAAAACTGTAAAATTAACATGGCTTTTTGTTGATTTAGGTCTTGTATCACTAATCAATCAGAATCGTATTTGAGATATTTAATCTGTTCATAGTGTCGCTAAAGTACCAATTTCTGCCAAAACCCAAATTGACTTTAAATTTTTAGCTATAAGAAAACTGCAAATGCCAGTACACATATTGGCATCATTTGATCGTATCTTGACTTTTGGAAGCTAACAAGGCTTAGTATATGGCCTTCTATTAAAATATGGAGATTTTCACAATTTGTTATCCCAACTTTTGGCTTCAAAATCCAATTTTATAGCTCTGATGAAGATTACTTCCAATAGTCTTTTGCAACTATATTGTATCTCTATGCCAAATATTCAGAAGGATATTTGAAAACGCTAGTAGTATGTTATTCAAAAAATTCAAAACTCCGAAATCTTAGAGATTGTATTATTTGAGGATGTGGTGGAGCGCACTACTGAGGACTTGCTTTGCACAGTCGATTTCAAGGTCTAAAGCAGATATACATGTACACTCTAACTTGATCGACATCATCAAATACATAGAACATAGGGGTATTCAGCAATGTAAGCGACAACATATTCTAGATCCAACTATTTGTAAGACTAAAATTACCAAAAAGTCCACTCAAAAGTATTTGAAAGGAGAAGCAGAGACAGTGCTCGTAAGAAGGGCATTTGGGGTTCTATTTCTAGCCATTTCCGCGGCATTGTTAGCCGGAACTTTATTAATGGAAGTATTTGGCCCAAGCCGCCATCCGCTCATCTTCAATATCCTGATTTGGATTACATGCTTTGGAATTATATTTGCAGTAATATTTGTTCGATTCCGTTCCTCCATGCGACTGGTGAGATCGAGAATGAAACAAAGTGTAAAATGGCCTATGATTGCAAAAATAATAAATGGATTGTGTTGGGCAGGCCCATTTCTTGCGATCGGACTCATCCCGTCAGCATATCAGTACTTTATTCTGCTTGGTATTGGAATGGGTAATCTTTCTACATTCGTTTTAATGAAAACAATTAACAATCTAAACAAT
This sequence comes from Nitrososphaeraceae archaeon, assembly GCA_040414675.1. Taxonomy (GTDB): domain Archaea; phylum Thermoproteota; class Nitrososphaeria; order Nitrososphaerales; family Nitrososphaeraceae; genus JARBAU01. The sequence continues at coordinate 68,553 of JBEDUN010000164.1, read as the reverse complement.
AAAGAACAGCTTATAGTCGGTTCAATTTCATTGATATCCATTCCATTAGCTGCTGGATTAGATAATTCATTCTTTTCAGCTAGAACTGACATTGCGATCTTACTTTCTAGAGCATTGATTGCTGCTGCATATGGGATCGCAGGAGTCTATGCTTATTTTTCAAGCATATAGAACAAGCCAACAATTTGGGCAAAGAGGGTTCATATTATTATGAAGAGAACGATTTTAAGTGAAACATATCAAATCAAATAAACCAAAGAAGGCTGTGTGCATAGTTAGCGGCGGACTAGATTCGATTTGCGCAGCAACTTATATAACCCGCATAAAAAAATTTGAACTTTACGCTATTAATTTCGCTTATGGACAGAGAGCAACTAATGAATCTTCCGTAGCAGAAGGCTTTGCAAATATGCTAGGTGCGAAAGATTATCAATTTGTTGATATTTGCTTCATGAAGAATTTTTACAGGGGGAATAATGTTTTGACTGAAGATATGGCAGACCTGCCTTCAACTTTTCGACCAAGTATAATAGTACCCATAAGAAATGCTATTTTCATCACAATTTCTACTGCATGGGCACTTAGTATAGGTGCTAAAATGGTCTGCTTTGGTGCGCATTTGGGCGATCGTAACTATCCTGATTGTCGGCCTTCATTTGTCAGATCTATAAGCCGCAGCCTTAATTTAGCAGATTCAGACAGTATCAAAGAAAAATCTAGACAGAAGGTCAGTGTTTGGTGTCCTGCTATCTCCGGTATTGACAAAGCTGGCCTTTTGAAATTTGGTCATCAATTCTTAGGTAATACCATTTTCAACACATGGAGTTGTTATTCCAATGGAGTTACACGTAAAGGAGAGACACAATCTAGACAGTGTGGTATTTGCGAATCTTGCTTGAACAGAAAAAAAGCTTTTAAAAGAGCTGGAATTGAAGATAGGACGCTCTATAATAAATAAATTGTTCTACTGAAATTTTTTGCATGTGAAATACACGGAAACTGGGTACTAATCATTGTATTGTAAATGCATGTCTCACCAAATTCTGTTACAAGGTATTATCCAATTACGAAATAACAAGCGAAAAATAGAGACCAAAAGAATTTTAGACAATAGAATTATAATAGAGTCGCTAATCTTATTTAATGAGCCAAATAGTGGAGCGGCTTTAAATGGATCATAATGGAATGTATTCTAAGTTTGTCTTGGCTCATAGATATACCGAGTCAAAGGAGATATGGATATAGAATTTGTATCAAAATTATCAAGATAAAGAAGCGAATACTAGAAGTCCCATTAACAAGCGAAAAATTGAAAAGCTTTTGAGACAGATATTGATCGAATTAGGTGAAAATCCAGACCGAGAGGGCTTACTCGCCACGCCGCGACGAATTGCCGATATGTATGAAGAGATCTTTAGCGGGTATAGAATTGAGGCAGGATTAGAAGTAAGTTTTAGTGAAGAAACTGACGCAATTATTGCAAAAGACATCCAGTTCTATAGCATGTGCGAACATCATATGCTGCCTTTTTATGGGAAAATCCATATAGCTTACATTCCGGATGGCAAAGTGTTTGGAATATCTAAATTGGTTCGACTTGTGGAAAAATATTCCAAAAGAATGCAGATTCAAGAAAGATTAACCAAAGAAATTGCTAGCGAGATAATGAATATGGGTGTGAAAGGGGTATTGGTTATTGCTGAAGGCGAGCACCTATGCATGAAAATGAGAGGTGTTCGTAACGATAGCGTCATCTTAACGATGGCACATCGTGGAATAATGGAAAATAAAGAGATCCGAGAAAATGCCCTAGTTTTGTTGTATAATACCAAGGCAAAAATAAGGACCATCTAGGGGATAATTTACAGATAGGTCCGTTATAGCTTTCATGGGAAGCAATATTAACTGGCCAAGATATGCATAGGACACCCATTTGCTAAATTTCTATAAACGATCACCTAAATTTTAGCCCAGATATTTCTGCTGTACTGGATCATTTAATTGCACAGCTTAATACCACTATGATTATTTGGCTAGTCTAAAAATCTTCTTCAAATTCGTTGTCGCCTTCCTCCTCTTCAATCTCGTCAAAGTCTTCCTCAAATTCCTCTCGTTCTTCGGCACTCTTGTAGGGGAGATCGGCCTCACCTGGAGCGCCGCAAACTGGACATTTAAATTCAATTGTTTGCCCCTCTAGATCAAGTGGAAATTCCTTTGAAAAGACTTCATCGCATTTGGAACAGACAAGAGTCGTTTGAATATTATCTTGACTAAATTTGTGCGACTGAACTCTAAAGATTGTACTTGCCATTCTTCTTACCTATAGGAAATATTCTTTTTTATAAGCCTTCTCTTCCATACTGGCACACAAGTTGTCATCAATTAATATATACAGAATATCAATAATATCCAGTGAATTCTAGGCTGTATAGATTGTCCAACTTTAAGCTTTGTCATGGGTTCGGTTCATATCATGCTGAAAGATCAGGAAATCAAATAAATATGCACATATCTGCTCCAATGTATTATAGATGAGTGTCGACCGAGCTTCTATGGCCACCAAATGTCAGGAGCAATTGGAAAGATCCGGTATCAAAGTGGGGAGGGTTCAACATAATTTACCTCCTGCGTCATTGATCGAGGTTGCTATTCGTAGGCGAGAGGGGACTTTATCTCTTACAGGGGCATTAACTGTAAACACTGGAAAGTATACTGGAAGGTCTCCAGATGACAGATTTATCGTAGATGACGAGATCACACACAACACAGTGGACTGGGGAAAAGTGAATCACTCGCTATCTCCAGAAAAATACGATCTTATATTCGAAAGAATAAAAGCCCACCTTGAAAAAAAAGAATATTTTGTTTTTGATGGGTTTGTAGGGGCAGATTCTTCAGTAAGGTTACCGATAAGAGTTCTTACGGATAAGGCGTGGCAATGCCTTTTTTCTACGCAGATATTCGTAAGACCTAATGCTATGGAGCTTCAAACATTTCAGCCTGAATTTAGCTTGATTTCCGTAAACGATTTTAAGGCAAATCCTTTGACAGATGGGACAAAAAGCGAGACATTCATAATAATAAATTTTACCAAGAAAATGGTCATCATTGGATCCACCTCATATGCGGGTGAAATAAAGAAGGCAATGTTTTCAATCATGAGCTATCTCCTGCCTATTAATGGAATCTTCCCCATGCATTGTTCGGCAAATGTTGGACAAGATGGTGACTCTGCTTTGTTCTTTGGACTATCTGGCACAGGAAAAACCACTCTTTCGGCTGACAAAGATAGATATTTGGTAGGTGATGATGAACATGGTTGGTCACAAAATGGGATATTTAATTTTGAGGGTGGTTGTTATGCAAAATGCATACACCTGAAAAAGGAAAATGAACCCCAAATTTGGAATGCCATTAGATTTGGAGCGGTGATGGAAAACGTGGTTGTAAATCAAAATACGAGATTACCTAATTTTGATGATGGTGGGATAACAGAAAATACGCGGGTTGTTTATCCGCTCGAATACATACCTGGATCGATCATCCCAGGGTTAGCCTGTCATCCTAAGGTCATAATATTTCTTACCGCTGATGCCTTCGGAGTAATGCCGCCAATATCCAAGCTAACTAGAGAAGGTGGAATGTATCACTTCATGTCTGGATATACTAGCAAGTTAGCTGGAACTGAAAGAGGAATCACTGAACCACAAGAAACCTTCTCGCAATGCTTTGGAGCTCCATTTATGCTGCTTTCAGCTGGTCGATATGCACAAATGTTAGGTCAAAAGTTACTAGCTCATAATACTAGGGTATATTTGATAAATACTGGTTGGTCTGGGGGACCTTATGGTGTCGGAAAAAGAATAAATCTAAACTACACAAGATCGATGGTAAAAGCAGTTATCGATGGGACGCTTGATATCGAGGCATTTCAACATCATGACATTTTTAACTTAGACATACCTACAGCGTGTCTTGGAGTTCCTTCAGAAATTTTGAACCCTGCAAATACGTGGCCAGACAAGGAGAAGTATAATACTGCAGCACTTAGACTAGCCTCACTTTTTGTGAAAAATTTTGAAAAATTCAATGATGTCTCTCCAGAGATAAAACGCGCGGGTCCTATCTTATAAAAAAAGTAGCCCGGAGCAGATTCGAACTGCTGTCTCCAGGTGTCTTTTCTATTTAGATCCAGAGCCTGAAATCCCTAGCCCTACCTTGGAGATTGGCCACTAGATTCGGCATCCACAAACGGCTCCGTTGTAGATTCGACCGGGCTTCCCAAGCTACATCTAATTGAGATAACCTACCAGTATTTGACTCTAGCGTTTAGTATTAATTTCTCTAATTAGTAATCCATATTCTAAAGCAGCTTTTTTTCGCATATATGGAATCAACCTATAATGGATAGAATAAATATCATTTTCTCTTGTTAAAATTCCCTTTACTAACAATGACACGAAACCCCCTGCCACCTTGGAAGTAGGAATATCCTGAGATTTACAAAACTCATCTCTAGTTCTGTGGTATTCTTTTAAGGTGAAATACGATCTGTTTAGATCTAGTACTAAAGGCCACACAACCCTCTCCCAAACCATTCTTCTGTTTTCTGTAGAGGCTGCATGTTTTCCCTTGCCTTTGTCTCCACGACCCAATGGGGATTCGATATTAATCAATCTCTTTAGCTAAGCCCCTTTGAATAAATCCCTTTGAGGAACATTTAAACTCGGTGTTATGAAACTAAGTTAAAATGATGCCGTCTGATTGTAAAGATAGTTCTTGTAATTAATTTCTAAATAGCGGTGGTACAGAAAGCACCTTTATATGAAACCGCTAATGTCAAATCTCGATAGATTGACCTGGAATCAACTATATTTAGTAAGCAATACTTTCTGTTAACAGCTACCACATAAAACGGAACAGTTCGGTTAGAAAACATGAATATAATACTATAACAGATTAATAGCTATCAAGTTTATTTGCAGATATCTAAGAACATTCCCAATTCATATCATACTTACCATAAGACATTCATACTGACTCCTTAATAGAAGGATTTTTTGTTAGTGCCTGATTCAGCTCTAATCCTGACTCGCCTTCGATACAAGAAATATGTTAGGGCAGTGACCAGGGCAATTGATAGTACTATTTCCATGACCTGGATAAGAGGTGATGCTCCGGAAGACGGAATCAGGGAGCATCTATATTCATTGTAAGCGCAACCCAATACGAAAAATATCCCATTCCATGACGAGTGAGCAAGTATTGCAAACCATCCTTTCCCACTTATCCACGTTCTCAGACTATAAAAAAAAGAAGGCATCACAAAGAGCCAGTTTGAATATGAGAGACTTGCCGCGTCGAGAGACTTAGTATTAAAGATATGAAGCATCACCCAAGCAGCACCAGAAACTATCACAACAACAATGTTTCCTGTGGCATAGTAAGGAATTCCAAAGAAGATCGATTCTTCAATAGGACCAGCACCTAAAACAGGCACGAGGTATCTAGGAATACTTGAAGGACTGTGGTCATTCATCGATAGCTGAACTGCATATGACCCACCTAGCATTAGTAACACTCCAATTGCATGATAATACAGAACCATTAGAAAAAGGTGCAATAGTGACGTGTTACGATAAGGGGAGATCCACCGTTTTGGATTAGCATCGGATCTCAGATCCGTCAGTTCCTTGGTAAAAAATGACAAGTCTAATTCAATAGAATGTATAAATCCCCTTAATATAACCATAAGGACATTTAGTAGCCATTTCTATAATTCTACCTCATAAACACTGTTATCTAACTGATGTAAGCCAAATCTTACTGTACTTACTATCCTTCCCCGCAAGCACATCCTGATATTTGTTAGTAAGTCTTCTCGTAAATTCCCCGACTTTGCCCCCACCAACTATTCTATGGTCGATTTCGGTCACCGGCTTTATACCAGCTGCTGTACCGCACAAAAAAATTTCATCAGCTAAATAAAGATCTTCCCTCCCAAAATCTGAAATTGAAGACTCTAATCCCATCTCTCTCGCTAAAGTGAGAATACTGTCCCTCGTGATACCACGCAAAGCTCCTGCAGTCAGTGGCGGCGTTATCAAACGATGTTCTTTTACTATGAAAACATTCTCGGTAGTAGCTTCTGCCACTCTGCCATAGGAGTTTAATAAAATGGCCTCATCGTATCCTTGATTTATTGCCTCAATTCTTGCCAAAACAGAGTTTGCATAGTTTGCGGTCGCTTTTGCCAAAACTGGAAGAGATCTGCTGTCAATCCTCGTCCAAGTTGAGACCATTGCCCTGATACCATCACCAGGATGCATATAGATTGATTCGTCCCATATCCAAGCAGCGACTGCCATACAAACTTTGTTGGGAAGGGGATTCACACCCATCTTCCCGTAGCCATAATAAACAATAGGACGCACATAGTAATTTTCGGATCCGTTTGTCTTTACCGTTTCGAGTACAGCTTTCTTTATATGTTCGGCAGAGTACGTCAAATTCATGTAGTAAATCTTGCAGCTATCTATTAATCTCTGAATATGATCATCTAATCTGAAAATTGTTAGACCTTGGGTGGTGTTATAACAGCGAATACCTTCAAAAACTGCGGTGCCATAATGAAGACTATGTGTTAGTATATGAATTTTCGCGTCATCCCAATCTACAATGGTACCATCCATCCAAATTTTTCTTGTCATTGATTGACTCCATTGAGTATTTGGTTTCGATGTTCATGAATGGCTTTCACAGTATCCCCTACTGTAGTATTTCTATCCTCTACAACGATTAAAATTCTGGAAGTCTCTTCTTGTGCATCTAGGTTTAATATGTTGATATTATGATCTCCTACAGTACTACTAACTGTAGATACGATTCCTGGGATTTTCCACATCTTATCCCCGATTAGTGTTACTGCACCTCTTCCGTATACAATCTGTGTGTTAGAATCGTATGCCCTTACAATACGTTCATGTCTTCTAAGGTAGTCTGCATCTAGGAATAACAATCGCGTGATCTCTATCTCATCCTGTACATAAGGGGACAGCTTAATGAAATCATGATACAATTTTTCTTTTTCCAGTGATGCTATTAGGTGATTAGCCGATTCGCTGTTCATTCTCACTATTGCACAGTTCTTTTTGCCTGTTATAATTTTCACAAAATTCTCATTTTCTGTAACAGGGACGTCCTTACGAATTGTAGTCTTTATTGTTGGATCATTAAGATTAGTAATTACGACTGGGATATCAAGTTTGTTATCATTAATCTCTTTAATAGCAATAGGATCAAGGATTTTCATCCCAAACATACCAGCTAACCTAGCTTCATTATATGAAAGATATTTAACAAACTCAAGGTTATGAAAGACTATTTTTGGATCGGCACTTAGTACTGCACTATCTTTGGCGAAATCCATGCTCACATCATATTTGGACTGCAATAGTATCGCTAGATCTGCAGCAGTTCTATCAGAGCCACCTCGTTCATACGTTGTTTCCAGACCATCAATGGTCTTGCCTATGAAACCCCCTATCGATACGACATCATTTCTCTCTATCAAATCAATCAGATGATTCAAGTGACGTTTAGATTCTTCTAGTATGAAATTAGCTGCCTCAAAATTGTCATCTGTAATAATTGGCCAATTATCTATATCCACGTGACTAGATTTAATTCCATTCGACTTCATTATGAAATCCATCAAGTAGGACATCGTAATCTCTCCCGCATATGCCAAAGTTCTTGATCGTATCAAATCGACAAATCTTCTATTCTCTGCTGCCTGCTTCAAAGAAATTATAATTCTATGATTAAATTTGTCAAAATGACCTTGAAAGTCATCATAAAAAATCTCATTAAGATATTTTTTAGCAATTTTCTGATATACCTGTGAAACGGTTTCGAGATCTAAGGGAGCAGAAGCTGCGTAACTCCGGCCAATACTAATAGATACATCAGTCATTGAGCTAATCTTATCTGCATATGTAGTGAGCGGAGCTGAGAAAACAGCTACTACTTTAGATTTTTCACAGATTTGTTTGATTCTGTCGATCGTGTTATCTATACCCGCACCATCTAATCCAAGGACGCTACCACCAAATTTAGCAATTACAAGAGGAACCAAAGAAATCGATCGGAAATTTGAGTATCGAAAGCGCAATATATTGCTATACTAGAGCAAGAAATCATAGGTTAGCACCAAAGATATGGTCCGATCTACTGTAATGTTTGTGATAAAACGATTTGGGGTTTTACGACTGCAACTTCCGATATTGTATATCTCAAGATTTTTCAAATATAAATTATCCCTAAAAGTTTGAGGTTTGTAAAATCATGGTTGCCAATTTTAAATAAAGAATTTTTTTCCACATTATAGAGGATAAAAACATACAATACGCAGGTACATACCAAAATAGGAAAACCTTCTGTCTATTCAAAAGTCACAACATGAATAATCGAGTCTCAATCATTACCCAATTGCATTCTGGATTTTAATCGTATAATACTGAAAGTCAGAGAATCTAGCAAAAAGAGACAATACCTAAAATATTCTATTTGTTCTTATTCTTTTGATAAGCCATACAACTACACAACGTCATGTGTCTTTTTTAATTTTGGATATTGTCATTCTGTGAATGAATATATATTTAATAATGCCTAACATAGATTTTGTACTCCATGAAGACGTTGAAGGACTTGATGAGAGGTAATATAGTTGGATGCGGATCAGACTATATTGTAGTAGAAAAATCAAAAAAAAGGTTCTTTGTCCATGTTGCTAGTTTTAGAATACACGAATTGAGGAACTCGGTTACTCCATACTGGTCTGATTTTTAGCCTTAAAGTGCTATACTTTACTTATAAAAAGTTAAATTAAGTTGTCTGAATACAAGAGTCGATTGAAACAACGTACAAGTACAGAGATTACTACTCAAATTAGGAGAACCCAAGCTGGAGTTTTACCTAATAACGGTAAAGTACGTTATGATAGAAAAGCCGAATCCGAATTTTTTGTTGATAATTCAGCTTTGGCGGGTTTTACAGGCGAGCGCATCTTATACATGGCAGTTAGGGAATTAATAGAAAATGCCCTTGACTCTTGCGAAGTAGATCACATATTACCAAGTATTTCCTTGTCTTTAAAAACATATGATTCACTAAATGACATGTGGATTATTACATGTGAAGATAATGGGGTAGGCATTCCTCCTGACAAGGTGCCAGTCGCGGTGTGCTCCTTTTTAACTTCAGGCAAGTATGTTGAAAAGCAACAACGGGGTTTATTTGGGGTCGGGCTCAAAATGATCGCGGCATTTTCTACCAAGGATACGGATCACCCTCTTAAGGTCTGGACTAAGACTCTTGAAGGAACTGACGAATTCTATTTTGAACTTAGAACAGATATTGGAACTAATAAGCCGATTGTTTTGTCAAAGGACATTAAAAAATATGGAAATTCTGTTAATTCAAAATCGGGTTTCAAAATAGAGGCCATGTTGCGTGCCAGGCTATCTCCGATCACAAAAAGCAAAATTTATGATTACATTAGTCAAACTAGTATAGTTAACCCTTATGCCATTATAACTTTTACCACAGACGAAGGCAGCGTTGTGTTCGAACGGCGTACTAATAAAATGCCTGAACCCTCGAGTGAGGTTTTGCCACATCCATCAGACATGGACCTTAAAACATTGAAAAGGGCCATTTTTACCTTTACTAACCAAAAGACTACGATTCAGGGAATATTGTGTAATTCATTCCAAAAGATGTCAAACGAAAAGGCAAAGGAAATACTATCGAGGGCTGGAGTAGAATTGAAAAATGCCACAAAGTATGACGAGCATGAATTGATAAAAATAGTAAACGCTTGTAGGCAAACCAAATTTCAGTCTCCGAATACCGATCACCTTAGCCCGGTTGGCGAGCAGATATTGACTGCGGGTATGATGGAAGAATACACTATCGTAACTAAAAGAGAGAACAATAGCTTTGAAACTCCCAGTTCGCAACTATCAGTCAGAGTGCTAAAACCTGCACTCACCGCGTATTCTTCAAAAACTTGCATTATCAACAATCGAGCAACAATAGTTGAATGTGGCATAGCATATGGCGGAAATATAAATTCTTTCAGGCTATACAGATTTGCGAACAAAATACCGTTACTATATGACGAGGGTTCTGACGTAGCCCGTGAAGTGGTATCTGAGGTAGAAATTAATAAGATGGGCATTACCAAGAAGGATGTTAAAGAGCAATTCTTCAACCCAGATGTAAAATCTGACCGCGCCATTGATCTTCTTCCAATTCATATTTTCTTTCACATATGTTCCACAAAGATTCCTTACAAAACTGCAGGAAAGGAGAGTATCGCGTCAGAAGGAAGCCTAAAAAAATACATGAGATTGTGTTTGGGTGATCTTTACAAAAAAGTGAGTGCACAGATACGCAAAGAAATTAGGATTAAGGAGGCTGAAAACAGGCTTCGACTTTACAAGCACTATATTCCACTAATAGTTGACGCGATTTCAGAGTCGATCAAAATAGACGCAAAAAAACTTTCTGATGCGTTCCTAAAACTGGTAGAAAATAGGATAGGAGAAACAGATGCAGTACGATCCAACCCTATGCACATCATTAAGACGAAGAATGTGTCGGAAAGTAGGCAAGGAGAAATAGAGTCAGAAAAAAACCTAGTTGACCATCTCAAACTAACGGATAACAGAGTTTCAAAACAGACTGGAAGTAAGACTCGGAGAGTGAAGGAGCGATAATTACATATCACTCAGTATCGGAAAGGCTATACAACTTGAGTAACGTACAATTCAGGAGTGCTGAATCTAAATATGCCCACTAGAGATAAACGGCATCAGGAAGTAATTAAGAGGATTAAATTAATGATGTCGGATGTAAGTAGGAATATCATTTCTGATAAGGCCCTGCCTGTCTTAGATATAGCAAAAGTCGGATATGATAATACAATTTGGTCTGATGAGAAAAGGATGCTTACCATTGGTAATAAAACTGTACAGATTAGTCCAGAGAATACTAAGAAGATTCCAACGTTCTCACAATATATCGTGATGGCAAACGCAGTAAGGAAACTCTTAGATGAAGAGATGGAGAGCACTATTAGAGGAATGTACTACGCCACACTTAGCACTGTCGGAGATGAAAAAAATAAGCAAAAATTTTGGAACACACAAGATAATTCAGATGATGCCATCAAGGCCATCGAATTGATAACTGGAGTTCCCAGAGAAGAATTTTCAGTTACATCCAAACCAAAGGGAATGATTTCTGGACCTATCACCTTACGTGTTGGAGGGGACCTCATTGATTGCAATCTGGGAAGTAGAGCAACTTCACAGCTTGTCCCTACTAATATTCGAGATTTGGAAATAGTTAATGTTCAGGCTGACTTTGTTATGGTTGTTGAAAAAGATACAGTACTTAACAATATCCGAAAATCTGGATTTATACAAAAATATAATGCAATATTGATGACTGGATCAGGAGAACCTGACCGTGCAACCAGAATGATGGTGAGAGCACTGAATCAAGAATGGAAAAAACCTGTAGTTATATTTGCAGACGCTGACCCGTGGGGTCTAGGAATTGCGTTGAGATACAAGATTGGAAGTGAATCATTGAGCTATGATAGCGAGCGGTTAGTTACACCGGATGCGAAGGTGTTAGGAATGATGTTTTCAGACATTTATGACTATAATATTCCAGAGGTGGCAAGACTGGCCGCTTCAGAAGAGGATCTTAATCGAGCTAATGATATGAAAAAGAAGCCATGGCTTAAAGATAGGCAATGGCAGAAGGAACTGAATCTCTTTATCCAACGAAAAGAAAAATGCGAATTGGATGCATTTTTCAAACATGGATTCCGCTATCTGGCAGAGAATTACCTACCCCAAAAACTTCGAGAGGCAGGTGTGATATAATTACAAACGACCTGTAAGGTTGTCTTAGATTCTCTTTTTATTGTTGGTCGAATTAGAATTGCTTGAATCCAGGTGACTGATGAGTTCTGCGAGATCCATGACTAGCCCGTAGTATCCTTTAACATTTTCTAATGTTGATTCATAGTGCTTTTCGTTACTTGAAGCAGTTGCATCTGAGATTAGGACCACATCATATCCTAAATTAAATGCATCTCTAAGCGAGGTCTCAACACAAATCGATGTATCGATACCGCAAAAGATGATTGTATTAACGCTCAAACTCCTCAGCCAAACAGCTATCTCTGTGTCGTGAAATGCAGAATCTCTTCTTTTCAACACAATATGATCTGCTTGCGAAGGTCTAATTTCATCAACTATTTCCGCATCCCAACTACCTCTGACACAGATAGGTCGCTTTTTTATTCTTTCTTCTCTAGACCTAGGCAATATTTTATGGGTTTTTGTAAGTAAATCTATCCCGGATGACTCGCGAACTGCTTGAGTATAGAATATCGGAAGACGATATGACCTACATGCCTCTATTAGCTTGCGGATAGTGGGAATAACGTTCCTGTAATTACTGGTATCCATCTTTAGTAGATCGTATGATCCACCCTTGCTAACAAAGCCATTCTGAACGTCGATCACGATCAAGGCGGGATTTACCTTGTACTCCCTTAACTTCATAGACCAGCATATTAACAAACCCTTCATTTATACTGTATAGGATGTTGCACAAAGGCGGCTACGAAAATTCTAATTAGGATTGAATCGAACCGGAACAAGGAATGTATATACATCTAGTAGTGAGTCTACCAGATTCAGTTTGGTAGTTTATAAAGAGATATTTTGGTCTTCTGGATGCGTTATCTCTAATAATTAGATTTTCGGTATAGTTACTTCGAGATCACTTCCGTGAATTGAATTCATCTTATAACATATAGATAGCTTGTCGACGCTGTTAGGACCTGAGTGGTTAATATTAACATCTTTGTCTTAAGATTACTTAAGGAAACAAACCATGGACATCACCACGTTCTTGGACGACTTAAGTAAATGTGATACTATCGAATTATCAGAAAGAGAAAAAGTGGTTCTAATCAAGGTGATCAAATCATCATATTCTAAGAAAAAAATATCCTCATATTTCAAACTTAAACGTGACAAATTTGATTTCGATGAGGGTCCTCTTTTAATGAAATTAATTAAAAATGGGCTCATTGAGAAGAAAAACGAAAACCTACTGCGTGATGGGACCTCATACGAATTGACAACTTGCTGCTTGTTGTATATCTTCATAAATATGCAGAACTATTCTAATCTACTTTTGCTAAGATATCAAGAGAATCCACTTTTAAGAATCCTTCTGTATTCATATTTTGATCCCAATAGTATTAGAGAATATTTTCCCATGTTGTCTGCCGATATCACTCAATATCTTAGAATATGCTGTAGAAATGTATTTAATTTATTAAAGAGTTCAAAAAATTCCAATGCTCCATTTTCTGAAGATTTAAAAAAAATGCTGGAATACGAATTGGACTGGCAATCAAAAATAATGTTAGTGAGGATAGCATTGTCGTCGAATAAAGGAGAATTCAAACATGAAGAATCTGTACAAACAACTCCGAATACCTCATCTAATAATACTCAAAATTTCAGGTTATTGAACAAGATGCTGACTAGCGATCAGCAATTTTTTAAATCCTTCAAGATTGTCAAGAATGAATTTGATGACGGTTATAAGGAAATAATTAATCAAAGCCGAAGTTACAATAAGCCAGAATAACATTTCAAAATCTAGAATAATGCTTCTATATCTACACGAAACTTTTGGAGGAACGCAAGTGCAAATAGGTCCAATAACGAATAATATCAAGGACCACTATTTACGCTTAGACCAGAATGAAATGGAATATAAACGAGTTTACAAAATCAGGATTTTCTACCCTACTCAAACCGTATGAAAATACAATCTTCGATTTGACAAAGATAACCAAAGCATTCAGTCTAGCCATGAAAGCTCATGCTGGACAATATCGAAATAGTGGAAAAATCGAGCCGCATATCAATCATTCCTTGAGAGTTGCACTTATTCTGACAGAAGAACTTAAGCTTTTTGACGTGGATTTGATTTGTGCTGCACTCCTCCATGACATACTGGAAAAAAAATTGAGCAGACAGGTGGACAGTAAAGAAATAATAAGATCAGAATTCGGCGATGATGTTTATAATACAGTATCCACAGTCACTAGGCCCATACTTCACGACACTGATCAAGATAAAGGAGACATTTTGGGGAAGTATTTCCAAGAAATTGCAAAAGGTTCAAAATCTGTCAGATATATAAAACTAGCTGATCGTCTAGATAACATCAGATCACTTAAAAGTACATTTCACAAATACCAGATGAATAGATACAAGGAGGAGACACTGAAATATTTGGTTCCTATAGCGGAAAACACAGACGAAAAAATGGTTTTGAAATTATCTGTAGCTCTTTACGAATTAAAGTGAGTAGCTAAATTTACTGACCATCGATCTAGAACACTTTTCCTCTGGTATAGGATGTTTTAAAATAAGGCTTTGAATCAAAAATTCACCATTGGACGACGGGTATCAGTCGTGTATGTAGACATTGCAATAACTTAAAGTATATGAGATAAATATCAATAAAAAATAACTCATTATTTTTTTAAAGGATTCACGATCATCAATTGAGATGAATACATGGGGCAAATTCAACTATTTGAAAATCTCTTTCAGTATTCAAATCGTGTTTCTTATAATACTTTCTCATATCATGTTTAGCGCCGCAGCTCAAGGCCAGACAAATGATTTGTCAAAAGGACCGATTGGTGAATTGAACAATAAGTTGAGTCAATCAACTCTGGATTCGTATGTATCACCAAAATCATTGATGGCATCTGTGTTTGGTGAAGTTAAAAATAACAATAGTACTGCTGGAGGTACTAAACAAAATAGTACCCAAAATGAAAAGAATTTAATCGGAGATTCGAACACCATCCTACTTTCGAATCAAGTCTTGCCACCCAAAGATTATATCCATATTTATGATAGTATGCCCTACAAAATCACAAGGGGACATATTACTGCAAAGCTTCCATGTGATACAGAATCCAAACCCACGCTTAAGATATACACAGGCAAGATCCCTGTACTCAGACCGTCATCGCTACAAGTCTTAAAAGAAATGTCAAAGCCAGGCTACATGTGCCTTTATTATCTTGACATACCTCCGAATTCCGGGGCTGGGCAGACTTTGAATAGTAATTCAACGAAAGTAGTTACCGATATCGTATTATACAATCCCACTAACATTAAGCAAATACTTCTCAATACAAGTAGTATAGTAATTGGGCTCAGTACTATTAGTCCAGAGGAAGACAATCAAACTCGAAATACAACAACTCAACAGTAAAAATTTACTCCCCTTCACTTTACTGAAAGATTGAACCTACTTTCGATCTTGCAAATTGTAGGCATTTCCGATTTATGTTTATTTTTCTGCATCAGTTCGTGAATTCTTTTAACATCCTTGTTAAGATACTTACTTCTATCGAAATTTTCATTTTCTAAATCCTTAAGAATGCCATCTACCACTGCAAAAGATAAACCAATTTCTCCTTCCGCGGTATGCTTGATCCATAATCCTGGTCTGCTGACCTTGTTAATTATTCTGTCAGGAATGGCTAAATATTGAGCCATTTCCCGCACTTGAGTTTTATACAAATCCGCGATGGGTAGGATATCAGCTGATCCATCCCCATACTTAGTGTAGTAGCCAAGTTTCAATTCGCTCTTATCTGTGGTACCTGCTACAAGCATTTTTTTGTTGGATGCAAAAAAGTATAGAATACACATTCGAATTCTCGCAGCGAGGTTCCCCTGTGCCATTTGATCTAAAGGTAAATACCTTGTCATTTCCTGTTTTATTTTGCTTATATCGATGAGTTTGTATGGCAAAGCTAATTGATTAGCGAGATCCAATGCATCTTCCAGGTCTTCCTTCGGTGTTACGCCTTCTTCTGGCAGGATAATTCCCATAACTGAGGTAGAGCTAAGAGCCTTTACGGCCAATGCAGCAACAACTGATGAATCTACACCTCCACTTACACCAATAACAACCCCAGTTGCCCTTCTCTTTTGTATTTCATGAGTGAAAAAATTCTGTATGATTTCAGCAATTTGTTCCAACAAATATGAGAGGAGAAAACGAATATTATACATATACTTTTGTCATTTCAGGTTTTTCATAGCAAAGGATTAACAACGACTAATGATACTACTAGTTCAGGCTCTTTTAGTCAAACCATCTAGTTTCCATTTAGTTCTATCAATTTGATTCGCAAGAAGGCGCAATTCTGTGCACAGTACGAGTTCAACAAGTTAGATTTAGCCGAGGAATTCGCAACAATCTGTGAAATAGAATAACCTTATTAGTTATAAACTTAGTTAAGTACTGGCTAGGATGTGTGCAGCTAGAATGCTGGCAATAGATGAATGTGAAGAGTGGATATGGCACATATTAGATTGTACAAAAGATTGTGGTTTCGAATACATTTCAGATACTAACAAAGAATTTTTGATATTTAACACAAATGATTTTTTTGCGGATATGAAAGCTTTGCAGAAGATAAAGAAAATCACAGGTATGATACTAGTGCAGATGAGTACTCACAACTGCCATACCCAACTTTGGTTTGCGAGAAGCAAATCTAGATCTTGAAATGCCGTAGATTAGAGTATTCTTCTGAAAGAAGTTTATTTACAGATCAGATATAATAATAGTATCTAGATACAATAGCTTATGCTACTGAGCTAATGAGCCTTGGTTCAGTGCCATATATTGATTTTCTCTTTCTGAGGGCTAAAATGCTTTTCAATTTCATTTAGTCTCTCTAAAAAGCCGTCAACTTCCCTAATTTCAGAATAGGAATCATGGTGTCGCA
The DNA here is from genome assembly GCA_040414675.1 of Nitrososphaeraceae archaeon. Classification (GTDB taxonomy): domain Archaea; phylum Thermoproteota; class Nitrososphaeria; order Nitrososphaerales; family Nitrososphaeraceae; genus JARBAU01. The sequence continues at coordinate 51,617 of JBEDUN010000164.1, read as the reverse complement.
ATTTATTAAGCAATGATAACACCTGTTCATGCGTAACGCCATGTTTCATATCATAATCGATTTGGCGACAGCAGTTTGCAACAGTCCCATATCTCTTATGCTGTCTTTTCTCCCAAAGTGATGCATTTTCTGATAATCCACGTACAAACTTTACAACGGTTTTTTCCATATGTAAAACATGCCATTCCTTCATGGGAAAACTATTCTGAACCAAAAATATCACTATAAATACTGCATACTGACATATAAGCCAACCTGAGTGGGACTAGATGAGGTATACGATCATTCAAGGTCGAAATTTCACTTCAGAACGTGAAAAGAAGTATTGTAAAAGCAATGCAATGAGACCTAAAAGTTCAGTTGAAACGGAGATAAGGTAAAACATGTGTCCAATTCATCTATCAGGATCGTGTTTACAACATGATCTACGATTCTTATAATCTAATTCATAACACATAAACAATAACTGAAAAATTATCAAATCGAATATGTTTATTGTTTCAATACCCTTTTCTGGTATTACAACTTAACTACTAAATGCAATAATCTCTTGGATAGTGGGATTCAATTACATTTTGATTACGTTAGGATTTTCGGGTTTCTCAGAATCTTGACGAGGATGCATTTCCTTTCTTTGTTGAGGCAACATAATGTAAACACACGCGGAGCCGCACATTGTACAAGGAACATTATTCCCTTCATGTTGGCCTTGTCTTCTCGTATGAATCCTTTCTGCTTCTTCAGGGTTTATGGATAAAGCTATTTGTTTTTCCCAATTTAGCGTACGCCTAGATTCGGTGATTGCCATATCCCATTTGATGGCCTTGTCTCTAATCTTTACCAAATCTCCCGCATGCCCCGCGATTCTATATGCAATCAGACCTTCCTTAACCTCTTCAGCCGTTGGCAGAGCCAAATGTTCGGAGGGGGTCAAATAACATAAAAGATCAACTCCTTCAGCTGCAGAAATTGCAGCGCCTATTGCACTTGCGATATGATCATAACCTGCTGCTATATCCGTGACTAATGGTCCTAAAACATAATATGGAATGTTACCGAGTAATGATTTTGCGAGTCTCACATTAGCTGCAACTTCATTCAACGGTACGTGTCCAGGACCTTCGATCATCACTTGAACATCATATTCTTTAGCCCGCTTTGCCAACCTTGCTACATTGATCATCTCTGCAACTTGCAGCTCGTCATGAGAATCTAATATCGAGCCTGGTCTTAGTGCATCTCCTAGACTAAAGGTTACATCATATTTTCTTGCTATTTCACACATATAATCAAAATGTTCAAAATATGGGTTCTCTTTGTCGTATTTCAACATCCACGCCGCTGTAATGGTTCCTCCCTTTGAAACTATTCCTCCATGTCTTCCAACCTTAAGCACTCGTTGTGCTAATTCCTTCGTAATACCAGAATGAATAGTTGTATAATCTACGCCATCCTTAACATGTTTTTCAAATGCACGTAAGAAATCATCTGCAGTGATATTAAGTGGATTCTTGTATTTTTCTACTCCATGGGCATAAGCCTGGTATACTGGGACTGTGCCAAAAGTGATAGGAGCAGCTTCGAGCAATTTTTCTCTAATCAAATCTAGATTTCCTCCGTCTGAGAGATCCATAATCGTGTCCCCGCCATATTTTACAGCTACTTTTGCTTTAGAGATTTCTTCATCCAAGTTTTGATACAAAGTCGAAGTCCCAATGTTCACATTGACTTTTGTCCTTAGACCATGGCCTATTCCAACATACTTTACTTCATTTTGCTGTCTATCCGTATTATGTGGAATTATGATAGAGCCGTTGCATATCCCATTTTTTAGAAGATTTATACTTAAGTCTTCATCTTTTGCGACCTGGATCATCTCAGGAGTCACGACCCCTCTTTTGGCTGACGTAACTTGGGTAGCCATAATTCTGTAATTGGAATATGAAACGATGGGTATAAAAAAGTACGTCTAGGGCTTAGAGGAACCCATCTGTCCGTTGATATATATCTTGTATTCCTCTGGCGCATCCATGGGTGATCATAAAGTTCGAAATTGTACTTGCCCAGTGCACAGGATTCATTTAGAATGTTACAGTCTTTGGTAGGAATTTGCAATACTTATAGAATTTAGTCAGAATCACGTCTACTCTTCAAATATTTCTCATACATTTCCACTGCCTGTTCCTGGGTTTCAGACTGCACGGAACCTGGTCTCAGTTTTCGTATTTTCGTAATTGCTTGATGAGCTGTCATATCCGGATCCGCCTTAAGTAAATAAGATGCGAGTATAGTACCTGTCCTGCCTTTACCCGCTGCGCAATGAACCATAACTGATTTTCCATTTTCTATCTGGAGACTGATATATTTCTCGGTTTTATCTAGTTCGTCTAAGGAAGGAGCACCATAGTCCTTTACGTTAACGTGCAGATAGGTAACAGAATTGGCTCTAATATGATCGAGCCATCTTGATGGTAGAGGAACTTCTCTGACCGTTACAATCACGTTTATCCCACTCTTGATAACCCAATCAAGTTGAGCCGTACTCATCGGGATGCCACTCCCTGCTAGCTTGGAACTAATTATCCAACTGAAATTAGTAGGCCTATTGGCAAATCTTCCATGGAGCCATCTATAACTATTTCCGATAATTGTCATCTTTAGTTCTATATTTACAATAAGAGAATAATCATGATATAATGATAGTGCCTGCTTGGAATAAGCTCAGACTATCTGAATATTAAATTCCATGAAGATTTGTGCACAGAATTGCATTGGAACCTTTTCTTTGTGCACACTATTAGTTATGCTATAGATAGGACTAAAATCATTGATTCTAGTTGTGGATATTGTTCATGCATGATGAGGTAGCATTCTTGTTAAAAAATACCAGACCAGTAGTACTTGTTATTTCGAGGGACCTTCCGTACTCAATATTCTGTAAAACTCAGCCATAGTTCGTAAAGCTTGATTGAAATATTGAATCAATTCAGTCACCCACTAGCAAGATTGTCGAATATGTCACATTCAACGATATAGTTTGTTGATCTTACACCGTCTCTCGAATAGAAGAATCGACAATAAGATAAAGGACGAGAAAGGAACCGAATCATATATAGTTAGACCTAGTTAAAGTATTTTGAAATTTGCCACGGCCGGTAATAATAACTCAATATAATATTACTCATCGTATAAGCTCAATTATTAAAAATAGACAAAATGGGGCTTGTTATTTTTGCGGGATAAAAATTAACGGAACTGACATTATTGTAAGTACAGGTATACCCCGTAGTTATTATCATATAGAGTGTGCTAAACGTCTTCACATAATATAGCTATATTATATTCGTAAAAGATGAACCAAATTTACTAGTCTTTTTTATCTGAATGTGAAGCTATTAATAGACTAGCCGATTCAAAGCACGTATTGTTGTATCACTTGTGAAAATTCCGAGTCAAAAAAATATGCCTATTAGATCTTAGAATTGTATCGTAAGATTTCTCAAGGTATATGGTTACAATCAAAGTCAGCTATTCAACTGGATGCTTGATTGTAATGGCATTGATCTATTAGAATCTATAATTCAAGAAGTTAAATCGCCTTCTCAAAGGTCAGGTTCAGATTGTTACTATGTAAGAATACTTTGACAATCTTCATATTGTAAGCAATTGCAGGAAGTGGAAGCACATTTGCTATATTTCCTGTTGGGCTTTGCACTCTAATGATCACCTCGTCTCCACTAACACGTTTAATGTCGAAATCTTTTTGTTCTGTAAATGGAACTTTTACTATTAATGTCATCTTGTCCTTTCCGTTGTTAACGACAGACAATGGATTTCCATGATAGAAAACCATCATGGGATTATCCTGTCCAAATAACAGATTCGCATTCAGACGCAGCGATTCAATACCAGCTAATTCTGTTTGATGTAGAGGAATTTCTCTGACTGGGATTGGATAGAAGTTGATTCTCGCCTCCTCTACCTTTGCCTTTTGAAAATTTGACCAATTTTCAAAGTAAGTATAAGATGGATCATTGGTGTTTTTCAATTCCGCGGCTGGCCAAATTTTATTAATTACTGCAAGGTCGACATTAATTCCATATAGATTTGCTAACATTAGAGATCTTTTAGCATTTTCTATACTAAATGAATCAGGGTTAGCGACAAGTCTAATACTTGTGATCTTGTAATCGGTAATGATTTTTGCGAGGCTTTTAAGCCGATCGAAGAAATCTTGTTCGAATTGGGAGATATTATTAGGCGACGAAATAACAGAGAAAGCCTGAAATATTTTTGTAAAACCTGAGAAGAGGCCAAAAATTCCCATCAGCTTTCTACCCACGCTACCTACGAGCTTAGGAAGGTAGAGATATCGCAATGCTTCTCCCGATGCAGGCATATCCATAACTATTGCATCGTATGAATTGTCGCGTACGATCTCTTCAATTTTTAATAAAGAAAACAACTGAGTCATTCCTGGCATCATTGCAATTTCATACGATATGCTCTCATCTAGTCCTCTTTGTGTGAATAATGACGCCATGTAAGAAAGCAGATTATCATATTTCTTGTTGATCTCAGTAATTGGATCGATTTGCAGCAAGAATAATTTTGGCATAACCTCACGTACCCCATAGCTCTCTAAGTTCTCAATCGGAAGCATAAATGCGTCGCCCAAGGTATGTGCTGGGTCTGAGGAAATCAACAAAGATTTGTGACCCTGATCGGCCAACTTAATGGCTGTGGATGAGGATGTCACAGTCTTGCCTGTACCTCCTTTTCCAGTATAGATAATTAGTCTCATGGCCTAATGTTTAGTCAAGTTTGTGATCGATACTAAGATGAGTTAGAAGAAACGAAATTGATCAGACCATAGTTGTTTCTTACAGTCCTTCTAACCGCCATATTGTATTTGAATATGGTCTTTGAGTATTCCTCTAGTATGGGCATTATTTGATCTAATGAATCACTCAGATAAAATCCAGGACAGTCCCCTGTAAATTGGAATGTAGCGTGTATTACTGGCAAATTATTCTCAACATTTATCCATGACGCAAAAGGATATAGCCAACATACTCCAGGCTTTTCTGGATGTAGCTCACAAGCACCGTCTTTGCCCAAAAATCTACAACTAATAGGAGTTCCATCCTCATATTCATTCTCATCTTGCTTTCGCTTCAACGATAGCATAGAAAATAAAGTAGAGATGTTTCCTTTTTCGTCCCTTTCGTCCCAACTTGATATTCTTGCTTCATTTTTGAGAAAATCTGACTGTAGTCTGTATCCCATTTTTCTTGTTATTATATGCACATCATCACTGGTAAGGGGCAGCCTCCCTTGTCGATCGCAGCAATTATGACAATCCGGCCACAAACATTTCCACAAAACAAACAGATTTTCTGTTGCTAGAGTTGGTATATGGAATGTGACCTTATTTACTTTTAAAGCGGTGTCATAGACGTCCTTCCTATTTCCTAGCTGTAAATCATAAATTTGGGGATCTATCGACCAATTTTTCGACAAAAGCTCGAGAGATTCCCTTACAGATGTTAATGAGCAATCGTGTTTTGCCAAATTTGAGATCGGTATTAGATAATTGCACCTTTAAATGTGCCTGAATTATCTCCCCTGTACAACTCTGGTAGGAATATTTTATCATGCAGTTCAGGGTCTATCATTTCTATACAAGCCATTCAATTATACTACATTTAGCTCGAGTTCTGAGTATAATGCGACTGAGAGATATCTATCCTCCGAATATTAAAGTTGGCAGCTTTGCCTGCTATGGCTGAATTGTCCAGCGGATAACGCTTAAGCACTGGCAGAGTTCTATCAATCCTATCGTCAATTTGTTGACAAGTTAAGATCGACCAATTCTATCACATGGAATAATAAGATCATATTCTAGTATGGCCTTATTACTAAGTGCTAGCGTAAATGCGCACTAGTACTAGCCTATATAGAAAGTGAAGATTTAAGGTCATTTCAACTTCTGAAATGGTTGATCTATTGACGAGCAAATGGTGAGACATTGAGCGCAGATTGTGGACTCTGGGGCAGTATTTGAACACCTACTATTTTATCAGTAGTCTTCTTGTTCCCATAGGCATCGTTGTAAGTTATATGAATTGTCAAAATTTCAAGAGTACCTCCTACGGCGATACTAGGAAAAACGGCAGTATCTACTTTTTTAACCTGATTAACTTGAACCGATCCAATGTTGAATGTACTACTGCCTAGAATTATGAGGGGGATAATATTATTTTGTTGGACGACATTACTTGAAACAGATAGATTTCCTACTGCTGGAGTAATGATGTTGTTCGCAGTTGCGGCTTGATTTCTAGACATAACATCAGCAATGACACCGTTAGCTATAGCAGATCCCTCATTTCTAATAACAAGTGCTACTCTGGTCGGAGATCCTGGGTTTGCAGTTAAAACGTTAAACTGACTTGCAGATAATAATGAAGCAAGACTCCTACTACCGTTCAATAGTTGTGACTCTGGAATTGCAAAAACATCCAATATCACCTTGCCACTAAGTTCAAAGGGAACATCAATAGTTCTCGAGGTTGACTCGAAAGGTGTTACTCTATTAGTAGTTTTTAAATTTGATTTATCTTTAGCATTTAGTTTGTCAAGTGATTTTAATATTTGTACCGTTGCAGTAGCATTAATTTCTCGTGATAGATCAAATGCCCGAGCTTTAGATGCTGTATTAAATTCTGAGTTTATTTTCCTTTCTTGTTCTAGTGTAAAGAAATGTAGGCTAAGCGATCCATGATAAACTTTTCCGACCTGAGCTGAGGATTCGACATACACTGGAAAGTATAGAATGAATGTTTGTCCAGCTTTAACCAGTCCATTATAGCTTGCAACTGCAGTCCTGCCATCAGCAATGCTATTTGGAGTGTTATTACTACTACGAGTCGTCAGACTAGAATTTAGTATACTAGAATTGCCAGCCGGAACGATAGAATGAACACTCTCAGTTGTGTTAGTCGAGTTCGTAACAGGGTCGTTATCATCTGGAGGAACTACTGCACGAAATCCTGCTGGCAGATGTAATGTACCCCTGATACTAGTAACGTCTACAAAGCCCCTGTTGATGAGTTCTACTGCTAATATGGAAGTCCCTTCGCCTGGTCCTACCTCTTGTCTAACTACAGGCTGCAATGCAGCTGCAGGTGTTCTATCAGACGAGGACCCTGCGTCAACACCTCCAGGAGCAGTGTTATCTGTCCAATAAGAATTTACAAACTGGAATCTAACCGGACCGTTGGTTATATTCTTGAACGTCGCACTAGATGTTGATCTAGTTTTGTTTATCGAAAGATTCTTGCTAATTAGCAAAAATCTAGATTTAGGAATGACTGAGGAGTTGGAATTTGAATTGCCGCTCCGTATGTTATTGCCGCAGATGAAAGTGTTATTCTGCTGAGTCTGCGCAGGTGAAATCGAAGAATTTGAATTATTTGTTGACAATGATTTTGCAATTTGTATGTTACCACAAAAAATATTCTGTTTGTTAGGCATTGGTGGAGGGGTACTAGAAAAATTTGAAAAATTGGATGAAAATAAAATCGAGGGCGTACTAGAAGTAGACTGCGCATTAGCTTCCTGAGGCATCTTAGGGAAAATATTCAGGTCAGATACTAGCCTTATTGAGCTAATTGAACCCGACAAAATGAGGAAGATACTGATAATTGCAACCACACACTTTATTCTATTGTGATAGCAATGAAATATTTGATTTCTATTATTCGTAATACTTTCAATACATTTTTTTGAATAATGAAGGCGCATCGTCTTTTTGTTGTTTTGTGAGTTACAGATATATGGATAATGGAGGTTTTGATTTAATCTTTACATTTATCAATTTCATCTTAACATAGTTCAGATGGATTTCAAAGTACTCTCAAGCGGTACATTCGACGAATGTATCGAATGATTTTTATAAGTAAAAGAAGTAAAAGTAATTTGACAGGATAATATACCTAATAATAGTATCGTTTGGGGAGAATTAAATTATTATGAATAGACATTACGGTTATGGATACGATACCGAAACATTGAAAGTCGAAAATTTAACAAAGGTATACTTTTCTTCTATGGGCAAGGTAGTTCCGTTGAAAAATGTATCCTTCTCAGTTAACAAGGGTGAGTTCGTATCTATAGTTGGACCATCTGGTAGTGGTAAGTCGACCCTTATGAATATGCTAGGTGCACTGGATAGACCTACGTCCGGTAAGGTATTTATTAATGGAATTGATATATTTACTTTGAATGACTCTCAGCTTTCTACTTTAAGAAATAACACAATTGGCTTTATCTTCCAATCATATAATTTGATTAATAGAACGACCGTTTTAAAGAATGTAGAGTTTCCTGGAATTACTGGTGGAATGAGCGACAAAGATAGACGACGCCGTGCGTTGAGACTTCTGGGATTTCTTGGTATTCGAGATAAAGCCAAGTTCAAACCAACCAATCTTAGCGGTGGCCAGCAACAAAGAGTAGCAATAGCTAGAGCACTGATGAACAATCCAAAGATTATCCTTGCAGATGAACCTACTGGCAATCTGGATACAAAAACTGGCGAGGATGTATTTGGTTTACTAACTATGCTTTCAAACAAATTTTCGAGAACTATAATCATGGTAACACACAATCCAGATCTAGCTGCCAGAACCGATCGAGCAATCCATATCCGAGATGGTACAATTGAAAAAGAAGTTGTGAATGTTGAAAACTAATATTTTAAATTTTCAATTCAATAAAAATCTCATGATTATTTTGTGCATGATATCAATCCTTATTAGTGGATCTATTTCAAGCATGGATGGAGTTTCAGCAGCATTTACTACACCTGCCCGAACTTCAATACTGCATTCTACACCGTCAAACAGTGACCCAGATCAGTCCTTAATCCATATCACCGCAGGCAAGGTCCAAGATTTTAATTTTAGTATCAGAGGACCATCCAATGGCCAAGCGAATACACTGTCACTGCAAGGCTTTAACTCACAGGACCAGCCGCTGCCTAGGATTTCCGACCTGGCAGTTTCGTTGATATCACAATCTGGCTCAGTCAGAATTCTTGGCGACACACAATGGAATTTGCAAAGTCTAAGACCTGGTTCGAACATTGTGTTGTCAACAAAGGTTTACGCATCACCGACTTTGATTGGATCACCAGTTTTTTTTACAGTGACTGTACAATATATCCAAAATGGGCAACAGATAAAAACTGACTCTTTTGACATAGGTGCAGTCGTGATAGGCGACATTAAGCTAGAAATTAATAATTTAGGTATAAGATATTTAGGTAGTACCCCCAACCTCGTCGGCAACTTGTTAAATGAGGGAAACACTCCAGCTCTCTTTACTAATATCCAAATGGTTCAGCCTGAAGGTATAGGAAACAACAACATGACGAACTCACAAGGTGTATCTCGTGGCATAACGATCTTACCGGTTTCCTCAGATTATCTTGGAAGTATTCCTGCAAACTCTCCAGTACCCTTCAATATCCCACTCAGAATCAATAAACAGCCAGATAGATTGTCCGCACAGCAAAATAACATTAATACTTTGATCAGGGATAATGGAGTACAAGAGTCCAAAAATACCATTGAGAAATCTACGGCTTATCTAAACGAACCACAACTGACAAATGTTCAAGCAGCTGGCCAGCCTTTATTGTATCCAGTTGCACTGAATATAACTTACAGTGATGATCTAAAAAATGCCCATCAACTAATAATAAATAGAACTCTAGGACAGAATTTTGAACTTGGATCAATATCTAATACTCAGAACAAACTTGATATTAATAGTCCAGATCAAATACAAAATATTCAAGGTACCGGAGGAAGTATCTTCACTAATGGCTTTGTTGATTCCTACTGGGCTGCAAACTCGTCAGTCTGTTCAGCTAATAGCAATTCTTCTTCCTTGTCAGTATGCTCATCTACTTCTTCTGCGCTTCCGATACCTCCTCAGCAAGAAGTTGGGCCTGGGGAAGGGCAATCCATATTTGCAGTAGTATTGAGTAACACGGAATTTTCGGATATTAATGGAATAATCGGATACCTCACACTTCCTCCTGGATTTACCTCTGCGACTAGTGTGGGAGGCTCAGCAGGTAATAATGGTCAGGCTCCTAAGGTTCAGCAAACGGGTATCACCAATTTACAATCTCAAGGTCAGCAGCAACAGCAGACAGCAATTGCCAGTTTTACCAACGTAGTAAAATCAGGACAGACTTATACCCTTTATTTCAAGGTGAATATAGGTAAAGTGGTGAAGGTTGGCGATTACAGTGCATCACTTAGAATATACTATTTTAAGGTGCCATCTCTTGAGCCAGGTGTATATAATACTCAAACATATATGGTGCCTTTTTCACTGCCTGGAAAGGTTATTTTAGACACAAGTTCCAAGACTACTAGTTTGAAGCCAGGATTTTCCAACACAGCCGTCATAAACATCAAGAATAAAGGAACAGCCGATGCGAATAGCGTTCTTGTAACTATTTCGAGCATAAGTGGTAACAGTATAGCAAATAATGTTGTTGTCAATCAGCCTGGGACTACAAGTAACACTAACAACACGTCCTCTACTACTACCACCAATACTCCTGGCCAAGTAACCACTACCTCTCCGACTTCCACTGTTCCGGCCGTAAACTTAGGCTCTAGAACCTTTAACCTAGGAACTATACCTGTAAACGGTACTGCAGAAATTGATCCCGTTATATATCCTTCAGAATCCGCTGGTGGGACTTTACAAAACCTGAATCTTCAAATTTCATACACCGCAGCTACTGGAGATTCAAAGAGCACAAGTGCATCGGTAGGGTTACTTGTATTACCGACTCCTCCAGAAGCTGGAATCAGCGTAGGTCCTTCGGGTAGTTCTACTAACAATACCGGATCGCTAAATAGTAACCAGAATGGTAATCCAAATGGTATCACTGCTTCGGGCGTTACGGCAAGTGCCTATTCTTTTAAGGATCATAACCAAATAAGTCCTGCACTTTTCCGCTCAACACAACACTCTAATTCTACGAATGAAGATCCGAAACCAGAATTTCCCACATATGTAGCTAACGACGGTAATTTGCATTATAACCGAGATCATCAAATTTTTAAAGTTGCATATAGTGCTACGTTAAATAACCAACAGTCAAGCGTTAAGAGTAATAGTCTAAATAGTTCTTCGCTCATTCTTACGGCGGGTAAAGTACAAGACATGAAATTCACAATTTCTAATAACAATGATTTTCCTCTCACAAACGCAGTGGCATCAATAGCATCGGAATCTGATGATTTGAAGATTGTTGGGGATTCGCTCTGGAGCATTCCAAGCATAGCCCCCCATTCAAAAAATGAATTCACAACTAAAATATATGCATCCACTTCCTTGATTGCTGCCCCTGTATCGTTTTTGGTAACGCTACAATATATTTCCGGAGGACAATCCAAAATTGGTTCATTTGTTTTAGGTGGAAACGTGATAGGCGATATACGAGTTAGTGTCACTGATTTGGGAATAAATTATGTTGCTGGGACACCTAATCTGGTAGGTAATCTTTTGAATCAAGGAAATACGATTGGCCTATACACTACTGCCCAGCTTGTAAATCAACCATTCACGACTAGCTCAGCGAGAGAGCAAGTTGATAATGGAAGACATCATCAAAATCAGACATCTGACCAACATCGAAATAACGTTTCCCAATCATCAGGGTTAGGACTGTCTACATCTTCATTCTCATTGCCACCTCCCCAATACTTAGGTGACCTCCAACCTGACTCGCCACTACCATTTAGCATCCCACTTACAAATGTCGATAACTCAACTCTTCAGGGCAGCCATCCGGTATCTCTGAAAATAACATATAGTGATGACCTCAAAAATAGTCATGAAGCGACAATAAATCAAACATTGCTGGTAAAACCTCAGACTTCCCACACGCGCGGAGATCGTCATTCGCAAAACACAATTCTCGGTATCCCAATGCCAATCATCATTTTAGTGATTCTCGCTATTGTAGCGTTCATAATAATAAGGATCATTAGAAAGAGGAGGAAAGCAAAAGCAGATGCACTTGTTGCTGCAGAAGCTGGTCAGACAGAAGAAGATGAGGATGATATCGAGAAGCTCCTTAATTCGTCAGAGTCCTCTGAAACTGAGAATATTGACAGGAAGACAAATATAAGCAAAAAGTGAAAAGCACTAGAAAATATTGCCTTGACGAGCTTTTGTTTTGAATATAGCATTGAATAATAATGTCGGTATGGACACCTAGAATCCCAATAGATTTTGCATAAGCTATCATCTCATCAACATGAAGTACCATTGTTGTACATTCGACGAATGCACTATGAAAAGTAAATAATGCTCTATTGATATTAATTATGTGTGACTAACGAATCGAGTCATCTATTTATGAAGCTCCAACCAATATATCACAACTTGGAAATTAGGCTCGTTGGTTGTTATGCAGCTCTGCGATACCATCTTACTGAGATCGTAAATAGTAAACCTAAATTGTTGGCACTAATTTCAATTGTAACACTCATTATTTTTGTCCCACTAATAATTCCACATATTCACAGACCTCATTTGATTTATTTCATATCAATGCACGTCGCGAGCATTTCTATATCTACATTTTTGATTGCAGCTTCACTGCTGGCATATCGGAGAATTAGAAGCACTAAGATCTTGTATACCACTGTGGGATTCTCATCTCTTTTGATTGTTGAAATATTATTTTTGCTAGAAGTTATACCAGGAACTAGTCCCGCTATGCAGCGCGGAATATATGTGGGATTGCCTCACATGTTGTTGTTGCTTATGCTAACGTTATTCGGTTTGGGTGTACTAAAGGTGGAAAAATAGGAAATTGTCTACTACCCACCCTAATCAATGCAATATTGGACCTATCGATCTTAAAACTTTGATATTGGATTATATCAAACGTAGCCCGGGGATAAGATATAGAGAACTGCTCAGACTTAGTGGGTTGACAAACGGTGCGCTAGAGTACCACATAAAAATTCTAGAAAAAACGCAGGCAATTAAGGTTGATAGGCTACACGGTAGAAGGCCAAAGTACTTTCCCTTGGACATGCAATTGGAAGAGACATGTATAATGGGCCAGATTAGGAACAAGTCCTCGAGGCAAATCGTGCTCTTCATACTCGAACATGATCTATGCACATTCGGTGAGATCTTAGAACACATGAAAAAAGCACCATCTACAATTTCATGGCATCTAAAGAGGTTATCGGAAAGCGGAATTATTTCAATAGTTCATGGTCAGGAGTTACAGCTATATAGAATTTTTAATGTTCAACTCGTCTCTGACGTTCTTTCCAAATATAAATATAGTTTTTCAGATAAGATTGCGAATGAATATTATAACATGTTTGGTGACTTATAGTTCAATGATTTTCCATATTTGATCTACTGCATATTCCAACAATATCTGAATAATGAGACTACTTTATCAGAATAGATGTATAAACGAGCTCAATCTTTTCGTTCAAATAGATGATCCAAAATTCAATCTAGCCAGCACAAAGGTTATTTTAATAAGATTCGATAATCAGTATCTAATAAGGTTGGTATGTTGACCACTCTTGTGCACCAGAATAACAAATTAATGGACGGATTCGGTAGAACCGCTAAGAAATTACGTATTTCAGTCACTGACAGGTGCAATATGCGATGCGTCTATTGTATGCCTAGCAATAACGTCGATTGGTTTGAACAGGAAAATATACTGAATTTTCATGAGATCAATAGAGTTGTTAGGATCTTAGCAGATTTAGGCATTGTCAAAGTGAGACTGACTGGTGGAGAGCCTTTAGTTAGACCAAATGTCCCTACCCTAATCAAGCTAATTTCTCAAATACCCAAGATAGTGCACATAGGCATGACTACAAATGGCATAGGACTCCAGGCTAATGCACTTAAGCTCAAGAATGCAGGATTACATAGCGTGAATGTTAGTTTAGATACACTAAAAGAGAATCGATTTAAGGCAATTAACGGTGTAAATGGACTCGACAAGGTACTTGAAGGTATACAAGTAGCTAATGACGTTGGACTTCGTGTGAAATTAAATGTTGTCGTCATCAGAGGATGGAATGATGACGAGGTCATAGAATTTACAGCGTTGTCAAGAAAGACTAATTTCACTGTCCGCTTTATAGAATTTATGCCATTGGATGGAACTAGCATGTGGAATAATCACCTAGTAGTAACCAAGGCTGAAATAATCAAAAAGTTAGATGGCGAGGGGATAGAAATTTTTCCCGTATCCAACGATTTTTCCGAACCTGCTAGGCTATTTACTTTTAATGACAATAAAGGTAGTTTGGGATTTATTCCGTCTATATCTGAGCCATTTTGCACCAACTGCGACAGGATAAGACTAACATCAGATGGTAGATTGCTGACTTGTCTATATGAAAAACCAGGAACTGATCTGAAAGGTCTGTTGAGAAGTGGAAAATCTGACGAAGCTATTAAATTAAGTATCTTAAATTCCATAGAACACAAGCCAGAAGGTATTATAAAGCTAATACGTAGTAAATCGTTGAGACCATCAATGAACCTTATGCACAGAATTGGGGGTTAATCACTTGAAATTAAATGACTCTTTGGATTCAACTTACCGTGTTGAGGATAAAATCAAGAAATCAAATTATGTTATCATTAAAATTCTTGAATATGCCACCTACCCTCAAGTTACGATATGAGCGAACCTTCGATACTGATAGGCAGCACTTCAAATGCATATATAGTATTAAATGGCGTACAATCTATTAGAAGATTATGTGTTTTTATGATTTTATGATTGGGACTAAAATTACCATAAGAGCTAATGTTAATGCATTTATAAAGGTATCAGATTTGAACTTGAGGATACAATTTAGCAAACCTACATTCGAAACGAGAATTCAGGAATTATGCTGGGGTTAGATAATTATTGAAAAATTTTGAGTATAAACTTGAGATCACAAGAATCATTTTGAAAAAATTCGAAAAAAACTTCAGGCTTGAATTAGTAATGAACAAACTCAAACCTCACAAGAATACAATTATAGCTAACTCAACTATAACTAGGTCTTTGCACAACATACTATTACTAAATGTTCTTCATAAAGAGACTATGAGTCTTGACGAAATTTTAGCCCCTTCTTTAAATTGAAAAAACCATACTGCGGTGATAAAAAAGGACACGAAAGTGAGGGCATAGGTGATATTGGATCGGCTCATACTCATTTGCCTAGTTCTCATTCTGGCGAGCCAGCAAGAATTTCGGCGTATGCTTGGAAAGTAGTCATAGTACTAAGTTGTATAGCGACGATGATAATGTACGCAGAAACCATGCTAATCCCAGCTATTCCTGATCTCATAGCTGACTTCCACGTTTCGTACAGCATGTCATCATGGATACTTACCGCATATCTTGTTACTGGGGCGGTAATGACCCCAATTGCAGGCAAGTTGTCAGATATCTATGGCAGGAAGAAAATCTTGCTAATAATAATGGGTATTTATGCAATAGGAGTTTCTCTGTCAGGATTTGCCTCAAACATAACATTCTTGCTTATTGCCCGTGCTATACAGGGAGTTGGAATGTCGATGTTTCCAATTGCATTTAGTATCGTAAGGGATCAATTTCCTAGGGAGAAAATGTCAATAGGGCAAGGGATCATAACATCCATGTTTGCTTCTGGTGCAGTAATAGGCTTGACAGTAGGTGGAATTATTGTCGAGAATTATGGATGGCGAACTACATTCTTTACAATAATCCCTGTGGCAATAGGACTTTTAGTAATAATCCGATTTTTTATACATATAGAAGAGAAAAGCGACTGGCATAAGAAAGATACGAAATATATTCAAACAAAACAAGGTGGGATAAATCTGAAGTACAAGCCTGAACTCAAAACAGAATCTGATGTATCACTTTCTAGTGATTCTACCAACAAGATTGACTTTGTAGGTGCAATTGCGTTGGCTATAACTATTATATCGTTATTGTTGGTTCTGACGTTACTTGAAACATCTGGAACTAATAGCATAACGGCTTCTGCTAGCTATCCACCTAGTAGCCAGAATACACATTCTACGAATAACTCATCTGGTCAGGTATTACCCTTTATTATCCTGGGAATTATCTCATTTTGTTCATTTATTATAGTCGAGAAGCGTTCGAGATTTCCGTTAGTAGATTTCAAACTTATGCTCAACAAGGCAATACTTCCCGCCAATTTGATTATAGTTTTGGTGGGATTTTCAATGTTTATGATATTTCAAACGATACCTATTCTAGTAACAAATCCAGAGCCAGTTGGATTTAATGAAGATGCCATAAGCACAGGCAAGGTTCAACTACCTTTTGCAATTATTCTTCTAGTCTTCGGTCCTACCTCTGGATATATAGTTTCGAAACTTGGATCTTTAAAACCCATTATATTTGGAACTATCATCACTACTGCAAGTTTCGTTGGATTGCTGGCCCTACATTCTACAGAACTCTTAATTTCAATAAGCTTAGCAGTTTTATCAACTGGGTTGTCTCTTACGAGCGTGGGTGCGATGAATGTTATCATACTTGCTACCCCAAAACAATTTAGCGGGATATCTCTTGGGATGACTACGCTGCTTAGAATAATTGGCAGTGCAATTGGTCCAGCACTCGCAGGAATGTACATGCAGACACATCAAATGGCAATTAACGCGAATGACACAATACGTTACATCCCATCCTTTTCTGCTTTTAACTTGATATTCTTGACAGCAGTTATTGTATCCATTATATCAATTGGGCTAGCTATCGTACTTAGGCAAAGGGTTATGAAAATGACTATACCTAATCTGACCTAACAATATTTTGATATCATTGGTACTTTGGCATTCCGAATAAACAACCTATTCTAAACAACAAACTTGTGGTATAGGAAGTTTAGATGTTTGATAAAGATATACTAATTCTATGTACGACTATATGAAATATCACAGTCTTACGTATGCGAGAATAAACACCAAGCTGAATGGCTCAAAAAATCATTTGTCTAGACTTAGGGTTAATATCCGAATGATACGTGATTTTGACATACCACGTCCCCAATATTAGTTGATGATACTGGGATTGGAACGCAAATGATTTAAGACAGCCTAAATCATTAAGAATAGCCAGAATCTGAGCTTTGGCATAAAATAGTACAGTCAATCTGAATCGTGGTTTTCAATATCTCAAGATCAACTAGAAATATTGTTTATGTAAAACTTTGTATTACAATGTGGACATCAGTTTTAAATCGTAACTTGTGGGATGAATATAGTGGATTTGATCTTATTTGTCAATTTTGATAAAAATTAAGAGTTGAAATATTTATTATGAGGTATCAAATGGTTGTTACCTGTTCAATCCTAGTCTAATCTCAGTTTGTCTAGGATTCTCATCAGAAAATCTAATACATTTCTACGAAGGATTTCCCGCCAAACAAATTAACCATGGGTTAGCAGAAAAACAAATGTCAACCAAATTGACTAGAGATATCTGATTTGTATTTCTATCGGGCATCAGGGAGATTATTTATCCAATTGGATACATGTAGTATATTCGAATGGTCTCGCTTAGAGCCTTTTTTTATCGGTCGATTTTCAATATTGAAACATGAAATTTAAAGAATAGTGATGAAACAATACAAGAGGCATAAACTACAGCTGTTTCATGATATCCTTACTGCGATTGAGCATGAGATACATCATAACGAAGGTGCTCAAGTTGCTAAGCCGACTCATGTCCAACAATACTCAAGATTATCATACGATAAAATGACGTTGATTTTCGGCGACCTGAGGCGTAAAGATATGATCCTCAGATGCGAGAACAGTGGAATGCTATCTATAACGAGTAAGGGACGCACATTCTTGAAGCAATACAGAGAATTGATGAACCTTATTGAGGACTTTGGACTGGATAAAAATACAGAATTGACAAATGCAATTGAAGAGTAATGACAACGAAAATAAGTGGAATGGGAATTATGTTTGAACGTTTGATTACATCACTTACATAGGACCAAATTTAAGAAACAATGAATAGTTTCATTACGTTAACATAGTAGGAGTTGAATTAGTTTTAGCTCGATAGTGTTCTTACTATTTTGGCAACTAGACAAATAGATAGCTTAAGTATGTCCCGATATAAACATGAAACTGAAATTATGTAGCATTGAGATATCTGTTATCTTCCTGACAGCTTGTTGAGAAAGTAATTCAGTTTAGAGATTCTTCACGTACGATTGTTGGTGCAGATGCTTTAAAAATTATAAATAATTCGTCTCCTATTCTAATATCGATTTCCAGTCTTGCTTCCTCAGTGATTTTAGCTACCAAACGCAGTCTTTGTTCAAGCATCATATACACGTTTATCGTTCCAATAGATTCAACTGGCTTTTTTATATTTATTATTTTTACTAGCAAAACATTGCGTGCACTGGTTTTTAGAGATTGTTTAGATAAAATAATATCCTCAGGTCGAATCAAAATGCCTACTTTTGATCCTATTGGATATTCTCCAAGAATTTCTATCATTTGCGCGCCATATCTGAATTTAGCAATACCACTTCTGCTTTGAATAACTATACCTTCTATATAATTACCCTCAGCACTAAATAAGTCGAAATAATATGGAATAGAAGACTGCGTCTGTACTTTAAGACAACCATCCAAGGTATCACTATATACTACTTTACCATCACTCAGAATCGAAACATTGTCTGCCAAGGCATATACATCATGTTCAAAATGTGTCACATAAATAGTTGGGACATTCCTTTCCTTTAGCACCATTCGTAATTCCTTTCTCAAGTTCCTTTTGGATAACTCGTCTAAGTTAGAAAGTGGTTCATCCATCAGAATTACTTTTGGTTTGGTAACAAGCATTCTTGCTAAAGAAACCTTTTGCATCTCCCCACCGCTCAGTCCTCCCATTTTTCGATCACACAAATGCCATATACCAAGGTCTTTAAGTAAGGCAATGATTTCAGAATCGCCGATCGACTCATCTTTTCTCTTACCAAAAGTAATATTGTCATATACTCCCAAGTGAGGAAACAACAATGGTTTTTGGAATAAATACCCGATTTTTCTGATTTCGAGTGGCTGATTCGTGATATTGACATCGTTTAACATTATAGATCCGATATCTGGTCTCGATAACCCGGAGATGAGGTTTAGGATCGTAGTCTTTCCACTACCGGTTGGTCCTAGAATGACCGTCACTTCGGATTCAATTTTCAAATTGATAGGCCCAAGCGTAAAACCAGGAAATTTCTTTACTACATTCACTAGTTCTAGTCCAGTCATGATGTTACTTCATCAATATAAAGCTCCCTTTTGTAAATTTAGCCGAATAGAGCCAAAACACAGTTAAAGCTGTAATTGACAATATTATACTTAGAAAGATATCTGGAATGGCTCTAGCCAATCCCCCTATAGCATTATCTTCAAATATTTGAATTGAAATCGTATGGGGATTGTATGCTAACATCATTGTTGCTCCTAACTCTCCGACTGCCCTGACCCATGACATAATTGATCCAATGATTAAACCATTCTTGGCTAACGGGATTGATACCTTCATAAAAGTCTGAAATCTAGACTTACCTAATAAACGAGAAACCCGCTCAAGTGATTCATCATATGATTCGAATGCAATCTCTGCAGCAAAGATCATAAACGGAGAGGCTACATATGTCTGCGCGATTATTATTCCTGAGACCGATTGAGTAAGATCAATCATAGGAAACATTCTCATTATTGGGGAGATAGGACCCAGAGCTCCCAATAGTAACGCGCCACTTGCCAAAGGAGGCAATACTAGTGGTAAGAAAACCAACAGTCTTAGGATTGAAACTCCAGGGAGATGTCCAAATCGAGCTAACAAATATCCTACCGGGATTCCAAATACCGCCAATATCATTGTGGAAACTGTCGCAGTACTTGCACTAAGTACGAAAGCATTGACAACTTCGGGTCTACTTAATAAAGTTGGAATCGATGTTAAAGTAATAAAAATAAAGATCGCGGTAAGTGGAAAAGCGAGGTAAGCTACAGTTATTAGAGACAAACCCAACACTGCAATATTAAATCCATGATTCTTAACATCCATTTGAAATTGTTGATGCTCTACTCTAGCTTCAAGTTATGTGTATCGATTAAACACAGTATTCGTTGTACATGGCATTCAATAGGTTAATCACTGAGTCTTAGATGAACCAAATGTATCACAGGTCTTCTATTATCAACCAGGCTTGAGCATTTACTTGTGTGGGTGAATTTTGAATCTTAGCCCCGGATTGTGCACCTAGGACACTCTGTTATGAAGTATGATACTTAATACACGAGTCATATCGGGAACCCATGTCTGGGTCTTGGTTATTCTTAGCTGTAGGATCTTGGATCGTACAGAATTCGATAAGTGAGCCATCATAAGGTAAATCTTGTTAGATTGCACAATAAGTCAAATGCCATTGCCTTGCCTGTCTTAGCTGCGTATACTTGTCGGAGGGTCTTCTGTCCAACCTCCATAAGATTCACTTTCAGTTTTCCTTATACCACAAAATTGTAAAGATGCTTCTCCAACACCCCAAAAACGCTCTGTAGAAAATGCAGCCCCTTTTAATCGAAATTTTCGGGGACCCATCTTTTCAATTTGTGCTCTCCTTTACCTAATTAAATCTAGTCAAAAGTAAATGTCTTTTTCCATATATTTTTAATCATGTCGTAATAATCGATAATTTTCTATAATAGACAGTTGTAGTCAGCAAATTAACTAACAATACTCTTTGAAGTATAAATTGACTGAATAATGGAACCAGAATGTAGAATTTACTTTTATATACATGGCCTATCAATCACTATCTGATTGAATATTTTGGATTTAATTTTATGTGGATTTCAGATAAATGGTCAATAATATCAAAGAAGATATCATCACAATTAATTTGGAAATTACAATTTTTTACAACATTTTCCTAAAGGGATATCTAGTCCGTGCGGACATATTCTAGGATGATTCAATAGCGTGCACAGAGCATCAGTAAATATCTTTTTCATATGATGTTCTATCCCGCAAACCATCTCTTCGTCGATTTCAATTTTAAGCGCATCTCTCATCATGACTTCGAGTAATCTTGTATTTCGGATCATTTGTTTTCCTATCCTCTCTCCTTTCAAAGTAATTTCCACAAGGTTACCTTTTTTATAACTCACTAGACCAGCATTGTCTAGTCGATGCAACATCTGCACTACTGATGGTTGGGTTACATTGAGCAGCTTAGCTACAGAACTCACTTTAACTGTATCGCCTTTTTCTCTCAAGTACCAAATTGCCTTCAAATACATTTCGATGTGCTCTGATTCAGCCGTTCCAATATACAGTACTTCTACTTCATCCTTATTTCCATCGATCTTGTTAGGAGTTGTCATAAATGTCTATAGTATTGCTAAGTAATCGGCGATATTTTATTAACTTTATTATGAAACGCATCGCTATAACATTGTTATACTTATGTACGCATAGGTATATCTGTACATCGATTTAATAATACAACTTTTAAATCCAATTAAAACAGGAATTGAGAGTTCTTTAGTATCCAAATTAATATAATTTAGAAAATATGAATTCAAAATGTATATAGTATCAACAAATTACAGAAATATAATGTTAATATCTATCAATCATCTGGATAAATACTAGAACACAATAATTTCGAGATATAGTGGCGAATCTTTACTTGCTATTACATTTAGAGACATATTAAAGGGTAATATGTAAGCTAAATTAATAATAATTTTACTTGAGGTCAAAAAGAGTAACGTACAAAAGCACTGGAATAGATATAAAGAAGATAATTAAAGCTCAGAATACCATCGGAAAGATAATTTCAACCTCTAGATCGTTCCTTACTCATGGCACGGTATTGTCTGGATTTGGCCACTACGCTGGACTTATCGAAATCGATGGCAAAATTTTTGCCTTGCACACAGATGGTGTAGGAACCAAGATTATCGTTTCCCAAATGATGAATCGTTTTGATACAATCGGCATAGACTGTGTTGCTATGAATGTGAACGACGTAATTTGCGTCGGTGCTAAACCAGTCGGATTTATCGATTATATTGCAATAACCGATCCAGATCCTATTATACTTAGAGATATAGTCAAGGGACTGGTCTGTGGAGCTAAAGATGCAAGTGTACCTATTATAGGAGGAGAGACAGCAATAATACCCGAACTCCTTTCGAAGGAAATTCAAATGAAGGCTTTCGATTTAGTAGGTATGGCATTTGGAATTGTACCAGAAAAAAATAAACTAATTATGGGAAACAAGATTAAGAGGGGAGACATCATCATCGGAGTTGCAAGTAACGGTCTCCATTCAAATGGATACACTCTGGCACGAAAAGTTCTTCTTCCGAAACATTCGCTGAGTGATTTCGTGGGCGAAACCAATCAAACCATTGGTGATATGATGCTAGCACCCACTCGAATATATGTTCGCCCTATTGTCAAGTTATTAGAAAATGACAGTATCCCTGTACACGGATTGTTACATGTGACAGGTGGTTCCTTTACTAAATTTTCTCGTCTTAACAGCACAGTGAATTATAGGCTTAATAGCCTTCCAGTACCTACGGACATATTCAAGCTCATTCAAAAGGAAGGTCACATTCACATCAAGGAAATGTACAAAACCTTTAACATGGGCATTGGTTTTTGTGTAGTAATTCCTCGATCAAGAGTAGATATTGCTCTTGACACGATTCAAAGATATGGGATGTCCTGTAGTTGTATTGGAAGCATAACTGGCCCTGGCAGCGGAAACGTACAAATTAAAGCTGAAGGAAGGACTTTTACTTTGTAAAATTACAATAATTTCTGTTAAATATTCTCGAGTCTTTTATGAAATTATCATAACCCTATCCTTAACTAAAGTGAATAGTCATTTAGATTTCACTTTCGACCATTCTGAATATTGCTATCTAATTTCATTTCATTAGAATATCTAAACTCATATTCTATATCCAATTTGTGTGGATCCAAGTCTAATTTATGAAGGTTGGCTTCAGAGTCTTTAGCTGTACCTGTTCTGAACATGTAATTGAAAGTTACAAATTAGCTAGTTCAAGACGATGTATGTGATCTCACGTCTTTCATCAAGCAACAATCATATCTATGAATGGCGGTCTTGCACAAATTGAGGATCTTCCTTGTAAAGTTAGGTCGGGGTAAGCAGTATTGGGGACGATATCACGATGATACCGCAGATTTTGAAATATATTTATGCTATGGAAATCAAGATATTACAAGTAAAGTGTAGTGAAGGGAGTACCAAATACCAATATAACTTGCAGTAGATTTTGGTGAAACTGATTAGACAATTATAAATGCTTTGATCACAAAGAATAGAAATTTCGAAGAGCATTATAATATTACAATATTCATTGGACCGCTTAATAAGCAGAGGTAATTCACTTAGTAATTTCAATATTTGAACTAATTCGCTATAAAGATCAAGATTCTAGTGGCAACAAATGGTGTTGTGATAAGATATCAGTTATTTAAACAAGTGAATTTAGTAAAAAGTCAGACGAGATTTGGAAGAGCAAGTTGTGATTTGAACTACATGGATTTTACTTCGACGGCTAAAGGGGGATTAAGACAAACCGATTTCGAACCGAGCCTGAGGACATAATATATTTCAGCCTATTGGACAAAACTGAGGGATACAATACGCAAATATTTAGACCATTACTAATATTATGAAACGGAACATGAGATTGCGCATAAACAGGTAGAATCAATCCCTACTACCAATGTGTATCGTATATTAGTTTCGAGAGGCTCTTTTAATGTCTTAATACACTGTAGGATAGAATGTGTAGAGAAATGATGTGTTGATTACGGATAATAATAAGATAATCAAATACACGATCTTGGAAGGAACGCTTCACAACTATCTTATATCCGTAAAGTCTTGCATAAATGACCCCTCATCATGTAGGCTTCAAATCGTTTAATTTCGGATTTGAAGACATTTTGAAATTCTATCATATAAGTCTGCTAATCCTCTGGTGACAGTCCAATTTAGAATTAGATTAATGAATGAACTCTTTTATCGCTATCTCAATACAACCAGCAACTACTGAATACCACGTGACTTCAAGTAATCATGGGCGATATTGACAACTGTCGCATTAGAGCCTTCGCCATAAAGCGCAGACGTTTTATTAGAAAACTGGGTCATAACATAGTCGTCGCAATTATCTAATATTTGTTTAGTAACTGAATACCAAAAATTACTAGAGCTTATCGTATGGAAATAAATATTTGCACCGAGGCATGCAAGTACTCCTCCTGCGGCGTCTAAACCTTTAACCTTAGTTGATGAAGCATTATATAATCTAGCCATATTAAGAAGACGGTCTTGGTTACGGACTGCTATATTGACGGTTTTATTATTCAATCCTGCTATTGTATAATTTGAACTAGGTATCGGCTTTACTCTAGCCGTTGAAAAAACTACCATGCTTACTACTATTACTGCAAATAGTATTAATAATACTTTAATCATAATTGTCTCCTAGGTGACAAACGCATTTACTGAATTTCTCGGCAGTCACGATATGAATTGCAACTGCTAGAGTATCCACAAATAGCATTGATACATTAAGAACAAAACTCGTATAATAACCATAACTGTAGTCATTTTTATTGATCTTGTAATCCTGACACAGTATCAACAGAACTAACATACAAGGGTTTCACTAATCTCTAGCTACAACTATGGGAGTATTTTGAATTGCTCCAAACAAGCAAGCTAGCAATTAGACAGTCAGTCGTCAACTATTGAACATAAGAATCTTGCTTTATATTGATGTTAATCTCTTGACTTCAAGCCTAGTCTACAGAGGATATCACTTTAATCAATTGCATTTTCAGAGATCTGCAACTTGCAACATGAATTATCATTCATAATGAGCAAAACACTACGAAAAAAGGTAGTCGTAGTTGTAAGTGGATGAATTAACCGCCAGACTGCCAAACAGCGAAATATGCAAAGTTTCTTTCTCGAAGACTTGCATGTTGTCGTTATAGATCGGCTAACATTATGGATAGAATTTGCACAGTATAAGTCGTCGTTCCTTAACGTTGCATAATAAAGGAATAGATAAACACAAGATCACCGGCGGTATCTATGCAGGCTAGCAGGCTATCATTGACTCTTGAAGTTATTTTTTACCCCGAGAATTCATTTTCAATGTCTATTGGATTTAGAACTGTCCAATAAGACATCTACGACACTTACACTAGATTTCATTTTTCAATTTTAGTCATGATAACTTGAGCTTATGACCATCTTCATCTTCAACGTTACATAGACTAGATCACAAAAGTCTCAGACTGCGATGTACGAAGAGACATCTTAACTAAATTAATTTCAAATTTGATGCTCGCTAGTCAGGCTCCAATTCAATGAACTAGCAGTTACTAAATGTGACCTAGCTTAGCCTAGCATATATGGATTCAATCATTACCAAGAAATGTATTACAGAATATCTGTCTACAAATACTGATAGAATTGAATGCCGTGATTCGATTATGATCTTAATATCATTCAAAAAATACAAAGAATATAGTTTGATATAATTTCGCTTTAGGCTTGAATTCTTGTTTTGTACATCTTTGGTAACTCGCTACTCTTTTTGTAATTAGATAGCAAATTGCGTAATCAAGTTATTAATTGTGTTATGGACATGGGGAATCCAATTTTACATCCAGATCAAAATCAGGTCAAATAGCAATAGTAGTTTTACTTCGAGATATCAATAACTGTACTTGTGAGATATTTATGATTTTTTAAAGTATTTTGAGAAAGGCTTAATTAAATCAGCTAAAATTACACATATGAATCAAGTCATCTAGTAATAATCTTGGGGTTTTATGGCATTGAAATGGTCTTTAAATTAGACTCATATTTGAAACTTTGACACCATAAAAGAAGGAAAATTAATATTAATTGTCTGAAAGTATTTCTGCATAATTGGAAGAAAAGTGTACCACAAACAATTCTACAGAAGTATATTTAAACTCGCATAATGTTTTTCTCGAGGCCTGCAATGCAATTGCAGAAATACTATCGACAAAATCTGATATGACCAAAGCTGAAATATTCAAAATTCTGCGCGAGGTATCTGCTTCATTTCATCTGAAGTCTCTACCAAAAAACGAGAACATAATCCAATTCTTACCCTTTGACAGCAACTATCGGAAAATCCTTATGGTAAGACCTATTCAAACCGCCTCTGGAGTTGCCATAGTTACCGTGATGCCAAAACCATACGAATGTCCACATGGCAGGTGTATTTACTGTCCGGGCGGAATTGAGCATAACACACCGCTAAGTTATACCGGATCTGAACCATCCTCGAAAATAGCTCAAAGATCAAAATTCGATTCATTTGAGCAGGTAACGAGTAAGTTATGTCAGTTGGAGACACGCGGCCACAATATATCTAAGATAGAATTGGTAATAGTCGGGGGAACGTTTCCCTTCATGCCTAAGGATTATCAAAGAGATTTCGTAAAAGGATGTTTTAATGCCTTGAATACGTACAAGGGGAGCCAAAGTCTATCAACTAACCTTATGGACGCGAAAAAAAATAACGAAACTAGCAGATCGAGATGCGTGGGATTGACGATTGAAACAAAACCCGATTATTGTAGACAGAAACACATAGAGTTAATGCTAGAGTTAGGTGTTACGAGAGTAGAAATTGGTGTACAGTCATTACAGGAGAGCGTATACCGAATTGTTAATCGTGGACATACTCTTAGAGAAGTAATCGAGTCATTCAAAGTTGCTCGAGATGCTGGTTGTAAGATCGTCGCACATATGATGCCAGGATTACCTGGAACAACTTTCGAAAAAGATGTTGCCGATTTCAAAACCTTGTTTTATCACCCATTTTATAAGCCGGATATGGTAAAAATCTACCCGACACTTGTCTTAGCGAACACTGGCTTGTTCAACTTGTATAAAAACGGCAAATACAAGGCATACAGTGATGATGATATGCTAAGAGTCCTAGCTGAAATAAAAAAAATAGTTCCTCCTTGGGTTAGAATCATGCGTGTGCAAAGAGAAATAGAATCTAAAGATATCATAGACGGACCAAAACGTGGAAACTTAAGACAACTAGCTATTAATGAATTGAATAAGTCAGGGCTGAGATGTAATTGTATTAGATGCAGAGAAATCGGTCATCAGAATGGGAATTCAAATTTACAAGTGGATGAAATGATTTTGAATAGATTGGATTATGATGCATCCAATGGTCACGAGGTGTTTCTTTCATATGAAAGTAAAGATAACGCAATTATACTGGGTTTCTTGCGCTTGCGTTATACCAATAACCCTGTAATAAAATACTTGAAAACATCAGATGAGAATGGAGCGGCCATAGTTAGAGAATTGCATGTCTACGGCAGGACAGTCGAAATCGGACAAAAAAAAGAATCCGGAAAGTATCAGCATAAAGGATTGGGGGTCGGAATGTTAAACGAAGCTGAACGCATAGTCAAAAATGAATTTGGGCTGAAAAAATTGTCAGTGATCAGCGCAGTTGGAACGAGGAGATACTATCGAAAGTTTGGCTATGATCAAAATGGGCCTTATGTCACTAAGGTGCTGAACCAAGTATGAAATTCATTGGGGAGATCCTCGGCAAAGGTACTTGGATAGATAAGATTGCCCATGATCTTCTATCAAGGGAGCGGAAATTGGGTAGAGATACGGATCTCATACGGGTGGAAAGTGGTTTGGGAGCATCCGGTATTCCTCATATAGGTAGTATGGGCGATGCGGTTAGAGCTTATGGTGTTACTCTTGCACTTCAGAGCCTTGGTTTCAAAAGTGAGCTTATAACCTATTCAGATGATATGGACGGTCTGCGGAAGATACCTCATGGATTACCTGAATATTTAAAAAACGAGATCGCGAAGCCGGTTTCAGAGATTTCAGATCCATTTGGTGATTGTCATACATCATATGGCGCTCATATGAGCGGTTTGCTTCTGGAAGGGCTCGATAGAGTTGGAGTTCGTTACAAATTTCAAAGTGGTACTGAAGCATACAAGAAGAATATTTTGTCAGCGCAAATTGATACTATTCTACGAAATAGTGAACGTCTTGGGGTAGGAATTCAAGCTATGATAGGTCAGGACAAATATAATCAGACGCTTCCATATTTCCCTATTTGTCGAAATTGTGGCAGACTGTATGTTGCAAAAGCAGAGAGATATATCCCTGAGGAGAAGAAGGTCTCGTATTCATGTTCAGACACCAGAATTGGAAATCAAATAGTGAGGGGATGTGGATATTATGGTGAATCAAGCATTAATGATGGAAATGGCAAGCTAGCTTGGAAAGTAGAATTCGCAGCTAGATGGCAAGCATTTAATGTCAAGTTTGAAGCTTATGGAAAGGATATCATGGACTCAGTGAGAATAAATGACTGGGTATCCAATGACGTATTAGGCTACTCCCATCCATTACATCTTAGATACGAGATGTTTCTCGATAAGATAGGACAGAAAATTAGCAAATCAAAGGGCAATGTTTTAACGCCTCAAATGTGGTTACGTTATGGAACACCTGAATCACTATTGTTATTGTTATACAAGCGAGTAACAGGAACAAGACACGTTTCCTTAGACGATATACCTTCTTTGATGGATGAGTATGATTATTATGAGGATCTATATTTTGGAATAATTTTGGAAGAAAATCAAACAAAACTTGCCAAGCTTAAGGGCATTTATGAATACATAAATCACTTAAAACCGCCTTCCAATCCCACAAAACATGTTCCATATAGACTATTAGTACAGCAAGCATTACTCTTCTCAGATGACGATCAAAGGGTAGAAAAAGTTTATGGAAGACTGACAAAGTACGGCATTATTGCTAAGGCGGAGGCAGTTCTAACAAAGAAGATTAGATTAGCCGCAAACTGGGCCGATGACCATGGCCTAAGAAATGATAGTAAGTCTGAATTAGATCTTACCATCAGGGATAGAACAGCATTGATGGAATTAATCCGAGGCTTAGAAGATTTTAAGGGAAAGGAAGGGTTTGACGAGTCTCCTAGAAATCTACAGTCAATGATCTTTGATATTTCCAGAAGAAATGGAATCGGAATCAAAGAATTCTTTACCCTACTATATAGAATATTAGTAGGGGCAGACAAAGGACCTAGAATCGGCAACTATGTACTTGATCTTGGCATAGAAAGGACGTGTAATTTAGTCCAGTCATACCTTTGAATCAGACTCATTTGAGAATACAGCACTGCTGACTTTTAAATACCATGATATCGTAAGTATATATTACAAGCTTGAACAGAAAATTTGCTGAAAAGCCGCCATCGATAATAGTATCTGGGTCTTGCATAAATTTTGACAGGGAAAGACAAAGGATAATGGAGTTCATAGGGGAGTTGGAGTGGGGAATACATGCAAAAAGCCAGTGCGAATGCTCCTCTACTGGCAAGGCGATGGGATGGGATTTCTTTCAACTTTACTTTGATCCCTACTTTGTCGAGAGCTTGCTTGATGTACACCCGGAAATAATGAAAGAAGAAGGTAGCATGATAGAGCAGCAATTCGTCCTTTGGTTTGGTAGACAATTAAAAAGGCGTAGACTTGAATATCATCTAAAGTTGAGTGACATACCGTACGAATCCACATCCGGATTTAGATTGAATCCTGAATATTATAGAGATGAAAAAGAGCTCGAGGATTTGAGATAGTTTAGTATATGTTTGAATCGTGTTTTTCGAAGATACAAGGTTCATTGTATTGGAATCTGAACTATTAATATAATCTTATATCTTAAAGATTGGCTAATTATGACTCCTAAGATTGAGACGTAATAGGTTGAATCAACTTATCATTCGATGTTTGAAATAGAAACGACTTGTTCTCCCCAACGCATTTGACAAAAAAAGGAATAATTAATCATAATATAACATATCTGGCGTTTCGGCCATATTCTATAAAACATTTGACGAATAAATAGACACAAATGCTCCTATAGCTCAAATAATTATAAAGTATTGATGCAAGCAATAAGTCAATCGATGATGATTAGTATGGATTTAAGTAACTTTATCAATATCTTATCGATGAATAATTCAAGTATTTCAAATTCTAAGTTATGTAGTGAGTGGTGGTTTTAGAATTGGCCATCAAAATGTTTGAATGTTCTAGTAGCACAGACATAGCAAGATGTACTTCAATTCTCAGTGATGGAGGTGTCATCATTTATCCCACAGACACTGTCTATGGGATAGGTTGTAATCCATATTTTGATAAATCGGTAGAGAGAATCTTTAAGATCAAAGGTCGTGACCAGAAGAAAGCATTACCAATACTAGGATCAGATATTGGTGATATCGAAAGATTGGTTCAAATGAATATTATCGCAAAAACACTTGCTCAGCATTTTTGGCCAGGTGCTTTAACTATCGTCTCACCGTGCATCGATGACAATATATCGAAGCAAGTCATCGCGGGAGGTGACAAGCTTGCAGTTAGGATCCCTGATAACAAATGCACTCGAGATTTAATCAGTGGTGGCAAATTCCTAGTAGGAACAAGTGCGAACCTCTCAGGCAAAGAACCATTCTTAAGTTCTTCGGATATCCTAAGTTCTGGCATATCAGGTTATGACGCCTTGTTGGATGGTGGTGTTCTTGTAAAAGGGAGAGAATCAACCATCGTAGAGGTGCTCGACTCGGACATGAGAATTCTTCGACATGGTGCAATTCAATCTGACAAAATCTATCAAGTTATATCTACGGTACTAAAGATAGACTTAAGACCAAAGAATTAAAATGATTGCTAACCTCATAGTTTCAACTTTTCGACATGGGGAAGAGGATGCTAGAGATGAAATTGATGAGATACTGAGAGACTTTGGAGATCCAGATCCAGAATGCTTTCTAACCAAAATCTCAGGAATTGTATTTGCACACTCCACAATAGATCCACTTGAAGTTATTTTTAAACTAAGAAATCTTGTTAGAAGTGAGCCCTGGAAGATTCATTACATTCTAAGAGTGTTACCTCTAGAAATTACATCACCAGCTACTTTAGAGAATATCTTGAATGCATCGAACAAATTAAGACATAAAATAAAAGACAGTGAATCATTCAGAATTACGATAGAAAAAAGACATACATCCATGTCTTCCTCCACCATCTTAACAAAAGTAGCCAGTATATTTGCCAACAAAGTCTCACTTAAGCAACCAGATTGGATCGTTCTGATCGAAATAGTTGGCGACATAGCCGGCATATCAGTACTGAGGCCTGATCACATATTTAGTTCAGTTTTAGAAAAGCGCAGTAATGCTATCTAACGAGTAACGCGGAGCGTTCAATCAAGTACTTCAAAAAATTAGCATCATCAAAAAAATTGTGGTCAATACCTAATTTCGCTGAGATCTTGGCTTTCTTCACAAGATCTGTTTGCAACAATTTCTCTCCTATACAGTCAAATTTTCTGTATAAGATTTTTTTTGCTGAACTCAGAGCATTCTTGCTCCTCGAATAAAGAAGCAAGCAAGCGCTTCCACGTTTGGACGATCCGGCGAAAAGAATAGCATCAGAGACTTGCCTAGAATAGGAAAATCTTAGCAATAGGTCAATCACTTCGTTATGAACAAAAATATTCCCTCTCTTTTTTGCTTCAAATGTAATAGTCACGGTACGCAGAAGATGCTCCAATCCATAAATAACGCTAGGGTTGATTATCTGAAACACAACTTTTGAACTTAGCTCGCACCTGACATCAGTTAAGATATTTT
This sequence comes from Nitrososphaeraceae archaeon, assembly GCA_040414675.1. Classification (GTDB taxonomy): domain Archaea; phylum Thermoproteota; class Nitrososphaeria; order Nitrososphaerales; family Nitrososphaeraceae; genus JARBAU01. The sequence goes on along the minus strand of JBEDUN010000164.1, from coordinate 19,634 downwards.
GGATGTTCTGTTCGTCTGACAAACGGATTAAAATTATTGAAACAAATATTCCAGAAATTTGCACTGAAGTATCACTCACTTTGACTTCAGTCAAATCGAGTCCCTACCGGATTCCACCATGTACGATAGTAACTATCTTTATGACGTCTCCGGTTCTAACGATGGTATCGTATCCATCCAATACTGAAGTGTCTTTACCATTGATAACAATTAGTAGATTGTTGTTTTCGATTATTCCTTTTTCGATGGCATTCATTTTCAGAAAGTCTAAAATACCGCTGACCGATGTTTCGCCACTTTCAAGCGAAATTTCTGATTTACCAAGTGCTTTTCTAGCACCTCCTAGCAAATTCACAGTTATCAATCAGAAATGAAATCAATCCCTGCGTTCTGCTAATTGAAGATCTTCCTCATCTTCAGATATTGGCATCTCCTTCTCAGAACTCCTATGGAGATATGATGTAATATATCCTGCAATCTTATTTCTTAAAACTTTTGATTTTACTTTTGCAAGTTCTTGTACTATTTTTTTATTTTCGTTAAAGTCGGTAGTAAATCTTTCAGGATATTGCTGTAATAAATCGCTTGAGATACGCCTAACTCGATCCATTTAGGTAGATTTGGCAAAGGTGCGATATTTTATCTTTATTGTTTCGATGTTAAATATGAACGCTATCAGTTACAAAGTGGCACTAAACTACAGAGAAGATTGTCTAGGCACTTTATAAAGAAAGCACATCTTTAGAATATTGAATCGGAAAGGAAATATTTGCATTTTTAACCTCTGCATTTAAAGATGTATCGACGTATTGAGTCAACGCTAGTGCTAATTCTGAACTTTCGTCAAGTACATACATACTCGAATTTCCCACTTTAAGCTCCTTAATAAGTCCACACTTCATAAGGTGGATAAGTGATTTTTGAATACTTTTGATGGGAAGGTGAGTAATAGTACTTATTTCAGCTGCAGTATAATCCAACCCCCGATTGATAACGAAAAAGTCTAAAACTCTTGAATTGCAGTTTCCAAAAACTTTCTCAAGTGGCCGATTTTTGGTAAAATCCTGGTCCGCGGTAGAGTATTTCTGAATCACTGATCCTCTTATTGTCAGTAGGATTATAAAAACATGAGTTAAGGCTTGCCCAATCAGTCGTGCAAGTTGCTTTTGCCGCAGATTTAAATATTCGTCGATAAGCATTCTTTAAACAGTATTTGAAGTCTGTTGAAGAATGGCGTAAATGGACATTGAGGCAGCTAATCGGAAATGGCATACACAACGTCCTTTCCGAAAATCAAATTCGCCTGGAGTCTGGCCGTCATTATGAAATGAACCTCGAATATGCTATTCGTTCCTTGATGGACAGAGGAATAATTATGTCCTTGGAGTCGAATCATGAGCGCAGATATGTGGTGAATTTTGACAAACTAGATGTAGCCCAACAAATGCTAAATTCCGTAACTGATCGGGAGCTCGAGATTATTCAACCATATATGGCAGAGCCGGATGGTTATGTTTATTGGTTCGACAACACAGAAAATGAACGATATTTCAGAGGACAGAATATCTATCGATTCTACGTCAAAAAGACAGACAGTCTTAATTTTGCAGTGCAATTGCTGGCTAAGCCTATGGGAAATGCTAAGACGATCATGATGGGTTCCCTAAATGATTCTGACTCATACATCTCAAGGTTATGGATAGCCGCAGTAAATGTTTCTGCAGAGTCAGTTGACGGAAGTTTCATACTTCAAAATCTACAAGATAAGGACAGAATCGCTTGTGGTAACAACAGACAACGTGGGAAAATTGCATTGGATATATTCCGCAAACTCGGTTATATACAAAAGATCGGAAGTAAAGGAAACTCGACCAAGTTCAAGTTGACCGGTACAAGACCATTCACTGTAACGTTGGACGAAATATTTACTCACACAAGATAGCGATCCACAATCCAAATTTTGAAGTTCATATGCCCCTTCCTAGAAATTGCTTGGAATTTGTGAGAAGCTTCTCAGCTAACATTGGAAAGGGAACTTTCAACAAATAAGATGCTGAATTAATCACGCTAATCAAGAATGAGGAAGATAGTGAAATAAGATTGTCAAAGCACTTATAGTACCTTACTGGTCCATCGGTTTCTACCAAAATCCTTTCTAAATCAGCTCTTAAGAAGGATTCCTTCATAACTTTAGAATATACCAAAGACGGTCCGTACGAAACATAGAGGCCCTGATCCATAGCACGTTTCAACTGTTCAGATGTTCCAGAAAACCAGTGAAGAAGCACCCCATTTAGCCGATATGTACTGATAATATCCAAAATCTCATTTACAGAATTACGACTATGGATGGATACTGGTTTGCCGTACTTTTCGGCACAGCTTAGCATTGTATTAAAAACAGATTTCTGTTGATCGTATAAAACATGATTTTTTGACTCGTACAATGGATCCAATCCTACTTCTCCAATGCCATCTACCATCAATTCATTCTGGTTCAGTAGCTCTTTAAATTCTTCAATGTCGTCGTTAGCAAATTCTGGATGTATACCTATAAACTGTGTTACAATATCCTTATTTCCACTGTTAAACAGGCTAAGACTTCGCATGCAAGTCTCTAAGTTTACAGTGACTGAGCATGAATTAATTCTTAGACTCCTTAATGTGCTAAGCAGATATTGAAGATATCCAGAATATTCGTTATCAGTCAGATGAATGTGTGCGTCAAACGCCAAATTCCCATCTTTCAAATAATATATGAAATAAACTATTTCTTTTTATTTAACTTATAGAGTCCGAAAAATCGATATTTTAGGAAATCTAAATGATAAAGTAAGATAAACTATATAACAGAAAAAAGATCCTGTTACTTCAATATATTTAATATCTGCATAGACTCCCTTTTTACTATAGTTTCAAGATATTCTTTGCTGCTAATCTAATGTCATCGGATTTTATGGTTTTGCGCCCGGCATGAACTGAGAGATCAAGCGCTTGAGTCGCTATTCGCTGTGCTATTTCCTCTAAAATCTTCCTGAGTTCATCGGCAGCTTCATCACTTACTCTCTCAGCACCAGATTTTTTGATTACTCTATACATGCTAGCAAGTCCAAGTTCAGAATTCGACGACATATTATACTGATTTTAAGAATTCCACCCTCGTTAAAAACTTTCCAACTACTCTTGATCGATTAGAACGCACATTACGGTCGACACTTCATTGTGTATCGTTTTCGTTTGAAGTAGACTGGCGCAAAGAAATGAGGCAATTATGATCTCTAACTCTATCATATTAAATTAGAAAAAATCAGACATCTTTACGTACAAAGTCCCCCGACCCTCACCCAAACCCGGACAAAAATAGGGTTTGTATTTTATTTCATTTCAGTCCGAGTTCAAATGACAATTTAGTAAAGTCAATTCTCAATGACTCCACGATAGCCTTGTTGTATATCGCAGCCGCAGGGTGAAATGTAATAAAATAGGCCTGTCCATTTTTTTCTAAAATTTGACCTCGGGTTGCCCGAAATCCATTTCCGCCGATTAGAGTCGAGTATGCTGTCCTGCCTAGCAAGCAAATAATCCTCGGCTTAAGAACCGCAATTTCCCTATTCAAATACATTCTGCAGGTCATTACCTCGACTGATTTTGGCTTTCTGTTGTGTGGGGGCCTACATTTCACGATATTAGTAATATAGATTTGGGATCGATCGATTCCAGTCACTCGTAGGACATTGTCTAAAATTTTTCCAGCTTTTCCTACGAACGGTGTTCCAATTTGATCCTCGTTCCTTCCAGGAGCTTCGCCTACCAGCATTACTTTCAGAACCGATGAACCATTACCTGGCACGGCATTTGTTCTAGTCTTAAATAGTGCACAGCTACCACACATTCTTACTTCTGATGCAATATCATTTAGAGAATCATCAATAACAGGTCTACTAGGAGAACTGAATAAAAATGTTATCAGGTTTGATAAACTAGAACCTGACTCTCACTAAATTAACATGGTAAACGTATACATACACTGCCACCATGATCATGACAAATGTGACGCTAAACTAGGGTATTGATTTTCCTACTGCATCCCAACAACGCTTGTGTCAATATCAAGATACAATAAATTAGTTTGTAACAAGATACCCTTATTATTTCTTCAAGAGTATAAGTTTCTTCTAGTAGAAGAAATCCTAGAAAACCCTGAATGAAACTTCTATCTTTTGTGAATATAACTTGGCTTTGGATTCTAAATATAATGGTATTGAGTAATAGACTGGGACATCTTGGTCACTTCATATCTCACATTAATTGTCATTGTGATGTTATTTGTTGGAATTCTGTCGATTAGTCTTAAGGCTAATCCTGTTGTAGCTATTACTTCAAGTAGGACATTGACTGGACCTCATCTGCAGAACTCCAGTGCATCCTTATCAAAGTCACCGCAACTAAACGGACTAATAATAAAAATAGTTTCACCGCCACGTGGTCAGCAAGTCCCGACTGGTGGCAACCTAACTGTTTCTGGTGTATCCTCTGATAATCCCAGTACTGACTGCCAGGTATCGTTGTTGTTAAATGACATGAAGCCTTACCAAAAAACCATACCAACTGGGAAAAGTACTTCCGGAGGGGAAAATTTCTCCTCATGGAAGTATAATATCAATGACAAAAATGGTTCAATTAAGGCTGGGCTAAATAAAATTACATCAAAGCTGACCTGTAATAATCCAAACCAGCCCACTGGAATTTCCAAATGGTATAGTATTAATATTACAGGTACGTCGGACAAATTAGCCGAGCCTAGCCATTCGACCGCAAAGATACCGGTTCTCAATGTTCAGAATCAATCCAAGACTAGCCTATTACAAGCGAATTCAAGCAAGACAAGCCCGATACAATTTACTGCGTCAACTTATAAACCCATTCAGCCTACCAACATTGTATCTAAAACAAATGCTAGTGTGAATATTCCGCGTACACTTGTTGCATTCTTAGATGTTGGCAAAGATCCCATCACACCTGGTCAAAAGCAAACAATCAAGGTTATCGTGTCAGATGGCACAACTAATGCCAAGATAGCCGGTGCAAAGGTAACAACTGATGTTCAACCAACATCGTCATCGATTCTAGAAAGACAATTCGTGGGCTTTACAGGTCCGGACGGGAAAATATCGAAATCATGGAAAATGACAGATGAAGGAAATTCTGAATCTACATACAACATCTACTCAAAGATTTCGGCAGTTGGTTATAAGGATAAAACGATAAGCGCAACATTCAAGGCCTCTTCTCCTCAAAATACCGTAAACAACATTGGTAACAGAGTGGACGATTTGTCCAATAAAATTATCGATGAGGTGAAGAAAGGGTTCGATCAAAATGCTCTAATGCCAAAGCTCCCAATTCCATTTGATTAGGCGTCAAGATAGATCTATTCTTTGCTCCAAAGCAACTGCTTGGTCCAGAATCAAAATCTGACTAGGACATTTACCCGAAATATATTAGGGATTATGAATGAGCCCCTAATTGATACCTACTATTGTCTGGATTTTGAAAAAGCCCTCTCGAAGCATTTATTTTAAATAATAAGCTCACTTTTCAATCAATGAATAAGAAAATAGTTCTAATTATTTTGATAAGTATCGTAATAATTGGCTTAAGTGCCACGCTGATCGCAGTTAATCCTTCTAGTACCATATTACCTATACCCTCACCAACAAGTTTACATTTTCGAGATGGAAATAGATCGAATATTCATGGAATGAGCTCAGAATAGTTAGATTATTATGACTTTTGAAGTGAGGAACTTCGTAGTTTACCCATACTAGATCAAATGAACGACAATAATATGTCCGACACGAATCCCAAACTGCAACAAACATCGGACATTAGAACTAAATACTTTTATATTAAAAATCAGAATGAATCAGGAGGACTTTTTTACTAGGATATGGAAGAGATTCTTCTCTTGTCTCATCTCGAGTATGGGTTGAGAACGAAGCTCCGACCATCTCATCATCTCCAGATCGGCGGTTACGTCATCTGAAACTACGTGAATTACGTCACCTATATTAACTCGCTTCATCAAGTCATCTAATTTCGCAAGAGTTGAGGAGCATTCTATTCCCATCTCATACATTTCGTGGTCTGGAAATGCCACAAAGCATCTGGTATGCAGTCGGTGTATCTGAGATCTTATGAAATCACGACAACTTTGAATTGTACTGAGATATTTGATTTCCGAGTTCAGATTTTCGTTCTTAATAACTGAGATCCACCCATCAGTATAAGGAAATTCATTTATTATCTTAGGATTATTCACTACTGCATTATTAATTTCGACTATACTTCCCGTAACAGGAGATCTCACTACCCCAAAATATCTACCGCTTTCTATGGTGCCCAGACTCCTCCCCATTGCGATGTTCAAATTTATTTTCTTTAGAGAAACATTGATCAATCTACCAGCTAATGAGGAAAGAACAGAAGTAATACCAACTCGAACCAATCTTTCACCTTCAAACTTCGCCCACACAAAATTATCCGGATCGTAAAGCACATCCTCTGGAAATGAGCAATGATCAATTTCCATCTATTTCTTAGACCTCATGGAATGAGATAATATAGGGGATTGAGGAGACAATTTAAGTATTCCTTCTCTTGACCAGAACCACCATTCTAGTTTCATACCCTAAATAGAATAAATTTTATTTTTGTCCCTAGTAAGTATCTTCTTGTTAATTAACGTGAATGTGCATTATCTCATTCTTGCCACGCAGGAATCCTAGTCTCAATTTAATTCTTTTAAATTTGGGTCAGTTAGCTTTATAGAATCTGTGCCCTCGGGGGATCTGAAGTTCAAAATTATAGATCTAATATGACATGTAGATGACATCCTTGGAACTAATAGTGAGGTTGAAACTAGCACGAGTATTAAGTGGCTGCTTGTCAGATCCTTGTTTTCAATTTGGTATTGCTTGCTAAGATTATGGATTGCATAAATTCATAGATATACAATATTATCGAAGTTACGATTTTCTATGTCAAAATGATTAAAAGATATTTTTATTTGTCAATAATGTTAAAAAGGACTAGTTTACACGAAGAGATTTACTTAGAATAATCTTTGGTTAACAAGCTTATTGCTTACACTTGGGAAATATCGATTAATCTAGATTCTCTCTACATTTATTACGCTATTCAACACGAGTAAGGCTAGCTTAGAATATTGATAACACTAACACATTCAAGCAACTATCTTTTAAAAAGCTTAAGTACCTTTATCATAACATTTATTGAAGTTGCTGACAAAATCCAGGACATCATAGTACTGGCAACGGCAGCTTGGTACGGCGCTAACAATGCCATTTGAAGCATTTGGTATCCTATTATGACTTTAGATGACGAGTAAATCATTTCCGACACAGAAAAAGTTGCAATCAATTTTTTGACGTCGGTCTTAATTATATCACCTTTTCTTTTCCCAGTAGCTGAATCTACGTATCTAAATTTATTATCACGATAGTACAAGAAAGCAAAAAGTGGAAAGAAAACAGAGTATTCCGCGGCTAGGGATACAACAGAATTCGCAAAATTGTTCGTATATCCATAGTGTAACGCATAAACCTGAGTAATTATACTGCCCACTATTAAAGATGCCAATCCAGACAAAATAATATTCTTGTTGAAAAATATTATATCTTTATATCTGCTATATAGGCATTGGAGTTTGGATGAATTATTAATTTCCCTTTCCATATTCTATAGCGGTCACTCTCATGTTTGAATAGAAACTACCCTTATACTTCAAAACATCGCTCCTACAGTTTCGTTTTGCAATGTCATACCTAATATAGTTTAGTTGGCACAATATATATCTTTGAGTACTTTGCGATTTTCGCATTAGATATATGTCGTCCCAAATTCTAATGACTTTGAGTTCTAACCATTGTGTGGCCATTAGTACAAGTTCTTAATCTAACTACTAAGAGCAAGATTAGTGATCAATCGGTCAAATCAGTAAGTAGAACCAATATGCGTGCCTAGGAAAAATGAAGATGTAGTAAAATACAGTGTGGGTTAAATTTATTGTCACAGGTAAGCTGACTAAGGTGCATACCAACATGATCAAGTAGATAACATTGTTCTCCTGATCGAATTCGATTGAAATTCTCGATGTATTTCACCACGCAATATTTCCATTAGAACGAACGATTACAATAGTAACATATTTCAGTTTTATCATATTCTTGAGATTGTTTCTCCAAAATTATACGGAGTGAAATATATAAGAGATGATACCGAAATGAGTACACTATTGGAAGAAGGATATGGTAACGAGGTAAACAAAACCAAACGTAGGACTACAAAAAAAGGAATCATAGTGACTTGTCTAATTGTTGCTGGAATCATTCTTGGGAGCTTTTTGGTATACCTTATTCCTTAATATAGAACTAACAAGTAGGAACCAATACTGAATCTTACTCCAGCGTATCACTACTTTCAAATTGGAAATTTAGTCTCGTGGTGGACTCGACCAGACTTTTGTGTTGGACTGGGGCAGGCAAAACAGGAGATAAAGAAAAAATGCACAAATACTCAATCGATATGTAGTAGCTTGAATTGGCTGGAGCCAATAATTTTGCAGTTGAAAGGTCTAAGTCCAATAGATGTGTAGACTGGATGAATACTTACTCTAAGAAACACAACAAAAAATTTGAGGCCATAGCAAGTAGCAAATTTCTCACAACAAGAAATTTTGGAGAATTTGAAATGATATCGTGGAAAGGCGAATGGTCATTTGCGAGGCAGGTTGTCGTCCGCGCGAGTAGTAAAGTTGGGGCAAAGGTTATAGAGGCAGGATATCACAAGAAGGGAAACCTCTTCCAAGCTTTTTTTGGAATTAATCAAGAATACGCAAAGGTGTATAGCAATGGTACATTTATTGGCAATGTAGTCCTAGAAACCAAAGACGATAATTGGGTCGCTAAATTTGAAAAGCTAGGTTAAGGATTGACGGACATGGGGTCGATATATTGTACCTACTTTATAGCTTTTAAATCATTTTAAAGTGATCGAGACTTTGTCAGTAACAGATATTGAAGTCATCAGCTTTTGTTTTTCCCGAGATATGATCCTAAACAATGACGTGGTAAATTTTGCTATTGTCAGATAGTTCAGTTAATCTAATTTAAGTAGTAAACCATGCTTTTCGTCATAACCAGTCACGGTGACTTTAGAGCCTATAGGCAAATCAGCTGGATTTGCAATATTACTCAAAAATCCTGACGCTCTAAAAGGTTTATCTTTCAATTTGAAAACGACCCATGCATAGGATCCTGCATCTTCAAACCCCTCGGGCGCCACTGCGAGTATAGTATATGTAACCACTGTGCCTTTTCCGTCAACTTCTTCAGTATCAAAAGTATTCTTGCCGCATTTTTCACAGAAATAAACAGTTTCCAGCATATAATGACCACAATTAGTGCATTTATTCGCGAGAATTTTTCCTTCATTTGCAGATTTAACAAATTTATCCCGAACACCGTGACGATCTTCTTCCTGTCTTGTATTGGGCATAGGTTATTTTACCTTCTTAAAGATATGTACTGCTGCGCTAGCACCAGTCGCACCAAAGTTGTGAGTCAGAGCAATTTCTGCATCCTTTACCGTTCTTTGACCTGCCTTACCCGTAAACTGTTCGTAGACCTCTACTACTTGTCCGATACCAGTAGCACCTATTGGGTGACCTTTAGACTTTAATCCGCCAGAAGGATTTATGGGGATTCTTCCGGTCAATTTAGTCTCTCCCTCCCTAGTAAAGGATGCAGCCTTACCTTTCTCGAAAAATCCAAGATCCTCAGTATCGATTATCTCAGCTATCGTAAAGCAATCATGCACCTCGGCAAAGTCAATATCCTTGGGCGTAACACCTGCCATTTTGTAAGCCTGTTTTGCAGCATTGACTGTACTTGGTATAGTCGTAATGTCTTCTCGTCCTTGTATTGCAGCAGGGGACGCTCCTCTACCCGAACCAATTATCTCAACATATGGTCGGCCAACCGATTTCGCAAAATCTTCACTACAAAGTATAAGTGCTGATGCACCATCTGAAAATGGGCAGCAATCATATAGCTTCAAGGGTGAAGCAACGACAGGAGATTTTAACACTTCGTCTACAGTTATTCTTCTCTTGACGTGGGCCTTCGGATTGAGCATTCCATTCTCGTGGTTTTTAACTGCAACATTTGCCAAATCCTCCTCAGTGGCTTCATAGCTCGAAAGATAAGCCCTAGCAATGGAAGCGAATAAGCCTGGAAAAGAAGCGCCATTACCACCCTCATAAAAAAAGTCAGAACAGTATGAGAAAAGAGTCGTACTTTGGGTCGTTCCAGTATGTGTAATTTTTTCTACACCAACAGCCAGTACGCATTCGTAAAACCCAGCATAGACGTTGGCAAAAGCCTCTCGAAGCATAACTGATCCAGAACCACATGCAGATTCTATAGTAAGGCCAGGAACATAGGGAATTCCCAGGTTGCTCATAATTACAGGTGCAATATGAACTTGTTTGTCGGCCGCGCCAAAAACATTGGATATGTATCCGGCGCCGATATCCTTCGGAGTGATACCTGCAGAAATAATAGCTTCTCTCGAGGCATTCAAGGCCAGTTCAATAATACTCTCGTTAAGCTTGCCATATCTGGTACTACCCGCCCCTAGGACACAGACCTTATTTGTCATACTCGCAATATTTCCTTTTAGGTATAAAAAGTTAAAGACAACAGTATTAAGGCACGTTATTTATGATCCTTCATTAATTGAAGTTATAGATACGAAATCCGAATAGACTGCTGATCTATTTTATTGTGTTTATATGACAATTATTTCTCTACTGGGCCGTTAGATTGAAACCATTTCGATCAGTTCATACATTGCTATCTCATACTGCTATCCTTACAAAAAATATCTAGATCTCTCATGTATACGTCAGTTCGACGATTTTCGAGCAATGGTAAAGTCTCTCTAACACCCCTAACTCTGGACATATCAATATCTACAATATCTACACCTTGCTTATTTCCCATATCCAAAAGAACCACACCGAATGGGTCTACGACTAGACTCCGTCCGCTGTAGATATTTCCGACTTGATCTGGAGCGATCACGAATGCTCCGTTCTCGATAGCCCTAGCCTTGAGCATAGTCAACCAATGCTCCTCCTTTAGTATCCCATGGACCCAAGCAGATGGTGCAACTAATGTGTTAGCTCCATTTCCTACTAATATTCTAGACATTTCAGGAAATCGAATATCATAACAAATCATGATGCCTACTTTTGTGGTTCCTAGCGTAACTGGTTTGTTAATTTTATCACCTGCCACAAACTTAAGCGATTCTCTAAATCCCAAAGCATCGTATAGATGAAGTTTTCTATATACTGAAGATATTTTTCCCGTGGAATTAATTATTATCGCGGTATCATAAACCCGTTGATTGTTTTTTTCCGATTTTTCATATATGGTCGCAACAATAGTAATATTGTTTTTTTTAGCTGCTCTTCGCAATGCTGTAACAAACTTTCCGTTGATTACCGATTCTGCCATACTAACTAATTCTTTAGCATCTTGATGTTCAGGGGAATACGCCATAAGGAATTCAGGGAATAAAACCGCATTCGCATCTTTATTTGCAGCAAACGATGTGTATTCCAAGGCAACACTAAGATTTTCTGCCTTATGTTGTGATGACTTCATCTGTACTACTGCTACTCTAAAAGAATTCACGAATTTACCGGGATCGATATCAAAGAATACATTAAAAAGCATTACTGAGCACCCTCTACAGATTTTAGTAACTTGGTTATAACACAAGCCTGTGCGATCTATATTCGATCGAACGGAGTGGTCATAAGGGTTGCTCCAGCTAATTCCTAAGTGTTAAAAGCCAAAATAAAAATGGAGCAAATTGCGGCACCGAATAACGAGCTTATAGCATTCACCACATTATTGTCTACGAATCTGAATCCTCTATGTTGAATTGTAATAACATCACAATGAACTATTCTAATTTCAGAGTATTTGTTGCACACAGAACATTTATACTTGCATTGCCAAGTTTCGCCTAATACACTATCCAGGTTCGTAGACAACATCCCCGATGTTATGCAAGCAATTAAGATAATGGCAAACTGACCTGCATCATTTGAAAAAAATAAGCCACAGATAGATCCAATAACTAATGTCCCTACAAGCGCTGCCATCTCACCCCTCAGAGTGACTCCACCGGAATGGCCCCTTGGAATGGGTTTGCCAGATAAGATAGATATGGGTGCAGATCTACTCAGTAATCCAACCTCAGTTGCGATCGTGTCAGCTAGTGCGAAGGCCAGAGAGCCTGAAAAAAAGAGCAAATACAAATTATTATTACCAGAATAATGATACATTATGGCAAAAAAAGCCGGCAATCCCCCATTAGCCAATACACTGGTCCAACTTCTAGCCCCCCGATTTTTCTCCGAAAAACCAGCTAATTCTTTTTGCTCAAATTTATGTCGAGTATAATAGGAAGCAATTAGAAAAAAAGAAAGCAATGCCAAAAACCACGTGACACCCCCGAAAATTAACGTTATGAATCCTACTGGTACTGCCGCAATGACGCCGTAAGCATCGATTGCATTAATCCTATATGCAAAAACCGTTAGAGCAATCATTATTGAAAGCCATCCTACTGATTGGTCCAATGGCAGCACAAGGTTATTCCATTTTCCTCATATACATAGTCTTCAATAATTATAGACCTAATAATCTCGCTCAGAAATCATCTAAGATGCCTAGTAGCATGGATTCAATTGTTTTATCATGCAGCTACAATCTACAAACATTTGGTTTAACATGCATACACCTCAAACTTTAAGTGTGAACATCATTCGATCGCATCGTTTGCTGGAACTAGGTTTGTTCATGACTCTAGAGCAAGGTAAACTGCTGAACTGGTTTTCGACGTTACATAGCATTATCATGCTATTCTTTCCGAAGAATCTTATTCTTCTGGATTTGAAAAAAAGATTTATTTATTGCATTCCGCGTTCCTGCTTTCTATAATACATTACCGAATCAGATAAATCAGAAAATAAACGAATAACAAATGAAAGAAGAGTCGAGAGATCTCCGAAGCTTCGGCGACTCTAGAGCAGAGTTTTTAATAATTCGTCCGGCTCTAGATTCACATGGTTGAGATAGAGACAGACTTATGTTTACAGGCTGAGGCTCTGGTCGCTATCACTCAAAACTACTTCGCAAACATTTGAACTAGTGATCAATGGTCTGGCCATCTTTTGTAGATGATACAGACTCCAAAACAAGCTCGAGTAGTCTTTGCATTGGGCCACATTGTGGTTCACACACCTATCGTAGGTTCTGCCAATTGAAGACAACAAAATCTACACATTGGAAAAAACCAATGTGTAAGATATAACTGTCGTGGCTTTTTGTCCTCCTAGTAACAGATTATAACTACCTGCATGTTCAGGAATTGTGGACAAGTGTTTTCTGAGTTTTTCGCTCATATATAACAACAGAATGCAAGGCAGCATTTAGGAAATTTAATCATATGAATAACTCAGGTTAAATCAGGGTCTACAGATTCTGTGAACTATTTCTCGACAGTTATCATACCGGAAGGGGTGGAGTAACAGAATAGTAAGTTAAAAAGATCGTTAGAGGACAATTTCAGGATTGTAAAAAGGAATGAAGTTACCCAAAATAATTTTGTTTGGGCATAATACCAGCTTCAATATTCTTGTGTTCCTCATTTCTAATTACAATTTCCTCAAAATACCTTACAATCGTAACCTCATCTATCTTGGGTAGAACTACTTTCTTATTTTCGACGAGTTCTAACAACAGTGATGGGAAGTTTACACCGGCTAAAGTTGCGAAAATTGTGCCGCCTCCCATCCTAGGATTTACTTCGACAAGCTTCAGACTGCCGTCATCAGATTCTTTCATTTGAATACAACAAGGGCCTCTTATCCTTATCCGATTGGCAATTTCCATACACTGGTCTTCGAGTTTAGGATCTCGTACAATTTTACCTTTCGTCGAGATTCCAGCCTTTGTCTGAATTCTAATCCGCGGCACGGCAATCATAGCTTTCTCATTCAGATCAGAAAGTACATCAATCGTGTATTCTGTTCCGGGAAGAAACTCTTGATAGATTAAATCATCCATTTTTGATGAAATATATTTTAGCTCAGATTCATCGTCTATCCTAATAATACCACGACTACCTTTTCCAAATCTTGGCTTGGCGATGATTGGGAATTGGTTGATTTTATTAGCATTATCCGTAGTATAAGGCAATGAATAATTATTCCGCAAAAAGTGATAAGTCTGCATCTTGTCACGACAAATTTCAAGGCTCTTTCTGTCGCTGACTATTGCGTGTACTCCCATATCTAGGAGCAATTTTCGATGCTCACTGTAAGGGTATATATCATAGCCCGACGTGGGCAGAAGAACTTGAACCTTATGTCCTTTAATTATTTCCAACAACCTCTGAAGGAATGATTTATCATCAGCTTCTGGAATTACCTCGTTAAAATCGGACATAAAAAACCCAGCTGAAAGATAGCTTGAATCTGTCGCAACAATCTTGCCTTTATATCCACCCATTCTCAAAGACTTGATTGCATTTATGCCCGATGGTGCGGCTGCGCCTGGAACAAGAACTACAGAAATTTCAGGTCTAGCCAACGGACATTACCAAGAAGTATTGTATATTGATCGATGTAATAAATATTTATATATATAACAGGTTGATTTAACAATCAGCTATCAATTACACCAGTTCAAGAGGCAGAATATATCACTATGGACAAACTAGCAGATTATCATATTCATTCGACATACAATGATCATTCTGATCCGGATTTAACTATAAACAATGTAATTCAAATTGCAAGAAGTAAAGGACTGAAGAAGATAGCATTCACAGAACATGTCAGGAAAACATCTGATTGGATCCCAAAATACCTGGAGGAAATACACATGTGTGCCAAAGTCTCCTCTTTAGATATTCTAACCGGATTCGAGGCAAAAATTCTCCAAAATGGTGATATTGATTGTCCGAGTGAATATCGTACCAAATATTTTGTGATAGCGAGCTTTCATTCTGTTTTTGGAAATAAACAGATCTGGATAAATGCTCTAAGGACAGTTATCAGAGATCCGACAGTTGATGTAATTGGTCATCTAGCTCCAGAGCCCGGTATGAAGGTCAGCGAATCTGAAATTGGTCTGATTGCAGAGGAAATAGTGCAGAATCGAAAAGTGGTCGAGCTTAATTCCAAGTACCGCAGACCACCGTTGGATTGGATAACTGCATTTAAGACTAAGGGAGTAAGATTCCACTTGGGAAGCGATGCTCATAGTCTCGGATCTGTAGGATCTTTTGACGATATTAATGACCTTATAGCTGCTGCAGAATTACCGTAAGAATTCAAAAAGACTTTATGCTATGTAAATCAACTGTTCCGAGAACATAGAAGTGTTTTATCTTACAATTTTCTTAATCAATTTACCATTATATTATTTCGTCTAGTCTTTAGGTGATAATCTTAGGAAATTCTGTACTATGATATTGATTAAAACTCCTTAAATTAGTTGGCTTTCAGAATCGTCTAGTAAATAGTTGACGACTGCAAACGTTTGGACGGAAATTTATATAATGGTTGGGATTTCTAATGTTAGTTAACAATTACATGGCTGCATCGGAAATAGGGCAACGACATAGCGTCAGATCTCTATTTTCGAAATTTGGGACAGTCGGAAATCAGGTAATAGCTGATTACATCTCCTCTTTTCCTGAAAGCCTTTCCGAGGCCGTTGATAAACTTCTTTCTCGAACAAACCAATCCTCGATGATGGCTGAAAATATTATGTCAAATAGAGCAAGGCTCGTTAAGTATATAGACAATTTTCATCATCAGGCAGGCACTAACAACTCCATAATCAACGAATCTCTTGCAGCTTTACAAAAGCCTTCGACCGAAGTATTGGTTTCAATCCATCAGCCTAATCTCTTTGCTTTCGCTGGAGTGTACAAGAAAATAATTCTGCTGCAATCCCTTAAATCGATAGCTGAATGTAGAGATAGCAGTAAAAAATTTGTAAATCTCTTTCTAATAGTCGACCATGATTTCATGGACGAGTTTTGGATACGACACGCTCAGCTGCCTAGTGTACGTAATGCGAATGGTATTCTTGAGCTCAGGTTTCCCATTAGAGCCCACGATAGGTGGCGATTGATGCACAATATGAATGCTCCAAGAGGTTCCTTGATAGAATTTTGGCGTAAGCAAGTATCTTATTGGCTCAGAAATGCGAATTCATCTTTGTTTAAGAGAGAAAATAAATATCAGCTATTAAAGAATTTTGACGATTTTTGGGATGAAGTTCTAGAGTCCTATTCAAGATGTAAATCCTATGCAGATTTTAATTCATTTATAATTTCTCGTCTTGTAAATAAGATTTGGGGGTATGATACAGTTTTCGTTCGATTATCTGACATACCAGAAGTTTTCGAAGACGGGTTCAAATTCCTGATATCCAATTATAAAAAATATGCCGCAGCCCTAAATGAAAGTGAGGGAATTTTTGCCAGCCAAGGAATCAACACTGGTGTTAGTTCGAGCTCTTATCTTAATGCCCCGGTATGGCTCCATTGTAAATGTGGAAGTAAGGGATCTGCCAAATTGGTTGAAACCAAGACACAGCACCTATATCTAGCAGGAAAATGTATAGCGTGCAAAAATGATCTTAGAATTGAAATTGGCTCAGTGAGTAATATTGATTTGTCAGGCGACAAGATACATGCTATATCTCCTAGGGCTATTCCAATTTTATTACTACTTGCCAGGGAACTCGGGATTGAATGCTATGCTTCTGGAACAGGTGGAAGTCTTGGTTACATGCTGGTAAGCAGCCTGGCATTCAAGCAGCTGAATGTCACTATGCCTTTAACCACTGTTTGGCCCTCAGTTGATGTCTATACAGGTATTGGTCAATCAGAAGCACTCAACTATATAAGAGTAAATAATGAAATTGAACTAGAATCCTATCTGAATAGATTGAAAGAAATGGACTCTGGATTTGCTGAACGGATAGTCCCATTGATTAATGAACGTTCAAGGAGAATTAGGTCTGGACAATCTATAAATGACATTTTAAATAAGGTATTTCCATTGAAGGAATCTCAGAGAACACTTCGTCGTACTATTAAAACTGCTAATAAAGCAAGGTCGGCGATCAATTTGAAACCTTGCATGATTGACTATGCGGTAAACTTCGGCATGTGTGGCGTAGAGGCTCAATGGAGAGATGGTCTTATAACTAATGATCATCTAGCTACGCCAATCTCTTTGATTATGTAGATAAATCAGTAAAATAATATGCTATAACTGAAATTCGATTGGATAATGAGCAATACAATTCAGCTTAATGTGCTTGTTACTGCAGCTGGTGGTATTATAGGAGAAGGAATTATAAAATGCTTAAATTGGGCAAATCTTTATTCAAATGAAGATTCAATTACTTATAGGATATTTGCTGCAGATGCGAATACTCAAGCAGCGGGATTGTATAGATGCAACGGCATTGGATTCTTGGTGCCAGCTTCATCCTCACCAGATTATATTGATAATATAATTTCTATATCTAGAAAAAATGACATTAATGCAATTTTTGTAGGCTCCGATGAAGAGCTGTTGGTTCTCGGTAAAGTCCAAAGCAGAATAGAAGCTGAGACTAATGCAAAAATCATTTCAAATCCTTTGACCGTGTTAGAACTTGCCAGAGACAAATGGAAAACTTATGAATTCTTGACAAGTAATAACTTTTCGAGGGCAGAATCATGCCTGCCAGACGACAAGTACGAGTTCATTTCTCGCTATAGTTTTCCACTCGTGGTGAAACCGAGAGAAGGATATGGTTCTCTATATTTTGCAGTGGTTAAGGATGAAAACGAGCTAGAGTATAACATTTCGAAAATTGAAGTAGCTGGATGGAAACCTATGCTTCAGGAATACATTGGTGGAAATGGCACCGAGTACACAACTGGTGTAACTATTGACAAACAAGGTGATAAAGTATTATCATCTATTTCCATCCAAAAGACAATCAAACATGGTCAAACTTACAAGGCAATAATTGATAACTTCAATGAAATACGCCAGCCTGCTGAAGAAGTTGCTGTAAAACTCGGGGCTCGTGGACCTGTCAACGTACAAGCAATGCAGGTGGGAGACGAGGTGAAGGTTTTTGAGATAAATCCAAGATTTTCTGCAACGTGTCCAATGCGAGCAGTAGCAGGGATCAATGAACCAGATATAATCTTGAGGAATTTATTCATGAATGAACAGAGTAGCGCAAGAAACTACAAGAGGTTATTGTGCATGAGATACTGGAACGAAGTATACGTCGATTACGATACGTATTTGTACACTACATCTCAAAGAAAAGTGAAGGAAAGTAATTCTATCGTCCCTAATTATTTTTAAGAGAACTTAGAAAGATTAGATCAAGATTAGATTGTACGATTTACCACTTGGATACTCTGACAACTTCAAATGCTTCAGCATACTTCGAATTCAGTTGATACCCTCTGTACTTGCATCTGCCTATGATTGCATCTATCCAATATTCTCCGCACCGAATCTTTTGCGAATCGAAACAATTCAACGCTTCTTTCTTTATTTCTATAGTTCCTGCAATGTCAACATAAAGCTGCGGTCTAAAGGCACACTCAGTAATACCCCCCGGGATAGTGGTCTCATACATGAAAATATTATTCTGGTCTCTGCATGCTGCCGTGACCGCTCTCGTCAGTGCTTGATGATCTTGGTGCGAGTCACCAATCCACTGAGTGAATACTGCGTCTGGTTGTCGTTCCTTAATGATCTTGTCAATGATTCCAACTAATCTCCTATTGAAAATTACTTCTTCTGGTGACAAGTCAAGAAGTTCTGGGTCTTTGCAACCCATCACTTTTGCAGACATAATTGCTTCCGATTGACGCCCCTCCTTAGTATCTGTTTTAACGAAATTCGGCAGTGTCGCAATTACAAGGTGGATGTCATATGAATTATTCTGAGCAAGCTTTGCTACGGTTCCACCCATCCCGATTTCTATGTCGTCCGGATGGGCGCCGAATATAAGAATCGATTCTTTTGATTTCATGAAGATTTCCTAATAACCATGATTATTTGAATGCTGTCAGCAACTTTGACTATATTGAGCTTAATTCGATTTATAAAGATCTGATTTACCCTCTTCGTAAGAATGCCGTGAATCGCTATTCACAACTAAAGTTCTAGTTTGTCTATACCTTCTGTAATCCTCATCCACTTCTATTGCTGATGCCAATATCTTACTTTTTATGGATTTGGATGATTGCAAGAACATTTTAGTATCTTTTGGTAGACAATGACCACCTATTCCATCTCTTGGCTCAAGGATATTAACATTCCATTTTGTATTTAATGCATCTCGTAGTTCTGCAAAGTTTATGTTATTTGCTTGACAGTATAGATAGAGATCTTCTGCAAATGCTATCTGTAGATATCTGTGTGCATT
>JBEDUN010000163.1:0-20308 GCA_040414675.1 Nitrososphaeraceae archaeon | reverse complement strand
TATTATTCATACATAAACAATCTCCAATATTTATAATTTACAGTAGTTATGAGATATAAAATAATATTTAACAAAAATTTGATTTTTTTAGCCAAAGAGACATCAATTTGCAGAATAGGAAGTTTAGGTAATTGGAGCAAAGCTTTGATTTGAAACTATGCTGTATTGGCAGGTCTGGAGAGAGTTTATCATTTCTCTATTTTTAGAGCCTTACCGTGATGTTTTATTAACTCTTGATATTGCTTGTCT
The DNA here is from genome assembly GCA_040414675.1 of Nitrososphaeraceae archaeon. Classification (GTDB taxonomy): domain Archaea; phylum Thermoproteota; class Nitrososphaeria; order Nitrososphaerales; family Nitrososphaeraceae; genus JARBAU01. Next base: position 20,059 of record JBEDUN010000163.1, on the reverse strand, counting down.
GAGAGTTTGTTAAAATCTTTTCCATGGTATAAACAAAAACCTCTCAAATCAGCATCCAATAATCCTTAAATTGATGCGGAGGCCAATTCACCAGATGCACAACTGATTGAGACACTGCAGAAATCAACGACTCGTATTACTAATCAAGGCATTCCATTAGAAGTTGCGAAAGTGACATTGAAGGCGGTGATAATCGATAATCATGACTTGAGATATCTGGTAGGAAATGATGCAATCCAAATGATTGAGGTTAGAAAAGCAACGTCAGATCAAGAATTTGGAGCTGTTGTTAAGCAACATCTTCTTGCTCAATAGATCTCTATGACCATGCTAATTGGTTATACTATCTCCATTTAGTTATGATCCAATCTCTTTAATTTGTTGTTAGAATAGTGCGCATGCCATCTTTTCTCGCTTGAGGACTTTAGCTAACCTGTCACCACTTTTTTTTACTTCAAGGTCATGGATAACTAATTCTCACTTTTACACTGCCGTTCTCCAACTCTACTGCTAAATAACCCGATATAGAAATAGTCGATAGCAGTTACAAATGCTGGAATATATCCCGCTCCTACTGCCAGTACCGACAATCCTTGGACAAGTTTGTGATTATATATTACGATAACGTAAGAAATGCTTCAAATGACTAGCAATATCTATACGCTATCAAATACTGGTTTTAATATTGTTTTTTTAGCAGTCCTCGCCGCATCGATTATAATTTTAGGGGGAATTGGTGTATATTTAGTAGAACATGAACATCCAGGTGCAAATATAACTTAGATGATGCCATTTGGTGGGCTGTAGTTACACTCGCAACTGTAGGATACGGTGATTACTATCCAGTAACTGAAATTGGACGGATAATAGCGATATTTATGATGTTATCAGGAATTGGTATCTTTGCACTCTTGGTGACTAATCTTGCACAGAGAAGATTGCTGCGAAGAGAGTCAAAATTAAAGTCAACGTCTGATGCTCAAGCTAGTGTATTAGGTCAGGAGAGTAAGACATCAATTAAAAATAAGATCGACGGGATAGAAATGTTGACTGAAGATGATTTTGATAGACTCATTATTATGATGAAAGGAGTGCGTCATACTTTACTGAAGAGTCTAAGATTTCATACAAGTGTTCGAGATGTGGTCACGTTTCTTATAGTAAGCAAAAATTTTGCAGTAATTGTGGACGTGGTGTGTATTGAATGACATTACTATCAGATGATTATTACTAAAACTAAACTAAACTAAACTACTACTCAGTAAATCTAAAATGACTCAGGACTAGCTGATTCTATTGATAGGTAAAGCCAGTATGTTCGGTGATGAATCTTATATCTATCAACTCCTTATAAATGAAATGAGGTGCTTTCTGAATATGGATAAAATAAAGACGACAAAAGGGCTGTTATCTTCAAAGGCCAAAACTTTCAACTGAATCATTATTCATGATTTTGGTAGTGCAGCAGCAAAAGATGATAAATGAATTGATCGTCGTCTCAACCTTACCTAGCTTTAGTGAGTCTATTAACTTCTTTATTACTCCTTGTCAATCGTCGTCGTATTCTCTAATTTCATTAGCCTCTTCCTTAGATATGACTTTAGTAACAATCGCGGCCTCTTCGTCACGGTTCTCTCTTTCATATTTCGTACGAAGATAAGTTAACGCATGAATCTTATCCCATCCATTCTCCTTTGCCAATCGTTTAGCCTCTATTTTGATGTACTTTTCGCTGTCCGATTCTATAACCTGCCTGCTAACCTGTCTTCAAGCTCGAAATACCAAACAATGCCTCCGACTCCTCTATCTATAAAAGAGCTTAAAGTAAATGAATGTGTGCCTGGTTTCAATGTGACAGGATATTTTACTCCAGTTGAATCTGACTATGTCAACAATAATAAGAATAACAATACAAAGAAAATGGCTATAACCATAGAAGATGTTGGAGTAAGAACATTCAATGCAGAATTTATCAACGATACCAAAACTCAAGGATGGGGCAAAACATCAGAAGACTGGTATCTTGGGTACTATGATAATGCTTGGCATAAATCCTCATCTCCATTAGGAGCAAATGATAAACCATTATCTATAAATTCTGTAGATACAGATCCACGACTCATTCCATCTGGCAGTAAATTAATTGTGACGACTCTTCCAAGACCATATAACAATACAGTATTCTCAGCGGATGATGTTGATACATCTACTAACGGAAAACAAATCACTATCTATATGGGAGAAGGCAAATTAGCAGAAGATAAGATATCTAAAATAAGTGAAAACGATAACATTGTTTGTTTAGTTTCACAATCGTAACTAACGTGGCATATCCCATATCGGATTACCTAAATAATATGTCATTTGTGGTTAAATAATCCAATGTTGTCCAAAGTGCTAAACTTATTACACATTAACGCAATTAGTAAGTTGATTCACATTTTCTAGCTGTTAATAAGGACTTAAATTCCATGTCCTAGATTATAATTAGAGACAATCGCTAACACTTCTTTAAAATATCAATATCATAGATATTTTTATAATAAAAATGAATATACGAGCATCAGGAGTAATCGTAGCAACCGTTGCCACAATAGGAGTAGCATCACTGTCAGTGATTTCCACGTATGCACCTGTGGTTGCAGCAAATTATCACCCTCATCATCATCATCATCACCCAACCGGTAATGATGTATGACAGGGCAACTACAATAACAGCGGTAATCAAGACACTGGCGATAATGAAAACGGAGACAGTTAGTTCTCCAAATTCATTGTTGTTGATCGATCTTACGATTTATGATAGAAGAAACAAAAACTAACACTTCTGTGAGCAAGTCAAAATTGAAAAATAGAATTCTTGTTATAGATGATGAACTTGGTATTGCACTCATCTTCACAATGGTGTTGCAGTCCAAAGGGTTAACAGCATAAGTTGACTATGCCTAGCGCAAACTTCTAAACTAAACTAACAGTGTTTATGTATGTGTATTACGAACGTGTGTCTGCTTTCAACTAATGAAATCAGCTGTGGCAGTAAGCGAATAAATGCCCGACGGTTTGCAGATGTCCAGGGGAAATATAGTTACTGTATAGTCCTAAGAATACGGATAGAATAAGGTTATGAAATTCTTGGTTGAAAGGCGAGGTCAAGACGACCCTCGTCCTTCATAGACAGTCGATATAGAAAATAAATAATATTGCACACATTCAGATATATTACTGCACTCTAGCCTTCCGGAGGAAAAATATATATCAACTCACAAAAATAGGGATAAAGGTTTGTACTGTTACCCGATAAGGTAACTCTTTGACACGAATAGCTAATATCTTCCACTCCTCCCTTTCTTGCATTTGCTTCTCTTTCTGCCCCTCCGTCTCTATGATTAATTCAGATTCATGATTAAGACTTTCTTCCCCACCTTTTTTGTGTGTGTCTCCGGATATCCCCATCAGCACTTAGCCGACAATATATTCCCCTGTGGTAAAATGGGAACAGACTCTTGCTCTTCTAACTGTGCTATATCAACCATCGTTTCAGACGACGATAGAGGTACGATACTCTATACAATAGACCTGTAAGAAAGCAGATGACATACCTTCTCTCGGTCGCAAAGAGGGAAACTATCTGGCACAGAGGAAAAGATGCGCAACGTGCGAGAATGAATCTATCATTAGCGAGGTGTCTGATACTACACACGAAGTTGATGGCGAACCAGGAATTCGAATATTATAATAGAGAAATGAATTTTGTTTATACGTAACATTTCTTAAAGCGACTTTACGATAACCTTGCTGACTTGTTGATCAGACATCAAAAACAGACTTAATACACAATATCAAATATCAAACACGACCATTCAAACCAGGACCTAGAGGATATTTTCACCCAATCTAGATTCGGCTTGCGAATGACCGCTTGGGTATTCGAATGCTGAGCAATATAATTTGGGTTTTATAATATAAAAATGCATAATCAAATCATTAGTTGGGAAATAAATCAATTATGATGCCTATAACGAATAAGTCAATCAATGATAAGGAATACCAGAAATTAACCGCTATACTATAAACGACCATTATAGAATCCATAATTAATGATAAAGAAGTACCTGCTGACTGTCAGCCATAGCAGGCCACAGCAGCGACAACCCAACCAAACTATTTCAGTAATTTCCACTAATCCTAATTAGTTGCTGGGGATAACCAATGGACTATGAAGATTGAACAGAACAGAAGGTTACCTCCAGCATTTGTGAAGACTTTAAAATATTGGACTTTATAATTTAAAAACACTCTATTTATTCATAAATTCAGCACCAGCACAGTGACTAGCGGGTATTTCCGCAGCACTATACTGGTACTGGGACATTATCCATATGTGTTGGTCGTGTCAGAAACAACCTTCTTTCTGTTTGAATGTTAAAAAGGCATGTGTACATTAACTGACAAAAGCGCTTTAGAAAATTCTTATGGATCGGTCTTTCAGTCTACCATGTGTAGGTAGCGGAAAGTTTTGGCGCATAAGTCTAGGCCTAAAATTAAATCCTGTATGGGTAGGACTAGAACTAGAAGAAAAAACTCACGGTAATCTCATATATGATTCTAGATTGATAATACGAAATGAATTTAATGATAATCATCGTATAAGAAAATATCGGAAATAGCTAAGTTTACCCATACTGATTGACTGATGTATGACCTACTAACATATCCTGCTAACATAAGCACCACTAGTTCCACTTCAATTCACTCTATCACAACCTGATTGGTGCCTACGCTAGCATGGATTTCTTGACATAGGATTTACGCGGAATTTCAACCAGTAGAGACCAAGGCTAAACTTAAATCACATACCGCTAGTTTCAAGAATAAGAGAATTCACTGGTAATTTACACAACGCCTGAAATACCTCGAAAAGGGTGGTAGTCTGAATAGCCACCACCACCAAGTAATAGCCCACCCAGACACCGCCACCCTATGCTTTTCTATTGAACGAAGCACTTGCGCGCTCGACACGCGCAAACCACACTACATTAAGTAATATTTCAACTTTCTGAGAGAATTTTCTCTATAATGGTAACGTCGTTAGATATAATTAAATTAGTACTAGATTCACTTGATTAATTCCCTAAAAAGATTCAGCAACAACGAGGTAGTAAGGTATTTGTCCTATGTTTTCGTAGTCGCAGCAACAGATAGGCAACTGGACACCTGCGGGTATGGGTAGGATTGGTGCTTGCAATTGAGCGAGCGATGCTGGTATAACATATGGAAATGAGATCCAGCAAGCTCTCGTAGCCTCAGCTGATAATGGTGCCAGTTGCCTTTTATCTGATCGCCACTTTGTAGGCACATGTAACAGGGCAAACTGGTATTTTTACTTTCTTTATTAAACAACAGTAACAGTAACGTAGTTCTCCAGTTTTATATCATAGATATTCTGTGGCATTGAAAGTCTTGCAACTAGTAAGAGTAGTGGCAACGACTGGGCGCCTGCCGGCTACTCTCACCATTGCTGATATTTTTGCCTCGGTTGTGAATAAGGTGTGCTTGGACTCGTTGGTAGAGCAGTGCCCACCAACCAACAAGTAAAACACTGGTCCACCAATTTTCCATACTATAATATCAAGTAAAAATCTTGTTCTATATGCGAAATTTAGCATTCGAGTCGTTTTTTGCGTGGTTTATACATGGAGTTGGCTAGACTAAATAGTTAGTTATATCTGTCCAAGACAGACTCGTGACTGTCTCTGCAATTTCTATATCATTTGTTGTGCCCAATCTAAAGTGAAGAACAAAAGATCCACAAGTATTCATGACAGTTTGCTGGACTAGACGGTTGATCACATAACTGCTGGTCTGGCAAACAGTCTTATCTTACAACAACAGTACGCCAGTTGTAAAAGGTATAATTCCAGCAGGAGGTTAATAGAATGAATGAAGATGAGCTTGATTAAGACCTTAGTTATTGCGGTAGTTCTATCTATAAGTATAACGGCAGCATACCAACAGACGCTAGCGCAGCAACAGCAAGTACCTGATAAGGACTGTGCCTTTAATCCTGACGGTCTGGCTAAATGTAAGCCTGACCAGGCAACAGGTAAGTGTCCTAGCGGGTTTTCTGCTAACGATAAGGGGAATTGCTTTCCCAAGGGGCCGTGTCATACTGGCTATGCAAGGCCTGATAATGACGAATCAGGTAAATGCTTCAAGAAATGAACTTCAGAGTTCCTGGTGATAGTACAGGTGACGCTTTGTACGACACTAATTACACCAAATCCGGTTCCGTTTCCATTCCCATTACAACCGCCTGCTTATTTCTACCATGAATTCACCTGTATTTATTCGAATAATCCGACTGTCTCCGGTCTTAGGCCCGATTGGCAGAAGATGCACTTCAGTCTACCTATCCCCTCCGGGACTGCAGGCAACCTATACATGCCCGTTACCACTAACTTACTACGTGTATCCTGCTCTTGAAAAATATTACAAGATCTTCGATATAAGGATATTTTTGAATTCCTCAAAGCCTAACTCAGTAGATTCTCGACTACAGGAATATTTTCTACTACCACTTGAATTATTTTTAATGATAAAGCCACGTATCGCAGAAATAGTTGCGACTTGTTAACGAGAAACGAGAAGACTAGACTAAGAAGAATGATTGAGACTCAGCAATTACAGCATACCAACATTTTCTATTTATCACTTGTTTATCTACTAGCTCTAAGAAACCATACTTTGGCACTTTTCCATTTTACGACCATGTATTATTCGTCATAGACACGTGTAGATTAGAGAATCACATAAATTGTTGAACTGTCTGTTTGATATGAAACTTGAATGTTAGGAGAACTAATCTTCGAAAGTAAAGGGAGAATCACAGGCCAACGAGTCCTATCCGTTGAAGGTGGGATTCCCAAGTTTGAGGTTTCGATTTCGGGGACCGGATTAATTAGGAAGAGTCTGGAATTACGGAAACCAATACTTATAGTAGCATACGAAGACTAGATGGTACATCATATGGAGAAGCCCAAGGGGTAATAATGACCAAGGACGGTAGTGAGGTGGCCACCGTAATCGGACGTGGGGAGGGCAAGACGACAGGTTCAGAGAAAAATGAGATTTGTAGGTGCACTTTTCTTCGAAACATATTCAAACGATAAACTTAGGTTCCTTAACCATCTTATCGGACTAAGTGAGTATGAGGTAGATCAATTTGATAATTACGAACACAAGCTATGGGAATGGAGATAAGAGAACTATGACAAACATGCATGCCATTCTGATATAATTGATTCGAAAAGGACCTTGTGCGCACGCAAAAAATGATACAAACCATACCATCTATGTTTCACGTCTGCTAAGCGCGCGCTTTGTAACTGCGAGGAGATATCGTTTCCACCGTTCAAAAAGGGGGACTAATCTAGTTCTATTCTTACTTCAGTACGGTTTCCAACAATGAATTATATGGAATATGTGGAATAGGAATCTTAGTTAAATCATAAATGTCTTACTCAAAAATTATCTAGCACAGTTTTAAATGCTCTCTGTATGATTATGTTGATGTCGATAGTCTATTTTTATTAGACTAACTGCTGTTTTTTCGTAGTAGTAGATACTTTCTCATCCTTTGTCATATGAATAGTCACACTACGCTTTACCCAGGGAGCAAATAACTATTGTCTGTCTGTCTGTCTGTCTGTCTCCTTACAGTCACAATCCTCTAGCCTTATCTAGACTGCCTTTACCCTTGAAGATCATGTAGCCCCCAATAGCCATGATTATTACTCCTAGTATCAGATATTGACCTGCAAACAACATCCGCATGTTGGACGCAAATACTACAAAAATAAGAAACAGGCCAGTGATTAAGATGATAGTTCCAAGGACAACCCCTGCTATGCCTGCTGCCTTACCCATCTAACTTCATACACTCTCTATCAGCATTTTCTGCTGCAATCCTATATCCTTTGAAAGGTATTATTATAGTATATCCCGTATTGTATTAAAAGTCGAATAGTCGCATTACATTTAAGCAAGCTTGGCTTGGTCTGGTTAGTGTCAAAATATGCAACTACATTTTCTAACAACCAAAATTGACTGATTCCGCAACATTTTCCAGTCAATTCCTTTCTATTACTCTAATTTTTAATGATGGATAAGTGTGAAAAAATTTAAATCTAACAAAAAAATGGAGTGGTATTGAATTTATGACGTAGATTTAGGTATCTTACAACCTTCATGTGTCCAACCTGCATCATAGCCCTTTATAAAAGCCCCAGTATGCCCCTTTCCTGGATCATATTTCTTGCCACCTCTACAATCAGCTTGTCCTGACACACAGCCATCTCTAGAGTTACCTGGTGAGTATTTCCCATCACAATAGGTGCTTCCCAAGTTCTGTGCTTTCGCGATTTGAATAATTGTAGTCATAGCACTTACTGTACCTAGTGTAGCCACTATTGCTATTATAGCTAACATTTTAATATATGAATTCATAGGCCAATTGTTCTATTATGAATCTATATATTTAAGCATTTATCACGAAATTCATGTTTGTTTAACTTAATGATTATAACATTCTATTGAACCACAAATAATTGACATAAACTGTCAAAAAGTCTATATAACTTTAATATACTTAGCAAGCGCAAGTCATTATGTGAGGTAAGGCGATATTGTTAACCACAGCCAAGAATGAAGAAGCAATAACTAGGGTAAAACATATCGTATATAGTTCGAATGATACGATTGTTCAAACTGGTGCAATCGATACGCTGGCAACTTTCGGTGGGCAGGCGGTTGATGCCATAAACGAGGTCATTAACCTATCAGGTATAAGCAATAGCGTAAAGGAACATGGCCTGAAAACTATCGAATATATAAAGGAAAATTCAAACTAGTTCTAGCTTTGCAGTGTATTTAGCTTGTAGCCAAGATTGTAGCTAAAGGGATTGTAATTTAAATAGGAACTACATAGGACGTTTTAGCTATCTTCTATTAGCAAGTCTTGTGCTACTTTCTAAGGTGAATGGATTTCATATATTGTATTCTCAACGTGATAGAATATTGGGAGTTATGGCAAATTCTCTCTAACTCCCTAAAATAAAGCCAGCAATGACAACAATGATTGGTCTAGTGATTCCGTCAACAGTAATAGTGGTTTTGACAAAAGTGGTGCGCCACATAATGGATATTTATACTTGTTATTGTCATCTTTAGAATAGCAAAATAATGGCAGATTACTGAAGGGTCTGAAATTAATTCCTTCGAGTATTTCTGTTAATCTTTCCCACTATTGGAATAGGATAACCACCGTTGTTCAAGTTCCTCGATCTATCCTAGTCCATGCTTTCTATTACCTACTTACATTGGAGACTCATACTAGACGATGCTGAATTTCCAGATCCGGTCATATTTTGTTCACAGTTTTCAGGTACGCCTCTAATTGCGTTAGCCAAGTCGTGGTTCTTCTTAATCATTTGGTCAATGTTGAGTTCTGCTTTTGCTGTGTGAGTATAGACGATCATAGTCATAGTTATCGAAATAACAATGGCTATTACGACAATAACAGTGATACTTACCATACAAAGCCTAACGTATTCGGCGATTTAATAATTAGGATTTATTCATTTCAGCATCTGTTATAGAAGAGTTTTTCATTTCCTAATGTCCTGTCGAAAACAAGAGAATCTAGCGCACAGATAATCGTATAGGCATTAAGTTCCATAGGTAATTTAATGAAAATAATATGGGTCTGGCCGAACAACAGTTGCACTCCAAAAGAATTTTGTCTTTATATAATTTTTTTAGCGCGCCTAGTGATATATGTACAATTTACCATCATAGCTATCTACCTATACATTTGATATATCATTTTGGAGAAACGATTTTGATGTTACGTAATTATTTAGTTCCTAGAAAGTTGTTGATACTTGCTTAGTCGAAAAGAGCATATCGACAATGAACTAAAAAACGTTTAAATATCAAAACTTCGACCGTATTTGATGGCACTAGAGAGAAAAGAGAAGTGGACTCCCGGATCCGGAGTTCAAATAGGCGAATTTCAGACATGATTATAGAATTTACAAGAATTCAGTGTTGCTTGACATTAATTAGATGCTAACTTTAGGTTTATCTATTGTATATAAATGAAAGCCGAATGTAATATGGCACGTTCTAAAGAATTGTTATCATTATACTTGAATGAATCAAATGGCATATCCCAAAACGATCCAAAAGGACTAACGACTATTTATGGCCCTATCGTAACAGGAAAAGGACCAGTATTTACTCTTGCTGGCGGTCTTGTTGATTGGAACTTTAATTGACACACCACATATACAGGTGTAAATTCTGATATCAATGGAGGATTTGACTGTAGATCAAAAATTCTTTTTCCAGGTCCAGGTCCGATATTGGCTGGCTTTAATGACTGGAATGCGCTTATGTATGTCGTTTCGCAACAGGCATTGGCTGCACAAGCATTCGAGGTGCCTAAAGAGGAAAACATAAGCGATATAGGACAAGATCGATTACATCTACTTGAAGGTATTGATAATGCTATACAGAAACTTGTGAATCAGTCAGCATCCACTGCGATGATGAATAAACCAATAGACAGGTTTGATACAACTCATATAGCATAACTACTCAAAACAGACCAATTGGAAGCAGCAATTAAGGAACTTGATAAACTGCAAGCAAAAGTAATAGCGGTATTTGGCCAGGAAACAGCAAATAGAGAAGTGGTACCTCAGATTCAGAAGTTGATATCAACACTACAACAAGAGGAACCTTCGTCTTCATCTACTACTCCACCTCCATCACATCATGACAGAATTAAAGATAGGATAGACGAAGCGATAGACAGACATATTGCTGTTGGAGGAGCACATGGAGAAGCAGCGCAAAAGATTAAGGATCGTTTGAATTGTGGCGACGGTAGTGGTGGTGACTGTCATCGCCTATCTACTTCTTGAAGATCTTATCCAGATAGATATTGATCAAAATGGTTTGGTAATAATGCCATGAAAGTATCATTAATCATTCTTGTTGTCATTACAGTTCCTCTTGTTACTCTGCTATTGTTGCCGTCGTTATATTCTCATTTGTTAGTTGATTCCAAGAAATATCTTAAAGATAATATTAATAGTAACGATAACACTATCGGAGTGAATGTAATATTCAGCGTTGCCGTAACCCCACAAGGTTCTGGCTCCACCGAAATACTAACTGGCTTTAATGACTGGAACGTGCTTGGATACATCGCTACATCGCAGCAAGTATCGGCTGCACAATCATTCAAAGTGTCCAATGAGCAAACTATCAATAACGTGAGACAATCCCGATTAATTCTTCTGGAAGGTATCAATAACGCTATTCAAAGACTCATCGAGTCAGAACAAAAGACATTAACAGAAAAGCCAATAGGCATGTTTGATACAACTCATATAGCACAACTACTCAAAACAGACCATTTAGACACTGCAAATAAAGAACTCACAAATTTAAAGACACGAGTGATTAAAGTATTTGGCCAGGAAGCAGCAGATAGAGAAGTTGTACCTCAGATTCAGAACTTGATATCGGCATTAAAATTGCAGTAATTCTCGTCTCCTTTTCTCCATGTCCATATCCGCAATTTCATGAATTTAATGACGGCGTAGCACATCTATGGAGTGCAAATTAAAATTGTATTCCGCATACTGATTAAGAAAAATTTTTATTCAACAAATTTATTCATTTTGTGAAGTAACATAGAAAAAGAGGATAAAGATGACTATGTCGAAAAACCTATTCAGTATAAAGATGCTTTAAGAAATCTAATTTTTGTATTGGTAGCATCGGCATTAATTGCAAATTCCATTATAATTTTTGCTGATTCAACTAGTAAGCATGCTTTTGCTTTAATAGAGCTAGACGTAACTGCTATCGTTGCTTCAAGCTTGGGCGTTATTGCTGTTTGGAGACATAAACTCAAAGGATATCATGGTAAATCATATCTCTTTCTTACGTTGGGATTAATCTCATGGCTTTGTGCTGATATTGTACTTACATATTATTATTTTGGACTGGGAATTAATGAACATCCAGTTGCATCTATTGCAGATGCTTTCTGGTTTTTAGGTTATGGATTTCTTTCTGCACATTTAGTTATGGCATTAAAGGCTATACCGGTTAGATTTGATAATAACAAAAATCGTATTGTTATTATCATATCTTCTATTGTTTCGGTTTCATTTCTCATTTACTCAATAACTCGTACATTAATATCATTTGATTTTCATGGTCTTAGTGATACAGTACCATTATTTGTAAACATTACCTATCCTATGTTAGATTTCATACTAATTGTTCCTGCTGTCCTAGTGCTTGTAAATCTAAGAAAAGATTATCAGCTATCGGTTCCTTGGTTTCTTACTTCATTATCTCTCCTAGTTAACGCAATAGCAGACGATGGCTTTGCAAACGATGTTGCAAGTGGAAGTTCCCATAACCTCCTGTTTTGGGATTTGTTCTTTATAACTGATTACTTAATTATGGCTGCTGCATTATGCTGGTTTAATAGATTTCATATATCAAATGAAATAAAAAAATCAAGCAAGGTTAAACTATAATTGTTAGTATTGTTGACCAGATGGGTTTGCCATACTAATTTTACTGCATTAAGAATAGCTGGGGATAATGATGGAACTTTAAAGAACCAACATCGATAATGATCCATATTAGAATTAAAAGCAATAAAATTTAAAATCCGCTTGGTAACGAGTATCATATTTATCGAGTGTTTGAACATACGAATGACTATCATTATGCTTAAACTACAACATATGTCAAGCCAATTTCTGATCATACTCGAGGTTCGTAAATAGAACATTTTCTAACATTAATAAGATAAGGTGCAAGAACGCGCCACACGACAAATTTCCTGTGATCTTCTAATAATGGAGTTTGAAATAGTTTATCAATCCGCCAGATTTTTGCTGAATATGTAGTCCGAAGACGAGTGCCCTTGTAGGACGTCCTATGTTATTCGAGCTCTTTATTTATTAACCATCTTCTAAAATCATGCAATAGAATTGCATTGCAGTCAGTTTTGATAATTAAATTGAATTGATATTAGTTAATGGATGAACCTTTCTACAACAATAAGCCTCTTCGTCTCATAATTTCAATAACTTGTTCATCTGTAATCTGTTCAAAACTCTGATAGTATTGACCAACAGATTTGAAACGAGAAGTCGATGGAGATATAATAACTTCGACATGATTTGCTTCCAGCTTTAGTCTAGTTACGATTTCTTTTGGTGCAATAGGAGTGGCAATTATTAATTGGATTGGCAAGTTTTTACCTTTTATCCATTTTGCAGCAGCTATAATCGTAGCACCCGTAGCTGCTCCGTCATCTGCCAAGATCACAATTTTATATTGATCTATAATGTCATGAGTCATACTGAAATAGTCATCAATAGCCTTATTTTGATAAAGCGAACGTCTGCGTTTTATCTCTTCGATCTGCACAGATTTGACTTGGTCTATATATTGTTGTGAAATATTTAGTATTCTAATTAATTCGGTATTCAGATATGTGGTACCATCTTCCATTACCGCACCTATCGCTAATTCTTCGTTATGAGGTGCAGATATTTTCCTTGGAATTAGAATATTAAAACTTGCCTTAAGCTTTTGAGCAATGACATCTCCAGTTACTACTCCACCTCGTGGAATACCAAAAATGGATATATCTTTACAGTTTATCTTTCTGGTTTTTAGCATATCTTTTAGTGATTCAGCCAATACAATTGCAGCCCATTCTCTATTCTTGAATCTTAACTGAAATTTGTTTAATATTGACTCAAACATTCAACCAATTCTTCTCCTCTAATGCAGTTACCTATAAACAATATCGATATTTGATATAACGTATACTTGATTGCAAGATGAGTTCAGATAGCATCAATTCAGACATCTCAGATAGGCTTTGGATTTAGTTATAGGAAACCTTTTGCATCGATTACTAGATTGATAATGACAAAATAAAAAAAGCGATTGTCAAGCAGCTGGAATTTGTTCAGTTCGTGATCAGAGCAGCGTGCAGCTTGTGGGGGGTTTTTTGGAGGCTTGTTTGGGAAACTGATACCACATAATTTGAGTGCCAATCATGGCTATTATCAGACAGAATGTAACGACAGTTTAAGTATATGGTGGTCTGAGACAATCCGGAACCCGAGTTTGTATTCAACCTAGTTGCTAGCGTGTTGTAGTGCTATTTCCTTCCAGAGCCTTACATGCAGTAGCATTATTATACATACAAGCGTTGATGAGTTGCTTCATCTGCGAACTGACATTCTGTGCAAAAACGTTGGGTGCAGCTATTGTTGTCATAGCGGCTAATACTGTAATAGCTACGATGCTTACAACCGTAATAAATAGCGAATCTTTCATTTGATATTTTTCGTTCCATTCGTGCTTATAAATTGTAGTTAAATAGAAGGTTGAGCTGCAGTGGCAAAATAAGTATTATAACTAGAATTTGATCTTACGTTCTAATTTAATTCATTGATCATTGTTATGGCGCCGCTTGTTCTGCCCATCCCTTCACGGTCAACTAATCGTTTAGACATTTGTAGTAATCGGCGCACCTCATGATAGAAACACGCATTAGTTTTTATCATCTCACCAGACGCCTGTCTATTCACTTGATCTTTCAAACTAGAAAATGTTTTAATGTAGTATGTTTCACACCTTCATTAGAAGAAACTGTTTCAGATAATATTATACGGGATCAATAAAAATTTGATTCTTATCTATATGGATAAATTGAGTCGAGAATGTCTGTGTATATAGTTAAAAGCCAAATGTGAAGGAGGCGCGTTCTGATAAAGAATTTTTGTCTTTATTTCATTTACTTGGCTCACAATTAGTCCGGCAAAACGACTTTATACTTATATAATAGCGAATGTGAACAGCTTAGTCGTATACTACATTTTGGTGTCTACAATATCTCTTAGTTAAAAAGCTGCCACTTGATTCGCTGATTGGTTAGAAACTGACCTAGAAAGGAAACTATAGTCTCACATGATCATTTACAATAATTTAATATTAATAAATCTGGAAAAAGAGAGATACGAAACGAAGGTAAAATTATTCGAAAATTATTGGCTTGTATCGCTAAATAATATACGGTCCATGATGCCTACGGCTATCATCGCTCTGGTCATTATTGATAGACCACAAGTCATGAAATCACGGTTGCTGGTTAGCGAATTCCTCTCATTGACCTATCTACCTAGCTAGCTAGCAACCGATTTGATTTAATGAATAAAATTAATAGCAAAAAATGAAGACCGTGTAGAGTCCAGAAACCGGGGACTACGGGATACTTGCTGGATTCTACATGGTCTATTATACATGTCTTGGTTGGATTCTATCTGGAAGTAGGCATTATTCATACTACTTGTTATACTTTAGATAACAAAGTTAAGTCTTTTTGAAATACCGCAGCCATACACTACCTTCTGCGAAACCACAATACTCATGTGTCGCTGGTGATTCCGTCACTGCAATTGGCTTACTATAATTGCGCTATCCACGTTGGTTGGTTGCAGTGCCAGCGACTATAAATGTATATTTGTTAGTAGGATTATTTGTAAAGAAAACTCTGTTTTCAGAATCTTTTATCAATATATTGGTTAAAAATCTAGGCTGTCGAAACGCTATAGCACTACAATTGATCACTGTCGTACATCATTATAGATGTACAAATTCTATCATTATTGTCTATGTATAAGGTGCGATTCTACACTTTGATCCCATTTTAGAAGTATTATGATCTGATATGGCGCATAACATTATTCAAAGTATCCATTGGGGCTTACTGAGCATAGCAGAATACTGATATATATTTTTATAAAAAGAAATAGTTACAATTAGGCGTACGATGTAACTGCTAAGTTAAAATTATTATTTTGTTTATTGACACAAAAGATTCAACGACTATGTTTAGAATACATTA
Source organism: Nitrososphaeraceae archaeon (assembly GCA_040414675.1). Lineage (GTDB taxonomy): Archaea > Thermoproteota > Nitrososphaeria > Nitrososphaerales > Nitrososphaeraceae > JARBAU01. The sequence goes on along the minus strand of JBEDUN010000163.1, from coordinate 4,035 downwards.
TAACATTGTGCATGTTAACTACTACTAGGAATCCCCAGAGATTCTTTATTGACATTGTAGGGCGATTCAGGTGGATAATTGGCCTGGTCGCTCTATCTTATCAAGTCACAATATCTCGAATAATAGAATAGGAAATTCTTCTAGAATTAATATCAAGAAATCCTTTATTTACGAATAGTATCTCACTTATAATTGATCAAATCGTTACTGGGCATCATATTGCTTGGCATTATAGTCTCATATAGGGTAAGAGACTTTGTTACTAAATCTACAGGCAAATGCATACTAAGTGCGACCACTATTGATACAAATGTGATAAAAAATGAATGATTAGCATTAATGTTTCTAAGAAAGAATTAGAGTGGATCTATGCTAGTTTAAATTGGTATTTGTCAGAAAGAAGGCATACGAGTCGTGAAGAGAGTACTGAGTTTGATCTATTAATTGAGAGAGTTTACAAATCACTTAAAGATGAAAGAGAAGAAAAGTAAGGTGTAGTTTAGTTCAGATGCCAAGCATGTCTACAGTACCTGTACCACTACTACCACTATCACTATCTTGTTGACTACTTCCACTGCCCCTTCCCAAAAATCCAGCTAGTATTGATTAATGTTCTTGTGGGTTACCCTTAGATTGCTCATTTAACATGTGAACTCCATGCTGTGTATGCTGTCTGGCTTGTTCTGGATCTTTTATGCCAGTATTATGTTGTACATGTCTTACTAATTCATGATCTTTATTCAATCCTCCTAGACTTGATAGGATAGAATCAATGCCACCTATGCCGCCACCACTACCTTGTCGGCTACCGCCTGTAAGACCGGATAACAATACCTCCTACACATCAGCTCAACCTCAACTCATCATTTTCTGTACTAAGAATCCAATAATCGCGCTCATTACAGAACTGCCCATTGATTGATCAGCTCAGTTCCTTTGTGAAAACACCCCTGCTAGACTTTCTATACTCATATTTGTAAATGAATAAGATGTTATTTGGTGATTATAACATCTAAAGCAATAGCTAGAGTTGTGATCTAAAATGTTATCAAACTTCACTAGACTATAGGGTTCGTTAGTTAAACTGGACCTGATTCTGGATCCCATATGGTCGTCGTCGTCTTCTTATTCCATCTAAATAGCACAAATTCTTATCTATAGAATTTATTGTATGGCATACACCTTGTGTTAGAAATATATAATTCTCTCGTCTTTGCCAGACCAAGGTCTATCTATTTGATCTCTCAACCTAGAAAAGACGATTAAGATGATATATTTCATAATATTATCTTGCCTAAACTCTTACCATTCCCACATAGTAAGACCGCGTTTGCTACTTGTTTTGGCGATATGCATAATGCAGAGATAAAATAATAGATTATAATCATACTCTTGGATGGATAACATTGTTAGTCAATAATTTATAGTGTCAATCGTGTAAATCTATTGTACCATTCATAAAGAGACTGACAAAATGACAAACCGGGATAGGATAAACAATTCAAGTTCAAGATCAGGCTCGTTATCCCTTGTGACTATTATTCTTATGATCATAGCCGCACTAGTTATCTCTACTTCTTACTACTCTGCAAATAGCTTTAGCGTTAGTAATGGTAGTAGGATTTTATTTTTACATGCTACAACATTAGCTAAAGCATATGCTATTAAAGCTCAGTTAAACAATAGCTTAAAGGACATTCAAATACCTCCAAGGTGGGTTAAGCGCAATAATGAGACATCGCAGGAATTGGTAGGTACTCAAACTAAACGTGCCAGTTACACTACCACGTTAACAGGAATACAAGATAAAGGAGTTAGTCCAAATCGTTTACTAATAGATGACCCAGTGCCTTCATCCTCATCTGTACTCGCATTAATGAAGTCCGCCCTCAATAGCAGCAATTATAATATTCACAGTAGTAGTAGCATTCCTAATCCGTTAAATAACACCAAATCCTCCTCCTCTTCCTCCTCTTCAACATCCTCCTCAACTCAGACTTCCAGCAGAATTGTCAAAAGAGAATTATTGTCACAAACGCAGTTGTCCAAAATGATCTTTCATAAAGAAGAAAGTATGCCAACTGAAAAAGGTCCTCGTATAGCGTTAATAAAACCTTCATTCACTGCTGCAGCGTATGCAAATGGATTTTATAAATTCTACAAGATTTACAATAGTATACCAGTTGGTAAAAATGTCACTACAGATCTATATTTGTTATCTGTCCCAGTGAATGCATCTTCGTATCCGTCTTTACCCTATGTATTTTCGATGTTAAAACTACTTAATGACATCAGGACCGTGAGTCCTGATTCTAACATTACGATATACGATGATGTAGCTGCAGACAATGGCTTTATGTTTGCCAGGAATGGAAGTAATGCATTTGATCTCCTCATATTGGGACACCAAGAATATGTCACACAAAAAGAGTATAATAACTTGAAAAGATTTGTTGCCAATGGTGGTACTATACTTATTATGGATGGAAATGTATTTTATGCTGAAGTAAAATATGATCCTATGAAGGAGACAGTTAGTTTGGTCAAAGGCCACTATTGGGCCTTTAATGGTAGATCTGCGTGGAAAAGTGTAGCTGAAAGATGGAAAAATGAAACATCACAATGGGTTGGAAGTAATTACCTATGTTTCCAGTGCGTTCGTTCATTCCAAAACGATCCTTTTGGCTACAAGCCACATGAAGAACAATATCTTGACAATCCACATGATGTAGTACTCTTCAATTATAACGCGTCAATCTCTAAAACCTATTTTCCAGTCGCATCCACATCTGAGTCACAAGGACAAGTTGCAAACAAGCCAATAATAGCTACATATGAACTCAATTACAAGAAGGGACGAGTTATTACGCTAGGGATATACTCCGACGACGTAGTTAACAATAACAAATTTGATAATTACTTTGAAAAACTATTGTTAAAACAGGGAATCACCGACATAACAGACTAAGAACACCTACATATTTTATGTGCATCGCCTACACATATTTAACAATTGAAGCATGAATGTGTCGTATAGTTTGTGGAATTGAAATGAGGCCGATTACTATGGCTTCAGAACAATCCACATCAAAACTGCCGACGGATAGCACTGGTAACATAAGCATATTTGAATAGATTGGAAGTCAGAAATTTGAAGATAAAATTTAGAAGAGCAAATCATTGAGATTATAACCGACTAAAAAATAAATCTTAATTGTGACTCTAAATTAACTCATGATTAACATAACATTATAAATATTGACAAATTCCGAATGGCTTTACCACTATAACAGATCACCTGGCTTAACGGTTAGCACCAATATCTAATTTGACTCTATACATAAACATCACCTTTACCGATAGTATACTACATATAATAATTATGGTAACGCATAAATTCAAAATTGAAGATAGACGTCGATAGGTTGCAACTCTGTTAGCAATTTATATCATAACTCCGAATTTCTACGTAGCCAGGAAAGATGAATTTCATTATACACCCGAATTTGCGATAAATGGTTTGAGGTATTTATATTGACAGATTTCGAGTAGACTGTTTGTTTCATACAGTCTTGCCGGATCATATCATGTTCAGGATTGATCATCCCATTACTTAATGACGCGTTTGTTTTGTTAACCAGGGTCGCCAAAATGGATGGATGGGACCAACAGGTTCGTGCTTTCTCTTAGTAATCTATTTCCGACATACAGTTAACTAATCGTAATTTTACAAATAGATGTGGCGTAATTCAGAATGAATGTCGTCTATTAACATTCTGACATTTTGCCATATTGTGGTGACTTTGTGCTAATAATGCCCCAAAAGTGATATTGACTTGTCATCATCAATCAATTAAATGGTAATTGGCGGGCAGTGGACTCTTCATTACGATTGGGGTTGCAGCTTGTTCTTAATGGCTCATAAAACGATTTGGAAAACAGATAGATCTGGATTATCTAACCTGGGAAGACTTCATCGAAGCTGCGGATAATGACTATGTTTGTCTCAGGTAGATGGCAATCTTTTGAATCACG
>JBEDUN010000162.1:0-3913 GCA_040414675.1 Nitrososphaeraceae archaeon | reverse complement strand
CATTATTGTTATCTGTAGCATCGATATGGAATGCCCACCCGACATTAGTCGCGCCTACCTCCCTGAAAAGATTTACAATATGTCTGTACGCTGCTTTGTAAGGACCTGGTCCCTCTTGGCTCCATGGGAACCAATTACCATTCACCTCTACTCCATACTCTATTAGCAATTTAGTGCCAAAGCTTTTGGCTGTTTGTGCATATGTTCTTAATTGATCATCAAACATTCCAGATATTATGTTTTTATGAGTGTATGGTCCAGCATCTGAGAGTTTGTCTCCTTCTCTAACCCAATTCTGTATTCTAATGAAAGGAACTGCACCAGTAGTCCGGATAGAGATGCATTTATCAAGAGGAAAATGTATTCCATGAAACCAGTTGTCACTAAAATATGCAACACCTATCTTTTTTCCAGCCAGATTGTTAAATGCATTTACCAGATCCGCATTACCATCCTCACGTCCTGTCCCATCAGTCATTGCGCCATGAATTATACCATTGGTAATTGGTCGCGTATTACCTGCAAGCCCATTAACAGCAATTTCTGTTATGGATGCCCAATTGTTCAGTGTATTTCCGTTGACTGTGATTCTTATGAATCTAGCCTCAGTATTTGCAGCCAAGTTATAGCTCTCATGTGATGAAGTTGTACCACTACTCGTTCCTGACAATACATTTGTAAAAGTATTTCCATCGTTTGAAAATGATATTACAAAATTATTCTGATGTACATTCCCATTATACCATGCAATATCTATACTACAAACGGTCTTTTTGGTTCCAAGATCTACTTGAATCCAAGAACCTACACCAAGGTTTGACCAGTACGTATTAACATTATTGTCTATTGCATTTGGAGGATGATGATTGCCATCGTCACCATTCGCCGTAACGTTGCTTATTGGAAGCTTTTGACACGTATCCTCAGCTGCAGTAGTAGAAACAATTCTTGCGTCAGATGGAAGTAAGATGGAATTATAATTCATCCTTGTGTCAGTGAGTGTATCACCGTAAGGTATAGAGGACAAGGCGATCTGGCTAGATGTTACAAGAGATAACATGATTATTACCGTGGCAAATAACTCAGCTACGATATTATGACGATCCATTGGATTTACTCTTGAGATTATAGTCTTTCTAAAAACAGCTTTGAAGATATATACAAGATCCCAAAAACACATTATTCTTACTGCAACCTACTCTTACTGGTTAATAATGAATTAGAAATAATACAATAGAAGTTCTTCAGTATGAAATATGTTGATAATATAAATTCTATTTCAGTGAAAATCGATCAATACTTATACCAAAAAAATCATTTTATCTCATGTCAACACTCGTTAGATTCGTTGTCGAAGAGTTTACGAAGATGGTTCTGACTTTGGTACCAATTCTTGACATTTGCAATGTCAGGATAAGTGTCAATTTCTGCTATTATTCTGGCAGTTTGAACTAATACTGAATGTCTAATCATATCTTTTGCCTCAGAAAGAGTCATATCTCTTTCAAGTCGATGTTGGTCTGCAGCCTGTAAGTATGAAGATATTATTGACAATAAAATATAGTGTGCAGCAGCAATCCATTGGCCAGGCATATTTGGAAATTGCTTTATTATTTTATTATTTACTATTTCAGTCTGTAGCTTTGCATTACGAATTATCGTCAGTCTAGCATGTTGATTCATTTTTTTATGACTTCTAGATTCTTCCTCGTCGAGCATTTGCTCAAAATACTCGTCGTCGTCAGAAGGTATTTTATCGGAAGTCATATCATTGTCTATCGTACCGTGTTTTACCTTATGTGAGTGTTTACCTTAACTGAACATTGTTCTTCACTGCCTATACTATATAGTAAGATAACATAGTTAACCTATGTTTAATTAATACGATCATTGCCTTGATGTTAGACCGCTGGTACATCGTAATCCGGGTTTCTACTGTGGTGGTGGTGGCCGGGTACGATAGCTAGCGGCTAGTACTTAATAAATGTCCGATTCAAGTGAATGTATACATCGAAACAGGTACAATACTATAATAGTTTTTACATCATCCGCTTTATTGGCAGCATTTTCCAGAATATGGGTAGTCATTAACAAGCTATATGGAATAAATGTTACTATTAATTCGCCCTAACTCGTATTACAATTAAGAAATGTAACTTTATAGACTTTATTGTTAGCCGGTTCTATCAAGTAGTACAATACCACATCAACATAGAATTTATTAAGAATTATTACAATAACAAATTATGCGAATCACAGACATCTATGTCAAAAAGAGTTTAAACTTAGACTAGATCTCTTTTAAAGATCGCATACGAATTATTGAGTAACCAATATGCCCATAATGTCGAAATAGCTTAACGCTTAAATCGAATACTGCGCTTATTTAAAAATCTGACTTAACATCGTTAGATCAGGTTAATATTCCTTGTAGATAAACTATTTTGAATGAAGCTTAAAGGTATAATGTTATTAGTCATATGTCTAATATCGCTCCTTTCTGTCGATCCCGGTCTATTTTTTCTCAGAGACCGATCCGCACAAGCTCAATTAATTCAAGATAGTTCCAGCGTTTCCCAACTGCAGCGATTAGGTACTACCAATATATTAGATCCTCCAGATGATGTAAGCATTATATTATCTAACCATAGCAATTCATCACTAGATGAACAATTTATACTTCTAGGAAATAATCTAGGAACACGACAGAACCTTGCAATATCTAATCCAGATTATGGGCTATCTACACCTATTCCGACTCTCATGACCGGTGAGAAGTTTAATATTAATTCGAGCACCGACGCAGACATAGTTTACAGTACAGCAACAGTAAAACTGGTTCCTATAACTTCTCCTTTCCCTCCACCTAATACTAATATCGAAGACGTTGATCCTGAAAATGATATACTACTTGGTACTCCTATTAACCTAGGAAATTATACAGGTGATGTCGGCAACTTTGTCATACCGCACGCAGCTAGTTCAGGATATTATCTTCTGTATGTCTACTTTTATTATCCTACATATAATTTGACTGCGGTATACAATACTGCGGTACAATTAAAAGAGAGTTTAGGGACTAAACCGTAAACTTCTCTTACTTCAATGAAGATGCGACGTCTAAATCACAGGACAAGAATGCTGGTTTTCAGTTCAATTTTAATTATGATTCTCCTGTCGCTGGTAGTCTTAGCTATTAATTTGAGCAGTCCTATCATATATGCTAATATCAATGGTCAAAAAAGCTTCAACAAACAATTAGTACCTGTTGATTTATCAAACCACATAGAGAAGTTAGGTGATTACATTAACACCTTACGAAAAGAGCTAGTCCAACTACAAATATTATACAAATTCAATCTATATGCCCCAGCCGAGGCAATTAAGCAAACAAACTCTACCCAATTGCATCATAATGGAATAATACTAGGGGCAATGACTGATGAATCTGGGAATGAGGATGGTAATGCATACTTAGTAAACAAGTTTAACAATCTGGCAGGCAAGAAAATTGGAGTTGCATATTTTAGTGACAACTGGTTTCATGGAATACATTTTCCTCTTGATAAATGCATCTCTATCCGGACTACTGGTGCAGTTCCTTTCATTAGAATACAGAATTGGGTTAGACAGGGAGACAAACTTTCAGACGCTGGACCGTATACTCAGAAGAATATTCTAGCAGGAAAATTCGACGCGGAGTTAAGAGACTATGCAAAATCAGCCAAAAGCTTTGGCACTAAATTGCTAATAGAGTATGGAGTAGAGGTGAATACTAACTCGTTTCCATGGAGCCAAGAGGGACCAGGTCCTTACAAAGCAGCGTACAGACATATTGTAAATCTTTTCAGGGAGGTAGGCGCGACTAATGTCGGGTGGGCATTCCATATCGATGCTACAGATAACAATAATG
>JBEDUN010000161.1:0-14648 GCA_040414675.1 Nitrososphaeraceae archaeon | reverse complement strand
CTTTTGCACCACTTAGAGCAGCGCGTTCAGATACTAGCGACTTGATCGATTTTTCTATTTGATTATAGTCACCTTCACCAATGTGGTCATATCGTAAATATCCTTGAGAATCAATCAAGTAAAATCTAGGCCAATAATTATTTCCATATGCATTCCAAGTTCCATGGTCACTATCAAGTATTACCGGATAAGTTATTCCAAATCTTTTGACAGCATTCTTCACATTGGTATAGTTTTTCTCAAATTGAAATTCAGGTGAATGAACACCGACTATGACCAATCCCTTGTTTGCATATTTTTGATTCCAATCGTCAATGTACGGCATAGGACGAATAGAGTTAATGCATGTGTATGTCCAAATGTATAGTAAGACTACCTTTCCTTTAAGAGATGAAAGCGTAATCGGACTATTGCTATTAGGTGTATTTATGTAGCCGCTAATTTGAGTAAACTCAGGCGCTTTCATGAATTGTGATTTGTCAATTTGTCTGAATTGAGCAGCGTCAAGCTTCATTGTAGTAGTCATTATAGTATGATTCATTTCTGACATTCCAGCTGATATTACTGGACGACTTATTCCGCTTTTGACAGCATTCTTCATAGTAGTATAGTTTTTCTCAAATTGAGATTGAGGTGAATGAACACCATCACCACCATTACCATCACCAACCATCAAGCCTTTATTTTGTTGTTGTTGCAGTACAGACCAAGTTTGATTAAGGCTTGGATTGTTGAAATATATTGAAAAACTGATGATAATTAACAAAACGGCTACTATCAGTCTCATTCTTATTTCATTACTATTATCTTGATTTAGTGTAGTCTCTGTTTCTTTTGTTTAGCAAAGAATGAAATAGATTGAGCATCGGTTGCTATAGTTGATATAGTTGCCAACATTTTATCACTACAATAATATCTGCACCAAGTAAAATATAGTATTCAAGCATACCTCTTCTACTCAATTAGCGTTTCACAAGTCGAACTTCTTGTCATCTTGTTTTTATTTACTAGTTTCCATGGCAGGCTTGCCGCTAAAGAAATTGTTTAGTAATTTTACCATAACAACTGGCTGCTCTTCCTGAATCCAATGACCTGAATTTGGAACTACAATAGTCTGTACATTTTGAGCTGCCTGCTTCATAGAATATGCAATAATAGGCATAGTGAGATTACCTCCAAGTGCTGGATCAAATCCTCCCCCTAAAGCTAGTACAGGCATTGTTAACTTGGTCTTTGAATAATTCATATTTTGCATCGCGTCCTGTGGAAGAGCTCTATAATACTCAAATCCTGCACGCATTCCGCCAGGAGCAGAATAATGGCTAACATATTGATTGATAGCATCCTGAGTTATGGCAGCTGGATTATATGCAAGATTATTATAAAACCATGATAGATACGTTGTCTCTTTCCCGTTTACAAGCGCTTCTGGTAGATCAGGTACCTGATGGAAGAAAAACCACCATACAGGTGCTCTCCCAGGGGCTGTGAGACCTACAATGGGGGCTTCCCAGACCACTAATTTCTTTACTTCTGTAGGATGTGCAGCTGCATAAGGATAAGCCATCAATGCTCCGACATCACCACCAGCTAGGAAAATCGATTTATATCCTAACTTGGTAACTAGTTGATGTATATCTTCAGCGACAGTCTTACCATCATAACCAATAATTGGTTTTGAAGAGTCACCAAGGCCTCGAAGATCGGGTGCAATAACTGTATAGTTCTTTGCTAAGGCTGGCATAATAAGACGGAACTCATACCATGTCTCTGGCCATCCGTGTAATAAAACAACAGGAGGTCCATGGCCTCCAATAACATAGTGCATTTGAATGCCATTAACAGAGGCCAAACGATGAGAAAATGTCGTGTTACCCAGCTGAAAAGATGTACCATTAGCCCGTTGTTGCTGTTGTACTTGAGCATTTGCAGCATGATTCTGGTTTAATAATACTAGTAGAAATGCAAATAATGTGCCACTTGTAATAATAATACCAATCATGAGAAGCGTTATAGCAGTCACATGAGGTGAGGTATAGAATTTGCGATTATCTCTACTGAACATTATTTTAGTTCACACGCCGGTTTGTTATAATAATACTGGGTACATTGCCATGCATTGTACCCCGATATAATCATAGATACGAATTTTTCTAGATAGGTGTATGTACTTGTGTATATATCTATGGTCCTTAGCGTTGACTACATTGCTATGTCGTATCGAACATTTCCATTGGAAAGGAAACGTTTTCTTTGATAACATAAGCTATGATAATGTAAATTGGACAGACAGTCATGGGAACGCCAAGTGACCGTCCAGTAAGCTGGGAGTAGCAAGTAATACGTAGTTTCGTCATGATATGTTATTAGGTGAATTTAGATATAATAGCGCGATGAGTACATTGCCTTTCTTTGTACCTAAAGAAAATTGTAAAAATGGGATATCCCCTCGACTCAGCATTCCATAAGACAATTTACTTATTGCTCCAGTGGTTCATTAACCGACGAGTTATTGTAACGTGATAAATTGTATCAAAGTCATGTAACACTAATTGAGTTTCTCAAGACAGATTAACTTGTTCACTATTTTATGTCCACCAAAATTTCGTTGGCAAACTGACAAAGGATAAAATAATATTGGATTAGCGCGGTCGAATATTGATATCCAAAACGGACTTCAAAATGCTAACATATATGGATAGGACGAACTGTTTTTGCGAAAATATGTGGAAGAGAGAATCGTGGTGAGCTGTTTATTATGTAAAAACGGGGAGAGATGAACCAGGAACCTATCGACGGTATCATCAGTATCAGTTATTGGCATTACTTATCTTGAATTCAGTCTGCTAGAGTCATCTCCATCTAGGTCATAAATGTTACCTTATAGAGAAAATGGTTTATCAAAGGGATTCAGAGTTGTCAAATGAAAGAAGAGTCTTGTTATGTAATATTGAATTAGCTGGATGAACACATTGCTTCAGAGTCTCTCTAGTAACTTAAATATATACACGCAATCCACACATGAATCATGGCAAAAGTACAGCATTACAGGGGATTGAATACAAATTTAGATAATTTATACAGTGATATAAAACGGTTATTACAAGATCAAAAAGATTTAGAGATTGTTTCAGAATATAAAGGGACTCTTAACGCTGTGCCTTTAAGGAGCATCGTAGCAATCAACAAATCACCAAAGGTATGGGTCGGTTCTCTAAGAGAAATTCATGTATCACTCACAGGATATCCCAATGATTACGCAGTAGAAGTTGCTTCTGGAGCATGGTTTGGTAGTCTATTATGGCCTGGAGCGGTAGGTCTTGTTGTTGGGGGACCAGTTGGACTTGCTGCTGGTGTAGCTGTTGGTGGAATAATGGCCTATGAATTCGAGAAACATGTCTGGCAAAAAGTACTAGATGTAATAAAGCAAGAAAGCGAGACGCAGCCAACCATAGATTCGGTTGAGCATCATCACGATCATTAGTTAATCTTTTGAACGATAATATGAACACCATTGCAGTGGTCGATAACAGACATGATATGATAGTACAAGGTAGTCCATAAGATAAATAGTCGTAGTTGGGTGTGCACCAAAGTTGGTATAACTAGTGGACTAACCAGGAAGTCCTAATCCTTCGGTTAATATATTCAAAGTACTGACTAACCATTGTCAATAGAAAACAGGATTTCTGATTTTGGTCATTCTGGCTACTTTTAATACTTTATCGGACAGTCAGATTTTACATGCATGCACAAAATGGTTCAGAAAAAGCTGAATATTCCGTAATATCGAAACCCTATTTAACATTCCTAAATATACATCAGCTAAGAAAGACAGGACATCAATATAGAAAATAACGAGGAAAGTGAAGGAATCAAATCTGTCGTTAAGACTGCGTGAAAGAGTCAAAGATAATACGAAAGTTCAGCTACCATATCACCTTGTATTTTTTGTCTGCTAGGTTACAGGAGACAAAGACAATAACAATAGTAAGAAGTCCTACCAATATCAATAAACCAATAGGAGTTACAGCGATAAATCATTCATAAATTACAGTAACAAACGGACAAGGACTAAACGAGCATATGAAGAGGGCACGGGAGATAAGTGAATCTGAAGAAACGGTTGTAGGATAAGTTACTAGATACTAATGAATGAGTGGATTTGCCTTTGGTTTGGCTTATCCTACACCGGAAATTTGAATTTGTTTGTCTGCATTTTACCTCTGAAGAAAATTATTAAAAAGTTACTACTATTGTTCTATAGGCAGTTGTTAATCCTTCCTTTTTACATAGGATGATTGGGAAATACTGTCCAATGCCCATCTTCGCCATTTAGTTCTGGCAGATATACAATACTTTTTGATTACTAATTATAAATAATAGGATTTATAGCATGTTATAGTCTACCATCATCAATATAGAAGATGTATCCAGAAGTTTAAGAAGAATGAACTAGAGCGTATATTAGAATTAAATCCGATGGGCGAAGTAACAGTTTGTAGGTGCAGACATCCCAAACTATACCATATGTCTTCAGCTGTTACAAACAGAAGAACAGGAAAAATTATACCGGTAGAATTCTGTCTGGAATGTGATTGCATTAAATTCGAAGAGCAGGAATAAATAAATTGTATGCTTGTCATATCGATTTCCTTTAACCTTTTCGCTAATGTTTTGCTACTAAAACCCCTATCGTTTTCCTGAATACGAACCCTAATCAATAGTGATAGAAATTGATATTACATTGATATTGTTAGTTAGTAAAATGGTTTTCCAATTGACGTATAACTTTCCAATCTGATTGGTGTCTACACTAATATTTCTCGAATACATTCAGTAATTTATTAGTCTATAATATCTGCTTTGGTGTTTAATATAGAGAGAGAACATCTTGTCTATACCTCCTTGCTGCTGGTATTTGTTGTTTGATAACTTACTCTTCAACGGGAACCATACACAGTTTCTATTTCTGGTTTCATATCTAAGCAAAGCATTCTTTGGTTCTATAGAAATATAGGGAAGGAGGGACTTTTTATTCCTTTTTCTCTTTTCCAGCACACTCTGTTACTTATAATAGGTTACACATTCATTACACTAGGGAACGGCTGCGGTCTCTCTCCCAGCAACATTCAGTCCTCGTAGTACTCTCTCTTCGCAGCCCACATCTGGTCTATAATCATAAAGTTAATTGTAGCAAGCGCTGACTTGGCATATCTATGCTTGGGGCTATCAGGGTGCTATTGGCAGCTTGAAGCCCTTTCAATATTGTCCGTGGTGTGCTAAGAAACTAGCAAAACAAAATCTGTAGACAGTCTTCTGTATTGCACCACCACCTCGCACTGTCAACGAAAATGATTAGTAATACTTAGTTGTATATAGTAAATGGAATTGACATTAACAAGAGAAAAATTGGAAAAGTCAATATGCGACAGTATTCTTTTGATAAGTCAAGCCAAGCAACAAGGCGATAATGGTTTGGAGACCAAATACACTGAACAGTTGAGACTTCTAGAGTTAGATTATGCTGGTACTGACGTATATAGAAGAATGCCTAGCTACGACGGCTGAAGATAAAAGTCTATAAAATCCCGAACGAATCTGGACAGTATACTTTCTATACTTTTATCCGAACACGTTACTAGCAAAGGACTAAACCCTCAAGCACGAAATTAGAGATATCACTAACGACATGACGGGTGTAGAAAACACTCCTTTTTTTGAACGAATTTAGAATTTGGAACAAACCATAATTCGTGGCTAGTTAATGTTATATGCTTTCCTAATATTTCATAGAACGATGACGAGTACGAAAAATACGTCAATAATTCTGATTGTGGCTATTGCTGCAGTCATGGTATCTAGTGCGTTAGTAGTAACAACGACAAATACAGCACACGCAAGCACTTTCCAACAACGACAGGCATGTTCCGATAAATACCTTCCTAATAATATCACGGCATATAATATTTGAATTGGAGGAATGGGGTCAAACGATACTGGTTCAAGACCACACCTGAAGTAATAGGTTGGAGTCAACGTAATTTTAGATTGCTAAAAGATTCCGTTTATAGATTGCTTATAGAACAAAAATCAGACCATTTAAATAAAATTGTTCAGAACGAAAGCACAGACAAGCAATCACATTTCCGGTGTAGGATAAGACATACCTCTGTTCCACTCATTAGTACCTTATCCTACCACCGTTTCTCCAGAGTAGATTAATAGATTGCATATAGAACAAAAATCAAAACCATTTAATAGAATTCTTCCAAGTAGATTTGTTATCAAGTGCAGCGACCTCGAACCAGGGAGAATTATGCATAAGATAGTCTTCTTCCTAATGGGGTGTATTTTACCCCATTAGGTTGATTGATTTTAGTCTTAAACAGTGTCCCATCTGTCTACAGTTCCTCAGTCTATAGAAATTGCTACCTTTAGAATGGTACAATCGATAAAGTCGAGGCTTCAGAATTAATAGAAATAGTCTACTTAGAAGAAGAGATGTAGGACAAACTAAAACAATTCGTACAGAAGAGGAAAGTGTCATTTTATGATTGTGAAAGAGCATTATTGAATAAACACGACATGTGGGGAGAAATTCCTTGGACCCCCAACGACAGAATAATAAACTATAGAGCTATGAAGTACAATTAGTATTTCTTGTATCTCTCTAAATCGGCAGTCTGGGCCTTAATCCCACAACTGACTAACTATAACATACCAAATTGCCAGAGCCATGAAAGAATATTAATTAATTCACAAGCTGCGACCTTTCTTTTATTGAATGTAATTTAGTATTCTGCTTCACTATACGGTTATAGTTTTATTCAAATGCAGACTTTCTGTGTTTAGTTTTTCCAAACTTATTGGCAAACACCGCATCTCCTTACGGAACTTATACAAATAATTGGAGCAGGTTGTAATTCCTAGATGTTTAAGGCCGCACCTGACACCTTTCATTATGAGTAAACTGCTAATCTTTCAATTTAGTTTTTTATTGACACGGGCCTTTCAATAAGACATAAGCCTACATAAAGTCAAGGTAAGAAAGAGAAATATAATATTCTATATGATGTATTAAATCTCAACTATGACTAACTCCAATTCCAATTCAGATTCCACAATTGACAATAATAGTGGTAATGGCAAGAGTAAGAATTACCAGCCGCATTTACAAAACTCTTCCTTTACAATTATGGATATACTCGCACACGGTCAATTGAGCCAGGCTATTTACATTGTTGCAAAGTTACGTATAGCTGATTATCTAAAAAATGGTCCCAAAACTATTAAAGAAATCGCAGAACAGTCTAAAACACATCCTGATTCTCTTTATAGATTATTACGCATGCTAGCAAGTGTTGGAATATTTACTGAGACTGAGGAGGAAGAAGTAAGGAAAGAATTCAATAATAATAATATTGATAATAATAACAAGCGAAAGTTCGACATAACTCCTAAGGCAGCTCTTCTCCAATCCGAAACAATAGGATCACTCAGAAACCTTGCCTTGATGTTTGGATTAGAGTCATTTAATAGAGCCATAAACGACCTTTCATACTCTATAGCGACTGGCGAAAATTCATTTAAACATGCAAATGGCTTGGATATGTTCGAGTATTTTCAACAGGATCAAAATCGTAAAGATGCACAGATATTTAATAATGCAATGGCATCACTAACCTTGTCATATGCTTCATCAATTTCTTCCATGTATGACTTTTCACAGTTTAATACTGTTGCTGATATTGGAGGAGGACAGGGTATCTTTCTATCTCATCTCCTAAAGACTAATCCTAATCTCAGTGGCATATTGTTTGATCTACCCCATGCAATTGAAAGTGCAAAAAACCTGTTTATTAATGAGTTTGGAAATCCAAGAACTGAAGATAGCAAGGATTTTCTTTCCCGTTGTAAATTGGTAGAAGGTGATTTCTTCAAATCTATTCCTCTTGGTGCAGATGGCTATATCATAAAAAATGTGATTCTTAACTGGGATGATGATTCTGCTGCAAAGATATTAAAGAACTGTTTACAAGCTATGGAAAAAACAAGTGCAAAAGCAGACCCAACTAATGCAAGTCATGATGATGACAAACAGAACAAGAACAATTCTAAGCTATTAATTATTGATTTCTTCATGCCAGAAGGGAATAAACCATTTATTGGTAAATTTGTAGACATAGTTATGCTTGCGCTCACTCACAAAGGAAGAATTAGAACTGAAAAAGAGTTTCACAAATTACTTAATAGTTCTGGTTTTGATATTAATAAAGTAATACACCCACGAGATAGTGATAATTTTTTAAGCATTATTGAAGCAATACCATTCTCATCATCACATCATCACTTAACAACACACCATCATATCACATAGCATAATGACATAGTAATAGGAATAATAGTCTAGTACGGGCAATCCATAGTTAATTTGATTAGTAAACTTAAAGAGATCACTTATTGGATGTGTTCCCCAGGATATACTAACCATGCTTATTCATCTTTTTGTAAGTCTGGACGCATCTGTAAATAGTATCATCCGTGGTTTCTCCATATTTGCCAGTGTTGTAAAAGGTTTGTGAGTGGCAAACCACATGAGATAGGTGTGATTTCATCTTTCAATTAAATACTTTGAAACTGGTCTAAAACCACCGGTTCCAAAGTACAATACATTATACTTGGTATTGTTCTAATTTGATATCCATGGTAACTAAATGAAACTTAGCTTATCATTTAAGATTAGAGATGTTGGTTTTATAATCTATAATAGTGATACCTTTCTATTTAGAACTAAAAGTGGTTGTTGATATGCCAGGAGTTAGTAAAGAAAACATCAAGGTAAATATTTACGATAATTCATTAGAAGTATCAACCACCGAGGTACTAAATATCAGTATATTACACTATACTATACTGGTACTAAACCTCTATATGTTGGTCATGTCAGAAACAACCTTCGTTTGGTTTAAATGCTAAAAACTCATGTGTACGTTAACTTACAAAAGCGTGAACAGCAAAAATATCAACGGTGGTAGAATCTGATAGTCACCACCACCAAGTAATAACCTACCAGACACCACCACCCTAAGGCAATGTATGTTCGAAAGTTGGCTTGTAATATAGTTGCCAGCCATAATATTTAACCTATGTCAATATATTTGATGTAGAAAACAAGAGAATTGTATAAAATGAATAAAACTATGTGTAGTCAGTAGATATAGAGTTAGGACTCCACAGGAATAGAGATATTCGGCGAACTTGTACCTATAAAAATTACAGATAATAACAAACAGCCTTCTTTCAAATAGCACGAGATTCATAATCAGCGTGAAAGAGATATTGAATTAGCATAATCGGAATTATGAACATGGAGAATTACTAAAAGGAAGGTATTGTTAGTTTCTAAAAATCTGGAAAGTATTTGTCTGGAGTACAACATGAAGGATCTATTTTATATTTGTTAGAATAATATATCATTCACCCATAATAAGGACAACTATGAGTAATAGTAAAAATATCAACCATTTAACAGTAAAATGAAAACCTGATCTGAATATGTTAGTTAGTATCCGACGAAGTTACTTATGACAAGTAACCCTTAAAGGTCTTATCCTATTTTTTCATTTTATTACCATCGGTATAGATCAGATTGGTATACATTTTGATCAGTCCTAAATCGAATTTCCTGTGGATCAATTCATACCATCTATCATCATTGGGAATCGCTATCATATCCAATTATACCATATGTTTGTAGCAAGAATTTAACAAATCCACCAACCGAGGTCTTTGCGTCTAAATCTCCATCCTTTACGTATTGGTGCAATGATGCTACAAGTTCGTCAAACTGTGATTGCTTCAGGTTGAATGTTACGATACATTTATCTTCATTTGTCAATAGTTCGTTTGACACCTTCTTAGGTTATATGTTTGATTGTTATCTGGTGCTTTTAATCCTCTAGTAAATTAAAGTTATGGGTGATGGGTGATGGATTCTTGTTTTCATTAATGGTCAAATGCTTGCCCATTGCAAGCTGATTTTATTCCTACTGAACAAATCCCTATAGGTCCGCCTTTAATTGGTTGATCTTTATTGTTTTCACTATCATTATTGCTGCCACTGGTACTACTACCAATACCATTAATATCACTTTTTTTGTCATTGTTATTATTATTGGTATGCATGGCTGCTATTACAATCGGAGAAGTTGTTGCTGTTACGATGGAGGTAAATAATAAAACCAATAACAACAAAATTGTAAGTGAATGGCTCACGACTCTACTTCTCTGACTTCAATAAAAGGTTGTTTATCCTGTTTAGCATAGAATAAATCTCTAGGAAAAGATACTGCAATTCATAGCTTAGAAAAGTCTTGAAAATAAATAAGGGAATTTTGCAAGTTGCCCACAATTCCCTTACTATATTCTCAATTACTAGATACACAAAAAATGAATTTACAGGAATAAAGAAAAGAAAGGGAAAGAGAAAGATCAGTTAAGAAGTTGGAAGTATTCTATATATTGACCCTGCAAATGTAAGAACGTAGAGGTAGCCATCATCCGGTCCAACTTGTAGATCCGTAATTCCACCATCAAATCCACTGGCGAATATTAATGGTTGACTATCCTGTGGCGTATTAGATATCTTGTTAGCCAGTGTTCCATTAAGAACCAGTCCTGTTCTTGCTTGATTTAGTTTGAAATGATAAATATTGCCATTTTTGTAATCTCCCACAAACAAATCATTTTGATATTGTTTGCCAAGTTTTATAGAATTAAAGAACACTAGTGCTGTAGGAGCTACTGACTTTAACCATATGAATTCTGGAGGCCTGTATTTACCTTTTCCTGCAAAGTCTACCAAGTTAGATGATGGATTAGAAATGACTGGTCCAGCGGTCTCTTTTCCTATTGCCCCTTCTGGAGCCCATATTCCCATTATATGCGCCCATCCACTGTTAAAGCCTGGTTCAACAAGATTGATCTCGTCTCCATACCCAGGACCATTTTCAGTATCCCATAACTTGTTAGTCACGGGATCAAAGCCAATACCAAAACTGTTGCGTATTCCATAGGCATAATACAGATTTAGTGGAGCCGTAGTCTGCCCGAGTGGAGGGTTTGATACGGGTTGACCATCCTGTGTAACTCTTAGTATACCTCCAGTACGATCTGCGGGCGGTCCATTGACTATATTCTCAGATTGGGTTCTATGAGTTTTGAGATCTCCAATAACAGTATATACATTATTGTCAGGACCAATAACTACCTTGCCGCCATTATGATTAGTGCCAGGAAGTGCAGGGAGATTTAGTAGAAGCTTAGGATTACCTAACTGTTGGGTGTTGTTGTTATTGTTGTTTACTAATTCATATCGATAAAGAACATTTGCAAGTGATTTTGCTCCACCACCGCTGCCAGACACTGTATAATACAGGAAGACGTATGTAGGACCATTATTGTGCTTTCCAATAGCAATCCCAAGCATACCTCTTTCATTTTTTGGTGAAACAGGAACTTGAAGTAGGGGTTGTGGAAGCACTTTGCCATTTGTGATTCTCTGTACTGTTCCAGCTTCTTTCTCTAATACTAAAATGTCATTTGGTCCCAAGAATGCCATACTCGTAGGTAATCGTAATCCTTTGGCAACCAATTCCACCTTTAGATTAGGAGCTTTTAGTACTGCTGGTTGAGCCATAACAGAATTAAATGGATGTATTAATCCAATCGAAACCGTAACAGCAAATACTAAGGTTAATAGACATTGAATTTGAGGTTTAGCCATTTAAATTGATATATCTTATCACATTAAACGAATATTAAATTTATTCATATGTCTTGAATATCATTCATTTGTTGAATATCTGATCCCAGGCAAGGATTTTTAATAGACAACTAATTTCAAAACAGTTCTCGCTAAAATTGAAGGTCTGCAGAAACAAGTATAAAAATGGGATCGCTGCACTGCAAACTGTAGGGCTTGGTTGGGCTGAATAGCCGATAGCAGTGATTGACTAGTAGCAACTCAATTGCAAATATGGCTAAATCATGTCATTTTTTTATCTAGACTTAACCTTGTTATTTAACACATAATAGAAGCCGTGTAAAGATGTATATCGCTGCGCATTTGTTCGAAAAGTGCAGGTTCTTCACAAGATCATAGTAGAGCCCAGCTGTCTCTGTGATTCTGGGTTCTATAATGAGTGTTATCATTATGGACAGTAAACTAACTTTTATACTTCTTTTCGTTTTAGTCATATGTGCTCAAACTAGTCCCAGGGGATATCTTACTTGCTTTTGGTGGTTTGGTTTTAGGCTTAGGCCTTACTCATACTTATTTTAGTTTTAGTTTAACCAAGTTAGCTTATCAAGGGCTTGAACCTAAGTAGTCACACCATGATAGTACAACTTCAGATCCAGCAGGTTCATACGTTAAGATTGACCCTCAAAATGGCGCATTAGCCGTTTGCAATACATGCCGAAGCATGAAAACGAGTGATGACTTTGTAGGAAACATCATCAGTATTACACCGTTAGTCAATCCATTCAAATATAATTTTAAATCTAAATAATAATTTCGGTAAATCAATAAAGTCATATTCTTTTAATATGAAGCCACAGTATGAAAAACGCTCGTCATAGCGATTGTGATTTAAATATGGCAGTGGGTACAGCCGTGAGCAGCAATGATAGAAACGGCTAGTACCGCACTACCACAATCTTTTGTCTCTACGAAGCAATCATGATGCGCTAGTGCACATGTAGGTATTGCATGTATTGCTCCGTGATAATACCATCCGCATTCAAATTAATTAATACAACATGTACGCTGTAAGACAATGCTTTATTTTGCAATAATGATGAACCGTCACGTATATAACAAGACAATCTAAACAACCATAACCAAATATGTGGCAAACCAACTTGTGCTAAAAATTGATTCGCAAGTAGTAATCACAAGTATTTTTCTAAAAATATGGTAAGGGATCACCATATCACTTGTTCAAGGATTATTCTAAGTTAGTGCTGCCGCAGTTGTACTGTAGTGTGCTGCAGTACTATACTGATGTACTGAATTACCTTGTCGTTGCTTCCACTGATGCAGTCGCTGCTAGATTATCGTCTATAATTGCTTTTTTTCACGCTACTCATTCCACTGGAACAGGACGTTTCCACCAACCCACAAAAACTGGGGTTTGTAATTCTCTCTTAATGTCCTTGAAGACGCCAACAACAAACAACAGGCAGCCTAAACCTATAGCCAGAAGACCAGGGCTACCCTCTGCTGCTCCAATTGATACTCCTACAATTGTTATCGTTGCTCCCGCAATAGTCAGGATTTTGCTCATTACAGACATACCAAACCCACCTTGTGCTTTAGCTGATGATGAATCTGATGATGGCGTTCATTTATCAGATCTAGTATGAGCTGGTCATATCTTTGGCCCTTCCTACCTAGAGCCTTGAGCTCGTCTCTTGTCTTTGTTTCTAGTAATATGCTAACCTTTGACATGTTATCTACCTCCCGCCCTCAATAATATAATCCCGTATGAAACAGTATAATGACTAAGTCTACACTGTAATGCTTTGCGATCATGTGTCTGTTTGTTGTCTGGCACGACTCATGTAGATTGGTATCAGAGGCAGGAATATTTCATCTGTCTGATCCTATATTATGATAGTGAATTCCCATAAGATGCAAACTGTGGATTAATAGCTGGAGGTATAAACAGTTGTATCAAATTATGTTAGGCAGTCTAATTTCGATTACGTAATAGCATTTTTGTTTTCTAATATGAAAGGTAACACTTTGTTTTCAATAATATGAATAACCTTAGAGCCCACATCAAATGATAAGAGTAGATAAAGCCTGTTTTCATTAGCTTCTTTATCAATCATTAGGGGAATTGTCGCACGAATCATTTTTCCATACTTTCCTATGGAATATTGTAATTTACCACTCTTTGATTCATAATCCTCTCTTGTGGCAGCACGAAGAACAGCTTTTATAGCATAATCTGAGGTTTCATTTTCTGTTAGTAAAGGAACTAAGTTCTTTCTATAAGACGTTGTTATAAGATTTCCAAGTTTATTTGCAACACCTGCAAATCTAATAGAAGTGTCTAGTTCTTGTATTTGTTTACAAATATCTTCTAAAGCAGATACAGGCATGTTAATTATTAGTTTCATTATCTTATAATAATAACGATAATCCCATATTATCACTAAAAAATTTAATTAGATAGGTAATAAAAGGTAAATGGCGGTGGCAAATCACAACACAAAGACAAACTCATTTCCAATTATTTTTCTGCTTTTAATAAAAACAAGTCAGAGCAGTTGTAAGCAATCTAATCGAATATCTCTCAATTTTCAGCTCCCATCTTTATATGATTTTCTATAACTGTATTACTGATATCAAATGAAAAACTATAAGCAAATCTTTTTCTGGTATTCAAAGGCAAAAAATTGTGAGTAGTAACAGGTAAAAATGCAAATCTGGTAGTAATCTGGTCCAATATAATAAAAGGCAGACATGATTAAAGGTGGTAATTTTGCTACTACTGTTACTACCACCATCAGTACTAACCAGCAGCTCACACCACTTTATCATTTTGGAATGAAAGGATTGACTGACCCATGTA
>JBEDUN010000160.1:0-4501 GCA_040414675.1 Nitrososphaeraceae archaeon | reverse complement strand
TACACTAGAGTAAATGTCATTACTGTCTCCAAAATTAGTGCTCTTATAACATTATTGTCAGAAGGTAATGTTACACTGGCAGCCATGGCAGAACCAAATATTGAGTAAACTACTGCTGCTCCAATTATTGCCCCTATGATTTGAGCAATTATATAGACAATTGCTTCCTTATGTGAAATTTTACCGGCTACCAATAAACCTATTGTCACAGCAGGATTAACCTGAGCACCTGAACGATAGCCAATTGCATAAATAATCCCAGTTAGTACAAGTGCATGAACTAACCCAATTCCGATCACCCCTAGTTGACCGCTATGTGAATAAACCGTGGCGGCAGAGGCTATTGCATAAACCAGTATAAATGTCCCTAAAATTTCCACCAAAAATTTGTTGGTTAAAGTGGGTTTGAAAATCGTTTTGGTTAAAGTGGGTTTGAAATTCGTACTTGATTTGAAATGTTTTGACATGATCTCTGCCGTGTGGTCTCAAGCTCATTTAATAAGAACGTTGCTGAATTCTCAAGATAATATGGATAAAATGTTCTTATTCCTCCATGCTGTATTGATAATTCTTTAGTATCTTGCAACTACTACATTGACATTCTGGGACTGCAGCCGTCATCCCTGACAGCACTCCTTTCGCCACATGCTACCATCTTGAGTTAGTCCATCTACCCTCTCAAGCTCGTCCTTTAAATTTCTCATCAAATGTGGACACTTGTCCTCAAAATACGATTTTGAAAATATGAGACATGTTTTTATGAAATTTGTGGTAGAATCAGCGGTGATTGTAATATACTAGTCATTCGTCTAACATGATATTCATTTCTAACATGAAATAATATCTTATCAAACTCATTCAAAGCCATTACAACTGCAATAATCTGAATTCATAATGAGCCATATGTTACATTTTGTCCAGATGAAAATAAGACTATATAGATAAAAATGAAAAATATAGTTTTTAGCAAATAGGAACTGTCGTTTCTGTTTCGATTGTTGCTGGAGTATGTTAATACTAAACATAGAATCCTTCTAATAATAAAGCAACCTAAGCATATCTGATTTCTATCCATTAGTAAGTAGGCTCAATGTCAAACATCGCTGTGATAACGGTACCTAATATGCGACTACCATGAGATTAACATGTGATATTCTAAAAAGATCAAATGACTTTTTTGTAAATGAAATTTCAGATGATTTTACTAGCACACCAGCAGGCATAGGAGCACCGTATGAGTACAAAGGTCCAGTCTCCACTTAGCCCCAGCAATCGATATTCTCTAAAGGTTGGATTCATTCTTGATATTATCTGGACATCGGGTTAGGGAATCCTAATTAATAAGTATAACCATCGACATTATTCTCAAATGATGACATGGTTTGAAATGTATAGTGAATTTATCAAAAACCTTGAGAAGGTAAACCAGCTACAGAGAGACTTTATTACAAACCTAGAACGGATCAATTATTTGTATAATGAATCTATTAAGAGCATTGAGAAGGTAAATGACCTTTATAATCAGTCCATTAGAAATTACGAGAATATGAACAGATCATATGAACAACACTTTGAGAATATGCAGAGAATGAATCAGAAGTGGTTAGATGTCTTTTCAAAATCATGGGGCCAACAACAGCAAAATGAAAAGCATTGAAGGACTTTTACAAGAACCATAAAAATAACTAATTATGAAACACAGAAATTAGGTCGCTCTATAACTCAATGTCTCGTTTTAAGATAATATTTATAATGTGAGATGCTGCCACATTCGCAGACCATCAAATACAATATTTAATAGATTTAATAGGGCTGTTTGCCAGGCTTTTTGTGGTTGAATCAACCAGTCTAGCAGAACAACCCGACATATGCTGATTTTTGGTTCTGGCATTGGTGTCTTGTATTGTCGTCAATTGTATCATATTCGACTTGATATTTATCTTCTATTTTAATACTATTTGATATAATAGATTGTGGATAATAACACTTTATACTACAGTGGATAAGTAACACAAATTCATAATATTTAATACATTGGGAAGTGCATTGTTTGTTCATTCGAAACAGGTATATTCATATAATGATAGATCCACAGAGATCTTTTTGTCCAGCATGGTCAATTGCGTTCGGACTATTATTTTACTATATATAGAAATGATGGCGATGATAGTAGTTTCAGCATCTGGCTAAAAGCGCATCTGCTACAGCCTCTGCTGGTCACATTCCTACATCAGCAACAGTTTCTGGTTACTCCGCACTATTGTACAACCAATGAAACAAAAATGGAACCCTATTCTCAGCCATAAAGCATCTAATGCCTAGATTAATTATAACACAGAACAGGGAACTATCATCCAGATGTATAACCTACAGCATGCACAGATTGACTAACCTCGTAATGTTGATGAAGTTTTCTACAAAGCCCAGCAAAGCTAATTCTTTATATATTTCCTTCTGTTTTCATCAATTAATGAGACAAGAACATGTAACTCTACAAGAGGTCGACGTTTCTCAACTGTATGATCAAATTAAGAAATATCTCAAAGATATAAAATTGGACATTATTCATGAAGGAAAAGAAGACAACTATTGGGATATAAAGGCACATAAAGGTACTCTTGGCAGCGTTGTCATTGGAAATGTGCGCGATGTTGAGGTAATGATAAGTGGTACTCAAGGTAACTATGACTTGGTCCTACGAACGGGTGCTTGGGGCAAGGATATTGTGGTTCCAACAGCAATTGCAGGCGTTTTGACTGCTGGAGTCGCTGCGATTCCTGCTGCAGCAGTATCAACTTATAGAGCACACTCATTCGAGAAAAAATTCTGGGATTTTATAAAAAGTACATTATCAGAAATCGGAAACGCAAAAGCAACAATGTCCGAACCAGTAGTAGTGACACATTAAATAGCTACATTAACCCTGGATTGTTGGCTATAATGTCAGAATTCCGTATGTCATTTTCTTTATAGGATAGAATGGATACAATGACTAAAGATACTGTACGCATGTTAGGAATAGGATTGTCATTATTGCTTGTCATTCTGGCTTTTGCCACTCCTACAATTTCAAATCCTATCCAAACAACATATGCTCAAGATAATACATCATTTGCTAACTCGATCGCAAGTCTGGTAAAGAAGGCCCATGACGTGAGTCTGAGTTACACCAATGAGACTGGTAAATCAGGAAAAGGACAAGTAGATAATAAGACTAAAATTGCAATAACAGATAGCTTTAAACCGAAATTTCAAAGTTTAATAAACGAAGCAAAAGCGCTGCAGCCTCCAAAACAACTCCAAAATGCAACGGATCTATATATCAAGAGTCTTGAATCACAACTTCAAAGTAATAATCATTATCGAAATTATTTAGCTACTAATAATGCTACTGAGAATAAGTTGTCCACTAAATTGTTGTCTGACTCATCCAATTTCGAATTTGAGGCATTCAAAAAGTTCAAAGATAGTGGATTATTTACAATCGTGCCAGGATAGTGAATTATTTACCGTCTTGTAGTAACTAATTCATAACTTGCCGTAGATCCTTTTTTGTTTTTTATTATTTTTCTCATGCTCTAACCTATACTTACTGTCGACACTATATGGATACTGATATTGTCTTTTGCGAGAAGATGTGGTAAAATTAAAAATATGTGCAATCAATAACAATTGCTATCTAGTAATTATGGAAGACAAACAATTGGATCTGTTCATAATCTGATAAAAGTGGTAAATCTGTCTGTCTGTTTGTCTGTCATTACTCTTAAATCCTCTTACTTCAGATAGTTGTTTTACAGTATCATCATTTTAGGATGAATTAGCTGAGGTTCCAATATGCACTCTTTTCCAGGATGCTTTGTGCTCAATGCTAATTATTATTCTGCATGCAAGCAGTAAATAGGTGGAACATCGATGAGAAATCATGAAACTATGCAGTTCTATAATATCAGCTCATCCAAATTCTGACAGTTTCTTAGAAATTTGTCATAAAAATTAAGTTATACTTACACTATACATAAATTCATTGATTCCGTGTATATATTGACATGACATGCTTATAGGATTTCAAAATAAACCGTGTATTCCCATTATGGGATTCTTTGCTCTTCTAAATGGTATTTCATGAACTTGGACCGCGGTACTTCCGAACGTACACATTACAAGGATTACTTTAGCAGATGTCCGAGTATTCGAGAGGCATCAATAACATTAGGAGGTATTCGTAATAGAATTGGGCATTGAAGAAGAGGATATTGATGAACACGTGCCAGGGAATAAAGAAGGGCTATCGAAGACTAGTTCAGACAGAACAGTACATTCCCTTCATCACGTCTCTATTAGTCGCAAAGAGAAACCGAATCAGGAAAATAATCACAGTAACATCAAACAAATCTTTGTACTAGCTTTTGACGCATTAAGAGAAAGAAAAGCCAGGTCCATATTAACAATACTGATGGTTGTTGTTGGTGGTGGATTGATGGTTGCACTCAATGGAATG
>JBEDUN010000159.1:0-10984 GCA_040414675.1 Nitrososphaeraceae archaeon | reverse complement strand
CTTTTGCACCACTTAGAGCAGCGCGTTCAGATACTAGCGACTTGATCGATTTTTCTATTTGATTATAGTCACCTTCACCAATGTGGTCATATCGTAAATATCCTTGAGAATCAATCAAGTAAAATCTTGGCCAATAATTATTTCCATATGCATTCCAAGTTCCATGGTCACTATCAAGTATTACAGGATATGTTATTCCAAATCTTTTGACAGCATTCTTCATCGTGTATACAGCAGAATCATACAAATCCAATGAAGCAAGACAATTTACTAACTGGGTAATGATCTCGAAGTTATATGCTGGATACAAACTAACAAAAATATCATTTCTTGTTCTTCCGAATGATATCACATCTGCTATTAATTGTGGGACGCAGTGCCACCGGGTGGGGCGCTGTAATCACTAGCCTTATTTACAAGTTTTAGTATCGCTAGATATGAATAAGTCAATAATTGTAGCAGTAGCCATTGCGGCTATTGCAATAGGAATGGTAGCGTCAACAACCGTATTGACAACAAGCATTGCATTTGCTAACCCTAAGTCAGACCCCCACAAATGGAAAGACCTCAATGACAAAAATCATGGGGGCGGAAACGACAAGGGCGCTGTCCCGTGTCCGATAGAAGGATGCCCATGATTGATTGACTGTGAAGATAATAGACAACTATCAACCCCCTTTTTTCTTTATTTTTTATCATCTTATAGTTGGACACCTAGCAGGCAGCTGTCTACCCTAGAAAGTTTGGCATTAATTCACTTCTGATAAATCATTAAAATTGCTTACACAACTCTATATATTCACCATACATTAGTCGCAACAAGAATAAGTCAATAATTGTAACACTAGCCATTGCGACTATTGCACTAGGAATGATAGCGTCAACTGCAATAATAATGACAACAACGGCGAACCAAGCATTTGCAGTTGGTAGTAAGAATGGTGAGAATAATGTCATAGCAAAGGGTCATTACGAGTGTTATGGGAAGGGTAACAATGAGGGTGGTGGTATACCTGATTGCTAATCACGGCTTCAGAAACAACTGACCAATCTATCATCTTTCCTTCCATTTTTTTTCAAAATAAGGCATAAATCCTAATACCGAGATTAGATATTGTGCTATTATTATTAGTAAATATTTAAACCGACGGCAGGAATAATGAATTAGACTAGACTTATTGAGAACGTTCTGGATTACCGAACGATAAACATATTTTGGCATGAGCGCGACATATATATGAGAAACAGATATCTTACAATATCTGACAGAAGAAACCAACCCTTCTGTAAGGAATCCAAAATTGAAAAATAGAATTCTTGTAGTAGATGATGAGCCTGATATTACACTCACTTTCACAAAGGTTTTAGAGGCAGAAGGGTTCCAAGTTGATTCATTTGATGATCCTCACTTAGCATTATCTAATTTCAATGCTGGAACTTATGATATCGCACTTATTGATATCAAGATGCCTCAGATGAATGGATTTGATTTATATAGAAAACTAAAAAATGTGGATGATAATGTCCTATACTGCTTTATGACTGCCTATGAAGTATATTATGAAAGATTGAAAAAAGACTACCCTGGATTAAACGTCGGCTGGTTTATGAGGAAGCCAATAAATAGTGAACTGTTGTTAAGGGAGATTAATTCGAAACTAAACGAGCATCCTTAAGAGAGTAAACTGTCATTTGATACAACTTGTTATTGATCGATTTTTGTTAACTGGTTAGAAGAAGGAATTTATAAAATCATCTGCTACTTGCGATGCAACTCAAAAGTAATGTGTAATCCTTTGCAACTAATGGGTCTACAACTAGGAAAAACGTTTAGAAAGATCTAGCACGGAATAATAAGCAGTAACTGGTTATAATTATCAATTTAAAAACCGGACTGTTTTCCAGTAGGTTCCCTTTATTAACGCTGGAAGAACAACATGGAACGTCTGGTGCTTGAGATATGGACAACTACCATGGTGAGTTGGTAGGTGGACATTGTCAGCACCTGTCTGATGATAAATCAAACTTAAGTAAGTGGCAAACATATTCCATCTAATTCAACTGAATCAATTACCTAATTAATGCCAATGGAATCAATGTTCAGGAATAAAACCAAGGGAAATAAGACACTATCTATGTCAGTGATAGTAGTACTACTTATCGCAGTATCAACTGTGCAATTATCGACTATGGTACTGGCAAATGATCATTCAGGGAACAAAATATATGCTCAACAATCGTATGTTGAAATACAATCTCGCACGCATAATGATGGCAGAGATAGCACATCGACGAACCCACAGGTATCCAATTCTGGAAGTCCAATAGCACAGGCACCACCGCCACATCCAGGACCACCATTCTCGAAACAAGTATTACAGACACGAATTGTAGACAGTGGTCAAAAGACCGTACCAGCGGGAACCACTTCCGCCGCGATTGCATCATGTCTTCCTTATATACTTAGTCTAGTATAGTAATAGTTTACACAGATCAATATAATACCAAGATCTATTAGCAGCACTTAGTCATGTCTAGTTATGGGTCTTGTTGGTTGGTTGATCAGCCGAAATAGTTTCCATATGTTGGACTGATACACCTGCAAGCCAGCAGGGCTTTTCCTTCTTCGTGTGTATGCCATCTTCTTTTATGTTAGTACATTATTATTTTAGATGCTTAATGGGTTTTCTTGCTGTTGCCTATCATAATAGCAATCACACAAATACGTACAAACAATTGAGGCAAATATCAAAAGTTGAGCATCAAATTTTATTTCAGACTACTTATATAGTTCACGAGATTATTACCTTGTTTGATTGACATACTTTCACTGAGTGTTATTTAGTAATCCGCAGTAAGTTTAATCTATAGTAATAATAATGACTATTGGCTAAGCGATGCCATAGATTTATTAGTAGTACTTAGTCACATAAAACAAGAAAGGAATAACTAAACAAATTAGTATAATTGCACTATTAGTAATAGTAACATCAGTAGGTCTAATCGCTAAGCAGCAACAAAATGCAGCAGCGCTCAATAACAAGAATTCTAGGGTGGACAACGATCACTAGCACACTAACTGCTCAGGTACAAAATGAGGTAATTGTGATGGAAACTCTGAAATTACTGATAATAATAACCTTTCTCCGGGGAGGTAACAGTCACTCCAACATGAACTGCAACACACACGGAACAGGACCTGATTGCAAGACCAATTCCCAATAAACACACTGAAAACTAACACTCTTTTTTATGACCTAATATTAGCAGTCGAATCAACTAAATTTATACAGTATAAAAATATCAAAATCTGGTTAATGAGATAATTGAATTATACTTGTCGATTCCTGAATAAAACTATGCTTAGAAGACCTTATTAGATGTATGTTTTATAATTATCCGTGTAGATGGTACAGAGGATCATTATGATTCAAAATTTGCAGGATTTGGGAAAAACTATGCTAATACCCATACTTCTAGGAATTTTAATAAATCCAGTCTTAAACCAACACTATATGAATTGCTTTGTACAATTACATAAAATAGCACTACAAAATCATAATCTTCTTGTTAATCAAAAAATCATAGTTCTACTTTTGCCACAGGAACTTTCAGCCTTTTTCAAAATCTCGTCAAATTCGGAATATATTAGTAATAGAAAGTCTGGTAGAGATTACAATGCTGTTGCTAAAGCTAAGAAACTACTACATAAAACGTTCAGAATTCCTGAGGATGTCGTCGATGCTTTAGAGGAGGAAGCAAGGTCCAGAGATATTCCATTGAGTATCCTTGTAAATGGAATTCTAAAAAATTACCTCTGGACAGAGATACATCCTGAAAAATCTGGCTTCATTTTAACTAGCAAAGATTTCTTTCGAAGGATGTTTAGTAGAATTGATGAGAAATCTCTTGAAGAGTATGGTACGGAACTTGGCAATGCAATGGCAGATGAATACACATATTTATATTTCCCCCAAATAGACAGTCATACTATTGTTCAGTTTCTAGAATCATGGTTTAAACGATTCCAATCATATCGACACAGGTTCGATGAAGAAAATAAGAGACATACCTTTTCACTCAATCACGACATAAACATGAATTTTTCAATTGTGTTAAAAGTAATTCTTCAAGGACTAATCGAACCGGTGACAAAGAGCCAAGTCATATTTGGTGAGATTAGATCAAGTTCTATATCCTTTTCCTTTGAGGTTTGATGAAAAGGATTTTTTACTAATTTTATTTTTGTTTATGAAAATATAAATGAACTAACTGTACTATTCTTTCCTTCTATTTTTTTTCACAATAATACCAAATTTTGTTAATAGCTGTGGGACCCAGTGGGACTGAGTGGGGCGTTGTAATCACCAGCTTTATCTCTTTCGCACTTCAGGGTAATAAGATGTTCGTAGAACAAAAGTTAGTGAATATCACTTCAGCACATCCAAAATTGAGTCTAGATTTCGGAGTAGAGAGATTAGATCAAAAAGTATGGACGGTGACCGGAGCTAAAAACATTCTGAATTTTTATGTTTCACTTACTAATCGTTTGAAAAAGGATGTGAAATGTTGTTATGATTATTCCGGGCCAATCCTGATAAGAACTACTCCACCAATTTGGGAACATAACTTGAGAATAGACAAGAGAGGAATTAGAGTAAGATTTCTCACAGAGGTAAGAGCAGAAAATCTTCAGTACTGTAAGAAAATGCTTGAAGAGATAAAACACTTAGAGATGCGTCATATGGATGGGGTAAAGGGTAACTTTACTCTTCTCGATGACAAAGAGTATTTTCTGCCTTTTTTTGTGGGGAAGATAGAAGAGCCAGAAAGTAGAAACGCCCTCTATTGCACGCAAAAAGAAATGGTAGAAGCACATCTCTTTATGTTTGAGAGTCTTTGGCGGCAGGCAACACCAGCACAACTTCGTATTAAAGAGCTAGAAGAGGGCATAAAACCAGACTTTATAGAAACCATCAGAGATTCTCTCGAAATTCAGCAGCATATTTTTCAGCTCATAAAGTCGGCAAAAGAAGAATTGCTTTTGTTATTTTCTACTCCAAATGCATTTTATCGACAAGTGCAGATGGGAATAATCCAAACTTTGAATGAAGCAGCATCAAATCATGGTGTAAATGTTAGAATACTAATCCATTCAAACGATGGTATAAAGGATACATTAGAGAAGTTAAAGAGAAATAAGGAAATAAAGGTTCTAGAGCTTCAGACATTTCTACAAATGAAGCTCTCGATAGTCATACAGGACAGGAAATTTTCTCTCGAGATAGAAGTCAAAGATGACACCAAATCTGACATTTCAGAAGCTACTGGATTAGCAACATATTCTAATAGTGAATCAACTGTCTGGACACAGTCTTCGATTTTCGAAACTTTATGGACACAAAGTGAATTGCATAGTGCAACAAACGGTTAGATGTTATTTAACTCGTTACTATCTATAGATGGTTGATTCTTGAGTAGCATACTGCTATTAAAATTTTATATAGATTGAAAAGATCTTGTACAGTATTTGGTCATGCATTCTTATCAAAAAGATAAAGGTGTACCTATGCTATATACCATAATATCTAAGGAGATTATTAAGATAGGAAGAACATAATATGTATGATAATGCAAAACACGACCAAGTTCTTGAACTATTGACCTAGGAAATGGAATTGTGTTGGGACCATGACATATAAAAGGAAATCAGGATAGTTATTAGAAGATTTCATGACCCATTTGAGTTCTCGCGTTTCCAAAGCTGCAATAGAAGGACGTCAGTTTGAGAACTTGGGTGAGATGGCTTTAGAAGTCATATCGACGACCAGAGAAAAGGCAGATTTTTGTATAGAAAGTAGAGGATTATCAACTCTGGTAGCCGATAAGCGGTTGTTCAACATGATAAAAAAATATGCAAACTCAGATAGGAGATTAAGGTTTATTACTAATATAACCCCAGAAAATATTTCAGATTGCAAAGTCCTTCTGAAATATTGTGATACTGTATATCATATGGATAAAGTTAAGGGTGATTTTCTAATATCGGATGAGAGAAAATATCTATTCTATATACCAGAATGCGGACTAGTAAAAGAAAAAGTTCGGAAACCAGATATCAGGCAAGTTTTATACAACGAGGATATATCCTTTGTAATCACCCAGCAGTATTTATTTGAAAATCTTTGTAGGAATGCAATTCATGCCAAAGAGAAAATAAGAGAAATTGAAAGAGAATTTAGGGGCGAATTTACCGATATCATAGACAACGCATCTGACATTCAAAGAATTGTCATTAGTAGTTTAGAATCGGCATCTTATGAAATACTCTTACTACTTTCTGGAGAGGATTCATTTTATCGAGGAGAGTATAGCGGAATAATTAATTCATTGTTGCAGGCATCTCAACGTGGAGTAATAATCAAAATATTGTTGCAGTCCGATGATAATCAGTTAAGAAATATCATACAAGAAATAGTAGATGAAAGACAGTTTGCAGTAAACATCCAACATGTCACAAAACCCTTACAAAACATGATGTGACATTGGTATTTGATCAATCCGTCTCCCTGGCCATAGAAATTGGTGATGATAAAGCAAAAATACCAGCCAAAAAAGCAATGGTAGCTATCTATTCAAATAACGAATCAACCATCTCATCTTGTATTTCAATATTTGAGACCCTGTGGATACAATCCGAGTTTGATAAACAGAATAAAGTAAGACAAGCGTACCTTCAAATCTTTAAAGGCCTTGAACTTAGGGATGAAACATACCATAAGAATTGGTCGTCTTCCAATAAAATAGCCACAGATACACAAACAGATGAAAAGGAGAAAACCAAATAAACTTCCAGAGACTTACCTTCAAAGTACGAGAGCCTTTGCTGCATACATTATTTGTTAGTAATGAATGCGTGAAAAACAATTGAGGATTTGAAATAGATGTATTGAATCATCCAATCAGTCAAGTCTTTTGCCAGTCTGTTGAAAGGATTATGAATTAAGAGATTTTTTATATCACTCATACATCCTATCCTTTATATCACCTGGTTGATCATGACAATTCCTTGTGTTAGTTACAAGGTTCTAGAAAACCCCCGAATTCATTTAGAGTGTGAGTTCTATCTACATGGCATGGCATATGAAGAATAGACGATATTCTGACAGAACTAGAAATCATGCAGTTATACTTAACACGATTACTGAAGAAGACACGTCGTGACGTGTCTATGGATCTGATCTTTGTAGAGCTTCCGGGTTTCCTATTTTTAGTGTGGAAAAGAAAAAATTGTGAGTAGACTGTTCGCTTAACTATCTGTACCATCCAAGCCTGTAACCTTTGCAGTAACAGTAATAGCACCAAAGACTATTGGTGAAGAGTTTAAAGACTTTTGTGGAACCTATGGACAGTCTATAGGCCTATTTGCAGTGGGTTTTGTTGGAGTATTTGCGAAATATCTATTTGATAGAAGATATTGGCACAGGGAGAACGAATAAAATTGAGATTACTTGTCCTAGATCGTTACAAATGCAGTTATTATCCGACCTAGGATAAGATTAATCCCTTTCCATAATATTACAGATTCCTTTTAGTGTATATTCTAAGCTCAATTGGCCGCCATAGTTATTATCGTGTCAATGTATTTTTGTTAGTGCGGTTACCGGATGTATTTCCATATGACCTCCTTCTCGTATGTCCTGCTGGTATTGACCTGTTACCTCAACTCTATCACCTACTTTGGGTTTTGGAAAATTTATAATATGAGTCGGATCATTACAATCTCCCTCATGTACTTGTTCCTT
Organism: Nitrososphaeraceae archaeon; assembly: GCA_040414675.1. Classification (GTDB taxonomy): domain Archaea; phylum Thermoproteota; class Nitrososphaeria; order Nitrososphaerales; family Nitrososphaeraceae; genus JARBAU01. The sequence continues at coordinate 3,179 of JBEDUN010000159.1, read as the reverse complement.
ACTCGTATTTGGTCTTTGACATATTAATTCTACCCAAATTCCACCTCTCATGGTAGGATTAAAGTTAGCCTTTGTTACCATATTACTAAATGGCTTATCTAATGCTAATGCAAAGACTGTATCTCCGTCGGAAGGGGTATGTACCAAAGTTATTGTTCCGTTAACAGTTACACATGGACTCATTACCTTAAATCTAGAGGGCGACTTATCTGCTATATTTTGCAAGAGCAAGGAATCACAACCAGTAATGTTTATGGCAGCAGCAGGAGCAGGATTAGGATTGTCAATAATAGCTTCAGAAATTAGTTTCGCATTTTGAGTTATAGCTGAAACTAAATAATTTGTTTTTGAATAGGCTTGTTCTTGTGTCATACCAAAAGACATGAGCAATATTAACACGAGACATGTTGACGTTAGTATGTATAGTTTGTAGTTATTTAACATAGATAGATGACACAATAATTTGAGTTTAATAATCATTTTGGATTGAAATCATATTATAACCGCACGAATAGACATTATTAGGGGCCTATCGAAGCATAATTTGCATTTTGTTTAGGTTCTTCCCTGAGTTTTTTGCTATCAAAATGCCACGAGATATTTACAACAGAACCTAAGCTAGCAAGAAGAACGGACCATTTCCTAAGAGATAAAAGATCACTCATTGCTGCAGCCACCATCTGACTTTTCTGACAGTCGATAATGAAGAACAATGTTCAGTTAAGGTAAACACTCGCATAAGGTAAAACACGGTACGATAGACAATGATATGACTTCCGATAAAATACCTTCTGACGGCGACGAGTAAGGAGTACGGAGCGCAGAGTATCATGATCTCGATATTCCGGTATACTGATTTTCAGTTACAATAAAATACTTACGCTTATTATCCGATTAAGTTTTCATCGAATGATGTGTTTTCGCTCGGATAAAACTTTCTAATCATGCTAAACGCCAAGGGATTCTCAAATGCTAGAGCCACTTATTCGTTTTGTAATTTGCTTCCCTCTCCCTGTATAAAGATGATAGGAAATTAATACCTGCTAAGTGAGGGCCATTAGTTCCTTGATCGGACCACTTTTAGGAAGTGCAACCTTTAACGTTCATAAATTATTTCCTAGTTTTCCGCGGCAAGGATATTATTTCAGGGTTCATCTCTTTATTATTAACAAGTATCTTACTAATAGCATTAATAACTCTCTTTGTGACATCGTAACCATAAGGGTTAATCTCAATTTTGATAGATAGCATTTCTTCGACAGCAGCACTAATAGAGTAATTCTTATCATTTATATGAAATGGAGAAAATAGTCTATTTGCATGAATAAGTAATGTTTCTTGTCTCTCTGTAGCATTCATTAAAGTTATACATGGTTTTTTCAGGATTACAGCTTCCTCCTGAACACCTCCTGAGTCAGTAAGTACAAGTTTACAGTTCTTCATCAAGGCTAAGAAATTTGAATATCCCACTGCATCGACAACGGTCACATTTTTGGGTAAGGATATATTATATCTTGCCAAGCTTTTTCTTGTTCGTGGATGAACTGGAAAAATTATCTCATGTTCTATTTGTGAAAGAAAATTAGGAAGGCTCATTACCATATTTGGCTGATCAACAAATTCTGCTCTATGCAATGTTAGAAGTATATAATCACGAGGAAGACCTGTTATCCCTTTTTGAATTGACATATTTGAAAACTTCTTACATACATCTACCACTAAGTTACCAGTAACAAAAATTCGATCATCTCTTTTGTTTTCATATTTCAGAAAGGTTCTGTTAAGCTCGGTAGGAGCTAGAAAGTAATCAGCAATAGAATCTATATATATCCTGTTTCTTTCCTCGATTCTTGTTAGATCGAAACAGCGCAAACCGGCTTCTAAGTGTATTAATTGACACCCTTGATCCTTTGCAGCCAATGCTCCTGCTAAGGTAGTGTTAGTGTCACCATAGACTAAAACAGAATTTGGAAATGTTTTTTGCAAAACCTCACGAATCTTTGGTCTTAATATACTTACCTCAGAACTTTTAGCACCGATATCATAATCAAATTTAATATCTAACTCTTTTAGGAATATTTCTTTCATATTAGACGAATAATGTTGGCCGCTGTACACAAAAGCCAACTTGTAAATTCGCCTAAGCGCCCTAACTAGTTCAGATAATTTAATGATTTCGGGTCTGTTACCTGCTATTATAACAAGATCGTTTTCACTATTTACCGCTCTCAAGTCGTATTCATTCCGTCATATATGAACTGAACTCTGATAAAAGAACAGAGAGTAAAATTTGAGATCCTTGTTCCGATATACGATACAATATCCTAATAACCCTTATGTGAGTGAAATGACTGTTCATGTAACAATAATTGGTTAAGCAATCATTAAGACACTACTTTAGGAATAACAGCAGTATTTTATCAAAACCTTTCAAAATTCCCTTGGCATCTGGTTTATTCCATCTTTAGGATATTGTGTCTCTATTGCTGTGATTTGTCTTATAAAATATCATATTCTCAATTTATACTACTTTTCCAGAGTTATTCAATTACGATTTTCACAATTTGTAATCGATTTGTGCTTGCAGTACAAGATTTATGTAATGCACTCATGATTTACATTTTGTTATTTTCTAAAGTGATGATTAGATGCACATAACCAAGAAGATTGATCCCTTTTGTAGCACAAATAAGATATATTATTTATATTGTAAAGGAGCTAAATAAAAAAGGAGAAAATGTTTGGTTAAGCCGTCAGTTGCTTAAATTAGGGCATAGCGTTCTGGGTATGATCTGGTCGTCAAAGAAATTAAGGGATCGCTCATTGTGAGCTAAATGTCGTGCGGTAAGGCCAATCGTTATCACTCTACCTTTACCATAATTTAGTGTGTATGTCGCGACCGGATTGTCTGTAATGCGTTTCCAGTATTTTGGGTATTTTATACCATAATCAATTATTATTTTGTCATTTGGATTATTGGCAAATTCCTCTTCAAAATGTTTATAGTTAAATGGATTATTTGTAAACGTTACGTTATTTCTAATAAAATTCTCTAATGTACCACCATTACTAACAAAACGTTTGAGATTGTCATACTCCTTTTGCGTAACGTATTCGTTATGAAATAGCAAAAGAGGATCATATGCATTAGTTTTATTATCCGAATTGAATATATGACC
>JBEDUN010000158.1:0-24737 GCA_040414675.1 Nitrososphaeraceae archaeon | reverse complement strand
TGTACATAATTGCAAGTACTATTGCAGTTATAATCAAAATCATATATTGATCTTGTGAGCTGATTAACAAGATACTTCCAAATAAGAAGCTGTATAGATCAAGCGAAAAGCCGCCTGCTAATCCAATCAATACCACACCTATCGCAAGACCTGACGACAACAATACAGCAACTGCTGAATCTGCTGAAATCTTTGCGGACTGTCTTAGTTTAGTAATACCAAGAGATGCAAGAATAGATACTATAAACGCCATCCAGATCGGAGATATGTTTGCAAATAAACCTACTGCTATTCCACCAAACGCCACATGTGAAAGAGCATCACCATATAACGACTGGCGACGTAAAACTAGAAACAGTCCAATCACAGAGCAGCTTATGGCAACTGCAATACCTGAAATTAGCGCACGTTGCATAAATCCATACTGAAATATCTCAAATATCATATTGGCAACAATACTCAGCCTATCATATCAGCTGAAAATGTAGTGAACTTGCATCAGAATTTGCGTTCGATTTTTCGATGCTATTAATTGAAAAAGGAGATTCTGCATTTGAAATTAAAATGAGGATTAGAGTTAGCACAATTAGCGTGCAACTATTAAATCTTTGCATAGTGTCAAGTAATAGTTAATAACAATATATATCTTTGTTAATAATAATAACAATTATCAATATAAAATGTTTAATAAGATCATCGTTTATTTGTATGTAACTTAAAATCAAATACAACAGCGAGAAGAGCAACCATCATCCCATCATCATCGATCATGAGAAATATTATATCGGAATTAGACAGGAGATTCAGAACGCTCGCTTATAGCTGTGTTAATACTCCATTACCAGATCCAGAAAGTCACAGAAGCTCTCGATCTTGGTAGATTGCTTATATGTTTTGACTATATTGTTACTGTCACTAGTCAAGGTATTCCCTTCTAATGATTTGATCCCCATATTCATAAATTCTTGTTACTTACTCTAAAAACTCCGAGCCCAAATAAAGTTAACATCACAAACAATATTACATGTGGTAATTCGATTCTGACAACTGGTATTATTATGTCCTCAATATTTGTCGTTACGAATGTAAGGTACAGACATTCAATTATAAGTGATAAAAATACTAATGCAATGAACAATAGTCTGCTAGAATGAATTCTTTTGTAAGCTATAAGAGACACTGTACCAAGAAAAATTGAAATAATTAGACTTGCTAAGTGTAGTAGAATATGATATATCATGTTAACGTGATGTACATGAGGTAGAATTACAGGCACGACTAAAATTCCTATGACTATAATGGATATCAATCCAAGCAGCTTAGGCTTACTATCTGCAAATCTTCTGACATGTGCCCTACTTGATTGCATTAATTGAGTACTAGATTTGAACTAATTTAAATAGCATGGTACACATCTCGAATACTAATTACGGATACACTAAATTGTTTTATATGTAATTGTAAATGCCACAAAGTCCGATAGATGACTAACAAGGTTATAGGACCTAATACATGCACCAAACAATTATCTGTATTCTTCAATATGGAAATTGCATGCACTAAAATTACTCGCTAGTAGTCCGAATCGTACTATATTTTATTCTGTACAAAGGAATGAAAAGATGATACTAGGTAGCCACTTGGCTGATTAATTTTTTACCTAGATCATTTTCCATTAGATCTATCTACCTAAAGTCTTATTCCCCAATTGTGCTAATTTGGCTTGAAGATCTACATTTGATGCATATGGCTCAGGAAATGCAGCATGTGTTCTAGATTCTGGACAACCAAAACCACCTGCTAATCCTTTTCTTTCAACTCCATCTGAGATCCTAACCGTAGAGTTGTCTGAAGACTTAGATTCTCCTCCTCCAACCACACAAGTCCACTTAATCTTAACCGGCGTATTGTTTATTGTTCCATTTAATATATATGAATAAGTTGTTTGTACTGTCGGATAGAAGGGAGCATTGTAATGTCCTGAATCCCTAAACGCTGGTTCTAGAGAAAAAGTTTGGTTTTTGCTTCCAGCATATACAATCACTTTCAGTGTATTATCTAGTTCTTCAACTGGCTTTGTACCATTAGCCTGGGAGTTCATTGGATCCTTGGGGTCTGGAGTATACGCAAATAATTCTACTCCAGATTTATCGTCTACGAATACAGGCTCGTTCTGCGATCCTACTACTAGTAGATAGTCCTTTCCACCAATGGTGAAAAGTCCTCTCTGATGGGCCGATGAGGATTGTGTATTAAGCGACAATAAAATTAACGCAGCTGCAGTACATCCTGAGATACACAGTAACGTATTGTTATTGAATTTCATTTGTCGTGTAGTTTACTGGCGTCGATTTAAATGTTATAGAATATTCGACGAATGTACCATTCTGTACTCGATGTTACTTAAATTAATACCATGTATGGTCGACAGGATATCCGAAGCACATACCGATACTTTACAGTTGGTTAAATTCCAATATGATTGAAATGCGAATCATTATACCCATTATTGACCTCCTTCGAACCTATCTACAGCTGCTTTAAGATCATGTTTGCTTCTTCGATACGTATACCAACTCGTAATGCCAAGAAGGATTGAAAGAATTATTGCAAGTACTGCAAATGAATCAAATTTAGGCAATTGTTCTTGAGTTTGAGAGTTAAGCATATCATCATTGTTATTATTATTGCTAGTAGTGCCCATCTTCATGTTAGCATTAGAATGCTGAGGAGCATTTGTAACTTTGGAAGAAAATGCATAATTCAAATCATAATCTGCTTGTCGCTGAGCAGCCATGGCAATATTCCATTCCCCAGACAAACCAATAAATGTACCAACAGCAAAGATACTTGGTTGTATTTTCTTCATGGTGACAACAATGGGACCAATATCTGCTTTTTCATTCTTGAAAATCAATTCAGCTCCAGTTACTTTGGTGTACGGCTTGCCACTCGGATCGGTAAAGGTGATCTTAAATGTGTTAAACCCAGAGTAAAATGGATTTATTTCTATCTTGGTATTTACATTCAATATCTTTACTTGTTTCACTAATGTACTATTTTTCATCTGCATCTGATTTTCAGTCATTGTCATTTGAGACGAGGATGAGGATAAAGTTGATGTAACGTGCGCCATATGTGGCATATTTGGCATAGATGCCATACTCATTGAATTCGGCGATGTAATACTAAGTAAAGACGCTGCCAGTAATAGAAATACCGCTAACAGTGACTCAATTTTTACGGTAAAGCCGAATCTGGAAAAGACAGAACCTTCATTGATAAAGCTCGTGTGATCGTGATTGTTTTCTTTGTTCCTAGCCATCATAGTGGCTAGTCTTCGAAGCAGCATATTTTCTTTATTTTGAGAATTTTGTACTACCTGTCTGCTATTTGCGGAATTCTTAGCTTTATCATGAGGAGAACTAGTAGTAGTACCAGTTCTTGCGATATTCGAAATCATGGTAGTGAAATTATGTATTCTTATTTGATGATATGTACCTAGAAGAACTACTGGTAAAGCAATTGCTAATTTAACTATCAAAACATTCCCATAAGCTGAATTAAATAATTCATTGAATGTGTGAAGCTGAATCCAAGCCATATAAATTCCGCTTATACCTATAACTCCTAGAGATATTGTGGCTATAAGAGAAAACCTTGGAAGCAATAAAGCAAGATAATATGTTGTTGGAGATATTTTGATTGCGGAGTCTTGAGTTTTCGCCCTGCCGACCTCCAATTCCTGCTGCATATTTTTTTCATTTGTAGAAAATAGTTGAGGTGGACGCTGCAATCTTTCTGACGCTTTTAACGAATGTAATAATACTACTGAGATGTAGAACAAGCCGCCTATCCATAATGATACAGCCATAAGATGCATCCAGTCAATAAATATGGCTAGCGATGGAATGAAATTTACTGCCGAATTGTGACTTGTCATACTATTTCCAAAAATGCATATGGCACCAGCTACAAAAGCAATTCCAAACAGAATTGATTGGGAACTCGATCTATTTTTTTTAAAAAGTCTGTTCGCTCCGTTCTTGTGTAAGAGATAATAATTGGCAAGAATGCAAATCATGATCACTAATGCAGTTATAACATGCATTAGCCAAGATATTCCAGAAGAACCATGCAGTACTGACTCAATTAATCTATAATTAGAATTGCCGTTTGACTCTAATTCGGAGATTTGTAGAAAGAGTAGTGTTGTTGCGCATACAATAATAGTGGCAGATGCAATTATCACTAATAGACTAAATCTTTTTATCCAAGGTATTGTTGTTGTATTGAATTTGGCCTTAGACCAGTTTATCTTTCCTGTTATGCCTTTTACTCCAATTTTATTCCCAAATCTTTCCCATAGAAAAGAGTGCGAAAATATGCCGCCTATGATTGCTACCTCTGATACTATCAAAGGCCATTTAATCAATCCATCTATATTAGAAGTGACTGCGACAGTCTGCACATGCTGATGCTGATTCTGTAATGTGCTGATACCAGATGAACTTTGAGCAGTGTTTCCTATTCCAAATGCATAAGAACCTCTTGCTATATGTCCGTCATCTTTAGATTGAGTCATCCATGAAACTGTATATACACCATCAGTTAATTTTTTGGTGTTTAATTCTGTTTGAGCTTCACGATCATGATCTCCAATAATGGTGAAATTACCATTATCTATTCTTTCATTTTTTGAATTTAAAACTTGTATAGTACTAACATTAGGATCTGGTCTCTCTGAGAAATCAATTATTACTTTAGAATGTAGCAGAGAACCTTTTTTCATAATAGAATTAGATGCGGGTGTTTCAGTTACTGGGAGAGAGTGTGCATAAACATAATTCAGATTATTACTACTATTTATGAAGGATAAGAGAAATACCGTACCAATTAAGAATATAACTAATGTAAGAGTTTTCTTACTTCTTAAATTATATTTTTTGAATTCAATATTTTTATGTTTCAAAGAAAAAAGAATCCGATTTAATCCCTGCATATACAGTTGTGGTCCTTTCGATATTGTCCTAAACACTAAGTTATGGGATTGTTGCATCGGCCTTTGGCAGAGGACAACCAAAGCCTCCAGCTACACCTTCTCTTTCTACTCCTTTGGAGAGTGTCATTTTATTATTATTTCCTGGAGTGTCATCTCCAGCACCAGGAACACAAGTGTAGCTTATGTGAATAGGAGTATTATTGATAGTACCTGTTAGTGTATACGTATAGGTTGTTTGTACCCCTGGGAAGAAGGTAGCAGTGTAATGTGCTGGATTGTCATCATCTGGGTCAAAATCTAATGTTTTATTTTTTGGACCTGCAGAAACTTCGACCTTCAAGGTCTTATCTAATCCAACAATAGGCTTTGTTCCATTGGCCTTATCATTTAGAGGATCCTTAGTATCAGGGGTATATGCAAAAAAGTCTACTCCTGATTTATCGCCGACATATACAGGTTCATTTGTTGAACCTACCACAAGTAGCACTGGTTTTCCTCCTATGGTAAAAAGTTGTCTTTCATGTGCAACAGCGTTTGCAGTCATTGAAAAAATGAGTATTGCACTAAGAGAAGATATTAATAGAAATGCAGTGTACTTCGTATGATTGACTTGACCAACCATAGCAAAGATATAAGAAGTTTCAAATTTAAATCTTATATAACATTCGACGAATGTACCATGACTATCTTAATTCTTAATCTAGTCTGAGTGCGTTCCTAACTTAGGGACATTGATTAACTATGTTAACTATCATTTGTATAGGAATATTAGTTCTTATTCTACATTTATGATATTAATAAAGGGACTCAATCTTCTGTCCCTTGTAGGTGTGTCATCGATTATTTTAGCCATATATGCAAATGCATTAATATTTATCATGAATAGATTCCTTATGTTTTTCCTTCTCTGGATTCAAATGACTTTCTGCATAAGTTACAATACTTTGTCTCTTTGTATGCCATCAATGGTCCTGATCTTTCAAATAGATTATGTTCTTAGATACCAAGATTAAATAAATTATTCGTAGCTGCATTAACTAATTTTATAATTAGCTATCAATTTAGGATGTAGCTGCATATGAATAAGATGCATTACGATGCTGAATGAACCTTTATTATCAATAGTCTCTTTTAGTTGTGAGAGAATGTTATTTAGTTGTGTACTTGAATTTTTGGTTGTAGAGTCTGAAGCCGTTAGATACTTTGAAACAATTTCTTGGGCTTGCTTGACATATGCCTTTGCGTTTTCATACTGTGTTTCATTTACTATGTTCGCCTTATTAGCCATGGGTGGTGCCTTGCTGTTATTCGCATTCATTTTCATAGTTGCAACCATGTTGGCCAATTTTGCATATGGAAATCCAAGTGCCTGACCATAGCTATAAAATATTTCATTTCCCATATTGGCAAGGACTAATGCCTGATTTGTAGAATTGTTTAGAACATCTTTCGCAACCCTTGCAGATACCACCTCATCTAAAAGACCACCCAAATTACTTATTTTATCTTGAATAGATGAGCTTTCATTGGCTAATCCAATTTTGGAACTACTTTTTGACGATGCCTCCCGATTTATAAATGCAGTGAGATCGTTTAATCCTCTAACAAGATCATTTGCGACTCTTTTATTTCTTTCAGCAATCTCTTGGTTCCATGTGAAATTGCTTACAGGATCCTTTTGGTTTAGTAATGCTAGTGTATACATCACATGAGTCTGAGCGGATTTGGGATTATTATCGTTCGCATTGGTATTACCAGAAGTAGTATTGGTTGAAAGCAGACTTTGAACTAATTGAAACTGGGAGTGCATTTGATTTATTCTAGTTAGAAACAATGAATTTTCATTTTGTGAGAATGTGTGTCCATATGCAGGGCGCACAGCTACCATGAAAGTAGTGATTACAAAGAATATAGATAAAATAGATAACGTAGAATATTGAGTAGTCCACTTAATGGATGTTAAATACTTGTTAGAATAACCCACAATTGTCCTTCACTTAATAAATCTTATAAATATTATAGTACATTCTACGAATGCTCTCTACCTCAGAATGATGTCGTATAATTAGCCATCATTTACCTTTTGTGGTTTGATGGAACGAGATTATTGGATGCGTATGTTAATTGACCGGTTGACTGACGATCATTGGCAGGACAGGATTAGACCCAAGATTCATACTTGGGGGATTTATTCCCCCATATTTATGATATGGTTATACTATTAGTATAGTGATAACACGTACTATCGAAAAGGAATCAATCTAATAATTATAGTCCATATTCCAGATTCTAATGCATTACAATTATTTTTCGAATGTTTAAAAAATATAATATCTTGATAACTAAGATATAGTAAAACACAGATCTTGTGATTCATGATGTAAGGAATCAAACATAAAGTAGTGGAAGTATTTTGGTTAAAGAATTGTGTGTACAGTGATTGTAATCATACAATACTCCAGTTAGTTGCATTTGTGTCAGTGCCGTTAATATCAATAACGTACCTTGTGATAGAATCCCAACTTGATCATTATAAAGCGTCATAGTCTTGATAGAAATATTTACTAAAACTAGAAGAAGGGATTTAAGACCACATTATCATTATATTTATTATAAGTCCACTTCTTTCAAATTATGATTGAATGAAATCGTTATCTTATACCTGGCTAAGCTAAAAAGTGTTGATCTAAAATCGAACAATTCTTTCTGAAATGATTTCCCTTGATTAACTTGCGCCTTCAACACTTGGCTCCTATCTACCAATCTTGGCAAATCATTCTCTGGTAGTGTTTTTTCTAATTATCATATATAATTCTGGACTTTAATTAAGTGTTTGAGGACGGCTATTGTATGATTGCATTAGGCATGATAAAGCATATTAAAGTCAAAACAATCAGATGTTCGATTCATTGAACAAAACTTTCACATTATATCTCTTAACAATTTGGTCTTGCTCCCTATACTTCAATGGAATCTTAATAATTTGATTATAAATTCCCAGACTCATTTGTACTAAACAGAAACTTCTGGAAATAAATTTGTCGTAATTTTTTTGTCTGCTTTTAGTGTTACATTGCAATTAACTTAACATTATCCATTTTCTTATTGGATTGAAACATTTTGTTCATACCTCTTATCTGATTGGCATTGCCTTTTAGAACGAATATTTCAAGACATCGATCTCTGTCAATTTTATTATGTAAATGCGTAGTTATTAACTTATCATACGTATGTCTCATTTCATTAATTTCGTCATCGGATTTTTCGTCATGAGTTACGAGAAAAAGAGCATGAATATCCCCGATCAAATCCTCCTTTTTTTTCTCTTCTGATATCATAGTACGAACACTAGCTCTAATTATTTCCGATCTGCCAGTGAAGCCGAGCCTCTTTTGTAATTTATTTAAATCATCAAGGAGTTCTTCGCTCAGTGATACGCTGACGATTGTCACAGATAATTATTTTTAATAACTAATTTAAATATCTATCTTATTTTGTTAATATTAATATATAAAATGCATTCTTATGAGTACTAATCAAGCATATACTGATATTCTCTGGAATGTTAAATCAATTACTAGATAATCTTCGACAAAATCACAGTTTATGTTTCTAGAATAATCAAATACCTATTCGGGTCAATTTAGTGTGTGTAACTATAATATGGGACAATGGTCAATAAAGTATCACTGTATGATACTATTGGCAGTAATTAAACATATTCAGTTATTGTCCAGGTTTTTATATACGCTTATCTATCAAAATAAAGGAATTTATAGTGCATGTTGGGATTCACGTTGTGAGCCAGTCCAAAACTGTTGATATTACGAATCATGAAAAAGCCAGTTCACTTAGATCTTAGTCCTCATATTCTTGCAAACATTAGTTCACCACTGCTAAATCTTTTAGAATTCTCAGAATGCAAAATGCAATCGTAGAAAAACTTATTAAAATACCTATACATAGCCCTATGATGTCTTCGGTCGATTATTTAAGAGAAGTTGTCCGACGATTGGCAACCACCTTTAACGATTCACAGCGTAGGGAATCATCTTACTTCGATTTTTATGATGATTCATTGACTTTCCATGATTTTCCTCCAAATCAGCCAGCCAATAAAGAAGGATTTAGACAGTTCATTTATCTCCTGTGGAAAGCATTCCCTGACATAACAATCACTTTTGACGATATCATAATCGAAGGAAACAAGGTGGCATGCAGATACAATTTATCAGGAACCCACAAAGGTGAATTTTTGGACATTCTGCCAACCAATAAGCAATTTACGTTAAAGGGTATGACAATATTTTCTTTCCGCGATGCAAAAGTCATAGAACGTTGGAATTTGGTAGATATGAAGTCAATGACAGAGCAGTTGGGCTCATAAACCTGAGCCGTATTTGTCATTCATGACAATTTACAGCTAGCTAAGTTAGACAAATCAAATGTTCTAAGCAGGGTCTATAATTGACATATTGAATGAGCGCTACTCATGATAGAAATACACATAACTTCTATAATGAGGCATAGGCTATAACTCGATCAAATCTGTCATTTTAATGAACTTCCAGAACCCGCAATGCTTTTTTACTTCGAATATAGAATTTTTGTCATGAGTCGATCCGCAAAAGAGTGGTCTAATCCTCAGAATGCTTTGGCATATCTAAATGTAGCTGATAATCTTCCGCACCGATCAGAAGGTGAATCGGTCTTGATAGATCATCTACCTGAAAATACCAAACGAGTTTTAGATTTAGGGACAGGAGATGGTAGATTGATCAGATTGATAAAGACGAATCGTCCTGACATAGATGCAGTAGCAATAGACGTATCACCTACAATGCTAAAATCTGCACGAGAACATTTTGCTAGTGATCCTAGGGTCAAGATAATGGAGCATAATCTAGCCGAGCCTCTGCCAGAGTTAGGTTATTTTGACGCTATTGTGTCAAGCTTTGCCATCCATCATCTTAAACATGAACGCAAGCATGAACTGTACGAAGAAATCTATGACATACTTAATCCAACTGGGATATTCTGTAATTTAGAACACGTTGCCTCACCCTCGGTTGAAATGCATGTTCGCTTTCTCAAGGCAATAGGATATAGTCCAGAAAAGGAAGACAAGGCCAATAGATTATTGCCAATGGAAGTACAGTTAGGCTGGTTTAAAGACATTGGGTTTGTAGAGGCAGATTGTTATTGGAAATGGCTTGAAATGGCGTTACTAATAGGATACAAAGCATGAATGCTTTAGTAATCTATACAAAGTCATGAAGTATTTTTTCATTGAACCCTTCTAGATTAGGTCTTATCTTTATTCTACCTCGGAGCACCATATCAACATCAGACCAACAAACTATACCATCACATTCCCTACAACGATAAATGATACGCGAATGGGAAACTCTTACTGGCTCCAATACTTTACTGGCCCATCTACTACAAGTACATTCTGAATGATTCAAGCTCTTATTATTAATATATAGAGTATAGAATAATAAGATTATAGTTATATGCAAAAAACTGAATCCTAGTAACATTATGCGTGTATATAAAATATTTCATTTATATGTTCTAGCAATAGTGTGTTTGAGCATTCCATCTAACAATCTAGCATATAAGACGATTGTCTCATAAGGTGAGGCAATCAAACGGGCCTAATGTAACAATAACTTTTTCATTACAAAGCATGAAAATATCATGGTATGAGGCAAAGAATTCAGAAAACAATTTCATACTTGATGTAAGATCATAATAGAATGCAGAATCATAGTTCATAAGAAATTGCCATAATTACATCATAGTACTAATTATTAGTAAATCGATTATGAGAGGATTGTGCTAAATAATTTCGTTAAAATATATAATAGGTTGGTAATTTAATCAATATAATATGTTATCGTACGTTGTACATCCTAAGGCATACAAGTTCATATTAACAACTATGGCAATCTCGCTCCTAGTAGCTGCAATGTCATCGTCGTCTATGGTATCTAACAATACGGCATTTGCAGCTCCAGGTCAAAATCAACAGGTTAATCAACCAAACATAAATGCTACAAATGTATTTAATACGCATACACTAACGCTTCCAAAGAACGTAAAAAATCTAATTATAACAATTCCAGACGAAGCACATCATGCTCCAAACGCAGTGCCTCCCAAGAGGTACATCAACCAAACATATTTACCACAAAATGCTGTTGTCACTCCAGGTACTACTGTTGTATGGTTCAGCTCGGATGCAGGTCACGATCATGTAATAAATGTAAATGATCAGAATAATGCATCATTGTTTAAGAGTAATTCTTTCGTCTTCAATACACCCACAAAACCAATAGTATTTAACAAAACTGGGACCTACACGTTCTCTGATCCAGTAAATGCGCTCAGTAAAGAGGTAGGTGTCAATGGATTTGTAATGACTGGAACGGTAAAAGTAGTCAACCCATCTTCTTCTGGCTCTAATGTTTCAGCAACCACCACTAACAATAGTAAGATCGACACAATTGGCGTAGAAATGGTCCCAGCTAAGACTGTTGACAAATATATATCAGAATTCAAGAGTCACGGTTTTGGAGTTGATAGTATGGAAAAATTCAAAGCATTACGTAATAATTCTCGTGAGGTTTTGCTCGTATGGACAAGCTCTGGAATGGATTTAGATAAAGTACTCACAGGATTGAAACAAATAACTACTACACTTCCATATAGTTGACGACGCCAATACATGTCCAATATAAACACCACATTAACATGAAATGATATTAGAATTTCACCCCTTTTTTCATTTTTAACCAACAAACGATTTAATTTCATTTTTACATTCCGTTTACCAGATATACATCACAATAACGATAATTTAGACTTCAATATTAGTAACTAATGGCATTCTGACAAAGAGATCAAGGAAATTTTTTTCGATTATACCTTTGAAAATCACACACAACGCAGCCTTAAACTAGTCACATACAAAAGGTTAATGAATACATTTTCATACATCTTGAATCTATCCATAGTATCAATTTGTGATGTCACTTCTTTTGAAAATTTAAATATCATTGTTTATATGATCCGAATATGCCTTTAATTCAAATCTCTTTACGCGGAAATGACAAGAAACCAAAAAGAGAAGATTTGCGGATGTGATTATTATAGCATATGAAACACACTGAAAGTTGGTATAATTTAAGAGAACTGTTACAACAGTTGCTGAATTTTGGGTTTCCAAGAACGCATATACGCTATAAGGTGATTTAAAAATGGATACTGGCACGAAACAGAAGGAGATACAAAGACTCTCCAAAGGAGATCTTAATCCACTTGCAATCCTCATCGATCATCTCGGCCTTGCACAACATTTCCCCGGTGACGCTGTGTTGAATGGTGCTGACCCAGTAATCCGTTCGCCACACCATCTTGCAGAGGCTACGGCGATGGCTCAATTATTAATAGGCATAGCTGGCGCAGCCATTTGGCATGCGCGAACAGGTCAGCAGACTAACATCACAATTGACATAATTGATGCACTTCACTATCTGCATCCTACTCACTTCGTTCAGCAGCAGGGTCGCACAATGAATGTCGGAGCTGAATTTGTCGACGTGAACGACTTGTTTCTTTGTCGTAATAAGCGTTATATCATGATTGAAGGGGGGCCGCCATATATGAAATTGCTGAAGGGATATTTGAATTTCTTTGATTGTGGTTACAACAAGAAATCCATTGCTCGCGAAGTAGCAAAGTGGGATTCAAATGATCTAGAAGCGGCCTTGGTACAGGCTGGTCTTCCCGTATCCCCTGCTTTAACCCGCGAGGAGTGGCTTGTACATCCGCAAGGCAAAGTCCTAAGCGAGACTCCGGTTATTGAGATCGAAAAGATAGCCAATGGACCGCCCGTGCAATTCGAAGATGGCGTGACGTACCCGTTACAAGGCATTCGCGTTCTAGACTTCACTCATGTTCTTGCTGGTCCTCGTAGTGCACGTACGCTCGCAGAGTATGGCGCAGATGTACTGCACATCAGTTCGCCAGCCTATCCTGACACATTAGCACAGCATCTAGGCGTAGATGAGGGTAAAAGATGTGCCTATCTCGATCTGCGTGAAGTCACCGATCGGAAGACGATGCAGCGGCTCGTCGATCAAGCTGACGTCTTCACTAACAATTATCGACCTGGGGTGACTACCCGCTTCGGGCTGACACCGGCTGAACTTGCTGCATCTAGCGAACGAGGCATAATTTGTATGGATATCAATGCATTTGGTTATTCTGGCCCCTGGGCTAAACGTCCTGGCTATGACCAGATTGCTCAAGCTGCTATTGGCTTTGCTGCGAAGGAGGGGGAGCCCGATAAACCCAGATTCTCGCCTGTTTTCTACGTGGGCGATCTCATGGCTAGCTATTTCGCGCCTGCTGGTATAATGGCAGCGTTGCTACGTCGATCGATTGAAGGTGGATCATACTACGTAAAGATCTCATTAGCGCGCAGCGAGATGTGGGTACAGGAGCTGGGCTTTCTTGACACTGCCGCACAGACATCTATACCGGCTAAGGATATCTATCCGGTTAAAATGACATCAATTGATTCGGTCTATGGGAAATTATCTTTTCCTGCCCCACCTCTTGTTTTCAGCAATCTGGTTCTATCAAATGATGCAGGTCTTATGCCTTATGGGGCTGATGAGCCGCAATGGCTAGATTCGAAGAACACTTTAGCCCAGTAGTGGTGAACACGCCAGATCCAAATGCTATAAATGGTATTATAAGATTGGGCTGCATGCATTCCAGACATAGATCTTTCAATTACCCAGCTTACAGATTCGTCGTCATACAACACTATTAAGGTCAGCTTGATGACCGAACTACATAAAAATCAGGAAACAAGATATTTTTCAAATACTTGAGATTATTTTACTCTTCATTCTTTGAAATTCATCCTCTGTTATTAGACCTTGCTGCCTGAGATTACCTAATTTTTCCAATTTATGAAGAGCATCATCCTTGTTCTCGTTAGACCCTTTCCTCGGTGCCTGCACAGTTTGCAACTGTGCTGCTTGTGCTGCACGCTCAGCTTCCTCTGCCTTTGCCTGAGCTTGCTGTAACTGTTCCTGTTGTTCTTGTTCTCTAGCCATTGATTCATAAGAATCCTTATTTGCATAGTGGGCCATAACACCACCTGCCACCAGGCCACCTACTAACATCATACCAAATACCATATAACCAAGGTTAACTTAAGATCTTTTTTAATATTACGTAAATTACCAAAAAATAAACAGTTCATTCATAACACGCCTTACAGCATGCATTTTTAGATAATTATATACTTGTAGTTACCTGGGACCAAAAATACAACTGTCCAACATTGGTACTATGAGTACTGCTGAAATATCAATTATCAGAGTTATATTCGTTGCAGTCTGTCCTCTACTAACTAATGACATAACATACAATATTAAGACTCTGGAATAACCAATTTGCTAGATAGCAATTGAATAATAGACAAAGATCGATAGGCAATAGGTTATCGGTCTAATTGCGTTCTTTCTATCGATGCAGCTGTTGATCCTAGTTTGTTCTGTTATATGTATAATATCTGGATAATATAATATTTTACGATCTTAGCTCATTTTAAGTAGTGTAAAGTAGCTCTACCGTATAAAAGCGTCATTGTGCATGAATCTTGTACTTATGACTCCTTAACTCCTTCTTACTATCAAATAGAACCTTACAAATTACGCATCTAGACTCAAAATCACCCGGATATGTAAATCGCTTTTCTCGATTTGGAGGAATCAAGGACTGTTAACAATGAATTTAAATGAATTCATTTTGCGATATTGGAATAGACTCTAGGTTTTTGTCATCATTGCAAATAGGGCATCTAATATTTGAGTGGATATTCCTATTTGTATAGAGTGACGCAAACCAAATACACTTGTTACAAATAAGAAAGTCTATTTTCTCAGTCATACCGCCACTGCTAGAATGGATTTGTATTGGATTATCATAACAAGTGGACATTGTTACTGACATTCTAAATAATAATATTCAATTGGTAATATAACCAAATCTAAATATGCAATTATAACATAAATATGCATGTTTGGTATGTACACACACTACAATCAGCATATCATCACATTACAAGTTGGTAACTTAAGATATAAATAATAGCAATAAAAACAATTGGGAATTATTTTCTATCCATAGATTTACATATTATGAAATGGAAATGTAGAGCAGACAAATCTGTTCTGTATTACAGTCATATCATATTGCTTCAATATGTAATTGAATTTTGATTCTTATATTAATTTGATAGACAAAGAAACGCTAGAGGAGGCACATGGCAGTGATAATTAGATTGGAAGCTGGAGAAAATCTGACAACGCTATCTACAACCAATATCATATCCCAATGGCTAGCCAGACGTTACTATATACATAGTTCCTCAAACCATTCATCTCCCTTGTGTCCAGTATGTTTGACTTGGTAGATTATTTTAGTCTTTACCTATCTCATATATCAACCTCCTTTGAGTTTGGTTCTATGAGGAGTATCTGACAGTACGCTGCTGTAGCAAATACATCATTATTATACCATTTTTCTTCAAATGTATTTGATCGACTACAGACATTACTATATCTTACCAAAAGTATAATATAAGTGAAATCAAACATGCAATTTCAGTCAAAAAGATGCAATGATAGCGTAGTGATAGAGGCGATGATCCTATAATATAATATCAGCATTGATGATATATAATGACATAAAATATACTATTGCAAATAGAGATATCTATAATTACACACCTCTACTTAATTAGTAGAGTTAAATTCTAGATTAGTAATAATAAATTCGGCACATGTTTGCTAATAATGAATACTTATCATACCAAACACTTGTAGCATGTATTAGGACTAGACAACAACTTATAATCTCAATCTCAATTTGTTTTGGAAATATGCACGATTCCTATCTAAAGTGATTCGATTGATTACCAATAGCTGCATAACCCCTTAGAAATATACCATCTATTTTTTTCCTCCCAGTTCAACTTCAGGAGTTTTTATTTCTTTGATTATGTTCTGTTCTCCTTTCTTAGTATATGATGGTAGCTGAATTGCAAGATGCTTTAATTCTCGTAGATATGTGGCATATCTTCTATTAAATCCATTATTATCGCCATCAAAATAGATATCAATATTGTCAGGTTCAGATAGTCGTGCAAGTAATGTAATAAGTCGTCTTACATCCTTATCTTGGTACAAAGAAGGCTCGTTTACAATTACTGCCAAAACTATAACGAGTCTTTTGTGTAATCCAAGTAAATAAGAGCAGTGTGTGAGGTAGAGCTTGGTATCTATTGTTCCATTATTGTATTTTATCCTCTCTCTAGTAGGGCCAGTTGTTTCTTCTGATGCATCCAATAGTGAAAGACAAAAATCAAATAATAGGCCCTTCAATGGTAAACCTGAAGACCGGTACAATTCTGAGGAGTATTTGAAATAATTATTGCTTCTGATAGTATCCTGTAATACGTTGTATCGCTTCTTACTTACAATCTCTTCTATTTTAGCATCCTTTAAGAATTTATTTAAAAGTCTGACTATATCCCGAAGACTAACAAGAGGGTCTATGGCTGGTTCTATTATCCCTAGTCTGGTCGCTACCCAATCGATATCATGAAAGCGAAACTGTGAATCTATTGTCACCTTGTCTTCTAGCTTACTGTTAATTGGGATATCACTTCTGATAGGTATATATTCAACAAGTCTTAGTATTTCTTCTAAAATTCCAAATGCCAAGTCTAGTTCAACTCCTCTTATTTATAGCTTGAATATGTCCTGTTTTGTTTCCGTGTCCTGATTGCACACATTATCAAGCCTTTTAGAAAGACATAGTTTGTATAGGAATAGTATCAATTCTCTGTCTATAATTATCTAATTGAGTATATTATCTATTTCAAATATGCAAAAAATAATGATAGGCGTAAAATATGCCATATTACCTATTTATCATATAGCTATAGTAAAACATTCGATATCATAATTCTGTGGAATATAACCTAGAATTATTCCCTATGTTTAGAAGGTATTTTTTACTTAGATATCCAGAATGATATTGATAGCAACAATAAAAACACTACTTGTTAGAATAAAAATAAATAAAATAATGAGAAATATTAAAAAATATTTCAGTAGTTTTCTCTACTCTTACCTTTCTTTGTCTTATCTCATCATATTCCTGCATTCTTTTGCACATGCACGGCAAGCATCAGCACACATCTTACATTCTTCCATTTTTGATGCATGTTTTTCGCATTCCATTGCACACGCGTCGCATACATCAGCACACATTTCACACATCTGTTTTGCATATTCGCTACCTCTTGACATCATACATGAAGCCATCATACACATATCGGCACAATCACGACACATCATCATACATCGTGTCATCATACCAGCCATTTCAGCATTAGACATACATGCTGTACAACAGGCCTCACAGCATTCGCAACAAGTGTTACATGCATTAATGCATGTTTGATAGGTAGGGTTTTGTAGTTTCATATTAATTTTAGTGCTCATTATCAGATTTAATTAGAAGAGTACTATATAAATATTGGCTTTTTTTATGCAATTTATGCATATTATACGCAAATTTTGCGTCATACTTTGATTTATCTGGCATTATATATGTAATATTTGCATATAATTATAATGGCGTGTTACAGAGATTTGAGATTATTTTTGGTCAGACATCAGTGATTGGATAACCTTAGAAATCGATATGATCACTGCTTGGTATTGCACTCTATCGGAATACACACTAAATAATTAAGCAGAGTATAGAATTAGTGAACCACAATAACAGGATATTTAATAGTACAAACAATCATTTTAGACACATTCATAATATATCCAGATGTGTGCTGCTTGATTAAATAAAAATAGAGAATAATACAAATTGGATGAATAAAAAAAGAAATGAGCAGCTCCTTTCTATTATTCCACTGCTCCCAGGCTTGCCGCTGTAGCATTTGCATTCTGTTCTAAAGGCGGCAATTTCTTTTCTTTCAGAACTTGAGCTAGCAATGCAGTATCGAATATTCCCGACAAGTCAGGACGTTGTTTGCCTAGATAACCAACGTCAAATGCATTATTTGCAGACTGCAATAACTGTAACTTCAGCGGATCATAAGTAAAGTCTATTCTAGATAGGCTTGCTTTTAACTCGTCTGCAGGTATTGCCTTTCCAGTAATTTTCTTGATGCCATCATTTAGTAGTTTGGCAGCTTGTTCTTTATGGCTATTAATCCACAAGGTTTCGTTTACATTTGCAGCTAGCAATTTCTTTATGACATCTGGGTTATTTTGAAGGTAATCTGTTCTAACAACCAAATTGTTAGTTACAAACTTGCCTTGTTGCCACAAGCTTCTTTCATCTAGCAATATCTTGCCACTACCTTCCTTTACCAATTTAGCTCCCCATGGTTCTGGCACCCAAGCTCCATCAAGCTGTTTCTTTAGAAATAAAGTCAAGGTATCTGCGTTTGATACTGGGACAACTGTTACGTTTCCACCATTTTCTGTAGTCTTGTAACCGTTATCCAAAAGATACTTTCTTAATGCTACATCTTGTGTATTTCCAAGCTGTGGTGTGGCAAATTTCTTGCCTGCAAAATCTTTTGGAGAATTAATACCAGAATCATTTCTGACTACAAATACTGCTCCTCCACTTGCTGCACCAGAAATTATCCTTAGATCCTTGCCTCCAGATGCTACATAACCATTAATCGCAGGATTGGAGCCAACATAAGTGGCATCTATTCTCTTCGCCAGAAGAGCTTCTATAGCGGAAGGTCCTGCATTAAAAGTAGTTGGTTGAAGATCGATATTGTTTCCTAACTGTTTTTTAAAGTCGTCTGTCTGAATTCCTATTATTGCTTGAGCATGATTAACATTAGGAAAATATCCTAGTCTTAGTACTTTCTTTTGAGGAGTTGTTCCTTGCGCATAGGCATAGTTGCTTTGGTGATATGTCAGAGAAGATATTACGGGTGTTGATGAAATGATAAGGACTATTATTGCTACTGTTATTGCAATGATTGACCACTTTCTTACACCAGCGTATTCTGTATTCATTGTTCGTGTCATTGATGATGATAACTTTGATAATTTCATCTGTCAGCATATTGCGATGATAGATATATGATTGCTTTTCAATACGTAGAAAATGTGGATATATGCAATAATTTCATATATACTGGAATAAAATAAGGCCGAAACGAATAAATGAAAATAAAAATGTGTATGGGAATCATGGTTGATGTCCGGACATATTCACTATGTTGTCTTTACCCTGTACATGAGAAGCAGAGTTCTGACTGAAGACTTTCACCGGTAATACGCCATTTCCAGAGCTGTTAACCTGAGCCAATGACTGGATCTGTTTACCATTACTGCCACTATGGTTACTATGGTGCACATGGGCAAATACTGTCTGATTTAGTGTTGTCACTGTCATAGCTGTAATTAGCAATATCGTTACTACTGCTAGTCCTGCTATCTTGCTTCTATTGTTGTTATTGATGTTCATATTCTTATCTACATTTGGGTATTCTAATCTAATTAGATTAGGACGGCTATTACCACTACTTAAATCAAATATATCTTATAAGAGGATCGACTATACTTTAAATTATGCAAAAAAGGTCAATTCTGATGCATAGATTACATACATTAGTGTTTCTTTCAGTAAAGACATTATATAAATACACATGGATTACCCATCGTTAATCTTAGTTTAGCTTAAAAACTTTAAAGAATTAAAGCCAATCTGAGTGTATAGGAGAGTAGACCTTCTTCCTAGTATCCCCAAGACTGTTTTTCTCTGTTACCAATCCCTGTTGCTTTAATTCATCTATTGCATTCTGGATTGTTCTCCTAGGTAGATGTGTTAATGTAATCAGTTCGCCTTGTTCAATTGGATGCTTTGTTTTTATTATGTAGTAAATAAATTTAGAAGAAGGTCCTCCTTCGGGTTCCTTACGATTGTATGAGATATCATATGACGATTTTGATAAAAATCCTCTTCTTTGAGATTCGACTTGAATAACTGCGTTTATGCTAATTGCGGCAAGATTTACCCTTTGTCCAAATTCAGCTATCATAGCAGATTGTTGTGATTCAAGCGGTACTTCAAAAATAAAATCACTAGGAGGATAATTTGCGGTTAATGCTTCTATAAAGCTCCATTTAACAAGTCCTTTTTCGTCATAAATGCCAACATTGAATCCCTCATTTGCCTCAATTATTATCTTGCTATCATAATCAGTATCATCATTGTTATTATCATCTACTCCTCCTCCCCCTTCTCTGCTCGCTCCTTTATTAGTGTCTCTGATCTTCATCAATTCTTCTATTTTTTCTAGGGTCTTGCCAATTCCTAGTTGATGTCTTGGATCTTTTCTACCCACTTTCCAGCGATATTTCAGATTTCGTGATAAAATACTTTCTATTATCTTCTGTTTTTGCTCTAATTTTATGTCTACACTATTTTCACCTACTTCTATTATATCAAAGCCTACTTTGTCAGATTCTTCAACAAATCTCTCAAACGAGTTCTCCAATATTGCATATTCTGTAATAGTACTTCCTGTTGAAACAAGGATATCATGATCATGATAGAACTTTATTCTCTTTTGTGTTATTTCCTGAGGTACTAACAATGGAACCACACCATAAATCTTTACGACATCTATCATAGGTGAGAGAATTTCAAAACTGTCAGCATCTATTGCATGTAGTTTATCTAGAATATAGCTTAAACCTTCTTTCCTTGGTTTGATTGAATCTATTCGCTCTTTAACAAGGTTCTTGAGCATCGAATCCTTCGATTCATGCAAAATCTGCATCTTTTGGAATTAGAGAACAGTATATATCGGCATTACTAAATGCGCAAACTAATTACACTTTCCGATAAACATTGCACATATCATACTAATTTTGCACATTTAATGGCGATAATTGCGTACATAGAAGGTCAATCCGATGTAGCCTTCCGTATACTCGTACTTCCTCAGTATAGGATACCGTTAGTAATTCTATATTAGTTTAGTTTAGATATTACTAATTCATACTACTAGCTCTTGTACTCGGATACTAAGATCTTACGAGTTGTGTATTTGATCGACAATAGGGCATATTATTTAGAACAAATATAAACATAACAGGACTAAACATTAAGTCTGCAGTATTAATGCTACTATTGTATATAAGTCACTAACCTTATCGATGACCAATCTACCAGTAAATGAGTTAACTGGAACTTTGCCTAAAGAATGATCTAAAATATATTACTATAATTTTATATGGAGAATTTGATTGAAATTGAAAGTCGAATTATTGAATGAATGTACACAACAAAACTTATAATATTAATCATAATATCGACTGCGATATATACCAAACATGCATATTTATGTTATAATTGCATATTTAGATTTGGTTATATTACCAATTGAATATTATTATTATTTAGAATTAGACAAATGAAGACGATATCTGTATCTGTCTCAGCTACAAATAGTTTGTTAATTGAAAAGTCTGAAAGGCATACAAATGATGCAATAAGGACTAAAATCACAAAATCTCCCAACGATGTGTCAATGCATAAGAATTTATTATCATGTAATTTGTGTTCTTGGTTAGTCTCATACACAGATTATTCTTGCAGTCTTGATACTATACACGAATATGCAACCGTGACCTGCCCTGTTTGCAAAGATGGTAGAATAAAATCATCAGTGATGATTTCATAACTATAGTACGATACCAATGCGACTTTAGATTTCTGTTCATCATTGGATTCTACTCTCGCAAAAAATCTGGTAGGCATGTGCATAGCAGAATAAGATGATCTAAACATACACCAGGTTAATAGAAACCAAAAGGATTGGTTGGATTAATGGCATCTTCCCAACCAATCCAATACAATATAACTATAATTTTATACTGTGATTTATGTAATTTCGGTTAGTCAACACGTAATCATCATCCAATCAGTAAATAATTTAATAATCAATTATCTCAGTATATCGCAAAAGTTCATAATTCAAATCAAGTATGATCGATCTAAAATATCTTTGAAAGAATGTAAAATTTACTAAATGAGTTAATTGCAGATTCGTAATTATTATAGCTATAAAAGATAAAATATGGTAGGCTTTTTATTATTTGTTCTTAGTACGGTCAAGACCCATTATAGATCATAGTCAGTTATCATAGTGCTCTGTCTAGGTTAATAGTTAAAAATTAGGGAGAAGAAGACTGAATTGATATTTCATTGATTGTTTTTTGAGCACCGGCTATCCTTTCTATTTTACCAGTTTTCACATCGTATATGAAGCCATGGATTGGAATGTCTGGTGGGAAAAATGGAGACGACTTTATCTCGTTAATTTGGTTGTTCACATTTTCCTCAAGATTTGGAAAAGAGTAAAACCTGATTTCGCTTGCATCAGATTTGTATTTTTGTCTCAAATCCTTTTGGAGGTCATTATCTGTAAATGTGAGCATTCCGCAGTCTGTGTGGTTTATGACAACAAATTCCTGTGTTCCGAGAAGCTCGTGTGAAATAATAAGGGAACGTATTGCATCCTCTGTAGCGATTCCTCCAGCATTTCTTATTATATGTGCGTCTCCTGTTTTCAGTCCTAAAGCTTCATTTACATTTAGCCTAGCATCCATACATGCAAGTACTGCCAGTTTTCTTGCAGGCGGAATAGAAAGATTGCCATGCTTAAAATTGTGGAAGTATTGCTTGTTTGCATCGACTATTTTGTCTAATTCGGTCATGTTTAAACATCTATTTCATGTTTGTAGACGTATTCCATTATTGCGTATATCACTTTGGTGCAGCTCCAGTACTGTTTGCAGCTGAACCTGTGGAACTGGTAGCATTATTAGTACTGCTACCACTTGAAGGAGATGCAGATGTATTGTTTGCAGAACTGGATGAGTTTCCATCTGCTGCCTGTACAGGAGACACTGAGGTTGCTACTAACGCTGTAAAAACTATTGCAGTAGCAGCAACCATAAGTACGATTCCAATTTCTGATTTAATGTTTGACATTAGAGCTATTAAAATATGGAATTAAATATTATTGCTTTGAAATGTGCAAAAAATTTTGTTATGTGCAATCATTACCATTATCTATACCTATTTACTATTACTATCCAATAAGAATTGTTTTACAATTACATTTTAGAAATATAAAGATGGAGGAAGAGAGACAAAGTGGCAATATTTTCCTATAATATTCTGTTTTTGCGTATATACAAAAACAGTAATAAGAGCTTATGTATTTGTACCTCTAAGTAACATTGTATCAAGAGTTTAGTAAAAGAATTCTAATCCTAGAGAACAAATCCTTTGATACTGAATGCAATACAGGTAGTAGTAATCAGAATTCATCATTAAAATTATCACTTGAAGATAATGGTTTTAGAGTTGATCTATATACGGATCCATCTCTGGCATTGCAATCATTCCATAACGATATTTATTGTATGATTATTATCTTGATAAAGCTAACCAAAACTGAGTCTTTTAATTTATATAATAAATTTAAAAATATCGATAAAAAAATCAGAATATGTTTTCTTAATAACTAGCTTGAAAGCAAATATCCGAGCAAGTTACACTCTTCCTAGTATTCTATTATTCCACTAGTTCATGCATATTATCATATTATTATTTATATGCAATTCTATCTACATAATTTCTCTATGTCCATCTCACTATTCTTACCTGTATATGCATACTAACTAAAGTGCGTATTATGGTTTAAATTGCATGTTCAGTGGCAAATATATTGTAACATGCAGAACCAATATAGATGGTAGTCATTGGCGATATTCAAATTAACGCAATAAAGAACAAAATCACTATAACTAATAGCCAAGAGAATACTCATTATAATAAAATTAGCTGTAGAACATGTGAATATAAATTGAGATTTGCAAAAAAGTGTCTTTTTTGTAGAGCCCTCTTAATTGGGTCTGGGACTATTGTTCTGCTACATATGATTCTGTTCATATTCATTATATCTATTGAATAATTTTTAATATTACAAGAAAATAATCTTCGCGAATAAGAATGTTGTACAAAACAAAGTGATACAATAAATCAGAGCAAAGATGGTTCTTTTCTAGTTTTCCATTTATGAGGTAATAAGAATAGTTAAGATATAGAACTCCCTTAATAGTACATGCATTGTATTTTTATTCCAACGGTCTTTCATTAGGAAATATTTTCTGATGGCTTTATCCAAATTTGTTGCAATAAGCCACATCGATATAAGAGATTGGATTCAAAAGTATAATCCTAAGTCTTATTATAGGGATGCTTAAAACTTCGAATTCATAATTGACGAAAATAAGTCAAAGTTAATTCTAGGTAATTAATTTGACATAGCATTCCTAGACCCACAGTAAGGGGTTTAGGGATGATGTATCAAATGAAAGAAAACTGGTTTGTGGTGAAATAATCTTGGTGAAATAAAGGTCTCTATCTAATAGCATGTTTCTAAGAGCTTTATTTTTCGATTGGATTTGCTATTAGATTTCCCCATTCAGTCCATGAACCATCATAGTTCTTAACATCTGGATATCCTAACAAATACTTTAAAACAAACCAAGTATGAGATGACCTCTCTCCT
>JBEDUN010000157.1:0-20950 GCA_040414675.1 Nitrososphaeraceae archaeon | reverse complement strand
GCGAGTTATATTGAGTCCAATTGTTCAATTCAATCTTCTTCCAGTCAAAAGATTCTAGTGGGGGCATCTTGTAGATGGCCGCCTTAAACCGGATATTTTCCAGTCTACAGATAGGCTGATTATTATTAGAATGAGAAGTTGTATACTGGTCGATAAAATTTTTACCTGCCTGGGTTATCTCAAGTCGTTTGTACACGTCTCGCATTATTTCTTTAACATACCCAAATTTTTTTAATCTGATTATGTGATAAGAAATAAGCTGTTTATCTCGATTAAGCTTTTCTGCAATCTGTGATGCAGTATGGTCCTGTTCTATCATTTTTAATATGGATAATAGTAGAGTCAAAGATTTACGGTAAAATTTTTGACTGTAATTATGATTAGACAAAGTCTTTCGTTTGATTTCTATATCGTTAACTGCTATCCAAGTCATTTACGACCGAAGACATAATCAGCTAATTTATCATCAATAAGGATATCCCTGCAGGAATCGCAGAACCAACCTCCTTTGTTGATATAACGAATATTCAGGTAATGAATTCCTTCCTTTGTACAGTCTCTCCCAGCGCAGAACTTATATCGTTGATCCTTATCTTTATTATTGGTATTCAAAGGGCGATAAACCTACACTAATGTCTATCTGTTGCTATGCGGAAGCTTGGAACTATCCGCATCAACAACAGATATCAGGTTTTGATTAATTGGACTAATTTTATCTTGTACAGTTTGTAATATTATTGTCTTCTTTGAATTATTTGTTCGGAAGATAATGACTGTCGATGTGCCGATCCCATACTGCTTTACCACTTCATGCGGAATTATTATTGCCATCGATCGTGATTTTGCATACTTGGACCCGACCTGGAATGGTTGGGTGACATAAGTCTCCTTCATAACTCAAATTATTAAAATTCTATATAAAATAAAAAAATGAAATTATTTTGTTTACCTCGCAGATAAGCTATTAGGATATATAACTATAGAATACAGGTTGTAGAGTAGAGATAATGTACTTATCTATCAATATATATTGAATTCTGTTGATTGTTTGTAAACTAAGATGCGACTTGCATTCAAAATGTTAGATGTTAGTTTAGTCTTCTTGTATCTATTTTTGCTATTATTTGTTGAAACTTTTTTTCCATCTCTTCACGCATAGACTTTAGTTCCTCTCTATGTCTTATTTCTCGAAGTTCAATCTCGTCCTTCTCCTTAGTTAACTCATCAATCCTTTTATGCAAGCGAAATTCCTCGTTTATAGTTAGATTGTTAATTGCCGCCACATAACCAAGGGCTTTCTCGTTACCTTCGAGCAGTTCGGTGTCGGTTGGTTTGAAGTAGGATTTGGTTAGGCCGATTCTATGTCCCATTAAATATTCTGAATAGAGTGGGTGTACTCCAGCGTTTATCGACGTAGTTTTGAAGAATTTACGAAAGCCGTGTGTTTGCATTAACTCGGTTCGCTGGAGATTGTCTCCAGTGACTGGTGTTCTTATTCCTGTTCTATCTAGTAACCTTTCAATCATAAATGCAACAAGATAAACGCTTACCGGTTTAGGTCTGTTTACTTCAGTTACTGTGTCAAATTCTATACGAAATACAGGTGAATTGGGTTTAAGCTGCTCGCCTAGCCTTTGCCGCCAGTCGAGATACTGGTCTATGTATTTTGTACATTCAGGGGTACAGAAGGTTGTGTATTGCTCCTGCTCTTTCTTATAGACAGAAATTTTGTATAGATTGTATTTGTCTATTTTTTCTAGGTCACTTATCCTTAAGTATTGTAGTGCTCCCCTTCGCAAACCAGCCGAGCACATAGTCAGGATAATGCATTTATTGCGTAGGTTAGCAGCCTCGACTAGTAGTTTGATTTGGTCTACGGTATAGGGTTTGTCCTCTACTACACTGTAATGCTTTGCTTTAAATTTTTTAAGGCGTTTCCAGTGCAGTGTGAAACCGTTCATTTCGTAAAAGTGTACGATAGAATCTATATAGCCGGATACCATAGACGGTGCTAATCTCTTGTCGTGGCGTAGGTGAATAATATAGTCTCTAATTCTGCTTTCTAAATCGTTTATAGAAAATAGTAACATGTTGTCATGGTTTGCCACATTACACCATTGCATAAAGTAGGCAAACTTATTCCTGTATTCTCTCCTGGTTACCGCACTATTTATTGCGTTAATAAAGTTGGCATAGGCTTCCCCATCGGGATGTCCTTGTTGTTCCTGTAGCCCGACCATTTTCTATAGCTATATTTACAAAGGGGATACATCTAATTAAGTATAGCATATACTACTAATAATTTCAATTTTCTACATAGAAGAACCAGATATGCAAGTATAATTTCTTGCATTATGGGAATAGAAACTCTGGTTTTACAAAGACACAAAGTAATGAAAGTTTCGTCAGAACAATCCGAGCTTGAAATTTTATCTGAATCATCGCAATGTCAAAATCAAGACTGTATAAAAGAGAGTTTCTTAAGCGCTCAAAATGAGAATTTGCAACACACTTCAGTTCTATTATACCGATTAGCAGAGATTGTAAGAGAGAATTTTGATGAGATACATATTGAGCAGAAATTTACTGCAACGAATAGTAGAATACTAGCAGGCATCACTATAGATTGGAGAGAAACAAAAGATTGGAAACTATTTAAGATAAATTCTGAACCACAATTAAAAAAAATGATTACTCAAAAGCAGAAAGTGGATCCCGAACGATCTAATGTCCTCATCCAAACCTATAGTACACATCCATTTATTGACATATATTCTACAAAGTGTGATAAAGGTATGGCATATGACCAAATTATTTCCATGATTACAACATCCAAGAAAAGACAATTGAATATCATTTATTTGGGAGATTCAGAAAACGATAATCCAGCATTTAGAAAAGCTACGGTTCCAATAGGTATTCAATCCGATTCTCGTTTGAAACCAAATCTAGATTGTAGTTATTATCTTCACATAAGCAAATTGTCGATTTTCTTAAAAAGTCTCATATCAAATAACCTAGAATTTTCTCAAAACCTGATCGCCATATAATTTGTGGAAAGCATCTTGTGATCTTTAGCAGATGTATGAGAATATATGCCATTATCGAACGAGTATTGGACTATCACTATAATCTATGGTAGACTATTAGAATAAAATTTACATCCTACACCAATCATTTATGAATTGTGTATACTTAGTGGTCTACAATCAGAATACGCGATGTGACATACATTACATTTAATGTGCAATTAACATGCACTTTCTATTTTTTGGTTGATATTATTCTAGAATGTAACTTAACCTAGAGCATACAATTGTGAAAAAACTAATGTAACCTGGGTTACACTTATTAACTACTACACGTAGTATGAGCATGAGCAATTTGTGTTCTATCATAACACATATCACACCACATGTTAGTATCAAAAATAAAGATAGATTCTGGTCAAGGCTGTATGTAGGCAAAAATCCTCCGATATGACTGAAACGTGTATGAATTGTACACACCAAGTGACGAGATATATAGTATTGTCAGTATCAGAATTTTTAGACAGGTCTGACGAAGATCCAGAACAGACTAAATTTGATAATCTGATAATATGCGAAAATTGTTGGGATTGTGTCAAAGGAAATTCGATGGTATTGCAAAATATTCTAATTAGAGAATAAAATTTGATATACATTATAACAATTAACTTGGAATGAAAATAATGTTAATTGTATTTACATGAATTGACTAATGAACACGGACCACAAAAGAATTTTGATTAGAGGCCTTTTAGTTGTAGAAATTCATTTGTGGACTATATTAACAGAATTGAAATCTGAAACAGGAAACTTTATACTATATTCAAGAGAGGAGGACTTGGATATTGATACTAAGATGAGGATTCGTAGTTATACAGATCTAATGCTCAAACAGATCAATTAGATAAAGAAGAAATATAAGCTAATTGCTAACAAAAAAAGATCGCCTAAAAGAATAGTGCTAAGTCATATGCTAGAAATATGGGATACCATAGAGGAATTGGACCCTAAAAGCATACAAAAATATGGAGGTATGTTAAAAGCTGATAAAAAGGATCTAACCGAAATTATTAAAAAATTACTTGTTCAACACGAGAACATTCTAAGAGAAGTCAGTAGGATTAGTAAATAGTGTATATACTAGATATAAATGGAATGCATTGTAATATATGAAGGGTTAAAGTAGATTTATAGATACCATCAGTAATTGCATACAAATTGTTCTGTGATATGACAAATCTATATTGTTTTTTTGGCAAGAAAGGAATGTCAATTTAGTGATATAAGCGCGACAGACTATAATTGCGAAAAATGCCTGAGAGCAAACATCAGCAGTGACTCTATGAACATGATAGAAAGAGCTCCCGCGTGTCTATAGATAATGAAACGATATCTCTTATGAATAGTATAGACTAACTAATGGTGAAATCCGTCGGACATAAGAATAATTTATCTATCTTAATGGGATAAAAAATGAGACACAAATATAAATGACAGGTATCCGACCATCAATTTGATATTGATTAAGCGAATTCTGAAGAACTAATGCGATATATGATTATATCTTAGTAATATATCTTTCTAAATAATATGTTAGGAGAACAATTCGGAGAGATAAAAGGAAAGATTACTAGTCAAAGAGTATTGGATGTAGAAGGTCCTTCAGTTGAAACATCTATAACAGCTAGTGGGAGTTTAAAGGGGGTACAAATTAAGGAAACACTAACCTTTATTGGAAGTCCAACCAAAAGTAGTGGAGTACTCCATGGCAAAGGAATAGGAGTAATAATGGCAGGAGAATCTGAACTTGCTACAGTCACAGGTGAAGGAATAGGAAGAATTGACTCCTTGAAAAGTGTAAACTATCGTGGTTCACTATTCTTTAATACATCATCAACAGGCAAACTTGCATCCCTGAATAATATTATTGGAGTCTTTGAGGCCGTTATAGATGCTGAAGGGAATTTCGTTGAAAAAACTTGGGAGTGGAAATAAATACTGAACTAACAAGCAAATCATCTTATCTCTATGGTTCTATACATCAAAGAATTGGATTATTCAAACTGCATTAAACACTATTAATCAACACCGCAAGAACCATCATCTTCATTCATGTATTCATGAGCGATCTAATTTCGTTCTGGGCATTGTATCTTGAAGATTGTAGATTATATGAATTTCAAGGATCGAAAAATGATATTCTCAGAGAATCATAACTGCTGCAGAAGATACTTCGTCTGTAACTTCGAAGGATCCATATCAAGACAAATTTCGGTAATCTACTCTTCATAAATTTGAAGAGGTAATCCAGATAATTATTGAGGATCAATATTTGCTAGGATCATCCTTTCTTTTTATGCAATAACTTTCAAAGTTGCAGGAATATAATAGGGGCATTTTATACACATTCTTTCAAGAACGACAAGTATCTCTATGCGCCGAAGAGCAGTAAACCTTAACCTTTCATACAATATGGCATTTTGCAGCTATTCTTCTACTCTTCTTTCTATGTTCAATTTCACATTGTGCAAAAATACATTTCTTGTACGTCGTCGAGCGCTATGTGAATCATTTAATAAAATAAGTCTAAAAAGTAGCTTACTATTTTCAGAATTCTTAAAATCAAATTCCATTAGCCTAAGTATAAAATTCTCTATTGTAATTATATCATCCTCAGAGAGAAGAATTGAATTCATTAGCTTGATAAGAGTCCAAACAGATTACGTTCCTTATGGAGTTCAAAGAGTTTAGAATACAGTACAAAAGTTGATGGGGCAGATCTATGCATAATCATCTTGGATTGACAATATACTAATATGAGTAAATTGGCACGTTATAAACACAATGGAAAAATTGACGTCCTAGGTATAGAGAAGGACGTCTTAGGAAGTTGGTAAAATTTATATGCTGTTTTCATGAAGCTCGCGCCTTTTGCATTAATCTAATTACACCCGGGATACCCGGCTGATCTTCTAACCTAAGGAAAATTTAGTGTATATGGTATGTATGACATCCAATAGATAACAAGAAGTTATAGTAGAATTCAAAACTATCCCGAGTAGATAGCAACAGATAGATTCTTCAAATGTCAGCAGCACTTGCAAGATATAGTTGTTACCAATCAGGGGAAACACATAGGAACGGGTGACGAGATAGAATTCAATCGTTGTCATACGTTTGGTTTAATAATGGAAATAACGAAGTATAGGATTACATATGTCAGTACCACCCATGCAATCGACGATCGTTGAAGCTGGTCGTAAGAGAATAAGAAACGTTCCCTCACACGGGATGACAAAGGCAAGTAGGGCCAATCTTCAGATAGAAGAAGACCTCAAGGCTAGTCTGAATCACGTAGCAGAACTTATCAGAAGCGAGATAATCAAGCGAGCCAATACAGCACTAGGATCCCCATCATGGTCTGACCTCTTTGTTAGAGTTAAACCAATACTAGAGCAAAAGATATATGGCCTCATAAGAGATGCAGCAACTATCAGCTATATGCTAGGTGCTCAATATGCATCTAAACAAATCCTAAAGAAACCAATGTATCTGACAACCAACGATATCGATGTAATCGAGCAGCTAGCAGACCACTATAACGAAAGATTCTGTGCTAGAGTGCAGCTAATAGTCTATCACCAGTCCAGTACAGAGCAAACCTATCCCAATAGCTTGGTTAATTTTACTGTGGTCAACCTATGCTCCGAAGCATTGTATAGAGGAACAGTAGAAAAGGCTACAGAGCTGGCCGATTAGAATGGATTATAAACGTTGTAGTAAATGCAATCATGTAAAACAAGTTCATGAAGGTGGTCCTTGTTATGCTTATGCTAATACAAAACCATATACAAGATTATGCAGTTGTAAGGGATTCAAAGAATAATGCAGTTCGTATTTACTACATCAAAGGACGGTGTTGTATGTCCTGAATGCTCAAGATTACAAGGATTTGTATTCAGACGTCATCTTTTATACATCATTCCCGTTAGTCCAGGCACAAAAAAGTCCTTTGCTGCTTTCTACGAGATTTACTTGTTAATTCCACCTAAAGTGCTGCTCAGCCTCACTAGATTCCCAAAAGTATTCCCATCGTCACTACTTGTCCTGATTACGGGATTAAGCGATCCTGTTTCGTTTGTCCACCATGTCACAGCTACATTACTACCTGATGCGTCTATACTTACGTTCGTACGTGTAACAGATATCTTTGGATTTGTGTCAGGAGGGCTGAGAACCATTGTATTTGCAAATGTCTTTCCACCATCATTACTCTTTGTAAAGAATATGGCAGAGCCATGGAGAGTAGCAGTAACATTGTTCCATGCTGTATAAACGTTATTGCCAGATACTAATACTGGAGCCTCTGCTGCTTTTTTGAGTTGGTCGGGTTTGGTGTCTAGAATACCCCTCTCGACTGGAACAACCGCAGCAAGTGCTTCGTGCGCTTGGAACATTAGACCAAAGGCCACAGCAGCAAATATTATAATTATTGTTGATTGATGTCTTACCATCGTCAAACAGTTCTCTGGCAGATATCTAACTTTGATGCAGTGACATTTAGTGGTGGATCAGTGTGATGCAGCACCACATAATCCACATTGCCAGTCCAATCTAAGGGAGTGAGGACGACGGCAACTAGATTGAGAGATCAAATGTATAGACTGATTGTATGGTAAGTTGATAAATATGCGCGTGTCTATCATGAGGCGCGCAAATAAGTATCGTTATAATAATCCTGAGGAATTGAGATGATCTCACATGCTATGGTGAGGGAAGCAGTTTTGAAACCTAGATACAAGCTGAATCGTATAACGTATAATAAATTGGCCAGAACAAGAAGCATTACTTTGTGTTTAGGATTATTTTTGATTACTACGCTTGTATTATCTAGTTTATCGACTAGTATCTTCAATCTACAGAACCAAGCGCTAGCTCAACAGTACATACCCACAGTAAAATCTAGAAATCTAGTAATAGATTTAGGTAATGGAGTAAAGACTAAAGCTCAGCTAACTTATCCTGCTATTGGAAAGGGACCATTTCCAGGAGTCTTACTTATTCATGGATCTGGTGCTAGCGATAAGAATGAAACATTAGGGTTTGTTTACAAGAATGGCCCTAAACCTACTACTCCGTTTTGGCAAATAGCTCAATATCTATCTGAAAGAGGCTTTGTTGTACTTAGATACGATAAGAGAGGCATAGGCGCAAATTGGACAATTAATCAGAATGTATGGGGAAATGCTACAGTCAATAATCTAATACATGATGCAGAAAAAGCTTTGAATGTTCTTAGCATGCAGCCTGAGGTGGATCCTAAGAGGATGAGTGTAATTGGTCATAGTGAAGGTACAGTCATTACTCCAAGAGTAGCAATAGATAATCCAACTAAGGTTAAGAATATAATACTTATGGGCACTGTAGCCCAGAATCTCATTCGAGATATACTGCGCTACCAAGTGGTAGATCTAAATTCAGAGTACGCGGCCAAAGTTCTGGACAAAAATCACACTGGGTCGATATCGATAAAACAAATACCAAATGATCCTATGTTAGGACCGTATTTGGTATCTTCCTCTATTTTGGACACTAACGATACCAAAGCTATAATCAAGAACCTAGTCGACAAATTTGGCACTACTGGTCATATAAGCATTCAAAAACAAATCAGACCTGCGTTGATAAAGTATTATGAAAATCAGTCGGCCATTAATCTGTCAAAATGCAACCAAATTAGAGGTTGTCCTGTATGGATTGGATCAGAATCAAGTTTGACACCCACTTTAAGCGTCATTGGCAATGTCTCTAAATCTACTGGTGTACTGCTGCTCAATGGAGAAAATGACTCTGCAACTCCACTTCAGCAAACGTTTCTCTTGCAGCAAAGACTGGCTGAAGTAAATCATCCTGACTATATGTTGATCACATATCCAAACCTAGGACATGACTTCTATCCCTCACCTCAGTGGTTCGCTGAAAATGGACCAATTGAACCCTATGTCTTAGCTGATCTGTACGCATGGCTTGGAGCTCACTCTGGATTTACAAATCATGCATCTGCTGAAGCGCGCCTTACTGCAACTCCATCCTCCAACTCTACTGTTAAATAAAACAGTTAAGAAAATAATGCGCGAACATCTTTGGGTAACATTTTAACAGATTATCACCAAGAACCCGTCTTCCCAAGGAATACCATGACCAAATCTCTTGGCCATCAGAAGGAAGCATTCAATATAAAGGAAGTCCTTAAATATTTTATGGCTTCAAACTATGAAGACTGCAGATTAATGCTTATCCTTAGTTTACTATATATGATGGAATTAATAGAACTGCACCAAGTTTTCTAATGATAGATATAGAAACAAGAGCTATTGGCCCTTGTTCTTTGTCATGTACTCGCCCATCTGCTTTAGCTCTTTAACAAATGTGTCATAATCGTAGTTCTGAGTGTGTAAGATATTACTCCAGAAGGAAGTCAATGCCACTACGGCCGCCAATTCCCTCAGTTCATCATCAGTCGCACCCCACATCTTTGAAACCTCCTTATGATATGTTTGACAGTAAGGACATTTCACGGCAGCAGCGGCTGCCAACATCATCATTTCTCGATATTTTTGTGGTATAACAGATTCCCCTATCTGATATTTCTTAAACAACGGCCACATCTGCGGAAGTATATCTTTTGGCGTTTCTTTCATAAAGCCTGGAACCATACCGAATGTTTTTTCAATATCCTTAATTGTTTCCTCGTAACTCATATGAGAAGTGAATTAATGTATCCTATAAAAAGAATTGCAGAATATGGAATATGGTTGTTTTTGCAAATCCAAACGATCAATTCAACTTCGATACTGTGGATAGAGAAATTCCTGCAAACTCTATTAGATGATTATAGGAAATATGTTGTTAGGCGCATCTTATCTCCATACCTTATTAATATTAGAAAATGCTCTGTAGAAGAAGCTATGACTTGAAAAAGAAAAGGCTATCCCAGTGTGTGTTTCGAAGATTCTTCGTCTGGTCTGAAGGCACAGGTACTATGCACATTAACATGCTAAAGCGCTTTAGCAAAATGTTCTAAATCGACCTTCTAGTCTACTTAGACCTATTTTATCAGTCCTACTAGTTAGCTAAAAATATTTTGTTGCATTGACTTGCAAAGCAGGATAGAGTACTCGAAGAACTGAAGACGCTTGCTATGGCAAATAAAACTGTTGGCTGCTGTAACACTTATCCTAGCCTCTACCATATGATTGTTATGGCGGCTAGCCGCATAGGAATAAGATTCTGGTACCAACTACAGGCCAGCACTATATCCTATGTTGTACTCTACTAACAAACTAAAAGAGGCCATTAGACTTGTTTTGTTAGGCTTCTGAAAAGCCAAGTCAATACACCAATCTAGTATACAAATATGTCCGCACTTACCACTTTTACATAAGTCCGTATCAAGACATTCCCCTTGTAGCAAGTCTATAGACTGTTATTATATCCTACACTATCCTAACTTTAATTGTTGATCTGATTGTCTCTTTCTTAGTCGTTATTCGTCAATAATCATTGCGCATATTTGTTGTATAGCCTCTACCTCTGCTAGATTGTCCGTCCTCAGGGCTTTAGTCATTTACTAGTAACGCTTTTGGATAAAGGTATAGAAAGGGTACTGGCAAAATTTGAGCAGGAATTAATGAACGCTTTCAAGGCTTTGCAAGTTTTTTCGCACATCACGCACAATACTTGGAAGGCTCCAGACTAGCAATAGGTCGCTCATAGCCCATAGAATACAATTACCAACCGGCCTTTTTTGCTGCGTTGAATCTGTTGTCTTTAGGTCTATAATAGATAGTATCGTTATAATCCACTATCTTTTCAAAGTCGCTATTTCAAGACCACAAAGAAAATTACCCTTAATTTATTTGATTTGTTCCGCCAACTCTAAGATAATTCTCTCTGGACCACGAACGTAGCATAATTTATACATGTTTTCATAAGTTTGTATCTCACTAAAGATTTCTGTCCCTTTCTTTTTCAATTTGGCAACAATAGCTTCAATATCTTCAACAGTAAATGTAATATGTCTAATACCCAGGGTATTTGCAAAAGATTGCTGAATACCTTTTTCATCTGACGGCGTATAAAACTTGGCTAGCTCTATACTGGTCTGACCGTCTGGCATCCCCAACATTACAATTGCTGCTTTAACATCATTAAGTCCAACTACCTGATCTACCCACTCTCCTTCCATTTTTCCTTCCCCTTGCACTTCAAGTCCAAAATCAAGAAAAAACGCTTTAGCGGCAGAGAGATTATTTACGATTAAACCCACATGATCTATTCTACGAATTTTCAACTTGTTACCTAACCATCAGCTGAAATAATACCTTTGTGTACTGTGCTAGTGTTAACCTTCTCCGGTACCAAGGAAAGTATTTGAAAGGCTCTAGACTAGCAATAGGGCTCTGGTAATCCATATCGGAATCTACAGCCTTTCAAAGTCATTACAGCTACAATGGTCGAGATTCATAATAGGTCAGATATGATATGCCATTTTTGATTAAATCTTAACCTGCAGCCTAACTATGGTAAGGTTCAGGACTATCTGATTCTATTGATAGGTAAAAGTATTGTTACGAGCAATCAATCCATTAAAAAGTTGATAACACAACAACTACGATTATATAAAAATCCAGCTTGGAACGAACTGGATATTTACTGGACTTTACACAGCCATGTGATAATTTGGTTGGATAAATCGCGGGTGTTATATCAATCCACCACTACCTAGCAGTCCAGAATAAACCGGATATTACTGGACTTGCAGGTCGTGTGATATTTTGGTTGAATATTGGAGCAATACTTACCCACTCTTATAGATTGGCTTTTCAGTAAGATTCTTTTGACTAACTTTATATTTTAAATATACAAACCTTGCAGACTATATGACCACCTAGTC
Source organism: Nitrososphaeraceae archaeon (assembly GCA_040414675.1). Classification (GTDB taxonomy): domain Archaea; phylum Thermoproteota; class Nitrososphaeria; order Nitrososphaerales; family Nitrososphaeraceae; genus JARBAU01. The sequence continues at coordinate 8,965 of JBEDUN010000157.1, read as the reverse complement.
ATGCACACTATGTAGAAAATCGTTAGGAGATACCTCAGTTAATCCCTCTGATTTGAATAATGAGATATGGGAGCATTTCTATCAATTGCATGAAGAAAATACTGAACCAATGCAAATCTTCAGAGCCCACATAAAGCCAGAGGATTAGCCCGTTTGTCAACCTAGAATGCAGCGGCAATTTTTTCTAATTACAACTCTAAGTCGCATCTTAATTTCTAATTTTAATCATCAACTTCTAGATATACTCCAGATTACTCAAACTCAGTACTCATCTTGAAGGTACGGCCATCAATAGTTGGCATCCCCACGATCTCTTATTGTTTAATCCCTTGGTTGGAATTAAAATATGGTCTATCCTAGAAAGCCAGTGATCATTCGAAATGGACTTCCTCTGGCGAATTCTTACTAGTGTTCGTTCCTATCTTGAAGAAAGGAGATGTATTTGATGTAATCTCACTTTCATTTACTGGTACTAATATCGCGAGAAAATGCTCTCCTTCTTTTACCTTATCCTCCTCAATAGAAAAAGAAGCTTCCAATCTATCAAGCGATGAATTATATGTAAGAGCCTTTAACTGACCTATGTCTCTATTTGGAAAAACGATCCCGTAGTATGTATGTTCATCACCTTCTTCATTGTCATGTGTGATTATTACTTTGAATGTCACAATTACTTTTTGGATGTGCGTTATTTAACTTTTCAAAACATCTTTGCTAGTGAACAAGTATAAAAATTGTTTAAAAGCTCCAAGATAGAGGAAGCTTGATTTTACATTGAGTATAATTATAATTAGAACACATTTTTAGGTCAGATATATGTTTGAATCCTACTTGTCCCAAATCAATCTTTAACTCGAGATTCTGACTTAAAATGGGCGCGCCCAGACCACAAATTCAACTAAAATTTGGTGGATAGAAAAATTATTGCAAACACCACTAGAGGATTACAGGAAATTTACAGTGCGATGTGTTCTTGCGACTATCAATGTTACTGATTACTTTATATCTTCTCTAACTTATGTGAATTGATGCTTAGTAGATTCCTTAAAGTACTATATGGTAAGAGAATATGAAGCATCTTGTATGCGTCATCAGCTCAACAAGAAAATGAAGTCGTGGCTCGCCGCTTCCATATGGAAATATTTAGACAAAGAAAATTAGATGTAGCAGATGAAATATTGGCTCCAGATTTTGTTTTAAGAAATCCCATCCTCCCTTCTGAGTTTACCTATGGCCCAAATGGTGTAAAGAAATTTGCATCATTAGTAGCAGATAGTTCGCCACAGTACGAAATCGTACATCATGATACACTATCAAGCAGAGATAAAGTATTGATTAGATGGACGTTTACTGGTATACTCAAAAAAGAGATGTTAGGCATACCCCCTAGCGAGAAACCTGTAACCATAACTGGATTTGATCTTTTCAGAATCATGATTAATGGTAAAATTGCAGAGATGTGGCAACAATTTAACGTTGGAAGCTGGCTATAATCTGCATATAACTGATATCATAACCACAGTACAAAATATTGGAATGACCGCACCAGAATAATCATCAACACTTATTTTTTCAATTAATGTGTCTTAGGATGGGTAGACATCTAAAATATTGTACTTCAGTCAGATTTATTTCCTCCCCAGTCAACCCTGATGCAGGGATTTCTACCAACCTAACCAGCTATTTCCATTCCCACATCTTCTCAGTAAAATTTCCTTCAGTATCGATAACAACCTCAAAGACTCCAATAATATTATTCAGGGATGCAAGTTTGCCTGTTGATGATGTGCTATAGAATACAGATCCACGCCAATTTATACCTCCTAAGGGGTCAACTCTTCCTATCCCTTCACCAGTATAGGTTGCCAGCTCTGATTCTCCAGCCATAACTACTCCTATTCCTTTACCATGGAGTACTCCACGGGTATTTGTTGGACTTCCAATAAAGGTTAGTGTTTCCTTTATTTGTATTCCCTTTAAACTCCCACTGACGGATACTGATGTTTCAACTGAAGGACCTTCTACATCCAATACTCTTTGACTAGTAACTTTACCTTTCAATTCTGCAATTTGTTCTCCTAACACAATTTAGAAAAGTGAACAGTAGGTTTTATTCATATTGTTTAGTAAGATAGGATGTATCAAATGACACAGTTCAAGTCAGAATATCGAAAAAACTCCTTCAAATGTCATTGCTAATGCCGTTAGATTTAACAAGCAATTTCTGGATTCTATCTTAGGCGGTAACCTACAACCGGCAGTATAGGAAAAATGCTCACTGTTATGTCTGAACAAGATAACACGATAAGGACGTTGTCGAGGCTCTTAGGACGCGACTATAATGAGGAGCACCTACACGAAATGCATAACTCCTTGTTTGGAAGTATAGCAGACGTTCGAAGCGGCAAAGAAGGAATGCCTGTCGGTGATAAATTAGCCCAGTTAACTAACTTCGTGCACCAGCAGAACCAGCAAATTCAGTCAATTATAGAAGAAATTAGAAAAACTATAAGCACACACAATATCTAAATAGGAAGACGGGAGCCGAGCGCTTTCAAGGCTTTGCTAACTAATCCAATCATTTACCATTTTTTATCTCATTCATGGCGTGTTGAAAGGTTTTGGCCACAAATGTACTATTACTACTGCTGCCATTATTGGTTGGAAGGTGCTTCGTAAATGTGTCATTTCCAAGTGCTTTCACATTTACGCTAAGCGAGGCAAGTGAAGTAGCAAATCCTGCTATCGTAATTACGAGGAGAATTGCCAGAATAAGTTTCTTGGTAGACATTACTAATCTACTAATCACCCACTGGACTACATATTTGCCAATAAACTATAAAGAAATAGCAGAGACGACATATGGCTGTCCTGGATGAGGTAAATAACTAAACCAAATTAGTCTAGATAAGAACAGACATAAACTATGCAAAAAACGACTCGTATGTTAAATTTCGCACATAGAACAAGATTCTTACTTGATACCATGATATGGAAAATTGGCAGACCAATGCTTTACTTGATGGTGGACACTGTTCTACCAACGAGTCCAAGCACATCTTATTCACAACCAAGAGTCAAAAATTTCAGCAATGGCGAGAGTAGCTGGCGAGCTCCTAATCGTCGCCACTACTCTTACTAGTTGCAAGACTTTCAATGACATAGGATACGATAACAGGAGAATTACATTACTGTTACTGTTGTTTAATAAAGAAAATAGAAATACCGGTTTGCCCTGTGACATGTGCCTACAAAGTGGTAATCAGATAAAAGGCAACTGGCACCATTATCTGCTGAGGCTAATGAGTACTGCTGGATCTCATTCCATATGTTATACCAGCACCTCGTTCGCTTACACAAGCCCAGCCCTTGTCATTTCGGCCAGTTGCCTATCTGTTGTCGCGGCTTAATATTTTCATGTCATTCTTTATCATTGATTGATCTATTCATTATAGGCGTCACTATTGATTTATTTACCAATTAATGACTATGTTATAGCATTTCTATATCATAAAGTCCATAATCCATTGCTCAGCATTCGAATACTCAAGCGGTCATTCGCAAGCCGAATCTATATTGGATGAAAATATCCTCTAGGTTCTGGCTGAATGATCGTCATTCGATAATCAAAACGTTTTCAACCATTTTAAACAACAAGTGTCAGAATAGTATCTGCTTCGAGCAGGTATGTATCCTGTTGTTAGGCGGGGTCCGCCAGGCTCTTACTACTCACCATTCAACTGGACCCCCGACCTAATGACGATTAATATAGGGTATTGTGGCTTCGCACAAGGTAGCGTATGGCTACAGTATTTCAAAAAGACTTAACCTTGTTCTAAAAGATATAACAAGTACCGCGTTACTCATACCTCTAGACATATTTCAAACCAAGTGTATCACGACCATGTAGAGTCCAGTAAATCCAGGTTAGGTCTTCACTCTGGATTCTACATGCATTCGTTATTGTATTATCAATTTTATTTTAATCAAATCGGTTGCTGAATTAGGCAAGGCCTGCCAATAACTAAGGTAGATACATACGACCGACCTAACCTAGCTGAACATGCATTAAGGAGGTCATTCATTAGTATACCAAATACTTTTTTATTTGTTAGTACTTATCATATGATAATATGAGTATGACTATATCAGACGTAGTATCTAGATTTGACAGTTTGGAAGAATCTCTTAAATCCGTATTTCCGAAAGTTGATCCAAGAACAGTGGTTGGTTTAATTATTCGTGAAAAGAAACAGAAGGATCCGCTCTATACACTTGAAACAATCATTAAACCTGGACAGAATACGGATGATATTAGAGAGATTATTATAAGGGAAACAGGAATGGCTCCAGGCTTTTACCTCCGTGGAACCGAAATAGTAGTGACTCACAAACTTAATTTGGAGTTATTAAAAAGGATACAGGATCTTGATTATGTCATTTCTATAAAGGCTTCTTCTTATAGTGCAGGGGCATCCTCTGATTTTTGATATCGAGATATAATTCATTTACATTAAATGGTACTTACCAAAAACCAAGCCGTTGCCGAGATATACGACACTATATTTAACAATTTCACTGTCCAGTGCTAAATTGAGTCAATAAGACTGATTGTACTAAAAAGATATGAAACAAAGATAAGTCATAGGATAATTTAATGTTGCAAACACAAATTCTAATTCAAATATGTAAAAATATATCCAAATAAGTTAAAGATTTTACATGCCAATCCAGATGTCGGTACTCCAATTATCTGAACAAGAAACAAAGAAATTCTTGGCTACAGGCAGTTGAACATGTGCCTTAAACGTTATATGAAAAAGGTCATGCAAATATTCATCCTCTAGGGTACTATTTCTACACTTCATACAGTAAGTTTTATGTCATAACTGGAAAAGACTCAAAGAAAGTCAGTAATCCTAAAAGAAAGAAATTTGTTTACTTTTGTGTCAACTGCCAAATCCATCTAAAATAGTACTGGATAAAGGTAGCATAAGGATACTTGAAGAGGTAAACATTAACATTCTTATAGCTCAAAAAGATGCTCTCGAATATATAGGACAGTTCCATCATCCTAGTTCTCTTGAATTTGTAGAAAGACTGAAGAAGGAAATTGTTACAGAAGTCAGTCCAAAGTATTACTCCACATGGAATCACTATAAACAATAAAAATTGGCTTGTGTAGATCCACTACTTGTAGTATGACAATACGGGTTGGCGAACCTACTATATACCATATTGAGTCATTAGATCCCCGAGTTTGGTCTTGGCTGAACACATGGGGATAATTTATTATGACTATGGCATTGAAATGTTGATCCTACTTCCTCAGTGACATGCAGATGACATTGAATGCAGACACATAAAAGCGAATCTAACTACTCGGTTATCTATTTGAATATACCGTAAAGCACAGTACAAGAATAAGACAAAACAAAGATACCAATCTACCAGTAGAATTTGTTGGTATTGGCGATAAAATTGCAAACTGAATTCAAAATAAAGATAAATAATACAAAATTAAGTATGACTAGTTTAGATGGTTAAGACAGAGGTAATATGGTAATTCAAATTTATCACTAATTTCATCATTAATTGACATTTGAATCATAGATGAATTATTTATGATTTGTAGGCAGGTAGGTAGATTGGACCCTGCCTACCAAACAAATCACTCTTTTGTCAAAATCAGGGTGACATTCTTTTCGTATTATGCTTTGCAGAACTTTGTTCAGCGAGTATTTTTATCCAGGCATAATCATGTTTACAATGGCATTCAAATCACTGGTGGGCATTTGCTGCAATTGGCCTCTCGTTCTAGCTCCAGTTATCTTGGTTGCAGTGACATCGACTTTCATGTTTTAGATCTATAAAAGTAATCTCTCATATAACCTCTTACGCCAAATTTTAGTAAGGCAGCTTGTACATTTAGTTTGCCCGAAGCCAACATAACATAACAAAAAATACTACAGATATGCGCTAGACATTGAAATACAAATGGAAACAACTTGGAATAGCTCAGAAGCAATGATGTTAAATTCCACTAATATTTATGGATTTATCTAATCAAGATTTGGAGAAATAATCTCTCACTAATCGTAAAGTACTAAATTAATGTATAGTGGTCCAAGCACAGAATACTATCCATCAATGAATAAACCTATCCAATTATGTGGGCTCTTTGAGACACACTTAACTGTAAGTGATCTCCAGCGATCTATTCGATTCTACTGCGATAAAGTGGGACTACGTCTAGCTTATGAGGCACCAGAGAGAGGCGCAGCTTTCTTCTGGATTGGTAATTCATCCTATTCTTCTATACGATCTATGCTTGGAATATGGTCAATTGGTACGACTCCTATAGGTGTGAGACTACATGTGGCCTTTGAAATAGAGAAGATTAACGATCATCTTTCCGCACCCCAACAGCTTAGAGATAATGGGATCATGCCATTATCCTTCGGCACAGAGTCTATGGAACCTAGTGGTATTGGATGGATGCCAGCTGCTGCTATTTATTTTAGGGATCCTGATGGTCACCTAATTGAGTATCTAATGATGCTAGATGATAAGATAATGAGGCCTGATTTAGGAATTGTTAGTTGGTCAGAATGGCTTTTTCAGAACAGGTAAATCAAAAATATGCACATTAAGCTCATTACTCTGTTAACTTAAGGTTTACGGTTCCAGAAGGTTCAGGTTAGCAGCTAAATGTCTGTCATCATCCAAGTAAAAAGAAGTAACAATTTAAGATGACTAATTACTTTCCTTGCTTCAGTGTTTAATAGTATCGAATCAATTAATATCCTTATTAATAATTGTATTTCAATAATATTCTTACCTGCTTTCTGGGATGTGATTATCAATAATCTTCTTGTTCTATTTATTGGTAACTTGACCTTCAGTATTCGCGGTAATAAGTACAATACTGATGAGGGAATTGCGATATCCTGAATAGCATAAGTGCTAGAGTTAACGTAGCAGACTACAATGATTTGAAAGATACAAAAACTAACAATATACATTATAAAAAAGGAAGGGCCGCAACTTGCTAATTCCTATAGTATTCAAATTACCTTATGCAATTCTATCTTCTTAAGGCTTCTATTGGCGACAGGCGTGAAGCTTTCCATGCTGGGAATATACCTGCAGCTATGCTAAGTAGGAATGAGAGGATCCAGACACTTAACATATCATTCAATGTAAATATAGGATTGATATGTGATACCGCTGCCCCAGGTGATCCTTCCCCACCGCCACCGCCTCTTGGAGCAAAACTTGAAGACATTATATAAGCTCCACCCATTCCAGATAATATCCCAAGAGTAGATCCAATGATCCCAATTAATAATGCCTCGCTCAAGAACAATGCAAGAATGAATCTTCCCTTTGCACCAATAGCTTTCATAGTCCCAATTTCCTTAATTCTTTCAGAAACTGAAGTGTATAGCGTAGTTATGATTCCCACAGCGCCTACAAGTAACGCAATAAAAGCTATTGCTAATGTAAATGCACTATTTCCACTTTGAAATTGTTGTCTTGTTTCTAATATTGCTTTAGGAGTAATTACTCCAATATTGTTACCATATAGTCCCATAATCTCTTGTTGTACAGCATTAACATAATCACCAGAAAGTGCAGCCACAACCATCTGATCATATTTGCCTGATTTATGGAATAGAGAATTACCTGTAGCCTCATTAATTATAACTGACCGGTCTATAAAATTATTACCAGTAGGCTGTATAATGCCGCTAATTACAAAGCTTTTAGACTGTTCTTTTGTTTTGCCCGTATTCTGTTCAACGTATGTAAATGTACCCTTAACAGTCTGTCCAATGGTCACAAAAGGAGTTGTCTTTCCTGGTGGATTTGCCACACTATCTCCTACAAGCATAGCCGTAGGATTATTCGATTGTATAGAAGAACCATCTACTAGTTGTAATGATGGAGATACTAAGTAAATTTTTTTTGGATCCATAGCTATTATTTGAGAATTTAGAATATTGCCTTGAGCATTGAGCTCAAGTTGCCCCTGGTATGATGGAACTACTTCCTCAATGAATGGTAATGATTTTATTCTATTTACTACTTCAGAATTAAGGATGATCGTTGGTGGGCCTTGCGGTCCTCCTCGAAACCCACGTTGGCCTGAGCTGACAAATAGGACATTGGGCGCCAGCATACTCATTTGTTTTTTGATAAAAGCATTTTGACCAGCACTCATGCCATTAAGCGCTACCATCAATGCACTTCCAACTACAACCATCAATATAGTTAAGGCAGATCTTGCTTTTCTCTCTCTAAGCGCGTCAAAAGACAAAATAAATATCTGTTTAATATTTTTACTCTTATTCTTCTTTTCAAATCTTTTTTCCTTATGCATTCTTGAGGTAGAATATGAGGGATTGTCTAATGCAGACTTTAAGCTTCGTACGTCTTTTGGTGATCCAGTATTATTGTATATAGTATTATTATCTAGATCGTTGGTTTTATAAGCATCCATGATATTTTACACCGGTTATTGATAATATTTGTCTAGTATTACAACTAGTACGAATTTGTTTTATTCCCAACTCTATCAAGAGAATATTCATTAATGTTTGTCTTAACTCCTACATCTATTTTTCACTAGATTACTATTAAAGTCTATTTATTTTTATGAAGAATATATGCATTTTAGTTGCATTAGCTAGTATATATTGCAGCCTAAATTCAAAATTTTACTACAAGGTATCTCCAAGATTTATAATTCAAGTCACTTGATATTCTGCAGTTCACTTGTTAAATTAATTGGAAAATTTGTGATTATGATAATAATCCAGAAATGTTATTTCTTGCTCTGTTGCATGATTCTTACCTTATAGGTGATACTTATTTGACCACTTCCCATTTAGCTTGCTGATCGTGATCCTCTGGTATGGTTGATTGGCCTTCCTATAATCAATCACTTGTAAGACGTGGT
>JBEDUN010000156.1:0-41563 GCA_040414675.1 Nitrososphaeraceae archaeon | reverse complement strand
TCTTCGACAAAGTTACAAACAGTTTGGAGAGTAGTTTGAATTAAAGAAGGTTCTAAATTATTGAGCTTGTGCTATTGATGACAGAGTTATTGGAATATATGAGTGATGAATATCTGAGTGATCTGTAGTCTTTAATTTCTATCAACCTCCGAACATGCAAGATTTTTATAAAATGAGAATAAATGTAATGAGCATTAAAAACAAGACTAGTGAAGAGGAGCCTTAGTGTTAGAGTGTTAAAGTATTAGAGAGATCAATAAAGATAATTCTCGAACTAAATCAAATAATATAATTCAAGTAGATGTGTCCGTAGTCTGGAGTCTGTAGTCAGAGATGTGTACTACTCAGTATAACAATCTACACAATATGTCAAAAAATCCATAGATGATCGTCTTATTGAAGAACATGCAAAATGTCTAATTTCAATTATAAGAGAAGCAAAGAGCATCGTTGCTAACAGCGAAGATAGATGAGAAGTGATATAAGCATTATCGTCAGCAAAGAGTGCTATCGTATGGAGCTTAACTATCATCTAATGCAACAGAGGTTAATTCTTCTATTATGTCCCGTATGGAGCTTAACTATCATCTAATGCAACAGAGGTTAATTCTTCTATTATGTCCATATCTTGGATAACTGCAGGAACACGTAGTCGGCTCTACCACAGTATTGCACTGTTTTGAATCTAAACCCAAAGGAGCACACTAGCAAACTAACATAATGAGCAGGTCACTTAGAAGGCTAGTCGAGTTCCGAGGAATATTGATAATTCTAATGAGACTTGGTTCATTATCGGCTAACGATCCCTCCATCAGCCAGTAACGTATGACCCAAAACGAAACTTGATTTATCAGATAACAACCAAGAAACCACATCTGCAATCTCTTCCGGTTCTGCAACACGTCCAATAGGATGCATCGAGGTTAAGGTTTGGTTAAGTTGGGGATTGCCTTCCATTACTCGTTTAGCCATATCGGTATTCACTGCACCAGGAGCCACAGCATTTATTCTAATCCCCGATCTAGCATATTCTAGTGCGGCAGATTTCGTCAAACCAAGTACAGCATGTTTACTTGCAATATAGATAGGCATTTGAGGAAATCCCATTACACCTGCGACAGAAGACATATTTACAATCGATCCCCCTCCACTTTTAATCATCTCCGGAATTTCATATTTCATAGACAGCCATACACCCTTGACATTTACATTGATTATCCGATCAAAAAGATCTGATCTCTGATCTACTAAAGGCGTCATCGATTCTTCAATCCCTGCATTATTAAATGCGTAATCTAATCTACCAAACTTATCGGTAGACTTTTCTACAAGCGATCTTACATCGTCTTCTTTTGTTACATCTGTCTTCACAAATATGCCTTCACTTCCAGCATCCTTGACTAGCTTCACTGTCTCCTCTCCCTCTTTAGTACGACGCGAGGCTATGGTAATGTTAACACCTTGTCTAGCAAGAGCTACCGCAGTAGCCCTGCCGATACCAGAATTGCCACCTGTTATGATCGCAACTTTTTGCTGTTTCATGATTCTTATACTATTAGTCATTATTTATCTCTGATGATACTAATACTCCAAATTGCAGACATATATACTACATACTTGACATAGATCAATACTATGGACTACATAATCTCATAATGTAAGACATTTTGCATAATTGGACATATATCTTAATCCTATTGTAGATTTGATTACAAATACATTTTTATCCAGTCCATAGGTAAGATTCATAGGATATCTATCTGAATAACGTGCAACGGCAGACAGATTCTATTGGACCATACTATTTATTTAACGTTAGAATACCTAAAAAAGAAACAGTGCTTACGTTAAGATACGACATCTTGTTACTATTCTTCATTTCAAGAGTGTTTGCTATTATCTTATTGTTAGGCTTCGAATCGTCACTTTTTTATAATGATACATTTGCCCAACCATCAACTCAATCAACCTCATCATCTGCATTTCCTAGACAAGAAGTTAATGCGGGTATTTTCAACGGCATTCAAGTAAATGTATCTGCCCACACGCAATCAAAGGCTGACTATAAAGGTTTATTGGACAACTCAAGCGATATACAAAAAGTCACATATTCAAGTAATGGAAGAGCGCTTAATGCAACTCTCTGGTTAGGTGGAGCAGTAAGAGGAACACCATCTGCTTATGGAGCAAGTACTGTGGCCTATGGGATCTTAGTCGATGCTGACAACAATCCTACTACAGGAAAATTTGGTGTTGACTATCAAAAGGAGATTCAATGGACTAACAAAACAAAGAATTGGAACAGCTTCCTTGTAGAGTATTCTTCCCCAGCTCATTTTAGAACTATACAGTTACAAAGAAACAATACGGGGATATTGTATAATCAGAATTATATACCCCTGTCACTAGATCTGAGTTCCATAACATCTCCAAGTAAATATCGGGTGTTATTCTACTCAATTGTAATTTATAATAATAGCTCTAAGATGGTTTTAGATCTTACTAACTGGATAGATATTCCTCCACCAGAATTTACTATCTCTACTCTACCAGATCCTGTATTGTTAAGACAGGGAGAACAAAAGGATATTGGGGTTCAGTTGAAGTCCAGCTCTGGTACTACAACAACAGCAGTTGGCTTTACGTCGGCAGAAAACTATTCCAACATAAAAGTTGAATTCAATCCTAATATGATGAATAGATCCTCATTAGGAGGAGCCGGTACACCTGCACCTTTTAGAATCGTTGTTCCAGCTGACGCTCAAGTGGGCCTATATTCAATACCCATGTTAGTAAACATATCGACCGGTTCGATTTTTCCATCAAAATTCATTAATCTACCTAATTTTAATTTATCCGTACCAACACAAGGATATTTTAGTACAAAAACAAACCTAACTCTATCCGTACTTGCTCCGCCAACTATTGGGGAACAAATCAAGGACTTTTGGACAGTGTATGGTGGCATTATATCAATACTCACTGCAGGATTTGCAGGTGCCTTTTCAACATACTTGTTTGATCATTTAAAACAGCGAAAGAAAGTTAAAGGAGAGTTATGAATTGTATTGCTATTTGTTTATCTTTACTGACTCTGAGAAGGGATTGAACGCTATCAAATAAATTCAACGTAATTCAGATATTCAATTAATATTTATCTCGTATTATCATTTTATTTGATTAAAGAAAACAAATAATATATGTAATAATCGATCTTAAAGAGTAGTCTATATGAATGAGACATTGATTATGGCGATAGCCTTCACATTATTATTCCTTGTAACCAATTATATCCAATTTGCATTTGTAACTGACAATAACAAAAATGAACATTATAGCATATTACAGAATGTTTATGCTCAGGCTGCACAGTCTAAACAAAAGCCCTCAACATCTCTAGTATCCGAAGCAATAGCACCTGTTCTTTTAATACCAATTGCTACGTCCGGAAATAATGTGTATTTAGTTTGGTCTGATAACAAGGCTGGAAATTATGAGATCATGTTTAGAGCCTCTTCTGATCGTGGAAATAGCTTTGGGAATAAAATCAACCTGAGCAATTCTCCCTCCGAGTCACATAATGCAGAGATACAGTCGTCAGGGGATAGGGTATATGTTACGTGGTGGGAACGGAATTCTACAAATAACACACCTGTACTTAGGATTAGCGATGATGATGGTAGGACTTTTGGTCCAACTTTAAAACTTTCCTTTAACGGCCCTATTGATAACAGATGATATGTAAATGATTTTTACATCTTACTTTCGATAAGTATAGAATTACAATAGTAGTACACTTATACTGTGATACAATAAATAATGATAAGATTCCGTATCTATATGTCAACTACTCTAAACCATAACTAGAGAATGTATGAGCACCGACATCCCTCTCTTTTTCGCAGTTTACATTGTCAATAGTGGATTAGTAGATTCTAAACCTCCCTTCATTGAAGCAACCGAAGTAACAACCATGACCAACAAGCAACTCCATTTAGTGATATGTGTGACCACAATATCATAATAAGGAAGAAATGATAATCCGCTGTTTTCTATTTCTCTTTTTATTTCTATACTAATGTGATATTTTTCTAAACCTATTTCTTTAAATTTCATAAGGTTTTTTGTAGATATATGAAAGCGGCTGTATATCGTGAACATAATGAGGATCCAAGAAAAGTTGTAAATATAGAAGACATAGAAATCCCATCCATCAAGTTTAATCAAGTTCTTATAAAAGTCGAAGCAGCCTCCTATAATTACAATGATCTTTGGGGAATTTGGGGAAAACCAATCAAGATTCCTCTTCCTCACATTTCTGGAAGTGATGTTTCTGGAACTGTGGTTGACATTGGTGAAAATGTTTTAGATATTAAAAAAGGAGATAGGATAGTAGGATATCCCAATCTAACATGTAGAATATGTAATGCCTGTACTTCGGGCAAAGAATATGACTGTAATCAAAGACAAGTATGGGGATTTCAAACCGGCCCTTTGTGGGGGGGATTTACCCAATACACATATTTACCGGAGGTCAATGTCATTAAAATTCCAGATACTCTTTCTTTTCAAGATGCAGCGGCCATTTCTATGGTAGGGATGACTTCTTGGCACATGTTAGTTACAAGAGCTAATATCCAGCCAGGACAAACTGTCTTGATCATGGGAGGTGGAAGTGGAATGGGAATAGCAGGTATTCAAATTGCAAAGTTGTTCAATTGTGATGTTATCGCAACAGCTGGTACACAAGAAAAAATGGATAAATGTCTCAAATTAGGTGCTGATCACGTTGTAAACCATAGAGAGCCAAATTGGTACAAGGAAGTCAGAAATTTAACAAATAATCAAGGCGTAAATATTATTTTTGAACATATAGGAAAGTCTGTATTTGCAGAAGAAGTTAGTCTCTTAAATAATGGCGGTACGTTAGTATCTACTGGAGCAACAACAGGATATGATTCAAAATTAGATTTGAGATACCTCTTCTTTAGAGGACTTAATCTTATTGGAGCTACTCAAGGAACACGTGCAGGATTAGAAAAGGTAATAAAGTGGACAAGTAAAGGAAAAATAAAAGCAATAATAGATACAGTTTATCCTTTCGAAGATATGGTAACGGGTCACATAAAAATGATGGAATCACAATTGTTCGGAAAGTTAATTACCACTCCACAAAAGTTATGATTCAATGAGTTTGAAGTTAATTTTTTTACAAAATTTTTTGGCCATGCTACATTGTCTAGATATACCACGGCCGGTCTAGTTTCCATCTCGATCAGGAAAACTCTTAATGTGATGCGTTTTTTAATTTAATTAGAAGACACAATTTTCCGATATGTTTATGCCAGATGAGTTAAAATATCTATGTATTTAACTTGTTGCAATATAATCTTCTAGACAATAATTACAGGTCAAGAGTTTGTAATTTATGTTCATAATCTTGGAATATCACTATCTATTATACATTCGGTAGGTATGAATAGAATTCATATTATTTCAGGAATAGTGATAGCGACAATATCTCTATTACTTGTTACAACAGCAACAATGTCAGATCAGCAGTCCGCGTTCGCACACAAAGGCTACTATTATTACGGTCATCATCACAATAATCATCATAATAGCGGCAGTGCAGCAGCCGCAGCAGCAGCCGGCGATAGCGCAGCTTCAGCAGCCGCAGCAGGTGGTAGTGCAGCAGCCGCAGCAGCAGCCGGGTCAGATGATTAATTGCTGTATAGAACCACGCATGGGTTGACTTGGCATGACGACAAGAGCTATGGTCACATTTTTTTAAGAATTCATCTGCAGGATAATATATAATAGACGACAATAATCATAATGTCGTCTGGGTCTCAATCAGTCACTTGTCGCGCTCCCTACTTTCATGACTTTCGTTTACTAGATCAATCTCCTTATTAGGCAGCCCATTTATGGTATAAAAAATAAGATAGTTGGTATGATATTACATGTCTTGGCAATATCTTTATCTTCAGTTTTAATAGTAATAACACTCACACGTTATGCTATATTCCTAGATTGGTAACAATTCCAAAAATAATGTACACAATTTGTCATTCGAGTATATATCAACTAGTCATTATGTGATATAGGCTTTCATATCAAATATTTCAAGATCCTGCCTATTGATTGGTTTATGGGAGAAAAAGAGTTGACTTTTTCTTTGTTTGGCTACAATTTTTGGCTTATATTTTTCTACGAATATCCCAGAGTGGGTACTACTTTATTCAAAGCAGATATGACTTCATTTAGGCTCTTCCCTGAACTAGTCAATACTAACATTACTTGGTTCTTATCTCCTCCAGTTGTGCCACCGCCTCCACGCAGGCTTTTGAATTGATATTGATTGTCAATTCCTAAACCTTGAGCCTTTAAATCTGAACTAACTTTAGCAAGAAGCTTTGCTGGTACAATAATTGTACTTATAGTATCAATATTACTATTAGATGTGGCGCCTCCTGTAGACGATGTAGTATTAAATGAATTACTATTCTGTTGGTTGATAACTGTTAGCGTTCCATTCATCTTATAATTTGGAACTGCTTTATCATTACTTGGACCAGAATAAGCAAAAGGTCCCGTGTTATTAGGCCTTAAGGGTTTTGAAGCAGCAAAATTGTCGAAAAGACCGCTTTCATATACAGCTGCTCCTGATTTATTATCTAGCAATGTTATTTGATGTTTATGGCCAGCATCTGCATTAAACCACATTATTGTAGTACCAGTATTTACGATAGCATTTCGAGGAAGATATGGCTGATTGACGACTCTCAATTCCTTTGGTTGCGTGGGATCCTCATGACCTTCATTTGGAATTTCTATTATGAGGTTTTTAATATTCTTCCCAAGTACCATGTTATGAGTCTGAAAAATGTTTGATGCTTTTATGTTTGGTTGTTGTTGATTCTGTTGTGTTGCTTCTCCAGCTGCAAATACTGGAGGTAGTAACTGGTCAAATGTATTTGATGTAAGCGTTCCAGAAATTATTGATCCAACTACACCGACTAAAATGAATACATGATAGTTGACTCGTTTTTGATTCATCCATTTATAGTGGCAAATGACGTTTATTATACTATTGCGAATGCTTGGATAGGTTCATTATTACTACATTTTCATTGTATCATTATGCGCACGAGATATCCTTGTTAGAGTTAAAAATATCATGATTGAATTAATACCTCAAGTTCTGGTATAACATGACCAATTGCCCAAGATAAACACCTTTGATCATTTTCGGATGTGCTGCTCTTGGTCTTTGCGGGTTGAGTAGTTTTCACAATTGACACGGCACGCGGTTACTTCTTATGTGTGAACTTTTTGGCGCTAAGCATAATAATGATGAATTTGTTCACGTCGAATCAATATTGAGAAACTAGATTTCTTGTCAGGGTAGAGTGTACGGATTTATGATTACTACAGAAGGAGGAGAATAATAACTCTCATTTGAGACAAAAGGAGAAGTTATCATTTGTGTAGTCGCAGCCGCAGCTGCCGGGGGTTGAATCTCCCTAACGCTGAAGAGTTTCACGTCCATATTGTCTATATTATCCCATCTAAAGTGAGTAAATGGACCACCCCATGAGATCATTGTTTTGTCGGTACCACCGCAATTCGGATGTCCACCACCCCAATTGCTTCCCGTATCAACAAATTCTATTGATTTACGCCAATTATTGCCAGGTAAACTAGTATTATTTGTACCATCATCAATCCATTGCTCTAATTTTAGAGTCCCATCTGCACGAGTAAAGAAAATGGCTTTCACTCCAATCCATCGTCCATCTAATTTCTTAATCACTTCTGACTTCTCAGGATCGTTTGTGGTATAGCCCGCTGTATGTTCGAGCTCTTTTTCAAATTTACCTCGTCCCGTCTCATACAGGTTGGAGTGGTATGCTGTTCCCTCACATGATTTACTTGAAGTATGTACTCCTCCACGTGCTAATAACTCTATATGTGCAGCGCCATTATTGGTCGAACTAGTAAAACTATTGATTTTAAAATAGCCTGTTATCTCTACATTCTTCCAGTCATTTGGCGACTGCATATACCCTTGTTGTATCATTGTCTTCTGATTTGTTGCCTTAATTTTGCTAGGATCATATCCAGATGATGTGGAGACACCATACCTTACTTGAGTCGAAGTCACCTTGAAGGATCCATCAGAATTTTTAGTCATACTTGGAGGATTTGTCTGTTTATCGTGATTTGGATCCTGCAAACTCATGAACCATTGCTCACCTCCTATTTTCGTAGGATAAATCTCTTTTATGCCAAACTTGTCAAAGCCCTGACCTGACCTGTTATTATTATTATTATTATTATTGTTGTTGTTGTTGTTGCTGATGCTGCCTGTCCTTCCACCTATGCCAGCAGATGGGGTGACAGTGACAGTTACCGCAGCGATGTTACTTAAAGCACCACGATTATCTGTTGCTTGAATAGTAAAGCTATCTTGTCCGAAGTATCCAAGTATAGGTGTATATACAAAACTATTTTGGCTAGAACCAAGCGTTAGCTTTCCATGTGCAGGAGTACTCTTGTTGGTGATCGTTGCAATATCTCCTTGATCAGAATCTAATACAACTATTGGAATGATTACAGCATTATCCTGAGGTATTGAAATACCAGTAATATTCCTAACTGTAGGCCCATGATTTACAGATGGCGATGGTGGATGTATAGATGAATCTCGTCCATAAATTGCCATCTCGTTAATGTTGGCCCAGTTGTTCTGGGAATTTCCCGAAATAGTCATTTTTACATACTTGGCAGAAGTGTCATGAAATTGATAGTTCTCTGGTTGCTGCGTATAACCACTACTACTTCCCTGAAGGACATTTGAGTAGTTTACTCCATCAACTGAAGTAGAAATAGTAAAAAAGTACTGTCTGCTTTCTCCTTTAAACCATACAATACTTAGGCCACAAATTGCTTTAATTGAATCCAAATCAACTTGAATGTATTTATTGACAGCATGACTTGACCAGCGAGTGTTCATGTTCCTATCTATTGCATTAGTTGACGGATTACCTAGTTCACTTGCACTTGAGTTTAATCTCGTTATAGGAACGCTTTTGCAAACTTTGCTACTATCATATGGTTGTCGTTCAATTATATTATAGCTAGGATAGACGGAATAGGCCTGACTATTTTGTACTATTAAAAATGCTGCCAAAATTAATGTTGTAACATGTCCTGCAAACAAGGGCAATTTTGTTAATCGAGTAAACACCAAAGTTAATACGACATCCTTTCTTATTTCAGACTAACCTAGACTTCATTCAATACACAGTAGGTTCGTTAGTGATACTCACAACAAGAATTATGGAATTACAAGCAATAGCTAAATGTAAAATGCGTAGAAATCCATAATCAATAGATGACTCAAGTAGTATCGATGAAAGAGCAATAGGCAATTCACGAGCTCATGTAAGAATAAACTATTTATGCTAAGTCGATGTTTATTTCACTTAATTACATCTATTGTTTCAATCATCTAATTATATCTAATGATTCAAACTATAATGTGGTTATGATGATAAGGGGGGACGATCGTTTGACTATCAAACCTTTATCAATATCCAAATGCGCTTCCAAGCGCAATATGAAATTTTTTATGCGTGATCTATGCCAATCCAGGCTGCTAGATTATCAACTAAACTTTTATAGAGTATTGGTTTGATAGCAACTTCAAAATTGTCTAAATATAAGTAGCATTAGCCTAACAGTAAGGATGATATGAAATCATCTAAATTTGTCAGTGCACTCTTGAGGAAGGCAGTAAAACAAAATGAGAATTTCAAAGAATGCAATCTGATGAATATAGCAATATTTTTATCGGCATGTCTTGTTTTTATCCTGGCTTGGACTACTTCTCCCGTAGTAATATTTTTCTCTATAACACAAAGCGCCTATGGGATTGCTGCAGACTATGGACTCTCTGTACCGAAGGCCTTTTTGATCTATGGTAATCAAAAATATGAAATGATTCCATTTGTTAGTTTTGACGGCAAGAACATGAACAAGATCATATATCCTTCCGCAGACGTTACTCCTGAACTAACAGCACACGAAGGGGGGAATGTAAGTATCGCCTTTAGTGAAAACCCTGTAAGTGTAAAGGCGTATATTGCAGATTATGAAGCAGATATTCCAGCACTACATGCACTCGAGGAGTTATCAAATAACAAATTCCAGCTTTCCGGCGTGCATGGTCTGTGGAATATTGAGGTTCACGCCATATTTCCTAGCAATAATACTTTGGGCAGTAACAGTGTTGATAATAACATCCATTTCCACTCGACCAATGATTCAAGGTACAGATACGTGTCTTACGAATTAGGAGTTGACATGATGCCTATGACTGTTACGAAAAATACCAATGAAATTGGAAATAATACATGTGCGAATAAAGATATTGGAATTGCCACAGTGTCTGGTCCAGGAGGACATCTAGAACATCCAGATAACTTCAACTATCAGCTAGCAACTATCAATAAGAACATTAATGTAAATAGTGCCGGTAACGTACTATCAATAGAGTCAGCGAAGGGAAATTCATCATATATAATTGACTTGGGACAGAATATGCCGATTTGTTCGCTTGGTTTAAAATTTAGCAATGGCGACAAAGTTGTGAATCAATTTGACATCCAGACATCCTTGGATGGAAGTCACTTTAGTAAACCGATAATCTATGATAATACAGCAGCGGTTTCAGGTGAAGAGTCATACGATATCTCTTCTGAAAATCCTATAATGACAAGATATATAAAAATAAATTTTGATGGTAACACACAAGGTAATGTGTATGCACCAATGCAGCTAAGAGTTTTGGGAAACAGCTGAATTACAAATTACAAATTACAAATCTCATGCGGTTTTCTTGCCCTACAAATTACATACTTAGTCGATCGTACATGAATCTCATATATCTACAATTTATCTGCTATAAACATATAAACTATCAATCTGAAAGCGTGTCTGGATATGCTAAATGATAAAACAATCTATTTGATGATCATAATGTATCATTAATTTTTGCAACATTGCCAACGCTTGGATCCAAGATTACGTCAAAGTATTGATTATAATTTTTACCAGCTCTATCTCATACACTGATTTCCATCCATTTAATATCTTACCATTAACTGATAACACAGAAAGATGCAGGAATTGGATCTATCTAAGAATTCGTAAATAGTGAATGCAGAAATTATTATTCAATGCAACTATTATAGATGCTATCTTTTAAATAAAAGCAATAGAATCTGAAGAATAACTTGAAAGTAGGTATCACACTACCATTGGCCGGGCAGCAGGCGACAAGAGAAAATATAATACACATGGCACATAACGCTGAAAGTGAAGGCTTTGATTCCTTATGGGTATTTGAAAGACTTCTTTGGCCTATAAATCCACAAACACCATATCCCGCCACACCAGACGGAAGCCTTCCTAAAGAATATCAAATAGTCCTAGATCCATTAGAGACACTCACCTATGTAGCTGCAAAGACAAACAAAATTGCATTAGGAACATCTGTAATGGATATACTCTTTCATAGTCCTGTTATGTTGGCAAGAAGATTTGCTACTCTTGATGTCTTATCAGAAGGAAGATCCATAGCAGGACTTGGTATTGGATGGTCTAAGGATGAATACCAAGCATCTAATATCCCATTTAAAGACAAAGGTGAGAGAGTAAATGAGTTTCTTCAAGCGCTAAAAAGAATATGGACAGACGATGTCGTTGAGTTTAAAGGCAAATATTACAATATACCTGCGTCAAAAATAGGACCTAAACCTGTCCAAAAGCCACATCCTCCAATTTATATGGGAGGATTTAGCCCGAACACATACTCTAGAATTGTAAATTATGACACAAATGGCTGGCTAGGTCTTATTGGTGGACCTCTTGAATATCTTGAAAATACTATAAAGACTATACAGAATTTAGCAAATAAAGCAAACAAGGATCCAAATAAGTTTAGAGTAATTCTCCTAACATATCCTAACGTAGACATTAGTTCAAAAAGCCAGTCAGAAACAACAACAAATCAAAGCCAAAGATTCCCATTAACTGGAACAATTGATCAGGTAGGCAGTGATTTGGGGAAAATAAAACAGATTGGAGTAGATCATATCGTATTTGGATATAACTTTATTTCTACAGGAAGAGCTCTTGACAAGATGTTGGATATAACAAAACAGCTTGCCAAGTTTGCTAGGTAATAAACACAAATGGATATGTATATGGATTAACTAATCATTTTCTTTATTGTTCTTCCAGGCTATCACTTTTTGTGACGTAATCAATATAACATATTCCCCAATACCGATTTTTTGATACTGAGAATATTTAGAGTGCAATAATTTATGAGCTTTTTTTAATAGTGACATTTCATTTTGATCTAATTTTTTTTTGCCTCCTATTATAGATGCTTTCCCTTGAATCATAATGAAATAAAGTTTTGTCCAGTCTTCATTGTATTCATCTATCAAGAATGCAACATATGGGTTTTCTTTTATGTTTCTTACTCTTTTTAGATTTTCAGGTCTTGATCGCTTTGTTTTCTCGTCTATTGGTATAAAGTAAATATCACGATCA
This sequence comes from Nitrososphaeraceae archaeon, assembly GCA_040414675.1. Classification (GTDB taxonomy): domain Archaea; phylum Thermoproteota; class Nitrososphaeria; order Nitrososphaerales; family Nitrososphaeraceae; genus JARBAU01. Next base: position 28,930 of record JBEDUN010000156.1, on the reverse strand, counting down.
TTATCATATACAAATACAACCGGTACCAGATGTGGTTTGCCTTCTAAATCAACTGTTGCTAGCCTAGCTACTTTAGCTGTATTGATTATAGTTTTAGGAAATGTATCATTACTCATCAACCTTGTTTGTCTACATCTTTATATTCGATATGCAAAATGATAAAGCTAATAATTTTCATTAATCTGTTATGCGTGAAAATTCTTGCTATACACCTCCGGTTGTCAGGATTTCAGTAGGCATAATCAGCAAGGGCAGGTTAATAGTTCGAATATCCGTTATCCGCTAACAGGTCTGATTCATACATTGACAAGGCATAAGGAGGAGATGGCGCAGGAATCCATATGAGTTTCTAGTCAGACCAGGCAATTATTGCAAAGTCCTAGACAAATATGTGGCTTTGCTACGACTTATAAAGTGCGACCGGCCCTACCTCATTCGACTCTATACGATATAACTTGAATAAAATGTTATGAATAATTCAAAATATGAAAATTGAGAAACAGTAGAGAGAAAAATTACAATCGTTCTTTTCTGTTATTTTTTATTAATTACCGTGATAACGTCTTGGTGGCATCGTCTGAATCGGAAGATGTGTTATCCACTTGACAAAAATTACAAGATAGTAATTGTTTTAATAATTTGTTGTAAATGATATAAAGATATGTATGAAGAACATACTATAAAGTGTTCATCATGTGGCAAATTGTTTATATCAAAAGAAAACGAGACTGTTTGTAATGAATGTTACAAAAAGCTTGAAAATATAAAATTCTGAATCCAATTGTACAATCATAGCATGTATTGCGAGTCTCAATTTTTGAACGTGAAGAATTATTTGTTTACATTATGTTCCATGCCCATACAGCCTATTTTATTTATAAATGTAAAAAACGTTACGGTCGAGGCTTTTCAGAAAGCAAGCCAACACAACAAACAACTTTCGAAACAGCCAAAGTCTGTTAACATTAAACCATAATTGATAAATTAGTTTTAGTATATCCAAGCCAAATATGTTGACTACTCTAACATATTTTATGAATCGCTATATTTCAACACTCCTAATATTGATTCATTAACCTCAGGATTGGTAACAGGAATATCTACAATAAATCTATTGACAGTATTGCTGAAACAAGCACACTGAAGCAAGAAACCAAACAGATCACAAATTGTGCTACAATATGTGTAAACCGTACCTTGTCAGATTCAGGTAACCAAAGTGGAATGAATTCATAGCATCACTGTATTAACAGGTAATCAAAGCAGTGACTATTATTTATAGCAGGATATTGTCGGATAAATACAGCTGCATAGCATTAGTGTAGCATTAGTTACACTTTGAGGGATATGCTTCAGATTCATTACTTGTACCCTTCCCCATATCAATAATATCGACTTGCTTTCCATTGCTATTATTCTAACCGTCTCTGCTATACTTACAGACCGGATTATCAATCTCTCATCTTCTTCAGACATTACTAAATACTACTACTTGGACTACGCATGATAAATATAGTTACGGGTTATCTGTGACACAGAACGATACTATATCCTTGTCCTGCAGTGTTTTGTAAATAATCACTGAATCTTTCCGGACTCGATAAAAAGACCGATACCCACATCGTGATGCGGGAAAGCTTAAACTAACAGGGTTTGATGTACTTTAGAAATCTATAAGAATTATTGTCTCTTGAGTATAACCATTAGGTACTAAATATGACTCGTACTCTGATTATACTATTATTCATTCTACTGCCTTGTCTGATTACATTAACTGTGTCGATTCTATTTGGTATGCCTCGTATATCGGCACAAAATGACAAGGTTGACAATTCCATCTTAATAAAGATCCTTATAGATCAAGCTATTCAGTCGTTTCAAAATAATAAGAGTATTGATTCTATCTCGCATTTGCATGCCGCCTATGATGAATTGGTGATATTTGCTAAAATGAATGACAGAAACATTGTTAATGCACGAGCATTAGGATCAACTCTTGTAAGTATATTAAACTCATTGTCAGAAGAAAACAACTCACATTCTGCTCCTGCAACCATCAATAATAATAGTTTAATCATAGCAGATTTCAACGCACTTGAGGACCAAGTTGGCCGATACCTGTTGCATCCTTTTTCAATACGCAATAGTACTCTAAATAACGCAACCAATGCTGCAATTCCTCCAGGAACTTTCTTGATATATCATAATGACCGCTACGGTGTGTCGGTTCAGTATCCATCAAATTGGAGTATACGAATTGAAAATGATTCGAATCTGCAACAACATAAGTCGGTTCATTTTAGATCAAAGATTATTGCTTCCTTCTATGCGCCTAGATTATCAAGCGGGCTGCCGACATTCTATATAGGTATCAATAGTAATCTGTCCAAGCGGATCGGTCATTCTCATATATCTTTGAAAGATTATCATGACTTGTCAGTTAAATCTAAAAACCTAACCAATTTTCCTAACCTCAAGATTATAAGCAGCAGTCTAGGTGACACAAATAATAAAAGTCTACTTTCGGGATCTCCAGCATATAAGTTAGTTTGGACTTACATAAATCCAATCTATGGACCAAGAAAGGTAATGGAGCTTGGAACGTTAATAGGAAAAGATACTGGTTATTTCGTTGACTATTCTGCATCAACAGAAAGATTCAACCATTACTTGCCATTAGTACAAAAAATGAAGAACACATTTGTACCTTAAGCGTGATTAGATGCAATATGATTTTTGTCGCATAAACTGGGTAATAAATATACGAACTGAAATTAGAGATCGCTTCCGGTGTATCAAATATAATTTGCTGGCTAAATACAACTGCATAGTATCAGTCAAGCCTCGAGGATCATACTTCCTCATTTTCGATAACAATTCATATCGCAAGTATATAGTGAATAATAAGTGAATTTGAAGAATTAATGAGATAGTATCACAATGTGGGACATCATCTGACACGGTTCCACATATCTCTTCTGGAACAAGACTGTTACTATAAAACCTTAATTATTACATCCCGTCTAAATAAAAACCGGTAATGACAGGTTATTGTGAGTTAGGAGCGACGATGCAAGTTTGATACAAAAATCATTGAAAATATATGGTTCTACAATATTTCTTATATTTGTTATTTTGACACTAGTATCATCAATTGCCACAGTTCCATTTATGGATAATATTAACATAGTTTTTGCAAAAAAAGACAAAGGCGGCGATAAGGGTTCTAGTAGTGATAATGGTGGAGGAAGCAGCAGCGATAATGGTGGAGGCGGAGGAACAACAACTACAGAGGAAGGTGGCGGCGGCAATAGCAATGGAGGAGGTAGTAGTAGTAATACCGGTAATACTCCACCTGCCCAGGCTCCAACAAACCAAGAAACCTGTCCTGATGGATCAAAGCCTGATGCTAATGGTAATTGTCCGGCACAAACTACAAACAATTTGAATCCAAACACAGACACAATAGGTCAATCACCTGATGTCAACAAACCGTGTCCCGTATCGGAACAAATTCGTAATCCAAACACAGGATTATGTGAATCCGTTACTGTTGAGGGGCCTTCTAATAATGGCACAACTGCACCTGGTGTGACAATGCCGCCTGCTAATGATGCGACAGTGCCGCCTGCTAATGATGCGACAATGCCGCCTGCTAATGATGCGACAATGCCGCCTGTTACTAATAGTACAACTGGACCTAGCGGAACTGTGCCACCCGGGCTGAGCGTAAGTGGTAATTGTAATGCGGTAGCACTTAGTGATGCGACAAACAATTCTAGCTCTGCATCCTCAGCAGCAGTCACCTGCAATAACAGTGTAGTTAATAAATACATATATCAGCAACATCTCACTCAGACTCTTCCTCAAATTCAATCGGCTATTGCTAATAAAGGTCCTATAATTCAGTCGGATTACATGAAATTAGGTCAGGCTCAAGTAATCGGAACAAATAACATAATTGTCGTTGGAGACTTTTCTCCATTTAGGATAGTTGGCGGTCACATATCTGCTAATCTACCAAAGGGGAACAACATGCAGATTGTAGTTGGAGAAATAAGTACAACAGGGGCATTATCTAAAGCAGTACCATTACCGTTAGTTAAAGCTCGGGATCTGACCATACACGATGCATTATACACTACTAGCCTAGGTAATATTATACAAGGAAGAGATATAGTTAGTGGGAATACTGTAACAATTAACTCCCCAAATATTATCATGTTATATAACGTTGGAAAAATAGTTACGACCTCAGGCTCCAATAGCGTCGCATATACCGCCATAATTGCCTAAGTCTCTTATTCTTATTTTATGGATAAGAAGAATGGTAAAAAATGAGCGATGAACGAGACTAATCAAAGACTTTTAGTTTCAATACATGTGAAATGCACTTGAGAGAGGATTCAGCTCTTCTTATGCTTTCCGTACCCTGTCCTTTGTTTGAATGTCGTAGAACGATAGATCAGGACCTAGATAGCGAGCAAACGTCGTTGCTTTCTTCAAGGTATTATTACAATGACTTTCACATGCTCCTGTTGATTTCATAGAGACATACAGCGTATCCAGTAGATGAGCACTCGTAGAGTTTGGTATTGAACATATCTTTGAAAGCGTTGTACTCAGTCTAACAGGCAGTTTGACGCTCCTCCAACTACAGTCTTATCTATTGTCAGTTGCAATAAGTGAATCCCGGTACTTAATGGACTGGGCGGGATTTGAACCCGCGACCTTTCGATTGCGAATCGAACATTACTACCCCTGAACTACCAGCCCGCTTCTCGAATCATATGGCATTTCAGATACACCCTTTTTATTTCTACAGGTGAAGTGTTCACACCTATTAATCTGATCAGGAAATCCGTGGGTTAGCATATTTTTTTATGAATTGTTATTGGATTATATTGATTAATGCCAAGATGAGGACAAAAAATGAACTTTACCAAATACTATGACCCTGTTGCCATTTTTAACCATTGACAAAATCTCCTCAAGCATAAATCACTAGCGAAATATACGTGCTATCTCATTTATGCGTACTTGACCAAAGTAATAACTAAACGTTTAAGATATACTGCAACTTACTATCATTACGCATATGCTGAATAAAGAAAAAACTTCTAAATATATAAAGAACAACAGATCTGGTTTGGTAACCTTATTAACAATCTCGTCCTTCTTTGCAATTCTAGTCGCTACGGTCCCTCTCCAGGCTGTAAACGCGCAGTTAAATACAACAACTTTGAATAGTCTCTTAAAAACAGGATATACCAACCAATATCAGTTAAAAACTCAAAATGCAGGAACTCTTAACGTCCTATATAGCATTACAGGTGGAGTACTTGTTGGAATTCTTCCAAATCCAGCCTATAAATCAGGAGACATTGTAATTAATCCAGGAGGTACAGGCGGAATGATGACTATTCAAATACCAAGATTTGCTCTCGATGCCAAGAATGCACAAGGCCAAGATGTTCCATTCAAGGTTACAATAGACGGCCATGGAGCCACCTGGAAACAAATACAAAGCAGCAACACTGACCGAGTATTAGCTATCAGCTTCGGCAACAATAACAGATTCATAGAAATTATTGGTACTCAAGTTGGATAAAAGATAATTCAATCCAAACTAGATAACTCCTTTTCATTTATTTTTATAAAGTCTTTTCACATCGTTATAGTAATACAACAACACATGTAGTCAGTCATTATGATGGCTCCTAAATCTTCACTTTGTGGCGATCTTTTCAGTATAATCTAATCAGCCCTATGAAAAGATGGAATTGAAAATCTGATAAGCGGAACTTCTCTACAATATATGATTGATCTTGTTCAAGACCAGAAATATAATATGCTAAACCAGACAGATAGAGGCGAATTCGAGAGTACGGCCAAAAATTAAATCAGGAAAATTTTGCTTAATATATGTACAATTTGTATATATGTGAATTACCTTTTAGCTTTGAATATTACTATTGGTATTAGCACTTTCAGTGATCCTTCCACTAAGATGCTGAAGTAAAAAAATTAAGATTTCAAATCTTGTCAAGACTCAAACATATATGTCCAAGAAAGAATATGCATTTTACAGGATATATAATATAGTTTCAAAATGTTAGTGTTCCTAGATGGATTTACAGTAGTATGGAATAATCTTCATCCCTTCATTGTTAGCTCATTAAATGATCTATTGAAATCGACAGTCGCCCTTTTCGTAGTCATAGACCCTATAGGCAATGTACCTTTGTTTATTGCTCTTACCAAAGGCATGCACGATAGCGACAGAAAACGTGTTTCAAAAAGTGCAATAATTACGGCCGCATCGTTGCTTATTGTATTTGCAGTCGCTGGTACGCAGATTCTATCATTATTTGGAATAACAATTTTCAGTTTCATGATCGCAGGAGGAGTTCTGTTATTCATAGTGTCAATTGAATTGTTGACACACGGAGCATGGAGATTCGGACAGACTGGAAATAAGGAGGACTCAGGAGTGGTGCCGTTGGCATTTCCGCTCTTGGCAGGCCCGGGTGCAATTACTTCTGTCATAATTTCATTTCAGACGTATGGCATAGTGACCACAATGCTTTCAATAGCCATTGTGATAGGTATTACTTATGTAGTACTACTTATGATAAATCCAATCTATAGATTGTTAGGAAGACGAGGATCTACAATAGTAACCAGAGTCTTTGCAATTTTTGTAGCAGCTATTGCTGTTCAATATATAATTGAAGGGATTAAACATTTCATTTGACTTCAGATAAACAGATAAACAAATAATGAAATAAACAAATATACATGCTATCCGCAGTGGACATCAAAATATCTTAGATTCATCTACATGTCTATTGATTTAAAAAATTTGTTACTTGTCAGAACGAAATGGCCATAACATTTAGCGATGACCGTTAACTCAATAATGTACATTGTATTATACAATAGAAATAAATTGTATCAAAACGAATCTGGATAAATATAATTTTAACAGAAACAAATATACGTTCAGGGCTCATTCTGCATTATCTATTTAGTTTAGAGCTAAAAACCAAATTCTAAATTAACTAATTTATGTCTCTTGATTGAAAGCCCTGTTCTAATGGACTCTGGGAAAACGGCTCTGGTCTTTCATACAAAGACTTCCCAGTCTCAGCTGTTCTTCTTGGAATTTTATAAACCCATTCTTTACCGTTTTTAGATCTTACCAATTTCTTTCGATCGGAGAAACGAGATAGATAAGTTGAAATTATACTTAGTTGTGTTGGCTCTTTGAATTCATGCTCGTATATTTCAAGTACATCAGAGGATGTAAATGAATTGTATGTAAATTGATTTTCGACTATATCCCATATACGAGCGCCGATTGACGCCAAATCTTTCTTGTATGATTCTGTGCTATGTTGATTATATTCACGATTCATTGTTTCTGGGCCATTATCTTTACCTCTCGCATCAAGCATATCCATCAATTCAAAAACCTTCATAACTTTACTTTTTGATATATTGCCCTCTAGGGAAAGATTATATTTACCTCCTTCCTCGTCTTCCAGTTCAATTTTTATTCTTTTTTTATCTAGGCCCAATTTACATACGTTACTTGCATATGACATACTTGCAAAACAATTAAACCTGATAGTAAAAATGACTCTGACAAATAGGTTAGCTTTTCTAAGCTTAACTAAGATGTAAGTCACAAATTATGCGATATCTTGCAGACTTGGTCATATAGCTTTACATCTAATCGCTTTAGTTGGTTTTCAATATCTATTTGAAATACAAAACTGTTAGTATATCTATCATATAGATGGAAATTATTATTTAAATTGACGATAATGTATACCATGTAGAAATGTTTTTCTAATCTGAATATTAGTGAAAAATGAAATACATTGGAAGAACAGAAGAGACCAACAGGGGTAACCATAATTGCCATTTTGACTATAGTTGGTGGAATTCTAATCTTTGTATTGGGCATTTCTCTTACTGCTTTGTGGATTTTGACTTCAGTATCACCGATTAACATTTCTATAACCACAAATACAACTAATAACAATTCCACTAATGACGTAATCGGTTCTTTCATAATCTTTTCGGCTGTTGTAGGCTGTGTATTTTTAGCAATGGGAATAGGTTATCTCACAATATTTTATGGACTGCTCAAGGGCAAAGGTTGGGCATGGCTTTTAACTATGGTCTTACTCATTGTAGGGATAATCATTCAAATAGTGTCGATTACGTCTGGAGACGTTTTTAATCTCTCGGAGATTAATAAAGACAGAATTATTAACAGGTCAACTGTTTCAGAAATCACAATTAGTGTAATAGGGATGGTAATCAATATGCTAATAATCTATTACTTACTTAGACCACACGTCAGAGCATATTTTGGCAGATTGTATAGTTGATATCAATTACAAAACTATGCAGACTTTTAGACGCATATGTTTCCAAATGATAGGGCAATAGATCTGTACTAAATTATTGTATCTGAAGGTGCTGATATATCCCAAGTTCAATACAATGAAATTTCACTTTCGTCACAACTTTAATCTCTCTAGTGACATAAGAATTTGAGAAGGCATCCTATCTGGGACGTGTACGCATACGCGTATGAGGAAGAATGAAAATAAACAACCTATCAAAAATACTAAATTCCGACTCAATAAATATTGCAAAAAAGCGAGCAATAATCAAGAGCCTAGTGACGGCTTGGTCTTGTCGTATAAAGAGATGCGAGTGATTAGTAGCTAGAAATAATATGGCCCAGTGTATGATCCTTTAACACTCACAACAAACTCATAATCAGATAATTGCTTCAGAGCCTCAAGTGTTAAAGCATGCTCAATTCTATAATATGTACCATGATTATCTATATCTGGGATTTCTCCGATTTTGTTCCAAACTAATTCTTTTATTTTCTGAGTGTCCAATCCCTCTTTTGTTGTGATTTCAATAGAAAACTTTGGTTTATTGTTAGGATCATCCAGTTGACGGTAAAGAAATTCTTCGATTAACCTTTGATCGATTTTAGGAAGTATATTCTTACAAGCTTTCTGAAATTCGTTGTATTTCGACTGTATTTCCTGTGTAGAATTTTCTGCGTGGCTTGTCATATGTCACTTTGACATAACAACCAAGTATTTAAAAATGGTGTATAGTCAATTGCAAAATATACGACTGCACCGAAAGATTGAGAACTCAACTAATTCTTACTGCTTTCCATTAATTTTGTATCAAAAACACAGAAACTTTAGCAGTCTTATCCATCTTTATTGATAGATATTTACCATCGCACAATCAATTTTTAGGATTGTTTAGTGTAAAAGTTATTAGTCTAGGAAAACTGTCTGTAAATCTTCATTTAGAGAATCTAGTAACGCCATGTCCCCTGATCCAATTTGAAAGTCAAATACTTGAGAATTTTGTTTGATACGATCTCTGTGGATAGATTTCGGGAGTACGACTAATCCATGCTGTAGGCCCCATCGTATAAGAATTTGTGCAGTAGTCTTTTCATATTTCTTAGCAATATCCAATATATTATGATCTTCGAGTTTCTTTGCCCTTGTTAACGGGCTGTACGCCTCAACTTGAATATTTTTATCATTGCAAAAGCGTAATAGATTCTGCTGGTAGAGAAAAGGATGGAATTCCACTTGATTTATTGAGGGCACAACATCAGATTCATAAAGAATCTCCTCTAAATGATTGATCATGAAATTACTTACGCCAATAGCATTGACTTTGCCTTCTTTCAATAGATACTCCATCGCTTTCCATGTCTCATTATTAACTCCCTTGACGGGCCAATGGACAAGATAGAGATCAATATATTTCAAGCCTAGTCGTTCCAAGCTTTTATTGCATGCCTTAATTGTAGAATCATATCCCTGATCGCTGTTCCATACTTTGGTAGTTACGAAGATCTTGTCTCTCTCCAATCCGCTTTCCCTCACAGCTTTGCCGACATCTGCTTCATTACCATAAATCATTGCAGTATCAATATGCCTGTAACCGATCTCCAGTGCATATTGAACGGCATCTCTTGTAGATCTTCCAGGTGGTGTTTGGTAAACGCCTAGACCTAGTCTGGGGATCTCTAGCCCATTATTCAATCTGATCGTGGAATCTAAGTTCAGCATCTTACAGTGAATATCAGATTCTATTTGCACCTAACATAACTCTATCTATCACCGTGAGATAGATCAATGTATTACTCAGAATCATTGTCAAATCGCTGAGGACTTGGAATATCTAGATCTCGAGTAGATTAAATGACTAGGTAAGTAATTATCACTTTTGGCATTTTCGAGAAAAACTTTTGTGTATGCGAATTGCAATTATTTCTATAATGCCTGCTATTTTTATTTAATTGATATATGCTTCGAATGTATGCGTGCTCAAATTTACATTTACTTGTAACCAATTAAGTTTGATAGTCTGCTTTTATTGCATATTTTGACGTGACTTATAAATGAGTATATTAGAAGAATTTAGAATATTTCTTATTAAATATAGTAAATCAGGTGTACTTATATCTAAAATGTTGCTATCTAAAACAACAATCTAAATTAGGGATAGATGTTCTCATCTATGAGAATCATACAATAGAATAAATATTCAAAGACTTTGATTTATGAGACAGAAATTATGACAGTAACCAATTATTTCTTACATGTGATATTTGCGAGAAAATTATTTATCTTGATTTGTATTGCAATGTTATTTATTCAATCTATACCTGTGATTTCTCCAATTAACCTTGTTTTTACAAGGGGATTCCTTAACAACAACCATGATATTAATTACAACTCACATATTTACTTCGTAGGGTCAACTGTGCCACCGCCATCAACATCATCGTCATCTCTCAATAATACAACTTTACCTGCAGGTAAATTAATATCAATTAAAAATCCAATTGAGAGGGTCTTAATTGGTGATGAAGAAAGCGAGGAGCCATTTAATCCTGGTCAAATAAATATTACAGTAGGGAATACAATAATGTGGATTAATAGTGATATTGAAGCACATACAGTAACATCTGGGTCTCCTGACAACAAGATTACTTATGCTAAAGTGTTTGATTCTGGTAACTTAAATCCCAAACATTCATTTGAACATACTTTCGACAAGGTTGGAACCTACAAATATTTCTGCAAACTCCATCCTTCAATGCTGGGATTAGTTAATGTCAAATAACAGTTCATTTCAAGAAACAGTTCATGCGGCTCTAGTGATAGTTTTGCAATATTCAAATTAAGCAGAAACTGTGTATTATAATGGTGCATTTTCGAGCAACTTTAATTGCCTGGCTAGAGTGTACTTGATAAGGACGGTATTATGGAAATAGATGTAATTAAATTGTAAAGGACTCAACGACCGGTTATCCGAATGCCTGAATTGTTTCATTACTATTTCATTTATGAGAAGAGTTCCCCAGGTAAATGAACTAGTCTGCACTGCACTCTATAAAACGGAAAACACTATTCCTCCACAGATTCAGTAGACTGGTTTGTAAATTTAGATTTCCTAATCCATCGAAATTTTTATCAGTAATATTGATGCTATTCTCAGTTTTTTCTCACGTATTCGCTAAATATAATATAGAATTCCTACCATATTTTATAATATGAAATCAACAGAGGATAACCAATCATGTGTTCATTTGGATCATTCCAGTCGAAAAATTGACCCAAATACCCCAGAAGGTTGCGAGGAGTGTTTAAAAACAGGTTCATCTTGGGTCCATTTACGTCTGTGCTTGACTTGCGGACACGTAGGTTGTTGTGATAATTCTGTCAACAAGCATGGTACTAAGCACTTCAATTCTACACAACATCCAGTAATCAAATCCTTTGAGCCCGGAGAGAATTGGAAATGGTGCTTTATAGATGAAATTTTCAGAGAATGAGACAGGTCCAAATCATTTTTTTATCCTTTAAGACTACGACACTCGATCAATACGAATGTGATAGCAAATAGGATTTTGCTTATTCTTTACTTCACTCTTAATTTGCTGATCTACTATTATGTATAATTTTATATATTTTTCCATCAAAATAAGTAAGAATATACAAATTGCCGTCGGGTCCTGTTTGTATATCTGTTATTCTGCCCTGGAAATTGGTGGCAAATAGATCCTCTAAGCTTTCGTTTTTATTATCTGCCACATGATCTACTAATTCTGAATGGAGACCATCGTTCATATTTAGACTAGTTCTATATGGATTATTTACTTCGAAATAATAAATATTGCCTTGATTTATGTCGCCGACAAAGATACTATTCTCATATTTTGTTCCAAATTTAGATGAATTAAAGAACTCTATAGCAGTAACGCCAATTGGGGTACGCCAGCTAAATTTAGGATCGGAATAAAACGAACCTGGCAGATCTACGAGTTTATTTTGCGCTGTTATATCATTATTACGTGCTATCGGTCCCATAATTTTGTCCCATCCACTATTAAATCCCGGTTTTACCAAATTAATTTCATCATATGTGTTTTCTCCATTCTCAGTATCCCACAAAGACCCAGTTAAAGGATCGAATGCTAACCCGAAACTATTTCGAATACCATATGCATAAAGGTAATCCAAACCAGTAATGTTCGTGATGCCACTGCCAGTTGTTTTATTATTAAGAAATGGATTGTCTGCAGATGGTAGCCCAGTTAGAGGATTAATTCTCAGTATGACCGAAGAATAACTACTTTTCTTCCCATATTTGTAATTCTGCATTACAGTATTTGGGGAGTTCAAATCCCCAATTACTACATATAGCTGATGATCTCTGGGACCAATAATCATCTTCCCACCATTATGGAATATGCCCGCAACGACAGGCGATTCCATGATCAATTTGGGATTTGTTAAAGCACTCCCGTTCCATTCAAATCTGTATATGACATTTCTTGCTTCACTATTTTTTTCAAGCTCAGTTAAGTAAAAGAATACATATGCTTTTGTAACCGAATTAGGTAGACGTTTTGGCAAAAGGGAGGAGGCAAATGGATGCCTACTTTTAATGTCCTTTTCTGAATCAATCGATTTGTAAGTAATCTGACTTATACTATTGTCATTACTATTACTTTTATTCAATATTGCCAAACCCAACAATCCTCTCTCTCCCTGACTAGATACGTTTAATTTTAGTAGTGGTTCTGTCCTCAACTTGTTGTCTGAGATAAGCCGTACATAGCCCGTATTTTTTTCTACGACCAAAATATTATGATGATCTAAAAATGCCATGCTAGTTGGAAGAGACAAGTTACTAACTACTAGTTCTATTCTAAAATTAGTATTCTTTGTCATTACTGGAAATTGCGGATCTTGATTAGGTGAGACATAATTGCTAGCTATTAGATTTGCCGCAGCTACAATGACAATTACTGCTATAACAGGAAGAAGAATTTGTACAAAAATACTTCCTCGAGCTAAATTTCTACGCTTTGCTATTGTCAAATCGACGAATTTATCCCGTGTTGCTTGAAGAAGGATTGTTGTCTATTGATACAATATTTGTAAGTATACTTCAATACAACCCAGCTATAGCTAAATTGTCAGCCTAATTATAAAAATTCTATGATACATTCGTAGAATATACTGTTTCAGACTTTGATCTATCAACTCATTCATCATCTGTTTGATAGGAAACTCAATACACGGAAACTGCCCACAATAAGTACTTCCATATTGTGTGTATGCGTATATTGAATGAGATGTTTGACGTACTAGTTCTGAAACTGATGGTCATAGTTACTGCCAACACCGAACACTGCGAGCGTATTATTTTTCATTGCCGGTGTGAAGTAGAACATGATGTTTCAATCTTTCTTGCATTGTACAACCTTTAATACAACGTTAGATTCGGCTGGATATTAGCTAGTGACTTCATTTTAATGGTGACAAACACAGTATTACGAGCGCTCTCTAGGGCATGAAAATCCACACGCTAAAACCGACAAAAGTATGGTTGCCTCATTGGGACTTTTCGTTTTTGTCTACAATTCTAAGCTAAATGAATGGGTGATCTCGTCGTAGGCATTTTCAGGCAAAAATATGGTGCGTATATGACGTCCATAGAAAGGATGATGGACGTCATATTCACTGGTAGAATTCCATGAGCATGCGTCACAGCACATGGTTAAAGTGTCTAATACTATTGTATTAAGTATTGAAATGAACGCAGCTTCTAAATAGTTTGTCTGTATTTATCTACTTACTACTTATGGCTCGGCAGCAACTATTAATGCAAGAAACACCTGTGTCTAAAATTCTACAGACATATAAAAAACAGTTAATTCAGAATATCGAACAACAAACCGATGGACTTGATATTAATGCTATTAGACAGCAGTCAAATCAAGAATCATCTATTTCTCAAATACTACGAACATATGGAAAACAGTTTACGCAGATTAGAAGGGAATATACTGATGGACTTGGCGGAAGATGTGCAATGGGTGTTATCATGTCATATTATGGTTGGGATGGCAAATGTATGACTAATTCAGAAAGAAGATTGTATGCAGCATTAGTGGCATTAAGGCGAGCAGGCATTAGTAAAGAATTACTGATAGATCTAAATGATTCTGGTGCTACTTTTGATGAGATTGCAGATTACCTAGACAGAAATCCAGTCAACAAATCATAATATATAATTCGCTAAAATCATGAACTTGACATAACACTGCGTGGTTTGCGGGTAAGGTTTGACATAGACAACCTGATATTTCATTATCTATAGGCATCGTGTTTCTATTCCACCACCATTGAAAACTCCTCACAATTAGATTCTTCCAAGTATCTAAGATAAAATGCAGACGTACAAATCAAGATCGAAGAGGGACTAGAAAATTTAAATCAAATAGAACAATATTTACCAGCGAAAGTATAAATGATCACGATGTCATTACAAACTTTTTAGACCACTTATCTTTATACCTTAACTGAAGCCTTCGACATGACAATAAGTGAGTACCGTCCTATTTCACTTGTAGGCTTGAACTCTCTCAGGATCTTGAACTCCTTTGAGAGATAATCTGTGTCTTTTTTGGGCGAGAAAAATAAATCGCCGATAATAATAAACGAGTTGTCCCTTGCCCAAGATGAGAGTCTAGTATAGGCTTTGTATCGCATCCTGCCTAAGTTATGAAACAAAAGATTAGAGACAATGATGTCGAATTTTAAGCTGGTTGCGAACATGAACACATCGTCATTTCTGAATTTAATCCTGTCAGAGAAGCCACGTATCTTTGCATTTTCTTCTGCCCTATCGGGGCTTGACTCCTTGAGGCTGACATGCTTAAATGTATCAATACCAATGATACACGCGTTCTTGTAGAATTCAGCACTGACACAACTCAAGAATCCTAGGCCACAACCCACATCCAGAATTTTCAGCTTATCCTCTTTATGAAAGGGAAGCAAAGCGAAGCAATCAGTAAATGCTGTCTTCATTATCGTGCGTATCTTTTTGGAATCTGCAGGACTAGAATGATGATATGTCCCAAAGTCTGGTTCTTTCATTTTGTCTACTCTCCGTGAAGGTTAGAGAGAGCCCAACTCTTGTCTCATATGATGGACTAGTTCCCAGCATATATTTCTGCCGCTACCTCATCAATCAAATGACAGTTCAGATTAAGAGTCATATTATAAAAAAATGTTAGCCAAGTTGGTGACATCACTATCATATGCCGGTATTTGATATTGAAGCTAAATGCACTAAAATGGGAGTAATGTTAAGGACTAATAGCAATCTTGCTAGAATTTCGTTATTGACTATCAGCACATAATATTTTTCAGCATGATGTGAGTGACGTTATCGATTTTTTATTTTTAGACTTTTCTCCTTACCATAGACAATAATGAAAATCTGAAAATAAATATTTATTACTCATAGAGAACTGTACACAAAAATGAATAAAGATCACGATGATCAGCTTAAGGTAATATCATTCAATTGTCTGTAGTTTTTGAGTTACTAAGACCGCTAGTAGAATTTATTACATCGTTTATATCAAGTGTTGGCTATATCGGAATATTTTTTCTAATGGTTCTTGAGAGTGCTATGATTCCGATTCCAAGCGAAATTATAATGCCATTCTCAGGCTTTCTCGTTTCGGTCGGAAAATTGGGGCCTGTACTTGTAGTACTAGCTGGTTCGTTAGGAAACCTTGTAGGCTCAATTTTGACTTATTATTTTGGACTAAAGGTGGGTAGGTCATTTATTATTAGATACGGAAAATATATATTCTTCAAAAAGGAACATTTGGAGTTCACAGAAAGGTTATTTCAAAATTATGGAGACAAGATTTCATTTGTAGGAAGACTATTGCCTGTCATAAGAACATATGTTTCACTTCCAGCTGGTATAGGTAGGACAAATTTTACTAAATTTGTTTTCTATACACTGGTTGGTTCACTAATCTGGAATTCGATACTTACATATGCTGGAATGCAACTAGGAAATAATTGGAAAAATATCGACAAGTATTCTATCTATTTAGATGTTGCTACTATTTGTATCCTCATTGGTTTTAGTATTTGGCTAATACTTAAATTTACGAAGTCTAGAAAGAAACAGATATCATAGACAAGCAGCCAAGCCCAAATGCTTTGTTGTGATCTAGCAGGGTCGATTTGGCACTATAAATAATTTGTGAACTAAATTGCCGCTGATTGCTTTGTGTCCTGGAATATAGTGTGTATTTGAGTCGCATTTTTTGTAGATTAGTTTACGATTGCTAGCTCAATTGATCATTGGTAGTTATTTTTTGATAGCTGTTTGATTTACATACAAGAGATTAGTGCTTGGATCATATGTAATTTTGTTCATAGTTATTACTTTAAAGCCATTGTCGTGCAGGTATTTCATTTCTTCCTCAAATAGTTTAATATCAGTACTGAACGGTTTTTTACTATTGTCTATAGCATGGTATGCCATTATTGGTATTGCCCTTACCATCCCATTTGTGTTATATCTCATTTGACTATTTACATTATCGACAAATTTTGAAAATATGATTCTGTCATTGTAATTATATTTCTGATCCCATGAATTATGGCTTTGTTCTCTAATCGAAAATCTGTTCACAGGATTAAGTTCCCCACGTACATTGTACGTTCTGCAATCAGTTTGTAAAGAGGATTTTTCATATGTTGAACAATTCAGAAACATTAAATTGGCAAATCCGTTATCTGCCAGATTATAAAATCTGGATATTTCATCAATTACTGTTGAGTTGTTCCAGGCGTCGCCATATGGTACCGCAAACATTGTAGTCGCTATATCGTGATCAGCTAGACATTTCTTTGATTGGCCAATTTCTAACTTTAAATCATTAAGAGACAAGTCATTCAGATCTCTATGTGACATTGCTTTGGATTCTATATCTTGACCCTGGGCGTGCATCGCCATTATCATTTGCCAATTCATTCGAGGACTATTATCCTCGTTCACTGTGTTTACCCAGTTGCACGTTACAAAGAAACTTCCTTTAAAATGATACTTGTCAAGAATTGGTTTTGCATTATAGTATTGGGTTTGTGATATATCTCCGAAGGTCAAAATAATTATTTTGGGAGTATTAGTGGGAACGGTATCGGCACCAATTTTATCACTTGACACAACCTTTTTTTGATCTCTGCTTCCAAACACCAGACCTTTATCCAGAAATGTAATTGAATCAAGAACTATCATTATTATCATGATAGGTAATATTCTCATACACCAATATCTGATTCTTGTAGACAGGCAAATGTGAATTAGAAGTATTGGCATAATATATTATTAGGTATAGTTGTCTAAATGTATGCAATAGGCAACTTGCACTAAGTTCAACTATTTCTTATTTATTTACAATACTTAGATATTTGTACCTAAAACCATCCATCTATATGGAAGATCGTGTGTTGGATAACCCTGTGTCGTTTAGGCTAATTTAACACGTCAATATTGAATACTATCCAATATGTCTAAGAACTATTCGAGGGAATGGTTGGTTCGTTGTTTTTGTTTCATTTGTCTTGGTTCCTTTGCATAATTATCCTTCAATGTTTCCTATGCTTACAATATCGTTCAGATTCATAGCTCTTACTCAAATTAATGGTAAAATTAGTATCGTACCGTTGATCCTGCTTTCATCTATTGAACTCTGGTCACGTGCTACTCCACCTGTCTGACAATTATCATTACCTATATAGTGGTACATTCTACGAATGTATCGAATAATGTTGTACTGTTACCAGTACCGATGTAACAATGTTAACCTACTCTTATATCTCAAGCAGACAATACTTACTTACGAGGTGAATTCGTAAAAATGCAGATGAATATAATTAGTAAACTGAAACACGACAAAGTAACCTTCGGATTGGCAGCATTGTTGGCAATTGTAATAGGTGTTTTGGGATATATAGTTATTAGTATACAGGGACCAGCAATTCGTCTAGGGCCTTAATCACTTCCCTTTTTTGGGATTTGAAGTACATGTGCTACTCTATTTTTCCGATTATGTCTATATCTCTTGATTAAATTTCTAAAGAGATTTATTATAATTATTTATTGCAGGAGTTCAAAAGAATTCAAGATATCATTAAAAATATTAGAATAGCTCGAATATTGCGATTCACTAGTACTACACGAGACTCTGTAGATCCTATTTCCAGTTAATGTCCATGCGACTATCTGTCTTAATTCACTTGGCATACTAGTAGAAGCAACAGAATTATTACTCAATTGAGTTTCATTCAAATATGCTATTCTATGTCCAATATTTCCTGAAAGAAGATACGACATAGATTCTAGAAGTACGATATGAAACCTATTATCTCCAGCAGTCGTCGTTGTTGAGGTAATCTTCTTAATTTCTTGCTCTGTGTATTGATTTAAAGTATGTTCCGTTTTTTGGGATAGATTTGTAACTGAAATAGTCAGAATGGCATCATGATTTGGAGACTTAATGATACTAGTCGTATCGTTATCATATATGATATTCCAATTCGAGGGATATGCAACTCTAAATCGTTGCAATTTTTCCATCGAATAAACACTTGTGTTTAAAATTGATGGTCTAAATAGATTCGTCTGGGCTTCTAGTGTTACTTCATTTCCTATTGTCAAATATATACAAACGCAGATAAAAGCAAAAGCAGGAATTGAATTTCTATTTATGCCCAATCTTTTCACTGAATTTAATCTATTTGCAAAATTATTGTTTATATAAGTCAGTTAACTATATCAATTAACAACGTTAAATCACAGTAAAATACGCCAGAACTAAAAATTGTATTGTATAAGAGCTAATGATAATAACTAGAGTTAGTTCAAATTATATTACTTTTATTGGAGACGCTATAAGTATACTTATACTTGGGCTCTTATTTTTTGCTGTAACATTCTTTGGACTTGCTTGGTCTTATAATATGAAAACTAATGTAGATACTGATAGTGTAAGCTTGATTCAGATCAACAATAACTATACAACTGAAGATAAAAAGGATGTTATACTAGCCTTTGATGACGCATGGAAGAGTCAGTTTACTTTTGCTAAGCCAATTCTTGACAAGTATGGATTCAAAGGAAGCTTTTTTATAGTTTGCAATTACGTGGGAAAGACTCCCGACAGAATGACATGGGATGATGTTCAAACATTGGAAAAACAGGGTCATGATATAGAATCACATAGCATGAATCATATTCCACTAGATGATCTTTCTCAACAGCAGCTCAATTATGAAATAGGACAATCAAAACAATGTATTATAGATCATAGTATTGGTACGAATACCAATAACAACGATATTAGTACTATTAGTAATAATAGAAGTGTTCCTATTTTTGCCTATCCTTTCGACATAGGCCATGCAAATATGACAGTGATAAACACTGTAGCTAAATTTTATCAATTTGGAAGAACAGGAGATAAGCCTCTAGCGTACTTGAATTGTGATATGTCCTTAGAGGATAAAAAAAATGGTAGCATTACCCAGAGTGATTATCTTAATGGAAAATGCGAGAATATGCCATCGGTAAACACAGGCAGCAATAATAGCAAAACTGGTTTTGCTAGCACTGCATCCTTTGACAATCTTGGAATGGTAAATAAATATACTATTAGAAGTTGGACTCATCATGTCCATCACCCAAATATTTCATACAACAGTTCTCAAATGTATAACCAATTTATACTAGAGGTAAACAGTCAGGACAAATACAATGTCGATGGAAGAATAAACACAATTCCAATTATAACCTATCATAATTTTACTAACTATCCAATTACGAAATATTCAAGAAATGAATACAACACAGATGCAAATCTATTTTCTAGAGAAATGAAGTATTTATACAATAACCATTTCATTGTACTACCTATGTCTAATATTCGTTTTAACGAGATTAATAAGGATCTATACTTGAATATTACTAAATGACTATATTATAGAGAGATTGCCAACGACGGCGTGTATATATTATCAGTTATTGATAATAAGAAAAACTAACCCAGAGTCTGAGCAAAGGTTTATCCATTACGTTGGGAGGCATTGGCCATAATTATGGGAAGTAATACTAATGTCTATTCCTTGACAGCCCTATTATTATTCGATTAATGTTTCTGTAATTTTTAGAGTCGGAGTTGACAAATTCAAAATAAAGAAATTAAATTTCTAAATGTGGTTGTCAGAATCAAATAATAGATATGAGAAAAGATGAGATATAACGTGAAATGGTCTTGATGTAATCAAGGCTAACCTACCATAAGTAGATTTCTACACCACCGCAAAATAAACCAAATCAAATCAACCTACTCTTTTCGAGAGTAAGATTGTCATCATTTTCTTAAATAGTATTCGATGATACCATTTACGGACAAATTAAAATGGTTTTCCATGATCCTAATATGTTAAATCCATTTGTATTATTTGGCTCACACCAGTCAGCAGTGATCTGTCTCTTAACATCAGCTATTTCCGCATCACTAGCATTTACGGTTTCCTGGTCATTTTACAGATCTTATAGATTTTCTGGGCTTGGTTATCTTATAGCTATTCCTATCGGGTTTGCATTTTTGGGCCTGTCTTTTATATTTGAATATTTTAGCTTAATATACAGATTCAACGAGCTCTTGTACCCAGAGCTGTTCTGGATACAATTAATTCTTCAATCTAATGGACTAGCACTAATTGCCGTTTCATATAGATTTAAAGTTAGCAACTACAATGATATTCTTTCTGTATCAGAACAAGAGCAAGATTTGGATATAGACGCTCAATTTGGTAGACACAATTCTCGCATTCATCTTAGCAATAAGATAAGGAAGACAATAACCGGAGGTCTGTTCGTGTGGATAATTTTGATGACTGTCATAATTCCAATTTCTGATTTGACACTTTCACCTTATTTTGATTATGCTAAGCTTGCAGATTTGGCAGTATACATGACAATCTTTAATATGATACTTCTTGGTTATATACTTCGAAATGTTGTACTTTCATTAGCTGAAAAGTTCAGTTCTAAAGTCGTTCTAACTCTTGCATCATTTGTATTAATCTGGGTGGCAGATTTCCTTGTCTTAGTAACATATTATACATATAGCTCCAACTATCTATTTCTGTCTATACTTACCAGATTAACAGGCCTTTTTATTTTTATATATTTGATATACTATGCGAAATTTTATGCTCTAAAAAGGATAATTTCGAAAATTGAGACAAGATAAAAGACATCGACATAAACTTCAGCTTTTTTTTGAAATTCTATGCGCAATCGAAGAGGATCGAATTAGTAATGGTATGGCAAAGCCCACTCATGTGCAGCATTTCTCAAGACTTTCCTATGACAAATTAATGAATCATTTTACAGAATTAGAAATGAAAGGAATGATTTATCGAGATGACAACGGGCTTATATCTATAACTAGTAGGGGCCAGAAATACATTAAACAATATTCAGAATTAATAACTTTCATAGACAATGTGTCTCTATAAATAAATGAAATTGCTGCAAATGAGTTGGATAGGCTGCCTCTAAGTGCAGGCTAACCGATTGCGGTTAAGAGGATTTTACTATTGGCTATTTTATCTTCTTAATGCTTCCAGTGGTGATAGACGAGATGCCTTCCACGCTGGGAACAGACCAGCAGCCAGGCTTAATCCTACTGAAATACTCCAAACTGTCATGAGATCTCGTGGAACAAAAACGGGAGTGATGTGTGGTGGTGCAATGGCACCTCCGCCACCTCCGCCACCTCCGCCACCTCTATGATCGCCACTACTTCCAAATCCAGAAGTTAGAATGTATGCTCCACCAATACCACTTACTATACCTAGTGTAGCTCCCAAGAAACCAATAAAAAGAGCCTCGACTAGAAACAATACTAGAATAAATCTACTCTTGGCACCAATCGCTTTCATTGTTCCTATTTCCTTTGTTCTTTCACTAACAGACGTATATAGAGTTGTGATAATACCGACAGCACCTACAAGTAATGCAATAAAGGCTATTGCAACGGTAAATGCGCTGTTTCCACTCTGAAATTGTTGCCTTGTTTGCATTATTGCCTTAGGAACCACAACTCCTATATTTTTACCATATATGCCAGTGATCTCCTGTTGAACAGTATCGACATAATCCGCAGAT
This sequence comes from Nitrososphaeraceae archaeon, assembly GCA_040414675.1. Classification (GTDB taxonomy): domain Archaea; phylum Thermoproteota; class Nitrososphaeria; order Nitrososphaerales; family Nitrososphaeraceae; genus JARBAU01. The sequence goes on along the minus strand of JBEDUN010000156.1, from coordinate 6,283 downwards.
AATGCAGCAATAACTACTGAATCATATTTACCAGCTTTATGGAATAGCGAATTACCACTGGCTTCATTAATTATAACAGCTCTGTCTATCTGATTATTACCAGATGGCTCAATTATGCCACTTATAACAAAGCTCTTTGACTCATCCTTTGTTTTTCCTGTATTAGTATCAACATAGCTAAATGTCGCTCTTAATGTCTGACCAACAGTTACAAACGGAGTCGACATACCTGGAGGATGAGCTATACTATCTCCTACAAGCATGGCAGAGGGATTATTTGGTTGTATTGCTGAACCTTCAACCAATTGAAGCGATGGGCTAATCAATTTGACCTTTTGTGGATCCATTGCTATTATCTGGGAGTTCACTACATTTCCCTGCGCATTGAGCTGCAGAGATCCTTGATATGATGGAACTGCATCTTGAACAAATGGAAGTGATTTTAATCGATTTACAACTTGGGTATTGATTACTATGGTGGGTGTTGGTGAAGATCCGCCACGGAATCCGTTTTGCCCACTAGTGACGAAGAGTATATTTGGTGCAAGTGTATTCATCTGTTTGTTTAAAAAAGCAGCCTGACCAGCACTCATGCTATTTAATGCCACCATCAATGCACTACCCACAACAACCATAAGTATTGTTAAAGCAGATCTTGCCTTTCTATCCTTAAGTGCGTCAAAAGACAAAATAAATATCTGTTTAATATTTTTGCGATTTTGTAGATTTCTATTTTTATCAATTCTTGAGGCATAAATCGCAGATCCATTTCTGGCCCTGTTACTCATTATACTTTTAGAAGTGCCAGTGTTGCTGCTTTTGTCATTTTCTTTATTAATTTCGCTAACTCCCAATTATCAGAGTCACTTTCCTGAACTATTATATTTAATATGGAAGAAATGGAACATGTACACTTAGAAATTCCACTTCAGATAAAATATTAAGTAAAGATGTGTTAGCTAGGTATCTAGCTATATGTATATTGACATTACATTTTGTCCAAATAATTCTACGGATAGAGAAATCAATCAAATAACTTTATCGATCTATTTTTAGATCAAGCCTATAAAAATGATCTGATATATTCGACGAATGTATTGTGCAAATTTCTATGAATGACCATTAGAACTAAACTATAGAAATTGGATGTCCTAAAATGCCATTCATCAGATAAGTAGTCTTTTGGAGAACAATATTGTCACTTTTTCTAGGAGGCAAGCTAGCCGACATGTACTATCTGTATCTTAAAGATGCTCAATCCGTATGCCTTGCTTGGCTAGTTACTATGAGTAATGGGTCTTGTACGTTGATAACTATAACCAAATAATAATCTGATTATTGCTTTCAAAGCAGCATTCCGGATCTTAATTGTCTTATTTTTATCCAGGAATTTAAGCGTTATTTGAGTCTAAATTTGAATCAATATGATAATAGACTAATAGAATAAAACAAAAGTGATATACTACATATGATATTGTTGACGCGACAGATATTATTAGTACGTTATCTCAAAGTCTACCTAAAGTCGTTGTTGATCTGAATATTTGACCGAAATAAAAGTAAGAATTGAATTGGCTTCTGGCTATGCTCTGATGGTGTCCGATGGCGAAAGTCTGGAGAATTCCTAAGTCGAAATTATTGCTTTTAGCATAAGTCTGTCGCAAAGATTACATATATTGCAAATGCATCTCGTTATTAATGGGAGAACATATCTACAAAACTTTCTTACTGTCTGCTAGTAGTTATCTTCTATCATATACTGACAAATTTGTAGAAACACATATTGATACTTCAAGTTGGAAACACATATCTCATTAAGAAATTCGATGAAATTATTTAAACGAATATTGGCAAAATGGACAGGTCAAATAAAGTAAGATTACATTTTCATCATATTATCTCCTATTTGATTAGTATCGAATACATTATGAATGTCTTCCAAATAAAAGACAGACATATTACAATAAGTAACGAGACTAATTTAGATCAGGTTGATTCTTAACTATGATATATCAGATTTAATGAAGCATACTGATCATCCTAATCGTAATAAACCATCAGATCTCTACGTATTGATAGAATATTATGAACAACAAGACTATAGCAATAATAGCAATAGCAGCACTAGGAATTATGTTAGTTGCTACCTCTTCCATGACTACAATAGATCACTCAGCTTTAGCATACAAACATAAACATCATCGTCATCACCATGGAAATAACCACAAGCAGTCACAAGCTGCAGCTCAGGCCAATGTCTGCGGTAACGGAACTTTACCATTGAAGGTTTTCTGTCAAGCATTGAGCAATCAAATTCAAGGCGATGGTAACGCTGTAAACGTAATCGGTGTACAACCATCTTCCTAAAGAATAGGGAGAAAACATTTCTTAACAACGATTCCTAATTTCTTTACTTTTTTTGATTGCTAGAATGAGAATTAATATTATTGTTATAGATCATAAAGCATACATTTTGACTCTGCATTAGCAGCTATGTGCTAGACTTTGCAGCCCATTATTGTCGAGTTTGATCGTTTAAAGTGGTTGTAATAGTGTCTGGGCTACATTCAACGAGATCCATTAAGACCTTATCTAATAGAAGTATCTTTGTGACTACTAATCTAGTGTTATTGTAGAGATGCATCTCTAAACCTAGCATCAAGTTCCGATTTTCAATTTATGTTAGAAAATGGACTGACTAGCGTTAATGCTTATTGTTGACCACACTCTTACTATCTTTTTAGCTGAAAATGTCTTCCGTGATTAATATCTCTATATTGTAATTCTGAGATTAAGGTAATTTGGCAGCAAGAACTGGAACATTTTCAATGTTCGGTGGTTCTGCTAGGAGCTCAGATGCCTTCTCTTTTAAAGCTGCAGCTACACGCCCCGCAAGATGTGCTTGTCTACCTGCATCATCTGGAAATGCATCGAAAATGCCAAAAGTAGAAGGTCCCATTCGGATTGCAAACCATGCAACTGTCAATGGTTCTTCTTGAACAATTGCCTGACCTGCTTTAAGAAAATCTTCGACTTCAGCCTCCTTTCCAGGCTTTGCCCGCAGCTTCACAAACAGAGCTACACTGACATTAGTCAAAATATTTTTGTCCCCTCTCTGAAACTAAATGAACAGTGAAATTCATGTACATCAAATCTAACAATACAAATTATTTAAGAATTTATCTTTAAAATATTTGATATCAGAAATATAAAGTGTAGGTATGAATGATAATATTATTGGCATCTGAAGAATATGCCAGTCGTAGTAGATAGATTGTTAACTGCTATTTCAAGTGATTAAACAACAATGTGTAATGATTAGGATATGATAAATCATGATAATAACATTCCTAATTCAGTACACGGTTTGCAAAACTGCATATGCTGCAATCTCATCCTGTTTTGGATCCAAGGTTGTGCAACTTGTCCTCAGAAATAGTATAGGACTTAATATTTACATTTGTATCATCTAATACTCTTCCCAAACGTCTACACAGCATTTTAAAAGAATCTAATACATCCATTTCAATTATCCCTGGCAGATGTTGTATATCGGGCAAGTAATTATTGAGTGTAAATAGATTTTGAATTCTCACCTCTATTTTTATGTTCTCACTTTTCAAATCTTCAGACTCTGATCTATTTATTACCTCAACTGAATTTGCAATTCTCTTCTGCTGATCATCTAATGGGTATTTTCCAGATCTGATAGAGTTTTCAATCATTTTACATAATTCTGAAATTTTCAAAACCTTATCAATTTGTTTTGAAGCATCTTTTATTTATAGCAATCATTTAGATCTCATGGACTAATTTTATTTCATTAATATTGGAATTGATATTCCTAAATTGTGAAAGTCAGCAGGTTATTCTTAGCTTGTTTTCATCCATTCTCTGCTATACAAATAATCTATTAATTTCATCATTTGGTCGATCCTTGCGTTTCCTCCGACCTGGTCTTTACAAGCAGCATAGTGCTTCAAGAGCATTTCATCTTCTCTACTCGAAATACTGCTTTTTTTCTCGATTAAATCAAAAAATTTGTCTTCCTTTCCTGTATGATCGGTTATAAAAACCGCATATGATTTTAAAAATCTCGCGACTGGTTCCCGAGAATCAATCCCACTTCTCCAAGCCTTTGTTTCCCTCAGAAGCATTATTGCGATTCTCCTGCCCAATTCGTGCTCAATTAAAAACTTGCGAATATCTTCAGCGAATCCATCTTTATTTTTAGTCTGAGGAAAGTACGCCTTTTCCTCTTTTCCATGATGGAATCTGTCAACAAATTCTTCGATAATTACAGATATAATTTCAATATCTTCAATTGGAATATTTTCATTGGCATATAACTTGTCAGAACATCTTTGGGCTATATCGCGTACACGGCGTATGGTTGTATGATCCTGTTTGAGATTGTAAGTCGCATTCAACGTCTTTAATAATAATCTAAAATCATGGTTATTAATTATTATAATCAATGAAATCAGTTTCGTAATTGTTCTGGATGTTTAATGCTGATTGCCCGATCCGAGTCTCTTGCTACATTCTTTTATTCTGGATAAACGAATAATTCCTGATAATGGTCTTTAAATGCAAGGAATGTGGTACAGAGTTCGAAGAAAAGCGGCGATTAGAAATTCATAAGAAAGTGCATGGAAGAAAGTCAAAAGTACGTGAATATGGCAGCCCAGAATTTAATCAAGACAGATTGCGGGGATGATATGCAAAAATAATTTAAGATATTGCCTGTTAAATAGCATAACCATAGACTCTATCTTATAGCTGCACTTACTCGTTGATTATACTAGTTCGGTGGAATGGAATATGGATTTTCTCCTACTAGAAAAGGTACTGAAAATGAACTTTTTACAGTAATACGACATACACACACGATTACGTAACCACTAACCAACTTAGCGTGCTCTGTTCGGAATCATGGCTAATCTTTGTAATCTAGAGGAAGCAAAAACGTAGTGCCTATCTGTTAACACTAAAACAAACTTACCAGGTGATTTGGATGACCAGATTAACGGGTTTGTCAATATGTATCTAATCTGCAAAGTTAATCTGGCTATTCTGCAATATTAGTGCAACCTTGATATTACATGACCCATGCTTATCATATATTCTAAATGTTTGTTCAGGTATTCTTAATGCATATGCAAAGCTTTTAGATTATACCGTCCGTTTAAGGGTTTGCAAGTAAAGAAATGTCTTCGGTGATTAAGGTATAAATTTGACATATCTGACTCCCAGACCGACCAATGCATCTTCTCTATATTGAGTTTAGATGTAACTATTACAAAACGCTGAATCATTTTCATGATTTTTAGCATGCAAAGAATGAAGAGAATATAAAGACAAACGAAAAAAATTTTCCGTTCATCTCCATCTATTTATAATCATAATTATGCATAGATCATAGTGCCTAACTAGCTGTATATAGAGATAATAATTATAAAGCAATGTAAAAATTGAATCCTATGCATGATTTGAATAATTTGACAGACTACAGATATCTGCGATCGATTAGTGAAAATACTCCTACGCTTGAGTGCTGCTGAATTGTTGCATCTTTATAATATTGGTTTGTTGGCAGGAATTTTGTCTACTGCGGCTATGACTGTTACCGAAATTCCAGCATGGAGGAGGTGGGGTATCAATGGTGTATTCGAATGGCACGAAAACTATGTCATAACAAAACGCCTGAGATCTTATTTACATTTATCAGATATTAAAGGTATGACAGTCGAAAATCACTTCAAAGGAATCTTTTTCTTTCATTTTTTAAATGGATCACTTGCTGCAGTAGCGTTCCCATACCTAGTTTTGCTTCTAATGCCTTTTATCTATTTAAGTATTTTTTCCTATTCTTTATATGGGATATTTTATGGAATACTATTATGGATTATTACTCTTGTACCTATACATAAGCCAATAACAGGTTTTAAGCCATGGAACCATCCTCTTGGCCACATCCCAGCAGTTGCAAGCTTGACTGGACATTTGGTATATGGTCTGGTTCTCGGCATTTTGGTATATCTTTTAAGTACAATCATGTAAAAACATTTTAGCACACTACAAAATTTTCCTAATGGTCCATTCGCCGTTTTCCTATTTTTATAATCTCGTTGAGAACTATTATGTCGGAAAACCTGCTCTGTTGCATGATTCTTACCTTATAGGTGATACTTATTTGACCACTTCCCATTTAGCTTGCTGATCGTGATCCTCTGGTATGGTTGATTGGCCTTCCTATAATCAATCACTTGTAAGACGTGGT
>JBEDUN010000155.1:0-3332 GCA_040414675.1 Nitrososphaeraceae archaeon | reverse complement strand
CAGAATCCAATTTAACACGAGATAGGTCGATCAGGTTATCATCACTTTTAGCTTGAATATCGTGTCCCTCGTTGTACAACGTCTTGATGTCATTCCAATCCATTCGTGAACCCTCACCTACCATATCACACGGTACGAAAAAACTTCCTTTGAAACCGTACTGATCCAGAATAGGCTTAGCAGTTGTAAATTGACTTTTGTGAATGTCGCCAAAAGTTAAAATGACTACCTTATTTGAAACTTGCTTTTGATTTTGAGTTTCTATATTATAGTTAGTAATGACATCGTTTTTGACACTATTGTCTCGAAGCGTGTTTGCATTTCCTTTAGCGTATAGGATATTATTAAAACCATGATAATAAGAGATGAGATTAGACATAGGAACAACTAACAACATGAATAGAATCAATGCAAAGGTTACTGGTGAATGAAGTTTAAGTGCTCCAAGTAGATTAATTCGTATTTGCAAGTGCAATCTCCATTCCTCTATATTTTAGAAACATTGTATAAATTGTATTTTAATCTTAATGTATTATATTCTATAAGTAGAATCAGTAATTCCAGAATCAAATTAGGCGTTTAGTGAATTTAGACTTGAAATGTCCCTAAAGGGGGATCACGATATTAAATTTAGCATTTTCTGTTCTGTTCCGTATGGTATTATTATTATTAACGTCAGAGCAATCGTCTTACCAATTTTAATTAGTTGCGGCGGGAAGAATGTAATATTGACCAAAATATTTAGCTTGCCAAGCGTTGTCAATTTGACAAATTGAACTCAGCTTCCTATAGAAGCCTGTTAATGCACTACATACTTAATGGTGACACTAGCTGCGGGATATGTAGCTTAAGAATACTCAATTGTTTTTCTAGCGAATTTGTTTTATAATTTAGAAAATTTACTATGAAAATGGTATTTTTTCCAGTCTTTAGATTTGTTGAATCCCAACTCAGTTCTACGTTATGTTGAGTCATTAGTCTTTTTAGTTATTGATGACCATTCGGTATTATCGCCCAATGAATGTACTCTAACTATATCGTTAGGGGCATTCTTTTTCTCAGCCGTAGTTTGGTTTAGCTCGTCAGACGTACAATCATGACAATAATTTTGCTTCACCCATGTGACATTGAAACTGTTTGGAAAAGTATCTTCCTGACTATTAATTGCCCTTAAAATCTGTAGTGTATTGTCATAAACAGACAATGATGATAACGAACTTACTAGTATACTATTCAAGACTCCGTAGAGATAATATTCCAATATTTATTGCGATGTACTCAATCATAATTGATTCTTGAATCCAATACTACATAATGGAGTATATATTATTACGAAAATATTCGAATGTATAATATTATTTCAGTTATTATGATAAGTACTCCATCGAAGTGGATCTTCAGGTAAATAATATTAAATAATATAATAAGAACAACAACAATTCAAAGCCGCTGAACTGTCTGGGTTATTCAGCGTTCTATTCCACACATAGCCATTTAGATGGTTGTACCTCAACGCTAATATACAGATATTAGAACACTGTCAGCAGCGCTAAATGGAATTAAAGGGTAGAATTGATCGTGATTGACCGGTTGAAAAACCTAGATGAGATATACGGATTAGTTGATTGCTCTAATAAATGAATGATCCCGATCATGTTCATTACTGCGAAAAATGCGAACATTGGTACTTATGTAAGCATCTTGAATTTAGATGCGAATCAGAATCTGGCTCTGTGAGTAGTCATAGGCAACATATGGATTCGATGCTGACTAATAGTCTACTTGCTTCGGGAGATTAGTTATTTATACTAGACAACTATGATTGAACGGATAATAATACGGGCTTGCAAAAGAGGAAAGTTGGTATAAAAATATTACCTACTCTGGTAATGTCTATATCTTCAGCTTTTCTAGTGCCAGTACTCTCACACATTATATGCCATATTCCCAGAATGGTTACAAGAACAAAAATAATTTCAACAATCTACCAAATAAGCCTATTTTAACTGGCAGTTATGGGACAAATTCAACGTCCTATCAAATACTTCAAGATCCTATTTATGTTATAAAGATTCAATATCCCCAGGATTGGGAAGAAATACAGCTCGATAAGAACTTGCCCGTTTGTTTCGCATCTAATGCTAAACAAGATTCGGAAGTGTTAGGAAATCTTATGATGGCTACTAGCAGACTATATTCCCCTGATATATCTTTGAACGATTTCGGCAATAATAGAATTCTAGCATTTGAATCGCAGTATCGAGATTCTATTTAGTAAGTTCTGGTCCAGCTGTGACTTCGATAGGCTTGCCACACTATAATATGGAATATATGCACACGCTGATGATATTCTACTACTCATGACTACCTATATGTAGTCATTAAATGGTAAGGAAACCTTTATGCTCTTAGCTAATACTGATACCTCTGAAACTCCGGTATATATATACCCATATTTCAAAAATGATAAATTCATTTAGTTCTTCTAACTTTACGACTTTGTTCCATTGTAATATTATTAATTGCACATGAGGGACCACGATTCTATCAACGTATTGATTATTATTTTTTTACAAACTGTATCTCATACTCTGATTTTCAATTCTTGATGTTACGTGTAATAGATTGAATAACTGTTGAACTACCTTGCGATAATGGGCCTAACATCGTTAGAGCTCAAGTCAACATTCCAACTACTAATAAAGCATAGACTCCATTCATTTGATGTAAACCATTGGCAACTAGGTGTCAGAATTGAGGAAAAAATTCTATTCAGGGCGAACGATGGAGAACAATAATCAAGAAATATAGATGAGACACAATTTCATAGATTGTTGATCAAAAGTCCTAATCATGATATACTGATACATAGGCCGGATTAGCAATTCCATCGCGATAAGCTTTCAGATTCTCAGATGACGCATTTATCCTTCCATCTGGAACCAGATCCTCTGGATGACCTGCAACAACACCCTCATTCCAAACCTGTAGTAACTTTATTCTCGAAAACTTAGGATCTGTAGCAATACTGTGGAGCACATTTGCTGTATCTGCGGGTATTCCTATGCCCCATTCGAAAATACCTAGTGGTTTTGTTTTTGTAATGTTCGAAAAACTATCCCATACTCGGTTTAACTCTGATATACAACCATGCTGTCCGTATCCTGGCGCACCATAGCAACTTGTTCCAACCCAATCTATGATGTCATCACCAGGGTACCATTTGAAACCATTATTGTTATCTGTAGCATCGATATGGAATGCCCACCCGACATTAGTCGCGCCTACCTCCCTGAAAAGATTTACAATATGTCTGTACGCTGCTTTGTAAG
>JBEDUN010000154.1:0-17055 GCA_040414675.1 Nitrososphaeraceae archaeon | reverse complement strand
ACAATAATGTTATAAGAGCACTAATTTTGGAGACAGTAATGACATTTACTCTAGTGTACGTTGTTTTAGCGACCACAACATCAAGGAACTTTAGAATAGTCCCTTTAGCCGGTCTGGCCATAGGTATCACACTTGGTTTGAACGTCATGATTGGAGCTTCGATTACAGGTGGATCACTAAATCCTGCTCGTTCTTTTGGCCCAGCTTTGATAATGTTCAACTTTAGTTATCAATGGATTTATTGGGTAGCTCCGATTGCAGGCGGATTGATCGCTGCTGGAGTGTATAAATTGTTAAACACAAAAGAAGAACAAGAATTGGAGAAAATGCCCCCTGAATAATTTTTACACAATTGACTTATTCGAAGACTAGAGTCTATCTCTGACATAAATTTTTAATCCAATCGCCTATTTTGGCAAATGTCAGATAGACATACAGACAGCCCTGGAAATAAAGAAGCCTGAGATAGTGTGCACCCTATCTCAAACTCGACCCAGTTAGTTAGTATTTGTTTGTTCTTGACTTCCTATGGCATTCGTATGTCGGTCCTATGGCAGACAGAGATTGAAGACACGAACTCGTAAAAGCAATCTTATTACGACAAAATCCTATTTGAATAGTGACTGCCTAATTCTACTAACAAATTATGTTAAGCCAATAGACCTGAGTTTCTAAACCTACTGGAGTCAAAGACGCCTAATTAGTCTGAAGGCTATTCCATGTACAATTCTGATCGCTATCAACCATCTTGGAAGAAGTCTCTTAAGGATTACGACTATTGTTCTATAATCAGATTTCTAAATGCTGAGTTTAAGTCCTAATGGGGTATCTATCTCCATTAGTAGTATTTGAGGTACAGTCCTGGTCGCTTTCATCATTCCAGATGTCCAAAAATGAAGAATGATATAGACCATCCTCAAAGAATTTTATTTAAAACGATTGATTTTTCTTCTATAAGCAGTCTTTTAATTCATGAAATTGTGATCACCCACCCACACAACTACTCTGAAGTAACGATGATAGGATAAGATAATACTAATGGTGGACGAGAGATATGTCCTATCCTACTCCAGAAATTTGAATTTGTTGTGTGTATGTGTTAGACTATTGTATGATTGAATAGTAAATAAACAGGACTAGAACCCACATCAACAGCGACAACACAAATTGCGATAACCAGTACACAGACCCAGGGAGACTAATAAGAAAAATGTCATAGTTGAAGAATAATAATAGTCGATCTTGAAAGTTTAAGGATTATTGTTCTAAGTTAGTCCTGCCGTTGTTTCGTCACGTACTGCGGTAACGTGCTGGTGTACTGAATTACCCGGTTGGTTGGTGAATACTTGCCAACCGGATTACTTATGACCAGCCGGGACAAAAAATACTACCAGCAGCATTGCTATTATGAACGCTACAGAAATACCAACTATCAGGATTATGTCTTTCATAGTCTGCCCTCGGCTAACAAATGACATGATATATTATAGTCAATACTGGCTGACTAATACTTTTAGTCTACAAATCTTCGGAAAAATAGTGAGTCCCGCAGTAAAAAGTATTGATAATTCGAGTATCCTCCTTATTGCATTAGGGAAATTAAACTCAAAGATCGGTATTGCCCCAGCTACGACAGTTAGATATGGCGCATGCCAAGTGGGCTAACTCCTAACTGGAACTATACCCTATCGACTACGCTAATGCCGCTGCTAGGAGAGAATAATGCCACTGGCCACTACAATTGGGTCGTTTGAAGCCAAATTGATTTGCCAATTGCAGTGACGGAGTGCCAGTGACAAATGCTTTGCAAAAAGTGGTACAGGGCGGTAGTATTTTATCAAAACGTAACCTTGTTCTCTAAAACATAACAAGCAGTAGATTGGTAGCATTATTAGCGGTGCGGTTTACCCAACCAAAATTATCTAGCACGGCCATGTATAGTCCAGTAATATCAGTCTTGTTCCCAAGCTGGATTTTGCATGGTCGCAATTGTTGCGTTATCGACTTTGTTAAAGAATTGATTGATTGATTTTAAACTATATATCCCGTTATATGTCTGCAGCCTTTCTAAGACGCTAAAATCGCCTTTTCTTTTGATAGCCAATCCAGTATAAAGGTTATTCCCAATAACATTGAAGGAAACTAAAATAGGAATGATTTCAGCTTAAGTTATTAACTTTTATCTCGTTTTTCTAACGGTGACTAGGAGAAGTCAAGATGTCAGGCGCGCAATTCAAGGGAAGTTACTGAGGTCGTAAGTAGGAACATAACATCCGGTCATGAAAAGGAGTATGATGACTGGCTTCAGCGTTTTATGACTTCTGAGAGGGAATTTCCGGGCTATCTCGGAACTACAATAATCGCCCCTGGAGGCAATATCTCTTCTGTGCGTTACATCTTTAATCGCTTTGTCGATCAGGCCTCGCTTGATGCCTGGGAAAATTCAGAAGTAGCGATCAAACTAATAGAAGAAGTGAGTAAATATTCTACTCGCGAGAGAGTGACTGGTTTAGAGACATGGTTTAGCCTGTCAAACATGAAAAGTATAGTAGCACCTCCCAGATGGAAGATGGCTATAGTTTCGTTTATTGGAGCATATGGAATTAGTTCATTAGCATCACATATTCTAGGTCTTTATTTGTGCCAAATGCCATTACTTACTAACTTACTCACGACTATAATATTAGTGATCGGTCCTACATATTTCGTAATGCCTCTTTTGAGTCGATTGTTGCAAAGTTGGCTATACCCAAGAAATGTATGACATTGTTGTGGTATTGTAATTGTCAGATATATGCTAATCACTACGATGCGTAATTAGACTGAAGTCAAAAACCTCACATTTATCGGATAAGGATTGTCTGTTTAGACAAACAGGGGATATCAAGACAATGACCATACATACAGTACAATAAACATGAACTAATCACTTGACATATATGATAATAGTGTATTATAAATACTACCCTTTGGTAACAGTTGTTGATCCTATACTAACTTGTGACTTTCTACGTTGTCAATAGATGAATTCTTCGTGATATCTTCAGGTATAGTCCATATTGATTGTTTTCTATATTCCCTAAGCGGATCAATTGCTCCAGCTTGAACTATTGGTTCAGTAGATGAATTGCCGTATCCTTTATTCTTTGTATTTGATCTTGACACAATTTATTTTCATACTCATATAGTAACTTTACAATAAGAATCGATTTTTATACAATTTCAAGGTTGTATAAAATATTATGAATCTCGATTAAAAGGCATTTAGATTCGATTGAGGAGTCGGTCAGGTATTGCGAATATAATAGAAGATATAGATGATGTAGTTCTACGAACAGATAGAATTAGTATGTAGTACCTTGGTACATTAGATCACCCAATAGCAAAAATGATAACAGATAGTTCAAAGAAGGGGGAAGTTATACTTATTGAAATTAGTATGACGTTCTTTTCTACTTGGGATTATGGTAAAATGCACGTTATCTAAATTGAGATGATATACTCTTTTTCCCGATTTGTGAGCAACAATAATAGAACTGTTATATCATTTTTACTAGTTTCGAGCTGGTCAGTTTCTTCGTCCAAATGCATGATGGATGGTCCACCTATAGATACATGTCCATTATGATGATTTAGTCGGCTGATGAACCGTCACCACCAGAATGGTCACTGGAACCGTCACCACCAGAATGGTCATTACTACTATGACTTATGCTGTGCATACCGTCCACATGATGGTGATGATGTGAACTAGTACTAGCTGAAGTACTACCTGATGAAATGCTCTCTACACTAAATATGGCTACACCAGGCTTCAGACTATACAACACAGGATCAACTGTAGAGGCATTCACTTTCACCTGATAGGTTTGTGATTTAACTGTTCTAGGTACAGTCCACGAATAGCTATAAGTTCCATTTGAATTACTGATACCGTTAAACTTATTTTGAATTAAATTTCTCGTTGGATCAAAGACTATACCACTTATTTGAGCATTTCCTATATTGTTATTTGAATTGGGATCGTGTACAGCAATACGGAATACTTCAGGCTCCCCTTTTATTATAGGATTTTTATCAACATTTATTGACACTATTAATTCTGGATTAGGTTGACTAGCGGATCGTATTGGTGATTTGGTCATAGCTCGTGGCATAAGCAATGCTTGCTGCTGCAATTCGTGGGGTTTTGATATTGAGCTTGATGATAAAGCGGTAGGTACTATAGGATGATAGTTATTTGTAGTTATAGGTGTAGTTGTTATTATTCTGGAATCGGTATTGGTGTTCGGCTTTGTTCCTGCATAAGCAGAGGTGTATAAGAATAAGGACGCCATAAGAACGAGTAAGGCGAACGTGATACATGTCTCTTTTGTCAAAATTACAGATAAATTTAACATAATAATGTAATTAATAATAATCCATATAAATATTTATAAATAAAAATTTCAATATGGATTAATAGTTCGCAGATGAGTTTTAGCAAATTATGAATATTCGCTTATCAGATTAAGGATTTCAATTTCAGATATGCCAAAACGATCGATATTTCTTATTATATCGTGTTAGTTTAAGGTCTTGAAGTCATATGTCATTGTCTTGGTGTGACAGCGCCAAATATTTTCAAATGACAATAGATTGTATTAGGTAAAAGTGCAAGTAGCCTTTTGTAAGCCTAAGCCTTCAATCTTTACGCAAGGATTAGGGAATCGTTTGCCAATATTTCGAATGCTGATTAATTCGTTTTCACTATTACATCTAACATCTTTGGTTGAATTTGTAGCTTTGATTGATTTTATTATAAATCTTAAACGCCCCCTGTTTTACTCGTGATGGTCTAACCCAAATTCTAATCTGACTATCTTTATTAAGAGATCGACCGACCTCGATGTTTTATCACCTGCTTTTCTTACAGTACGCTCACTAAATCTTTCAATAATTTTGGACATTCCCCTGAAAGTGCGGCTTTGAGAATAGAAGACATGATTAAACGATCCGAAGTGGGCTATGTAATTCTAGAATAGCTCAGTAATATTTTATGTCAGAAGAGTGGAACGATACAAGATAACGATCATTCTAGAACCCAGAATCACAGGGACAGCTAGGCTCTACTATGACCGTGTGAAGAATCTGCACATTTCGAACAAACGAGCAGCGATACACATCTTCACACGGTTTCTATTATGTGTTAAATAACAAGGTTAAGTCTACATAAAATAGTGGCATGGTCAAGCCAGATTTGCAATTGAGTCGCTGACTAGTCAGTCACTGCAATCGGCTATCTGTCCAAGCCCTGTTGGTTGCAGTGCAGCGATTCCATTTTTATGATTGTGTCTGCAAACCTTCAATTTTAGTGAGAACTATTGTGAAATTTTCCTTTAGGTAGGACCCCCTATTCTTAAAAAATTATTTGGAATAAACAATCCTAGCTCGGATTAAGAAAGTTGCAGAAGGACTATCAATAAATGAGGACATGATGTCTTCTGCAGTCCATATAGGTAATTTAGACGTGGTAGGGGAGTTTGTTTACGACTATAGCGAACAATTGGTAGACCGGGTTTCGAAGGTTAAGGAATATGAAGAAATTTATCTGGTCATGAACTTGATTGAGAAGTACTAGTACTAGAACCTACATTTCCTTTAGGATTCTGACCTGCTGTCAACTCCACAATCGAACCACCGATATATGTGGCATCAGCTCCATTCAGTCTCATACTGTCCAATGCTGGTGCAGGACCTATTAGCGTACCATCTATTCCAATTGGTCCTGTTATTGAACCACCGTCGCAGTGTCCTGGCAATGTATCATCTAAGCTTGCATATTTTATCCAAGGTCCTTTTCCACCGTCAGTAAAGTCATACCAGAATTCTACGTGAACTCCATTTGGAATTCTCCATGAAGCTGTCTTTATCCCAATTGGTTTTCCATGTGGTATTGGTGGAACGTTCGTATATTGATAACCAATACATGGATGGTATTCTGGATGAGGTCCTTCAGTACGCATCGACTTAAATCCACCATCATATGGAGCAGGTGCTTCATACAGTCCTGAAGCTTGATCAGCATCCCCGTGGGAACCAATCTTTGGACTCCACCATGGTTTATCAGTACAATCTGTTGGATTGTTATCGTTGTTTAGAGTAAAGATCCAAGTTGATTCTCTGTCAACCAGCGTATGTTCATTAGCAATATTGAATCTAATTCCATCTGAGTCACAATCTTCTCCTGAAGTATCCATCGCAGTAAAGACCCTACCTCCTGGCTTTGGAGTATAGATTTGTGTGAATTGGGCCTGATTTGAAAAGGGGTATGATGATGGTGCTTTCCTATAAATTAGATAATATACTGATATAGAGAAAATTAATAATATAGACAAAAATAATACGATATAAAAAGCCTTAGTCATTTATGGAAGAGTCCAGTTACCACTATTAAGTGCGGTATACAGCAAACTATGCAGATCCGACTGAATGTCCAGTCGATCAAGAAGTAATTAGATAGCATTTCTACTATTATCATATCTTTGATGTTGATTTAGCAATGTATCTGTGTTGTTATTATAGGCTTTAATCTCTCTCAGCTTGTAATCGTAAATGAGTGTCCACACAACACAATTGGTCTATCAAAATTCATACTATCTAACAATGCTTGTAAAAATCTAACAAAATAGTCCATTCTATATTCATCTGTACCTGATTTGTCACTATAACGAATTCCGATAATATCTGGCATTATTATCCTAAAGTACTTGGAACTAATGACGTAGGTTAACGATGTTAGTTCACAATGTTAACTAATAGATTAATTGAATTATTGTTTAGTTCCTTTTCATCAATATGTTTTGCAAGGTATTAACAGGTTCATTTCAAGCCTTGTCAAAAAAGGTTATCATTACTAGTAGTAGCAGTGGTATTTCGAGCATAACAAGATCTAAATCGCATTTATCTTGACATTATTGTTTATGGCTGCCGCTTTAACCACAGCAAACGTAGTACCGTCCATGTCGTTAGTGTCTGCTCAGCTTAGCAGTAGCGGTAGCAGCAATTCTGATAACAAGAATAATCCTATCAAGCATATAGTAGTAATCATGCAAGAAAATAGAAGCTTTGATCATTACTTTGGCACTTATCCAGGAACAAATGGACTGCCTAAGGATGTGTGTATGCCTTTAGACCCACAAAATCCTAGCCATGGATGCGTACAGCCATTTCTTACTAGAAATCCTGTTACGATGGGTGATTTACCACACGGGTATCAATCCTCGATAATTGCATATAACAATGGTAAGATGGATGGATTCATGATAGCAGAAAATGAGAATAATCATACAATGTCATACTATGATAATAAAACTATACCATACTATTGGGAATTAAGCATTATGTATTAGCCGATAACTTTTTCTCATCCGTATTTAGCTATAGTTTACCAAATCACTGGTATGCTATAGCAGGTCAAGCTCCTAGCACATCTATATATTATGGAATGCATAAGGCGGCAAAGCCTGCTAAAGGCTCTACAGCTACAGCTATTAATAATAACCCAAATACAAATTCTGCAGATATAAATTATAGATTAGATCCGAACGGCCATGATAACAATAATAATACTCTGAACATTCTTCTAAATAGCAAAGAAAACAATAACGATGGTATACTGAATACAAAGAATAATGGTAGTAGCAATAGCAACACTAACGCCACTAATACAATAACATATCATACGGAACCTTCTGGAGCTTACATAAAATTCCCACTACTAAAAAAAGGTCTTATAGGACATAGAGGACACATAGGAATAGGAGCAGGAGGAGCAAGGGCAAGAATTGGACTGCATAGTCCTATTCCAAATCAGCAAGTTGAAAACGAATACCTTGAAGAATCCAATCTAACAAAGACGGTAGCTGATTTATTTATGAATGATACCAAGATCAGTTGGAAATATTACGATCATCCAATACAATTAGAGGGTTATTCTGCAGCAGTCAAAAGTGGGCAGGCATACGATTATTGGAATCCATTTGCAGCAAAAGGCTCAAGTTATACTGAAAGATACTTCTCTCATTTTGTTAATAGAGGACAAATATTTAATGATTTGAAAAATGGCACCTTACCTGATGTGTCATGGGTGATTCCAAGCTCTCCTATTAGTGAACATCCTCCAGCTAATATTAAACTTGGAATGGATTGGGTAACGTATGTGGTTGATAGTATAATGAAGAATCCTAGTTGGAATAGCACTGCAATAATAGTTACATGGGATGATTACGGTGACCATGTTCCTCCACCGCCAATAGACAAATATGGTCTAGGGTTTAGGATACCAGCTATCATAATATCTCCTTATACTAAGACTGGATTTATTGATCATAGCAGATACCAGTTTGAATCAATGCTAAAATTCATAGAATGGCGATTTAATATACCATCATTAACTAACAGAGATAGAAATGCGAACAACATTCTAAATGCATTTAACTTTAGTCAGAAACCTCAATCTCCACACATAATTCCACTTTCACAAAAGGAGTTGAATGCTATATCACCTTTCATAAATATCTATAGACATGTTTGATGACGACCATTCTTGTTCTTGCTCTTGAACTATATTGATACGATCTAGCTCGGTTTCAGTTTTTGTTCAGATGCTGTATATTCAGTGTTATTCGAGTATATTATATTTGGAATAATGAGTTTTTCACGTCAAGGATGGCTTTCCACGTAGGAATGTGATTAGGTATAGATAATCTAGTAAAGAGATCCTGAATTCTAAAATAATGCACGATTAAATCTTCTTTTAGTCATATGAAAATATCGCTATCTATAGATAAATTAAATAATGAATTGGATAATGAACTAAATTTTAAAAATTCACATATCTGAGAATTGGTCAAGCATTATGAAACTGATCCTCATACTTACTATCATCATTCTAATTGCAATGTTATTTATACCAAAAGCAATCCTTGGGGCAAAAATGGTTATTTTGAGTTTTGATGATAGTACTTTGGGTCATTATACTATGGCAAGACCAATCTTAGACAAATACGGGTTTAAAGGAACGTTCTTTACAGTCTGTAATTTTATTGGAACAGATGACCATATGAATTGGACTCAGATAAATGCCCTGCAAAAAGAAGGTCATGATATTGAATCTCATAGTATGGATCATAAGCATTTGTCAAAATTATCTGATGTAGAGTTGCAATATGAGATAGGTCAATCTAAGCAATGTCTAGCTAATCATAAAATTAACGCCACCATCTTTGCTTATCCATATGCTGATGGTTCAGATAAACCTAATGTAGTAAATATGGTTTCTAAATATTATACTTTGGCTAGGGCTGGAGATGATCCAATTCAGTCATTAAAATCAGTTAACAGGTATTCCATTCATGCACTGACTCAGTCAGGTCATAAAGATTCTGATAAGTTTAATACGTTTGTAGAAAATGTAAATCATGCAAATTCAACTGCATTTGCAAGTATTAAATTTCATACATTTGTTAATGAGACAAACAATAAAGACAAGATTTCAACGAGCGTACAACTGTTTGATCAAGAAATGAAATATTTACACGATAATGGATTTAAGGTAATTAGAATGAGTGATTTAGGTTTTAGTCCTACGACTAATATGCTGTATGTGAAGGCAGATCATAATAATAATATTAGTAGTATTAAATCTATACAGAATAAAAACCTGGATCAAGAATATAATAAATGGCACTACTTTAGCAGTACCAAGGCTAACTCTACAGCCTATTCCTTTTCCGATACTACAACCAGCAGCAGCGGCGTACATTAGACTGTAACAGTCGTTATAAAATGCATGTATACTAACAAGCCATATGGCACACCGTTATCATTAACCGTACATCTTCAAATAATCATAAACAATTTACAGGAGATCTGAATTTAGTAGAGTTCATTCATACCAATATAAGAACTCGATAAATGTCAAATGCGATCAGTAGTAGTAGTTCCGTATGAAACTTGTTAATTGCTGATGAATTCAAAATTTGTAATATACCAGAATCCACTCCAACTGCACCAAATGATTCATGATCAAGTATCGTGCCACCATCAAAGTAGTTATCACGACAAAATAATTAGAAGATCTTTTTATGAATGGGATACTATGCCATACCAACCTTATATGGATCAAACATCGAGAGGTTTATTGATATAGTTATTTACAAAACATAAAAATAGTCAGGAAAATTCTAAATGAGTGATCCACATTCTATGCGAATATCTTTAAGCTTCTTAAGATCAAAATTATCACTATTCTTTGTTATGATTCTTATTGTAGCATCTTTATTCTCTATGACGCAAATATCTCCTACCTCTTTCTATGCTAATGCTGCTTACACTAGAGCGGTACCTGCTTCTGCAGGACCCACAATTAATGATCCAAATCTGAAAGCAGAAGTTGTCATTAAAGGATTTCATATACCAACGAGTATGGCATTTCTAGGCCCCAATGATATTTTAGTCCTCGAGAAAAATTCAGGAGATGTACTTAGAATTGTAGATGGTCATCTTATGAAGAAGCCACTTCTACATGTTAATGCGGCAACTGCTTTCGCAGAATGGGGTTTACTTGGGATTGCAATTTCAAAACAAACTAAAATAGCTGGTAATGATAATACTGGCCAGGGACCTACGTATGTTTTTCTTTACTACACTAAACCTACCACAGACCCAAAAGTTTCAGCAGGTAACCATATTTACAGATATGAATTAGTTAATGATCAGTTGACAAATCCTGTAGATCTGCTAAATCTTCCTTCTAATTCCCTAGACCCTCTTGTAGAAAGTAATCATAATGGTGGCAAAGTGCTAATAGGTCCAGATAATAACGTGTATACAGTGATAGGTGATGTTGGAACTCATAATGGCCAGGCTCAGAACAACAATAATGGTAAGAAACTTGATGGAACTAGTGGTGTACTAAGAGTTACAAAAGATGGCCAACCAGTAACACCTGATCCATTAGGGAATGAAGATCCAACAAGAGTGTATTATGCATATGGTGTCAGAAATAGCTTTGGTATTGATTTTGACCCTGTGACTGGAAATTTATGGGATACTGAAAACGGGCCTACATATGGCGATGAGATTAATCTGGTTAAGCCTGGGTTTAACAGCGGTTGGAGCCAAGTCCAAGGAATATGGCAAGTAAATGGTCCGCAACCAGGTCCAGTTGCAGAAAATCCTTCTCGTGATTTGATAAACTTTGGAGGCAAGGGAATCTACAGATCTCCAGAATTTGTCTGGAAGCAGCCAGTAGGTCCAACAGCATTAAAATTCTTAAACTCAGATAAATTGGGAAAACAGTACGAAAATACAATGTTCGTAGGCGATGTAAATACAGGTAATTTATACAATTTTAAACTAAATGAGGATAGAACAGGTCTCTTGTTAAGTGGACCACTTGAAGGTAAAGTAGCAAATAACCCAGACGATCTTAAACCAGTAATATTTGGACATGGCTTTGGTACAATTACTGACTTAGAAGTTGGACCAGATGGGTTTCTGTATGTTCTTACAATTGATGGTACCATATATAGGATATTACCTGCAACAGGTTAATAACAGTCAGATAATTAAGCTTCATTTCATTACAATTAACCAAATACATACTCTACATATAATAAATAATATGTGATTAATAGTCTCACTCTTGCTGGGTAATCTAAATAATCTTTAATTAGTTTAGATGAACATATACTCGTTATTTTTATACGAAGAAAAAAGGCTACTTAGATTCTATAACTTAAATCTATATTTATATTAATGAATGTATTAGGCATTGTAGAAAACATCATCTGTATTATCAGATTAGTTAGTCTGTGCATATTGTAGGTTATACATCTGAAAGATAATTCCCTGTTTTGTGTTCTAGTTAATCTAGACATTAAATGCTCTCCAAACAGTCTTTTTATGACAGACATTATGGTTTCATCCTTGTTTCGCTGATTGTACAGCAATTTGGAATATCCGTGCTTCATCTGTTTTCTGTACTTGCCATGTGTTCTCCATATCGGTACGTGCTCATAGCGAGCTGGGATTACACTGAATGCATGTAATTCCTCTCTTACGAAAAGATGATTATTCTCACTATCATATCCCTTATCAGCAGTAACTACAGACAATGGAAGTATATTTGATGTCCTTGTTATGATTGGCTTGAAATCTATATTATCATGTCTTGTAGGAGCTCGTCTTATCCTAATTGTACATATGATTTGTTGTAATACATCTGCTCCAATGGATAACTTGGCATATTTTCTTCTGGTTGCTGTTCGTTCAGCATAATACTGTGAAGCACGAGTTATCTTGAATCCTGTTGAATCTATTCCAACAAAAATATGCTTTGTACCGCTAATCACAATGAAGGATGAAATTATCTTTTCAAGTAATGCATTATTGATTCTGTCTGTAAACTTTTGCAATGTTGTAAAATGAGGAATACGTGACAATCCTAAAAATAATCTAAGGTAATGCGCTTCAACCAGTCATTCGATAAATATTCTATAACTCTTACCTTCGTACTGTCTTATTGCTAGTAGTACTAGATGCTGCCACATCGTAAATACATGATTGCTCTTTCTGTGAAGAAACAGGGGTATCCTTGAACTTCTTAAAACACGGTACATAGTATTTGCCAATCTAACATATCTTGATTCTTTCAACAGCCATATTGGATTGTGCTACTACAAAGCTCTAATGGTGTTTAATACATGGTTTCTACAGAGCCAATGTATTAATAATTTCATATATAATAATTTTCTATGCAAATTGGAGCATAGGGATGTCACAATTACTTATAATTCTGACATTTATCGGAATGTGTTCATTTGTTGCTATTATTACTATTTCTAATTCTCAATTTTCATATGCACAAAAAATGAGTACAGTGACAACAAAAATAATTCCTTTAAAGATGGATAATTCTGCTAATTCACTTTTAACTAAGTTAAAGACAGGTACAACAAATGCTACTTTAATTCCCAGAATAAGAATCACATCACCATATAACGGTCAAAATGTTCCAGTAACTAATGATAAAAATCTCTTAATTGTTGGCACTTCATCCGATGACAAATCAAAGGATTGTATAGTTTCAATACTTTTGAATGGAGTAAAGCCATACCAAAAGACTATTGCGACAGGAAAATATGGGGCCAATGATTATTCTGGTTGGAAATATATGCTAGATTCGAGCTATACTGTAATTAGAGAGGGATCTAACAAATTAACTGCAAAAATCTCATGCCTTGACAATCCAGATAGTTTTAACAAATGGACAAGTATAGATCTAATTGGAACAAGAGGTTATAATGACAGTTCTATTATTACTGGTGCTGCTCAGCCAATGACATTACAAATTTTGATTAGTGTTGATAAAGATCGAATTGCTGCAGGAGACACACAGACTATCACTTTGAAGGTTCGTAGTCCAGGTATCACAAATACGGCCATTAGTGGAGCTAAGGTGAATGGACAAATTATCGATCTATCATCTTTGTCATCTCCTTCCTCTCCTTCATCGTTTCCTTCTAAAAATATGAATGCAACAGTAGAACAATTTGATGGTAATGCAGACAGAAATGGTGAAGTTTCATATTCATGGAGAGTACCTGTAAATGCTCAGATAGGTACACCTTATATAATAAAAGTAGACGCATTATCGGGTAAATACAGTGGGAGATCGGAATCAAATATATTTACAGTAGAACCTTCAAATAATGATAATCCATTTATTTTAGCTCATGCTAGCAATAACTTTACTAACGGTCTGAACGATAATATAAAGAATCTTACTCGGGAGATATTCAGCAAGGTCACAAGAAGTTTGGAAAATAACTTAAAATAAAAAAGGGAATTCTATATCATCGAGCATAACGAGTAAGGAAACTTTATCCTGCCCAAATCACAAAAAATATTGTTAAAATAACTATTCCTACATTTCGCGTTCGCATTACGAAATTACTAGTATCATATCTATGTCACGATGACAAGAGATGAATGCTAAGTTGATTATTTCTTATATACATATATTTCGTAATTTGATCATAACGCAGATCTGACATAGGTATTACCTTAAATCCGTTATCATGCAAATATTTCATTTCAGAAGCAAACAATTTGACGTGAGTACTCGATCGTCCTTTCGAGTCATCTATGCTATGATATGCAAATATTGGAATGGCGTCTACAAAGCCCTTTTTACTATTATAAGCAGTTTGTGAATTAACCTGTTCGACAAATTTTTGAAATGTTGCCGTATCATTGTGAAGGTAAATTTGATCCAAAGAATTATGGCTTTCTTCCCTGATAGAATATCTATTTGCATGAGTTAGTGTTCCATTATCAAATAATGTCCTACAATCTGTAAGCTTATGAGTAACGTCATAACCATCACAACGCAAGTACATTAGATCGGCAAAGCCATTATCTGCAAATCCATAATACTTACTAATCGTATTTATTATAGTAGAATTATCCCAAGCATCGCCATGCACAACTGCAAATATGTTAGGAGAATTAATACCGTGACTTTCTAGACATTGTTTGGAGCCACCTATTTCAGATTCTAGATCTTTTAGAGATAAATGATTTAGGTCTCGATGTGTCATGCCTTTTGATTCTACGTCCTGGCCATCTTTTTGTAACTCCAATACGTCATTCCAATTCATACGATGCTGCTTGCTACTATTTGCTTCGCTTGGAAACCCACAGGTTATAAAGAAGCTTGCTTTAAATCCATACTTATCTAATATCGGCTTTGCAGTAGTAATTTGATTTTTTACAGTATCTCCGAATGTTAGAATTGCTAATTTATCATTACTTGTTGATTTCGATCCGTTAGATTGAGGATCAGAATTTATCCCCTTTGCCCTAGTAATATTACGAGATGATGATGTTGTTGTTGCTTGATCTGTACTAGTGACATTAACTCTCGTACTATTACTATGTTTTTGGCTGAGGGCAAATCCTACATTATTAGTGCTATAATCTTTATTGCAAATTAATACTGTAGAGACTAGAAAGAATAACAGAATTAGGCTAGCTAAAAAAGATTTTAAACAGTTAACGTGAATAGAAGGATCTTTATTAATTTGAGGCATCATCATTGGCAAATGAACCAATTTGTACAGATCATATTAATATTTTTTAAAATACCTTGTGAATCCAATTAGAAAATCTTATTAAAAAAAGATACAGCATTCTTTTTCTTAATTTTCATATATCACATAATAATCAAATAATCATACTACGGGATTCATTCATAATAATGCGGATAGAAGGATTTTGTCGTATCTAGCTGTAGCTATGTCTTTTCTTTGCTTGTTATCTAGCATATTGTTAGTCTCTATAGCATATCAGACACATGTAGTCACAGCCAAAAGATGTACCGATAGTACTAGTGGTGACAAATTCTCATCATGTAATTCTCAAGATTCAAATTCCGCTACTAATTCTCCATCCAGAAATGATGCAAAGACACCATTTGTATTACCATTCCCATAAATAGTGTAATAGATGTATCTACTGGCAGTGGTTAACAATGTTAAGTAAGGTTCTATAAGCAGTGTTTTCCGCTGCATACTAATTACCAGATTGCAACGTAATACAAACGATCCCGATCATCTTCACTACTGTGGTAAATGTGAGCATTGGTTTGTATGCAAACTGGCTAGATTTAAATGTGAATCGGATTCAGGTTCTGTGACTACTCATAGGAAACATATTGATTCGATGTTAGTGTATAGTATGCCTACATTCTGTACCATATTCAAAGAATAATAGTTACAGTGACAAAAAGTGTCAACAATCTTCCAATCAGATCTCTTCCAACTAATCTATTTTCCTTAGTTTATGCTTAATGGCAGACAACTATGATCGCAAGTTTTATCTCAATAGATTGACAAATTCAGAGGAATAAAAATTAAATAAAATCATTAAACTTTTGGATGGTACTCAGGATTATGGAAAGTAAGATCTATATTGGTATATAAACTAATTAATAAAAGAGAAAGTTGTTTATACTACCTGAAATGATTTCTGCAGGTTTGAATCATAGTTGTCTTTTTTGATTTCTAAATTGGTATTATAAATTCCACTGCTCGAATGAGGACCTATTTGTACAGTAAA
Organism: Nitrososphaeraceae archaeon; assembly: GCA_040414675.1. Taxonomy (GTDB): domain Archaea; phylum Thermoproteota; class Nitrososphaeria; order Nitrososphaerales; family Nitrososphaeraceae; genus JARBAU01. Next base: position 888 of record JBEDUN010000154.1, on the reverse strand, counting down.
TATAGCATGTCCATCCTTATCCGTATATGCAGTTTGAGTTGTTGTTGTCTTGCCTACAGATGGATTGGAACTGGGTGGTTGGATAGTTAATAGAACAAGTGCATCAGAAACAGGTTGATCTGTATTTTTGTCTCTGACAGTTATACTCATGTAGGTTGTGTCACCTACTTTTACTGGGTCTTTAATTACGGAATAGTCTATATTATATTGATCTGAAGAAGATTTGCAGTTAACTATTCCTCCAAACAGAGGTGCAAACTTTCCTCCAGCAATATTATCTACAGTATTGCAAAAGCCTTTGCCATCTGAAGATATAGTATTTTTACCATCAAATGCAGCTGCTTTGCCATTTCCAGAAGTATCAATATTCACATCAGCTCTTGCAGTCTGAACAATAGGAGATACGAGTGGCAGCGATGATGATATTGTGGACAATATCGAGCGAGTAGATAACAATGCTGAAGATAACGTCACAGTCAAGACTACAAAAAGACTGACAAGTAAATATTTGGATTGTATTCCCATAATATTCATCTTCCTAATTCCTGATTTCTTGAAAGAATGTGATAATGGATGTTTGTAGACTGCTCCATAGTCCTTTACAAACCATCTCAACTAGCTGCGGCTGCTGCGGCTGCTGAACCTTCAGATGCTGCGGCTGCGGCTGCTGCACCACCGGCTGCGGCTGCTGCGGCTGCCGAACCTCCAGATGCTGCGGCTGCGGCTGCTGCACCACCGCCACCATGATGATGGTGGCCACCATGTGCGAACACGGACTGCTGACTTGACATTGTTGTTGTCGTAACTAGCAATAGAGCTATAGTTGCTATTGCTATTCCTGAAATAATATGAATTTGATTCATACCCACATAATGTATAATAGATTTG
>JBEDUN010000153.1:0-12501 GCA_040414675.1 Nitrososphaeraceae archaeon | reverse complement strand
TGTACATAATTGCAAGTACTATTGCAGTTATAATCAAAATCATATATTGATCTTGTGAGCTGATTAACAAGATACTTCCAAATAAGAAGCTGTATAGATCAAGCGAAAAGCCGCCTGCTAATCCAATTAATATCACACCTATAGCTAGGCCAGAAGATAGTAATACCGCAATTGCTGAATCTGCAGGTATTTTTGTTGAATGTCTTAATTTAGTAATTCCTAAAGCTGCCAGAACGGATACTATGAAGGCTGTCCATATTGGATATGTGTTTGTAAAAAGACCAATAGCTATTCCACCAAACGCCACATGGGACAGAGCATCTCCGAATAACGCTTGCCGTCTTAAAACAAGAAAGAGTCCTATTACAGAGCAACTTATAGCCACAGCAATTCCTGAAATTAGTGCACGTTGCATAAAGCCATATTGAAATATCTCAAATATCATACTGACAATTCCTGACTACCACATTAAGTAACAAAGTCGCTATGGGATGATTAATCTTCATTTTGATTTGAATGCGTGCGCATATGTGCTTGCATAATTGATTCTGAATAGATCTTTAATGATTCTGGATTTGAAAAGAATTCAGTCGTACTTCCATGAAAAAACAAAGTCCTATTGATACATATTAGCTTATTTGCAATCATGTTTATGGCATCTAGGTCATGCGATGACAATAGTATTGTTACTTTATTCTTTTGGTTAAGCGTCCTTATGAGAGAATAGAACTTGTTTTGTGTTTCTACATCAATACTCGTAGTAGGTTCATCTAAAATCAATAACCTGGCATCATTTACTAGTGCTTTTGCGATATGAACCCTTTGTTGTTGTCCACCAGAAAGATTGCCTATTCGTCTATCTTTTACAGCTTCTAATCCCACTGTCCTTATTGCAGAATTTATTTTTTGTTGTGAATTATTATCTTTGTTGTCTGTTAATCCTAAAGAAACAATTTCTTGTACGGTTGCTGGGAAAGTCCGGTCTAGTGAACTTTGCTGAGGTATATAGCCTATCTCACGAAGGACTAGCCTATCTTTTCTAACATCATGCCCAAATATTGCAATTTCTCCTCTATAGTCTTCTAATAATCCAAGCATACATCTAAAGAGTGTGCTTTTGCCAGCACCGTTGGGACCAATTATTCCCAGTATGTCTCCTTTATTTACAGTGAATGTAATGTTGTCCAATATAGAAAAAGAAGACGATAGGTGATCTCTGTATCTATAATCTAGATTCCTTACTGATACTGCTGCTACTTCTTGCATTGCAGTCCCTGCTTCAGAGCTGACAAATCTTGATACATTTTTGCAAGGTAGTCTATTCCTTGTTGTTGTTCTTGTGATTTTATCCCTTCAATAGGACTTAGCACCGTTACTTTTCCATTAGGTATCTCAGCGGCTATTGCTTGAGCTGAGCGAGGATCGACCAAATCCTCAGAATAAATTATGTTTATGCCAATCTTATTTGCTAGCTGAATTACCTCTACCAAACGTTGAGGAAGTACTTCTCCCTCTGGTGTTAAGCCTTGTATACTATGTTGCTCTAGTCCGTATTCTTTTGCAAAGTAGCTGAAAGCATTGTGGAAAGATATAAAATCTCTTTTTACACAATTAGAGCTCGATAGATTACCTCTTATTGCTGTATCCAAAGATTTGAGTTGACCAATAAAGTTTTGAGCATTGTTTTTGTAATACATTGCGTTATTGGGATCAACCTTTATCAATCCATCGCGGATATTCTCAACTTGATGAATTGCAAGAATTGGATCTAACCAAATATGAGGATCTGTTATTGCATGAATTTCAGGATCCTTTGTAGAAAGTAGATTTATACCCTTACTGGTATCAATTGCAAATTTTGGATCTATTTTGTTTATCCAAGTTGCTTCCATTCCTGCTCCATTGTATACTACTGCAGCAGCTGATTGAGCATTCTGAATTTGTTGAATAGTAGGATCAAAATCATGAGGTTCTGCACCTACAGGTATAAGCACAGAGGCATCTACTTTATCGCCTCCGACCTTTTTAACAAATTCATAGATTGGAAAAAAAGATGATACAACCTTTATTTTAGACGTGTTGTTATTAGCTCCAAGAGTCGCATTATTTGTATTGTTGTTACTAGTGCCACTTGATAATGCAATCCCTGTATTTGATGCTAATATGATAACAAGTGTTAAAGCAATTAAAATAATACTGAACTTTTGCACAAGATAGAAGATAGTTATTAACAATATATACTTTTGTTAATAACCTTTGCATAAGTCTATATAAGTAGTTTAATAAATGATAGCTAGAAAGGCCACACTGAGTCGGCTTTTATTTTTATGATATCTACAGATTATATAGAATGAAAATCTTTTAGAATTAAGATGTCAACTGGACTGACATATATCCAATTGCATTTACCAAAATTTCTAGCAGTCTTTTTGATAATTGTCTCAATTCTTCCTACTGTGAACTTTATTTATGGACACCTATATGGTAATGGAGTACAACAATGGATAAATAAAGAGGCGGGCATTAAGATTCAGTTTAAATATACACTTTACAAGCCTGAAATTCATAATTATCATCAACTCAATTTCAGCATACAAGATTTAGAGACTAGAGTACACTTGAAAAACCTTACTGCATCTATTACTGTTACAAATGATCCTTTGTTTGCATTTGATAATATAACAATTCCTAATGGTGACTTTGCTGTTGTTTGTCCGTTTTTAGATCAAGGTCAACATCAGGTAATTGTTAGTGTAAGAACAGGAAATTATGCGTTAGCATTAGCCTCATTCAATATGATAGTTCCCTCAATGAATTCAGATAGGTAGCTAGTTCAGCAATAGACATACTACAGAATAATAAATCGAATCATTCAATCCATTTTATAGGAACTTTGTATCATTCTATATTTATATGACTAATTGATTGTCTAGCATACCAGATAAATGTCAACCAAAAGGCGATGGATTATCTATGAACATTAGGAAAACACGACCATCCTATAACATCTTATCTTTAACAATTATACTGTGCACATTTTTACTACTTGGAAGAACTTTTATTCCCTTTGCGAACGTAATGGCAGAAATTATAGATGGAACTCGTGGTAATGATATACTAAGCGGAAGCAAGTTAAGTATTACTGCTATAGGTGGTAACAAAACCCAACTAGATGATTTTATTTATGGAGATAATGGTAATGATACGATTTATGGTCAAGATGGAAGCGATCATCTAAGTGGAGGAGATGGTAATGATATAATATATGGAGGCAATGGTGGCGACTACATACAAGGTGGACAAGGCAACGATAAGATTTACGGCGGAGATGGTAATGATGAGTTAGTTGGAGGACCAGGTGCAGATTTCTTCGATTGCGGACCGGGTTTGGATGTAGTTAAAGACTTTAACGCAACTGAAGGAGATGTTCATTTATCAAATTGCGAAATAATCCAAGATGACAATGATTGATTGAGATCTACCCATAAGTTCACCTAAATAATCCGACCTCAAGTGAGATCACCATTCAATATAAAAAAAAGACAGTTTACATATATGTACTCTATAACAAAATACGCATTAATTAGATATGATACGCGATGCTATTGGCAGTTACGTTATATTACATCCCATATTGAAAAATACAGCCATAGTATTAGCTTCAATTCCGTCGACAATTATCAAGTAACATTTCATACGTAAATCATATTATGTCATGGCTTGTGCAGATGGTATATCATCGATGCAGATTCACATAATATTGCAATGTTTCCACCGTTGTTCATATCAAAGTATCGCCACTATCTTTCTTCCCAAATAGCCCGTTTATTAGCGAGAATAACAAATGCTAGAAAATACAGACTTTGGACACTTAATGCGTAGTAGATGAACCATTCCTGAGGCGTTCTATATCCCATCAAGTGTTGTATTAATATCGATGCATGAGTAGTTGGTAAAGCATAGGTGACATATCGAACTGTAGGCAAAGAAGTAATTGAATAAAATACTGGAGGTAATACTCCCATCACAAGTGTAATTAATGCAATTAGTTGTTCTACATTTCGTGTATGCCTTAGATACGATGAAACAATAACCCTAATGTAGACATAGTTCCCCAAATTAAAAATGATGAACAAATAGTAATCGGAAGTGCTATAATATTTGAACCAAAGTATATTGTCATATAGAAAAGTATCAAGATAGCAGGCAATCCAAATAGTAGTTCTGATAATGCCAAACCAAACATAAAGCTAAATTGAGGAACTGGAGATGCTATAAACATGTCTTGGATTCTGTAGTCAAATTTATAATAAGATACATCTTCAGCTAAAGCCAGCCAGCCCAAATGTGGTCATCGTCATGACTAGGCTGCCCGCAATAGCAAATTGAATATAAGCACCATTACTAATGACAAGTAGGATGAATAACATAGAAAATGGACTTAATATCGAAAAAATCAATGACATGGGATTTCTACGTAACCAGAGGATGCCGCAGAGATATGTTATACGTAATATTTGTAGAATGTAAATTGTGCTATATACAATTATTTTCATTTATTCTCTTTTAGGGGGAAGTTACAATAGTAATGAGCCACATTGTCAATATTCTAGATTCAAGCTTCTATATTCATCAAAGAATTGATCGCCCCATCTAAGGGCCATCTTAGCAATAATCAAAAGAAATAGTCCTTCAGGATATTTCTGTTTATAGAGACGTGAGCGTGCATAACTTTCTAGATCGTTTCTTTGAGTTATTAAGATCTCAAAGAAACGATCTATCGAACCATATGCTTCACCGATGAGAAAAAATGCTGTTTTACACGAGGATACAGGAAAAGCAATCTCAGATAATCTCCTATAGCCTTTATTCATCAGACGATACGATTTTCCGTAAGAACTCTTTTCCATATCATTTGCAAATTTGAAACATATGGATGAAAATGCTTTTGATGACAGCGAATTATTAACAAATGATATCGCTATATTTTTACGTTTTTTAATAGTAATTATTTTCCTAAAATTACGAGACATGTCATAAAAGCTCATTTTAAATCTCTAAATTATGTTCTTTTATTTAAATCATTGGATAGGTTATCCAACGTAACTTGGGAAATAGAATATTTGGCCATACATCATAAAAGGTAGAAAATACCAAAGATTAGTATGGCTAGATTTTTGAAACAATACACACCCATAATTGAGTCAACTCGTTTCATCATATCCTCAACTACACGATGTTTAGCACAAGATGTTCAATGATTAAGGTCTAATACGTTAATGCGAAGAGCAGGTAGTGCACAAAAAAAATATTGGGTCTGTATGAAAGTACGTCTCATGTTTTGTATTCATTAGGCTGCAGCTGACAGTCGCACTTGGCACAGTCAAAACGAAGGATTTTGAAGTCTTTCGATATAAGCGCATGATACTGCATAATGTGACCACATTTTTTACAGTTCATATCTTCAATTATTCCCCATACGTTTCCATGATGTAGATAGACTTGGATATAATTTTTGAGTTTTTATGCCTAATTATCTACGCACTTCAGAATAATGATACTCAAACAATATTTAAGTATAATTCATAGTAGCAAGGGAAGATATTCCTACTCAATTAATTAATGGTGCTCAATATTGATGTTAGATAATGGTACCCTTATCTAATCAGATTAGGAGTATAAAAAATAGCAGAAATAATGATGTTCGATGTCAACTGAAGCAATTGGCAAATCTAGTTGATGATACAGTACTTATTGGGATGCATGTAACTAGGATTAGGTAACTAGGATTAGGTAACGAGGATTAGGCAGAGAAATCATCTTTATAAGTAGGGTCTTCTTGGTGACGAAGACGTGAATTGCAAATGAATGGTGCATGCTTGGATTTTGACATCCATGCTCAATGAAAGATGTACTCTAAATTGGGATGCTAATCTTAGAACATATATCATAGAATTTGGATTAGAATGGAAGCCTTCAAGATATGTAGTGTATAGTCAAGATCTTATCAAATAACCTCTCCCCGTGTAATAAACCTCTTACTTTTATATCCGCAAAAGTATTGCTACTTGTGATCCCATCTTCATTAAAAAAAATAATAATATCAGCAGTGTCAAATCCACGATCAGCATGGGCTATCGTTAGAAACGGAGCAGTTGCTGAATTTTCCATTAGTGCTGTTGATGACATTCTGTATCACTTTTTTGATCCGGAGAGTAATTTGCTATTTGCAGATACACAAAAGGCAAGACTTAGGTTAATCCTAGATGATAGTATTAAACCAGTTGTTGCTGAAACTGCTGCGTATAGATGTTCACCATGGTCACAATGCGTATATCTATGTCTTCAAGATGAAGATGCGCGTATGTCCTGTCGAAATTCCCTTACTCATATACAGTCCAACGACGATGAGCAAGAGGGAGAACTGTGGGATTTAGGAATTGGAAATGACAGTCTAGATTTTTGTATAATTGTTCAAGATATTGAGCTTCAGCAAGCCTTGAAGAAAAAAGAGGGGAAACATATAATCGATGATCTTGAATTTCTTAAAGAACTAGTAAAATTCTCTCCTCAAAGATTGCTGCGGACTAAATTTGCATCCATACTGGTAAAGCAAAAAATTCCTACAATAGGAGAAGACATAAACGGTCCACATACGCATCTTCTTCCTCAAATCATTCGCAATAACATCAAATTTCCAGTACCTATCGACGATAATCTACGCCCTATCATTCAACTAGATCCATTTGGATCTATTATTGATGGTGATGGCAACTATTATGACTGGGCAGGATTTGAAAAAGATCCATTTCAATCACTTTTAAGTGACCATGGTATGAATAAATATATTCATGATAAGTGGCTTCTCAGAGACAAAATAATACGTTTGTTAGATGCAAACGATATTCAAACTATACTTGATGATTATTCTAAAATACAAAGTAAAGATATTGTTAGAATAACTGTAGCTCAGATAGCATGTAATCAGGAGTATGACTCAAGAATTAGGAAAAATGCAATTTCTCTTCTTGACACTCTCAAAGCGATAAATTCGCATGGGTTAAAGGCATGGATGCGCTCTCAATCTCCAGAACTTATGAACGTATGAGGAACTATTTATGATAGTATAAGTCTGAAATATCGTTTCTTTAGTTTAAATTAAAACTAAACAAACAATTCAAAATCGTAATTAGTATATTGGCTAGATTATCCAATATATTATTAAGACAGATCATATATTTCAATCTAAATGGCATACCCCACAACAAATGATCAGTCCAGTACTACTTTTGAAGATATCATAAAAGACATACTTACACTTGATAATGTTATGTTCTCTGTAAGAAGTCCAGGTGCAGTGTGCGAGGTACATACGGAAATGAATTTGCCCTTGCGTATTAGTGAGCAGTATGCTACAATAGGCGAAGAATCCAGACCCTGGCACATTCACGTAAATCTCAATGACACTATAGAGGCACGATTTATAATAGAGAATAAAAATGGTGGTAAAAACAGCTATAGCATAAGATTTTTTGATTCAAAGGGGAATCTAACATTACGTGCTAATTTTGTCAAAATGTATGACAGTTCAAACATCCTTATTCAAGAAAAAGTTTCAAGGTACGAACAGCTATTTTCAAAATATGGTAATCAACACACCTTACCACTAAAAGTGAGAAATAAATAGATAAGAATTTGAGGCTTCCTTATGTTTTGGTTCATTGCAAATCATTCGATCCAAAAACTATGATGGAAAAATATATCACTACAAGATTTTGATTTATCAATAAATCTGTGATTTGCTTTTACAGGAAAAAAATAAATTATTACTTTTAACTGGCTTTATGAAATCTGCTGCTATCGTGCATTCGTCTAAAATCATAAAATAAATATGTTGGATAATCCATCCAATGGTTTAAATAATAGATAAATACAATATTTCGTAGGACAAGACGCTCTACAGTCCGCAAGATATATCACATCATCGAAGATGGTTGGGATTCCACTCAGCCTTGCCATCTTCAATGATGATACTAATTCTAAAGATCTATAAATATACACCATTTTGCTCTGTTACATGATCAATTAGGATTTAATTCGTTTATGCAGATGATTGTGATTATGTCATTCGATTGAACATATTATATAGAGTTGCCTTTAGAAATATCTCCTTTACCATGTTAGGAAATTTTCCAGCTGTTATATATTCACCAAACATCCTTTTAATAGATGAAAAGGCCGTTTCTGCTATCCACCTATGTCTATAGCTCACGCTACGTTTCCATCTTTTGAGATTTGCTTGTTGTCTTATTCCAGACATATTCCTCGTTTGACAATTGGCTGACTTGACTTTAGAGTTACTTCTGGTTTTTATACATAGCTTAATATGGTTTCTAGATAGATATTTGAAATTCTTATTGCTATAGTACATACCATCTTCTATTATACACTTAACACGATTATTTTCAGAAGCACTACCTACTAATTTCTTTAACATCTTGCCATCATCATGTACCTCTTCACTTGTTACCTCTAAAAATAGGATTCTTTTTCCCTTGATGTCCACTGCTACATGTATTTCAGGTAACCTTTTCTAACATGCCACTTATGCTGCATCCATTCTCCTCGATTAGCTACTTTGATACCAGTATATCTTTATGCTGTAAATTTGGTATATGTAATCGAGCACTATCAATACAGAATGGACTTTTTTTGAATAAATTAATATGCGGTGTCAATCATTAGTTTTATGAGACGAGTATGCACACCTATGTCAAGACATTACTTGCAATTTCAAGTAGATATGCCCCAAGCAGAATTCTTTCTTATGATACTGCACACATATTCAAAACATTGCAGTTGATGCATGAACAGGGTCATATTAGTAGAGAATTACTATGCAAGGAACTCAATCTAGGGGAAGGTTCGATTAAGACATTGGTAAAGCATATGAAGATGCAAGATATGATACAGACTAGCAATAGCGGAACTAGGTTATCTGATAAGGGGGCTGAACTCTATTCACATTTGCATGCTTCCATACCAACAGAGTGTGAGATCCCAAAATGTCCTATAGCACTCGGGAAATACAATTATGGTGTACTACTAAAGCATCTTGCTTATACTATAAAATCTGGAATTGAGCAAAGGGATGCTGCAGTAAAAATGGGGGCATTGGGTGCAACCACGCTTTTATTCATGGATAAAAAGTTCATAGTCCCTATGACGGGATATGATTCATTGAAGAATGAAAAACGAATACATGACCTCTTCGTCAAGAAATTGATGCCAGAGAATGGCGATGTACTAATAATAGGCAGTGACGAGTCAGATCCGAGAACTGCTGAGCTTGCTTCAAAGAGTGCAGCATTATTGACTATTATGAGTCATGAAAATCATTTATCATGAAAAATATGTATCAATAAGCAAAAACAATAGTTAAAGATAAACAACTCCTTATGCGGTGTCAATGGTTACAAAGCAGTATCGAATAAGTTGATTGTAGGTAATGTCGCGATTCCAGATTCCAATATAATATAATGATTTGTATTACTATCTTATAAAGTGGAAAAAATTCGATTATCGAATTATTGAGGCTTAATTTTTTAAGCTAGTAGAAATCTTGAAGCAGACGTGAAATAAATGCAATTATATCATAAGCTTGCCGATTACTACATTATAGTAAACCAGATAAACACCTGCAACAATTAAAATGGCGCCAGTAATAAAGTTCAAATTGTGAGCTATTTTTGTCGAATATATCCTGTTAAATTTCTGGTTTGAGATGCTGACCAAACTTGAAATAATTGTCATCATTGCACCCATTCCTAATGCATATGTCAAAAAAATCACGAACCCCTGTAATATTCCTCCTGAAGATATGCCCTGTGATATCACAAAAAGAAACAATGGCAAAGTACAATTCAAAGAAATAACTGCATAGCCTATTCCAAATAAAAAGAAATAACGGTAGTCTATTCTTGAATTGTAATTACTTTTATTTTTTGAAAAGAATCTGGAAGCTGGAATGTTCAAGTATATGGTTTTTCCAATCATCTTTGCTACTCCTATTCCTATTACAAGCAATGAGCTTGCAAAGGCTATCCATGGAAATATTTTCACTATCCTAATTCCAATATAAGAAATGCCCAGCCCAACCGATGAAAAAATTGTGATAAATCCAGTTGTCGTTATCAATCCCATGAGTAAGGCATATGCAAGCTTTCTTGATGAAAACGTTGTTGTTGTCCCTTGATTATTCGTCGTATTTCCATTTTGCAATTGAAACGTCTTTTCCATGTGATTTGAAATGTAAGCTGGAAGCATAATAAAACCACAAGGATTCAAGAATGCTATTACACCGGCAGTGAACGTGAAGCTAAGTAACAAGAAATCCGGTGACATGTGTTATAACTCTTTAAAATTCAATTCTAGGCCCTAGTTATCTTCGATACCGCTTCTCTCAACGGTTGGTACCCAGTAGAACCAAGGTTCTTAAAAGCAATATTTCCATTTTTGTCGACTATAACTGTGGAGTCAACTTCCACTATTCCATACTTCAACACTGCCCTATCTGTATCTAATGCAGCTTTCCACTTTGCACCACCATGTTTTATAAGAAAATCTTGCAAGTCGTTAGCGGTTTCGCTCTGTTTTCCACTTGCACTATTGCCTCCTATGGCTTGAGTTGACCACATATCTACTACAAGCAGATCGACTTTATTTCCGAATTCCGATTTCACCTTTGTAATTGAATCGCTTTGGCCTACGCATGTAGGACACCATGCGGCCATGAACCAGAGGATGACAGGCCTACCTTTGAATGACGATAACGATACTGGACTTCCGTCAATCGTTCTTAGTCTAAAGTTGGGAGCTGCACTTGTACTGCTTGAAAAAGACGTTACAAGAACGGATCCAATGATTACAACTATGGCTACAATACCTATCGATATTACAACTTTTTTTGATTTTAATAGCATAATTTTTGACATATTCGTGTTAGTCTTACCTAGTCTAAACTAATATAAGGCGGAAGACAGATTGATTTTCAGCTTTCCCAAGATAACAATTCACTAGATTATTTCTATTAGTATATTTGATACAAATCGCCACATTCTCATTACCTATTTGTTCTCAAATATAAGGATTGGGACAGTTTGTCCAACAGAGGTCTATACAATTTTCGAAGATGCTTTGTTGGGAGAAATACTAAACATCTAGTTCAAAATAATAAGAATTCTTTGATTTTGAAGAGCTTATCATGTGTATCAAATACTGGTAGTATACTGTCATGTTGTTTTATTTATACAACTACCCTTGAATCTACAATAGGGTCTTTTTTGGATGCATTGTACCAAACACTAAATTCTCGTGGCACGATATGTTGGATAAACCATACAATGGTTTATATATTTATGAGTAGTAGGTTATTGAGAATGACTCTCGATCAAAGCCAAAGTGTAATTCATGACCGAAAAATTCCAGTCGTTGGTATAGGCATATTGGCAGCTGTAGCTCTATTTAGTCTCTTTGTAGTAGGATATGACACAGGTCAGATCTTTAGTTTGGTACAAGGTAAATCTGCCTACGATAACATGTGGCTTCATGAATTCGTACATGATATCAGACATGAATCAGGTTTTCCGTGTCACTGATTGACATCTTTTCTTTTTTTGATAGATATGGTGTAGTGGTAGTAATTATATGAAAACTATTCTTTTCGTTGCTATTTCTCTTATCTCTGGTATCATGGCAGGCTTGATACTAGCAAGTATAAATTTATTTGTGGTGGAACCCACAACTGATAAAGCTATAGGTTTTGAAACTCAAAAAGACATCTCCAAAGGAGAAAAAGTTGATTTTGCTGAATTAAATGCCTATAGGATTTGGCAAAAGTCAGGTACATTTGTCGCAGGGGCATTTATAGGAATGGCATATGGTGGTCTACTAGGAATTTCCTATGTATTTGCTAGAAAGTATTTACCATTTTCTGATGATAGAAAGAAGGCACTTCTATTAGTAGGATTAATGTATCTTGCAATATATCTAGTTCCGTTTAGCAAGTATCCCCCTAATCCTCCAGCAGTAGGAAATCCCGATACTATTGGATTAAGAGATCATCTATACACTACATATCAAATAACATCAGTAATAGTAGCTATTGCTATGGGTGTCATATTCTTCAAATTCAGAAGAGTTAGCAAAATTTCATACATTGTACCTGCATTATATTTGATATCGATTGCTATAATGTATGTTACATGGCCACCAAATCCAGATAAAATTGAAATTCCAATGAGTGTAGTCAATACTTTTAGAGCCGTGACTGGAGTAACCATGGCAATATTCTTTGGCCTAATCGGACTATTCTTCGGAAGTCTATGGAAGAAATACAGACCGGATTTAGGTTCAAGAATACCCACAGTGCAGTACTAGCAATTTTTTCATTTTCATTTTTATTTTTTAATTTTACTCTTGTAATCACTTCTATAGTATCAT
>JBEDUN010000152.1:0-15439 GCA_040414675.1 Nitrososphaeraceae archaeon | reverse complement strand
ATCTCCATCATGACCACTAACGTTAAATGTAGTACCTGAAATTCCACATACATTATCAGAAATCGTAGTACCTGAAATCGAATATATTCCAGTACTTGGATCCCATCCTCCACTTGTTACCGTTCCTCGAATTTGACCAGATACTGCAGTTGCAGTTAAAGTCAGACTATCTGTTGCTGAGCCTATTGTTTTGACTGGTACTATGGCATTGAAGCTGATTTGGTTGTTAGGATAGCTATTTCCTTTGGTGCATACAAGGTCGCCTATTCCATTACCTATGATAGACTCATGAGCTCTTGATGTAGAGGGGACGGCAGCAGAAACCGGTGTTAGCCCTGGGGCTGCTAGCATAGATACTGCCGTAACTATGGCAATTACTGTTATAGCTATTGTTCTTGATGATGGTCTTGATGAAGATGTTATACCCTTTATTGTTAATATCTTCATGAGAATCAAATTCAAAATCTGATATTTAGGGATTCATGAACAGTCTATGACTGAGCAAATCTACAATTGCTGCAATATCTAGGCTTACCGCGACAATCGCTACCACATTTTGGGCATTTATAAACATCCTTAGACTCTTGAAGTAGAGTGAGACGTAGACTCTTCATCATAATCAGGAGCCCATCAAAATCTTCTTCGCTCAGTTTCTCAATCCTCTCGACTTTGTCTTTTATGGCTACCTTCGTCTCATTTGCTAATACTCTAGTCTTACCTTCAGTCTTTGACTTTAATCTTTCCTGCATATGCTGCACTCTATTCTGCGAGATTATGGTTACTAATGTTACAGCGATGCCAATGCCTGAGAACATCACGATTACCCCAATTATCCTTCCGAACGGAGATATCGGAGTATAATCGCCATATCCTACAGTTGTAATCGTAATCACGGACCACCAAAGTGCGTCGCCTAGATTCGTTATATTCGCTCCTGGCAGTTTGTATTCGGCTAGGTATTCAGCAAGACCACCTAGAATTATGACTAATGCAGTTATGATTACCGGAATAATTACGCCAATGTTTGTCTGCAGGAAATTATTGAACCGGGCATTTTTCATAAATAGACTAGCATTCCAGCAAATATATCTACTGCCAAAACAGAACTGTCCTTGTCTATTTAGGTATGTATATAGCTGTGCACAACCGGAGAAAATGGATCAGATTTAAAGTTTAAAAAGTGGGCCTCATTTTTTATACCATTTTTGCTAGGGTTAATCAATGAAGTGGAACCGTTGCATTCTCCTTTCTAACGCTTTTGCATGATTGTATCGTTAGAGAATTTTCAGATCTATTTAGCTAGATAGATTGATGTTAGAATAATGTAAAGACATAAGATCCAGTGCAATTTTCAATCCCGATATTTCTGTTTCAATAGCATTCTATCAGTTTCATCATTAGTATATCTTAAGAGCTTTTCACCTGCTTCTAATTGAGATAATATGATATCTTTCTTATCAATTCATATACTATGACAAGTATCTACGAAAGAGTACGTTACCTTCTTTATTCTTCTGTCTTTTAAACCACAAGTTTTTGCAATAATATGAATAGGTTGTTCAGATTCAGCCATATTCACCAGATTTCAAATCCCTGCCAATATCAAACTTTGAAGTATTCTAATAGAACAGAAATACTCTTTATTGAATTATAGACAAGGTAATGTGGTTAATAGATGTAACCCGTGCTACATTAGCATATAAGTAATAAAGGATTAAAGGTCATCTTAGTTCGCTTTGAGGATCTGGATATCATCAGATTTACCTCCTATTAGATGGAAATGAGGCTTGGTGAAAATTCCATACTATTCCTGAGAAGGTTTTTTAAGAATATCGGTAGATTGCTTATGTGAAGATTAAATTCGCAGTCTAATTTTGGTTTCAATCTAGTGTCAGATTGTATACCAAGTGAAACTGTTGCCTTACCAAAAGCTGGGTTGTCATTCTCTGAATCACCCAAATAAATAACATTCAGTGGTCTTTTATCAACAACTGGAAGCATGGAAATAACACGGTCATATGCCATCCCCTTATTACATGCAATAGCGTATATATCAATAAACGGATGGCTGCTATAGGTTTGTATATAAATAGTAGATTGCTTCAAACCTAGTTCTTTTTGTTTTTCAATAATCAATTTTTTCATTTGTGGTTCGACAGTTGTCTTAAACGTTTTCCAATCATCCAAATGTCTCCAATCCAAAGTGACTCCTGCTAATAATTTTTTATCAGTGGCGGTGAATTTCAGTTCGATCCGTATTTCATCAAAATTTACTTTGACAAGTTGGGTCAATTGGTGCAATATTTGTGAGTCATATTGTAATGTATTATTCTGAACCATCAAATAACTATCATTTATACAGTCAAGATTTTGGCATTCCAAAGTTCTTATTGAATCTCCTTTAGAATTCACAGATATCTTTTCATTTCTCATATGTCTTTGGAATGCCAAAGTTTCAATTCCCATAATGCAAGAAATTATACTTGCATATCTGGTTCTTCTATGAAGAAATTCGAAATCTTTACTCGATATAATGCAAACTGGTATTACTTCTGAAATATCCCATAGGACATTTTCTATTTCCTGAGGAAATGAATGTTCCTTGCTACTAATAGAACCAGTTGGACATAAAGTGCCATCGTAGTCAGATAGTATAGCATCTATTTGCATAGATATTGTGATGCGTTACTTTTTTATTAAGATTGAATTATCCTTAATCAGATGATTTGCTGGTACAATTTTGTATTTTGTTCAAATATATATATGGTATATAACCACGGTTATATGGACTAATCAAACCTGTCAGTATATTTTCGATCTATACAAAAAGATTAACACATCTATAGCACTATATTAAAAGTTAGTTTTATTAATTAGGTATAGCACAGACGATAGAAAATTGAAATCTTTACTAGATACGATGCAAACTGGTATCATGTCAGAAATCTGCCATAATGCATTCTCTATTTCTAACTGAACTACATCTTGATTATGATTGATAGATGTTGTCGGGCACAATGTTCCGTCGTAGTCAGACAGGATGGCATCTATTTGCATATGTACTCATTATCCATTCCCTTTTTATTAATATTGAATTGAACTTGCTATATGGAGTCAAATGACGATTTAACCGCATTTACATTGTCATTAATTCTTGTTTCAGTACTCGATTACATTTTGGACTGATTCGTTCACTCATTTCATATCATTATGCATATATTCTAATGCTCTGTGAATGTTGATTGTTATTAAAGGGTATACGCATTAGAGTAAAACTAACGATTCTTAGATACCATTATAAAAGAAAGAGACATTGAACGAGACATGGTTATTAAAAAACCTTGTTCCTGGTTAACGATTCTATACGATGTTCCATCACAGCCTTCAAGATTGAAGGTGAGAGTATGGAGAGAATTCAAGAGTATCGGCGCACTATATCCACAACTTTCCATATGCTTAATTCCTGATAATAGCGACAATCGTAAGAAGCTATCAAAAATAGAGGACATGATTGCCGATAACGGTCGGATTATGAAGATCCAAGGCAAAAGTGTTAATGAAAATGATCAGAACAACATATTACGAATATTCAGAATAGAACGTGATAAGCAATATGATGAAATTCTTGAAGAATGCCAAGAGTTTATAGATGAGATTAAGACAAATATTAGAAACAAAAAGACAGCACAAGAAGAAGCTGAAGAAATGCATGAAGTTTTGGACGGATTAATTAGATGGCTTGATAAAGTAAAATCAATTGATTGGATCGAAAGACCATCTGCAGCAGTTAAAGTTGAGAAATTACTTAAAAAGTGTCAAGATTCTATGGATCACTTTGCCGAACTCTCCCATCCATAGAAATATGTGAATATTATCCAGTTCAAATCATTATCTGTCATAAATATTGTAGCTTTAGTTACATTTAGAATATTTGCTGTTTTTATTTTTATTTTTATTTATCTTCTCAGATCGGAATTTGTATATACTTTGGTAGCTGCCAATATTAAACAATTAATTTCGTATCTTGCATTTAATTAATGTAACCCGCATTACATTTATATCTATTACTATGTGATGGTTGCTCTATGAAAGAGATACATCAATGAAGTACAAGAAAGATAGTAACGGAAATATCATAACGACCACTCAAATCGGTAAGAAGATGAGACAATGATCAAAGGCATAGAAGAATTTTTGTTTCTAGCAGTTGGTGCATTGGCTGGCGCATTTCTTAGATACAAAGTAGTCGAATCACTAGTTGTATTTGGAGCTCTTCCAATCAATGTACTAACAGTAAACATAATTGGAAGTTTCGTCCTGGGATTATTTTCAGTATTGTCCTTGATTTGGAACTTGGACACAAAGTATTCTCTTCTGATTGCCATTGGATTTTGCGGATCATTAACAACGATGTCTTCGTTTGCACTAGAGACAACCAATTTGATGGATAGTAAAGAATTTTATGCCGTTGCATTAAATATCTTATCGAATGTTGGCTTGTCACTTGGGGCAATATATGCTGGTAGGATCATTGCTTCAACTATCGCGCTGCAAGTAGGAAGATGAGACAAAAACTAATATGATGCAGAAAATGTGGTGTCTTACTATCAGAATAAAAAAGAATGATGAATATGGAGGGAAAAGATTAAGTAAAATATTGATAGACTTTCTTATGGGAGCCAAGATTTCTGGTGCAACAGTTTGGACTGGCATAGATGGTTTTGGCAAACGCAGAAGATCGACAGTCCACCTGGAAGGCATAACTATCAATATGCCAATGATGATGGAAATAATAGATGAAAAATCAAAACTAGAACCGCTACTTCCCCAAATAAGGAGAATGGTCGGAGATAATGGATTGGTAACACTGCATGAGGTAAATGTGATTTAGATCCACAAACTACCTCAACACTATATTTATTATATTTTTGATATTGATCTTTATTTGTTAATTTGAGTTCTACTTCAAGGCAGAGCATCAAATTCTTTTCTACATCTAGTCAACTCAAATTGATATCTTTGGAAACGACAGGATCAATTACTTTAGTTCGTAACTATTCTAGTTAAATTGTCCTATATCCAAATACTGAAGGTAATGAATAAATAATAAACAACAATATTGATCATTGTTACCACAAGCCCTATCTTGATAAATTCAATATATGAAAATGCTCTGACTCCTTTGAATTCAGCCGCCTCTATAATTAGAATTATTGGAAAATACTTCTGTGGAGACTGAAGATAAGAATAAGATAAGAGAGTTATTAAAGAAACCTTGGAACCCATACATAAGAAGACACTCTGCCTTGACCCAAAAATCTAAATTTTTAAAAGAGCATGTACTAAGACAACATGCAGGTTGGTCTGGTAGGTCTCAAATGCATTTAAAGTATCTGCACTATTACGGAAATGAATCAAACGAAAGCATTTTAGAAGCTTATGGCATAGTTACCAGGGACCAAAAGTTAAATGACGTACTTACACCAAAACAATGTCCAAACTGCAATGAACCAAATAAACCTGATAGCAAGTTCTGCTCGAATTGCAGAATGGTCTTAACTTATGATGCATATACTGAAACATTAGAAGATCAGAAGAAAAATGAAGATAAATTGTCAGTGATAGAGGGACAATACAATTCAATGCAATCTCAAATGCGCGCGCTAATCACGGCTCTTGGAAATATGGATGGTAAGAATAAAGTCGAATTTGCAAAGCAACTGTATCAAAGTGGAATTTACAGAACATCATTATCTTCTGAATTATCTACTTTTGCTTTTCATATATGTAGTAATTACCATAATCTTGTTTGACGACTACATTGGTAGTATCCAGTTGAATAGCTTTGCTGCGATACCTCTTGTATTCAAGATTAACTGTCCTTGTACTATACCTTAGCATAAGTAAAAAAGTAAGCTATTATACCTCCGCCTAGGTCGAGTATTTCCAATTTTATTTCTGATGCTCTTTGTCTAGCGGCGATTGCATCAAACTCTTTGTCTGTTGCACTATATTGCTCATGTAGTTCTTGTAAAGTTGTTCGAAATACAGATTCATTTTTTCTGATTCTATACGTATTAATACCATCATCCTTGAAGTTTTCATAAATCGATCCAAATATATTTTCAATAAATTTTACAAATTTGTCTTCGTCAGGTCCTGGTATCCTATTCCAATTAAATTGATATCGTAAATTATCTTCAGATTTCCTCCTAGTCGGAAGGTCCGCCACATATGCAATTTCGCTGCATAATTCTACTGTCTTATTGAGTTGATCTACAGTGGCTTCTGCCAATTTAGGCGACTCGCTATTTTGGGCAATATGTTCTTCTATACAAAGCTTTATCCCTTCTTTTGCAAATAGAGCTGCCAAATATAATCGTCTAGAATCTAAAGTAGATTCGACCTCGATATCTGAACATTCTTGATCATTCCCCTTACGAAGAATGGATTCTACTAGTCTCTTTAATCCATCATAACTAAATATCTCAGCCACTGCATGTTCTGGCAACTTTTGGGCTAAAAGCGAAAGGTCATTGATTGCAGTGATTGACTGCTTCTCAAGTCTTTTCAACTTCATAGAAGGATTGCTATCATTTTTTTGAATCCATAGCCAATTATGATCGCCTAGTTCTTTTCTTAATGACTTGTGTATCAGCATCCCGAAAAATTTGTTGAACAAGGTGGATACAAAACGAGGGGATATCCCACGGTCACGGTATATCACACGCTTACTTGAAGACGCCATGAACCGAATCAATAAAAGTGATAGTTACCATGGAAACAACCTTAATTGAAATAGATGAGTGTTTAACTAATCAATGTTACCTATGTACAGGCTACTATAAGAATGACACTTTTTCATCAACAATTATTTGCAAGTGTAAGTGTCATATCATCAAGAAGAGTAACACGCAACCGATTAGTACGAAAATTAAAGCTGGGTTAGGACAGTCGAAATCTAAGAGTGGCGCAGAAAATCAAGGAGTGAAAGCTGTGTTAGAGGTCGAGGGACATAATTCTAACACAACTTCGAGCGCGCCAGATCCTTAAAAAGTAGGAAAGAAAATGGTCACTGAAGACAAATTCTCTGAAGGAGAAAATAAGCGTTTCCCTGATGACTATGACCAGTCATCGCATATGGATAAAGTAATGGATTTGATTGCTAAGTATGGACCAAATCCTCCGTCCTCAGCTTTTACTTCTTATGAAGATACAAAGGAATATTATAATACTTGGGCCGACTTTTGGCACTATGATATAGGAGTTAATGTAATTCCAGCTCAGACTAAACTTAAGACGACATCTATAAAATGGTCGCAGTATCAGAGCGCTCCCATACCAGAATCGCAGCATACCGTCTGGAAGAATAATGGAGCATTCATGGATGGAATGGCCATCATTGCAGGCAAAGTCTGGCATAGAGCTGATAGATCTGGTCAATACTTTACGCTAATAGATCTAGATAAACACGAGGCAATCCAGGAATTTTGTACTAGAAGTGGAATGCAGGTCTCTTTAGAAAAAATCGCAGAAAAATTTATTGTAGAGCAACATCCTGATGATAAGAATAGGGCACACATTTACGTCTACTCTCCTATTTCATTTGCAAAAAAGAATGCAGATAGAAAGACAGGGATTGAGATTAAAGGTCTAGGAGAACATGGCATATCATACTGCGCGCCTTCTATACATCAGAATAATAATCCAAGTGATAGTAGCGAATATCGATATCAGATAATCAAACCCATATTACCAATATCCCTTAATAGAAAACAGGCTTTGGAAATGATGTATCATCTAGATTCCATCTGTCTAAAGAATGGAGTTGAATATCTACATAAAGACCTTAAGTGTAACAAATTAAATCCCATAATAAAATCGTTAACAATCAATCCAACTATAGTGATCGGGAAAGGAGAAAGACATCAGACACTTTTATCTGCTGCAGATTTTCTGCTTTTAAAGTATAAAAATAAAGGCAAAACTGAAGAAGAATTAAAGGAGTTCTTATCAGAGATAAATCAACAGCTTTGCAATCCCGAACCGTTACCGGACGATGAATTAAATGAGATCTGGGATAGTGCAATTGAATACGTTAATAGAATAAGAAGAGTGCGCGTCGAACCTGCTAAAGGATCAAATGAAGATAATGCGAATTTAATTGAAGACACTAGCGAGGAGATAAAGAAAAAGTACAGATTTGCCGCGCTCCCCTCAAAGGAATTACTATACTACAAAGATGGTGTTTATACTACTGGAGGAGAGATTATAATTGAAAAGGAAGCCGAGGAAATATGTGGATATAGTTTATGTAATCAAGAATTAAGTGAAATCAAAGGGCACATTACTCGAAGCTGCTATCACAATAGAGAGGAGTTTGATTATGATTTAAATATTATTAATATGAAGAACGGTTTATATAATTTTCAAACTGGTGAATTTAGAGAGCATGGTCCAGATTACCTATCAATGATTCAAATACCCGTGATGTATGATCCTAAAGCAAGGCCAAAACTATTTGGCAAGTTTTTAAAGGAAGTGATTTATTCTTCAGAAATTAGAACAGCAGTTGAAACGATGGCATATACATTCTTGCGCGACAATCCATATGAAATTATCACGATATTATTTGGATATGGGGGAAATGGGAAAGGTGTATTTACAGGTGTTTTAACGTCTTTACATGGTGCGCGCAATATCAGTAATGTCCCATTGCGCGCTATGATTAATAATAACTTTGCGTTATCTGATTTGGAAGGAAAGAGTGTGAACATAGATACAGAGCTATCTAGTACCAGTATAGAGGACACTGCAATTATTAAGAAACTTACTGGAAGACATCCCATCCGGATTGAGCGAAAAAATCAAAGAGCCTATGACACTGTACTACATGCTAAACTGTTTTTTAGCGCGAACAAGATCCCAATTACCCATGATACCTCGGATGCCTATTTCAGAAGAAATAACATCATTAGCTTTCCAAATAATTTCGAGGCCAAAGATGATCCAGATCTTTTAAGTAAACTGACCAATGACGAAGAGCTATCAGGCATTTTCAATGCCCTTATGATTACTCTAAGAAGAATACTAAAAATCAATAGGGGTATATTTATGAATGAAAAGACCATACACGAACGTCGGGAAAAATATGAACTGACTCTGAATCCCATAGCCTCGTTCAAAGAGTTAGCAATTGCTGAAGATTCGATAGAGTCGGATAAAATAACAAAAGAAGAATTGTACCATGCGTACAGAAGGTTTTGTAAGGAAAAGAGATTGGCGGTAGAATCTAAGGAAAACTTTGGCAAGATTCTGATTAAGCAGTTCAGATTTCAAGGTGGAAGGGAAGCATCAGGCGCGCGAAGGACAATATGGAAAGGTGTTAGATTAACAGGTATGTATAACTTAGAGGATGATCAGCAGATGTTGGCAGCCTGAGACTTATCATGTTTTCCTATCCGTAAACTACGCTTCCGCGTTTCTGATCCATCAATGATATATAGAAAAAATCAACCCTGACGGATTAGTATTGTTAGTGAATTTCCTATTATTTCACGCTCAGATCTCTAGTGATATTCTATCCGTCAGAGTATCCATAGTAACCATAGTACATATTCAATACCATAATAAGACCTAGATAAGTACCTAGATGATGCGCGCGAATATGTTGTAATATTAACCCAATAAAGCACTATGGATACCCTGACATCTATGACGGCTTGTCATCCTACATTCAGATAAACCATAGCACTGAGACGAACGGAAGGCCTGACTGGCGATATAGAGACGCGCAATTCCATACCAACCACAAATAAAGTTGTTGGTAGATCTAATATTGCTTTTCCTCTCTCTTTTAGTCACAGCATTACTTGGACTTTACTAGATCTATGAACACGTAGAACTTTTCTTTTATAATCTAACCCCTATTTACTTAATATTGTGAAGAATAACATTTGATAATAGTTTAGGCTACCACTATGAAATACAAAAACTGTGGACATCCAGCTATGCGGGCTGACTGACCCGACCTAGACTATTACCAGTAGTATAATATAGCGCTGCCAGATTTATACTTTGATAAAGTGTAAAGAATTTGTTGCATTCAATGCGCGCGCTCCACATTTCTATACTATCGTATTATGCTTGGTTGCCAAATTGGGGAATGCAACATTATATGTAGAATGATAAAATGAGCTTCTGTGGTTGATCAATATGTATTATATGAAAATTAAGAATATTGAAAATAAAATAATATTCACTTTTTCATATTAGTGCCGCCACTTGTCATATTTCCCGATGACATGTTCTTAATCATCATTGTTGCTTGATCTCTTTGCTGCTTCGTCATAGCCCATAAAGGAGTGGTCAGGCCTATTGCCATAGTTGAGGCCAAAACTACAATCAGTGCAATAAATATGATTGCAGCGAGGATTGTTCTAGTTGCCATTGGCTAATGGGTATTAGAGCCTTTTATAAAAATATTTGAATATAGATGTTGTGGTTGACAGATAAAATCTGATTGTTTTTGCTACACTATCTTCTTAGCGCTTCTAGTGGAGATAGAAGTGATGCCTTCCAAGCAGTATATACTCCTGCTGTTGCCAACCTTAATGAAAGGGAAAGCAACCATACATTTAAAGGATCATTTGGAAGGAAGATAGGAGCAAGATGAGCGTCTCCACCTCTGGATTCCTATTTGATAAAGATGTCCCGCGCGAATCTGAGATAATTCAAAGCGCATAGAAATGTCCAGTACCATAATGGTAGAACACTAAATAGAGCAGATATGTCTTATAATGATATATTGGATGTTTTCAAGCTAGGATAGAAGTTTTATAATTTTGAAGCCTATGCCGGTTTTAAAAACAATGCATATGCCAAATCTAGCTTCTTCGCATATCAATTAAAGTAATTGGTTAAAGTAAAGGAAAATCTGAATTGTATAAATTCACTACATACAGCAGATTTCCTACTGAATAACTTCTATTGTATTATTTCTAATTCATTATTAAGTACTAGGAGTAGATTGCAATAATAATAATGCGTCTTCAGGATCTCATATCAGATCATTATAAGGTTATGACTCCGTTCTTTGTCATGGTAATAATTTTATTATTTCTTGTCACATATAGTCAGAGTGCTTCGTCTACTGTAATATATGTCAACAATAACCACACGAGGATGAATGATAGCCCTTTCAGACTCCCCTTTGGTACAGGATTTGCGTCTATCATGACTGCATGTGAAAAACTTCCACTAACCAATGCTACAAAAGCAAATTTAATAAATTTAGCTAAACCTGCCGCACCAGCAAATATTCCCATGAATACATGTACTTCAAATTCTCAATCTCATCCAAATCCAACAGCGAGACTAGTAGCAACAAATCAGATAAAGGCAAGAATGGCATTTGCGGAAATGGCATCGTATAAGTCATTTGATGTATACTATGCAGCAACGGAAGAAACTATCGAAGACATGACCAATCCATACACTCCTAAGGTTGATCCAGCTGGATGGACTAATAAGGGTGATTATGAGATATCAGACGCATGTAATGAAAATGTCTTCATGAATAATGGAAAGCCAAAAACTTATCCTAATGGAGCATTTGGATCGCCTTACTACTCGAACTCAGATAAAGACTGTATAGTACCAGGATTAGGTAAAGGTGGGTATTCGGGAAAGGGAGATTATCAGAATGCTAATAAAATACCTGTTATTCCATCTGCAGACATTTTTATAATATTTTGGGGAGTACCCGGCAGCTGGAACACAAATGCAACGGGTTATAACACTCTAACCCATATCCGCACAACAATTAACAATCTATTTACTGGAACTGACTATATTAGTGGATTAAAACAATATGGTGTAACTGGTCCAGTAAAGGTAATCGGTAACTATGTGGATACCTCCACACCCATGCCGCAAAAGTACAATTGGATAAAGCAGACAACAAAGGTAATACAAAACGCAATTGATGCCGGAAAAGCACCTACGAAATCAGATCATACGATAATTTATTTAGTAGTAACTGATGCAATAAAAGGAAACAAAAGCAACATGGCCCCAGATTCAGGTGGCCATTCAGAAATAACTATAACAATCCCTGCTTGATTTGATTATCTTAACTTGTTCTTTGGACTTATATTTAGGTAGGATCATTATAAAATTCCAGATTATGTATATTAATTATAGTTCTAGGTAAGAATGTACAGGATTGAAATAAGGACTAACTTTCTGATTTATCTTCATGTATGAGGTCAATAAAATTCATATCTTGCAAATATAATATTGAACATCGTTCCATAATATCCCACAATGTGATACCATTATTAATAATTTGACATATCATGAACAAACTGAGTTTCATCTTGATGTAAAGAATATTAAATAGGACACTCGTGAAGATATCTGATCTTGCCCATTTTCTTAGATGTTCATTCTATGTGTACAGCAATTGAAAGCATTAATCAAAGAAATGGTGTAAATTGATATTGGGGAAATCTGACCCTAACATTTAGGTACACAACAGAGAATTGCAATATCTAATCCAGATTATGGATTATCTGCACTTATTCCAACACTCACCGCTAATGAGACATTCAATATTAATTCCAGCACCGACTCAGACATAGTCTACACTACTGCGTCTGTAAAACTGGTTCCAATAACTTCTCCTTTTCCATCAAATAATATGTATGTGGAAGATGTTGATCCTGAAAGCGATATATCGCTTGGAACACCGATAGCAATAGGAAACTACACCGGCAATTCAGGAACATTTGTCATACCCCATACAGTAAGTCAAGGATCTTATCTTCTATATGTTTATTTTTACTACCCTACTTATGATATCACTTTGGTATACAGTACCGCAGTACAGCTGAAAGGCAGCGGTGCAGGAATTGGGCAATAAAATTACATCTAGGTATGCATCGCAGGCATACAAACATATTGGACAAAACTAAGATGCATAGCAACACCATCATCAATTTGTTAATGTAACGCCTTCAATCCAAAGGCCAAGATTAATGCTCCATTAACGTAATCAATAATCATCAAAGAATGGAGCGCTAGTAATATTTCGTTATTTATTATTTGTGATACATCTATCTAAATGTAGAGATATATGCTATTTGATGAGTAGAGTGTTGATAAAGCTAATCACTTTGATAAGTGTTCCTTAATTATTAAATATGCTGTTTTGCTACCTATTTACCAGAGCATACATCGCATGAATGAATTCTATGCTTTATTGATAGTTGGAGTATGGACATCATCTCTAGTGGTATTCGGCTTATTGTCGCAAGATAGTTCAACAGATATTCAATCTGTTACACGCAACATCAAGAATGGAAAACCAGTGTATGAAATAGAGCTCGTAAAAAATAAGAATCAATACCTTGATTTAATCGTAGATCCAAGTGTTGGCAATGCTGCAAAAATTAAGGATACACTATAATCATCAAATGGATTGTTTTATTATTTAGGATATCCAAGAATCATCTTTTTTATCAAGTCTAACAATAACTATATGTAAGATTAGATCATCACTAACATAAGGATAATTATTCAAATGACAACTGAAATCAAGTTTTTATCGTTAACGTAGTTGATTAACAATCTCCTGAATTACCCAAAGTTATGACGCTATAATTGTGGCTAGCCTAAGTGATCCAATCATCTTTTTCGCTATTTGTGCAAGCTTTACATAACTCGATGGTTCTGCATTAAATGTAGCAGAATAAATCCTATTTCCACAAAGGGTTGCACTATTCATAGTGATGGTTTTTAGCCCATTGTATGTGCTAGAATACACCATTGTATAGGCTTTTTGCCCTGCAAGATTGGCATCGGTTGTTGAGTTTAGTAATTTAAAATCTGAAGTATTATTGTCATTCTTGATAGTGTTTATGTTATTTTTCATCAGAGTATCCAAAGACATGTTTCGAACATTATTTTGCACGTTGATATCTATATAAGTACTACCATCGCTTGGATCTGTATCAAATGATTTATGAATATCAAATGCTGGTGTCACTCGGATAATTGTAACGGTGGGCCTGTTTAACATGTTCCCAACCTCCTGTAGATCCCAATCAGATGGAACCTGCATTTTGATTCCAAAGGTAGAATTGACGTAGGTAAAAATATTCGATACTATAGAATTTTGTGATGCTAAACTGATATTAGTAATACTAGAGAGTATAAATATCAATATAATACCAGCTAGGAATACACATATACTAACAGCAATCATCATATCAGTTCTTAATAGATTTGTGTGAATAGTCAACATCTATTAAAATTTAAGGTACATATGACTAAATGTGCATGCAATATTATCTTATTGTTATCTATCAGATTATGTATCATACAGATACTTCTTATAATGTTAGGTAAATTCACACAATGCATCTTTTAATGTCACATCAGATCTATAAGGACATACTGGACAAAAAAATTGAAAGGAAATCGTATCTCTTAATTAAATTGTTCGAATTTATGATCAATGTGAGCCGTAGTGATGGTGGTGATGATGATGGCTGTGATGGTACGAATGGCCGCCTCCAGCTAGTGCGTTACCAGTCAGAATTGGTGTTGTTGCAACAATTGCAAGAGCAACTATTGCAATTGCTATTCCAGTTATTGCAATATGACTTTTCAAGTTACTGAAATGCTACACGATAAAGTATATTAAAGTTGTGATCAGTACCAATGATGGATACCTATTAATTAACTTTGTTAAGGTAGGCTTTTAAAGGTCAGAGTCACCTACTTGGTATTAAATAAATTAGCTGAGGTTAGAATGGAATATACGTTTAGTGGTAACATTAAGGTATAGTAAATTTATTAGGAGAATTTGATTATATAGTTTTAATATTTAGCACTCAAACTTGTGATAAATCATAGTTTACCTAATAAATAAAAAATATGGATTAACTGAAGTATATTTAATGCGATAGATCACGAATTACATAATTTAATGTTTTAGTAGCAATCAACTGAATTTTTCACCTACATCAATTCTATCTTTGGTATCAAGACAAGCATAGAAGATCAATACAGTAAAATGTTATTTTTTCTAGCATTTAAGTGATAGAAGAACTCTGTTCTCTAGTACTTAACCAAAGTTCTCTCAATAGTTTTATAATATTAGAAAAGCTATTGCCCCTGTGAGAGGAACTACAACATTAGCTGTACAGCCTACAGTAAAGATTGCATATATTACTGTCGCATTGATACTCATAACAAGCGCTATGTACTTTTATGTTGCATCTCAAGACTATACTGATATTTCACAGTCAGCACATCAGCCTGCTGGTAGCAAGGATGCACAGGACATAATGGCAACAACTAATGAAATGATATTCTTTATTATAATAGGCCTGGGGTACACTGCAGTTGGAATTTACATAGTAGAGAATAG
>JBEDUN010000151.1:0-5713 GCA_040414675.1 Nitrososphaeraceae archaeon | reverse complement strand
ATATTCTTGTCATTTGGGGTGATGATATTGGAATAACTAATCTTAGTTGTTATTCTCATGGTCTAATGGGTTACCAAACACCTAACATTGATCGTATTGCAAAAGAAGGCATGATGTTCACGGACTCTTACGGTGAACAGTCCTGTACTGCTGGTCGTGCTTCCTTTATCACCGGACAAAGCGTCTACCGCACAGGGCTATCCAAAGTAGGCATGCCTGGAGCACCAGTTGGGATGAATGAAAAACTAGTAACTATTGCTGCACTACTAAAGGAGCAAGGTTATGCTACAGGGCAATTCGGTAAGAACCATTTGGGCGATCTTAACCATATGCTACCAACCAATCACGGATTCGATGAGTTCTTTGGCAATCTTTATCACTTGAATGCTGAGGAAGAGCCAGAAAGGGATGACTATCCTTCAAAAAACGGATTTCCGCAATTCTATGAAAGATTTGGTCCTCGTGGTGTAATCCATTCTTGGGCTACTGAAGTGGATGATCCAACGGAAATGCCGCGATGGGGAAGAGTCGGCAAGCAAAAAATTGATGATACAGGACCGTTGAACAAAAAAAGAATGGAGACCTGTGATGACGAATTTGTTGCAGCAGCTAAAGAATTTATACAACGCCAGCATCAAGACGGTAAACCATTTTTTGTGTGGTTTAATACTACGCATATGCATCTGTATACTCATCCCAAACCTTCAAGCAAGGGACAGGCAGGTCGATGGCAATCTCCATATCATGATACTATGATTGATCATGACAAAAATGTTGGACAAATGCTTGATTTGCTGGATGAACTTGGAATTGCGGAAGATACCTTTGTTATGTATTCGACTGACAATGGGCCGCACTCAAATACCTGGCCCGATGGAGCCACTACTCCGTTTCGTAGTGAAAAGAATACAAACTGGGAAGGCGCTTTCCGTGTTCCTTTATTAATACGCTGGCCAGGCATGATTAAGGCAGGTTCAATTTCCAATGGTATAGTTCAGCACCATGACTGGCTACCAACCTTTCTCGCCATGGCAGGTGATCCAGAAATTATGGAGAAATTGAAGAAGGGATACAACGCCATAGGGAGAACCTACAAGAATCATATCGATGGTTTTAATCTGCTTCCATATCTGACTGGCGAAGTAAAAGAAAGTCCCCGCAACGCATACTTTTATTTCAGCGACGATGGTGACGTGCTTGGAATACGCTATGACAATTGGAAATTGGTATTCATGGAACAACGTAGTCAGGGAACTTTGCAGGTATGGTCTGATCCCTTCATCAGACTTCGTATTCCAAAAATGTTCAACCTGCGGACAGATCCGTACGAATTTGCGGATACCACTTCAAATACGTACTGGGACTGGGTGGTGCACCACGCTTATCTCATTTATGCTGCACAGGCTGCTGCAGCAAACTTTGCAGAAACCTTTAAGGAGTTCCCACCAGTTCAGAAACCAAACACGTTCACGTTAGACGACGCAATGGCGAAAATGTCAGAAGCTGCCGGTGGGAGTCATTAACAAAATCAACACCTATTCAGTATGTTAAATACAGATACCGATATAGATAGAAAAACGCCAAAGAGGGCCAACATGGAATTTATAAATGGTGGAACTTTTATGATGGGTTCCAATAAATTTTACCCGGAAGAGAAACCTACGCATAAAGTTACAGTTAATGGTTTCTGGATCGATAAATGTCTTGTTACTAATAAAGAGTATAGTGATTTCGTATCAGCAACTAATTACGTTACGGTAGCTGAAAGACCATTAAATCCGGCTGAATTTCCTGCCGTCGCAAAAGTAGATCTAGTTCCTGGTTCTATGGTTTTTGAAAAAAGAAATGGGCCTGTTGATTTGAACAATTATGCTAACTGGTGGCGATGGATCAAAGGCGCAAATTGGAAACATCCTCAAGGTCCTGACAGTTCTATTAATGGGTTGGATAATCATCCTGTAGTTCAAATCGCTTATGAGGATGCTGAAGCATATGCCAAGTGGGCAGGAAAAGATTTACCGACTGAAGCAGAATGGGAGTTTGCAGCAAGAGGTGGATTAGACGGGATGGATTTTACTTGGGGAAATGAAGACACTCAACTTACCAAACCAATGGCCAACACATGGCAGGGCGAATTCCCTTACAATAATTTATTAATAGATAAATATGATGGCACCTCACCTGTTGGTGCATTCGATCCTAACGGATATGGTTTGTTTGATATGGCAGGTAACGTCTGGGAATGGACATCAGACTGGTATGTCCCGCATTTGGATGAGTATGCTAACAAGGCAATAACTTGTTGCACAACTTCTATGAATCCAAGAATTACGTCATCTAATTATAGCTATGATCCTAGGCAGCCGCAGTTTAAGATCCCAAGAAAAGTAGTAAAGGGTGGTTCGCATATCTGCGCTCCGAATTATTGTTTACGATATCGCCCAGCGGCTAGACAACCACAAATGATCGATACTGGGATGACCCATATTGGTTTTAGATGTATTATCAGGACTACATAATGATGCTCAGAATCTTGAACCTAGTATAAAAGAAGACAAGTCTAAGTATACCTGGCTCAGTTTTTAGTTCCCTTCTATAACAAATAGTATTTAGTTAACAATTGATCTAGCTGGTGAATAACACATAGATCATGAGACTGAGACAAGAATTGCGATGAAAAGACAATAATGTTTCTTTTGGCCTAGACCGTGCTTTTTTTAAATTTGACTGTACAATAGAATAAATTATGAAGATAGGTAGTCAGCATTAATTTGCATTGCAATAAGCAAAAAACTATAAGGAGTAATGCCGGACGAACAGTCGTGATTTCGTACTGCTGAACTTCATTTATCGCCCTGTGTCTTTATTAAAATTACTGCTATCGCGCGCACCAATTATGTACTATAAGGAATTTGATAAATCGACGAAGAAATCAATAGTTATTGAATACTGTTTTGGCTATGAGATTAGCAGGGTTAAAAAAAAGTTCTATCAGATTTGCAATCTAATCCCAAATTAGAAACAAGTAGGCAATCATCAAGGAATATTCCGACGGATGGAGGATATTCATGGATAACGCTAATCTTATCTTTATCAAGGCATTGATGGACAGGTTAGATGAGGATACCGAATACTAGCAATGGATATCATTATACAAGTAAAATTATCTATCAGTATACGATCTGCAGTTCTTACAGCAGAACATATTTCTGATTCCCGTATCATTAGTAAGGAACACAAGAATATGCTAGAACGCAGCAATGGCAGATTATCTAATATACTCTAAACAGTTAGTTTCAGGGACTTTATTGTTCAATTAATATATACACAAATAATAATAGTAGCAATAAAAAACTATGAAATTAACCAAACCAACGTTCCCAAAGCTATCAGGATTACTGCGTTAACACCTCCACTTCTTTCCTGCAAATCCTCAAGTTCATCATATATCTCCAACTTCTCTCTTATCTTTTTAGTTGCATATTGAAAAAATGAATGGCAGCTAGAATCATCATCTGTAATAGCTTGTTGACAATCTAACTCCCATTTATGCTCATCCAAATACTCTAATATTTGCTGAGATTCTGGCGTTACCCCATCAAGTTTCACAGGCAAACTATTTTCAAGTCTTCTGCTAACCATCATCATCTCGAGTCGAGTTCCTATGGTACTCCAATCTGTCGTCGACATCATCGGCCTATTTTTTGCAAGCAATAAGAGAGTTGATGCCCAAGATGAAATGAAGGTGTTCAGATTCGTTGTTACTACATCCAGCGCCGAAGCAAAGATCTGTCGTGCAGTCCCAAGCGAAATGAATATAGCAGCTATTAGTATCATTATGTTTTGAGTGAATATCATTACAATCAAAACTGCAATAACCGCAAATGACAATCCGATTATGGCGGCACCAATTTTAAAGTAGTTGGTCGGCTGTCCAATTAACTTGAAATTGTACGCAGGCCCTGAATTTGTTCTTTTGCGAAAAAGAAATATGAATAGACCATTTACAAATAGCAAGTCAGCAAGGTGCTTTGTCATCTCCTTTATGACAAAAGTTACTCCGGAGGCATTTTGCATGATGATTTACTTAGTTTGAGCGATTCACTACTTAAAAAATGTTGTATGTAAATGATATATCATGGTTGAGTCGAACTGGATTTGAAAAATTTAGTCCTTTTAATTACTTGAATTAATCCGTTCTGTTGGTTGGGTTTGGTGATGAGGTAGGACATATTTCCAACCTGATTTACTTTTATTTTTCAATTCGTCTACTTTTACCATTAGATTCGTAACTTGATCAGATAATACGGTCAGTGCTTCATCACTCTCTTATAGTTTTGCTTGAAGTAGACATCACTATTGACAGTCTTTGTAGTTATTTACTTTATGGGTGTTTGAAGAACAAGATTTGATCATATGATAAGCTAACATTATCATAAGATGTCTAAGCATGTGTGATAACCTTAGAAGCTACACTTGATTCCAACTAGACAAAATGTCATTGCCTGCAAGATGCTAGATCAGAAAATGTAACTCTGTCTTCATTGATGGGATCAAAAGGACTATAAAACATTTTAGTAGAATATTAGAATATTTTATACACCTTTATCAAAGTGGAGAATTCGTTAAGAATTTATACTTTCTGTTAGACAAGTAGGCGCAAAACCATGCAGCCTCTAGATAGAATGCTGAGACTAAGCAAGGCTCATTTGCAGTTTTTACTAATAATGGAGCAAATTCCATATATTGGTTCTTAATGTTAGCATTCTCTTTAAATTCAAGAAATAATATGTCAGATAGAATAGCAGATTGGGAAGCAATTATTCATAAAACCGCTAGGTGAAGCGATTGAAATCTTGTCGTAAATGTTTATACCGTAAACGATATGACTATCTTGGTTTCAACCGAAAGCGGACGAACTCGTTACAAGGCATCTAAAAATGTCGTAGAAGGTTTTGACGGACATGAGGTAGCATTAACTATTCTAAAATCGGATCATTGAAGAGTCGAGGCTTATGCTGCAGACGTCTTCAAGTTAAGTAAGAAGTGAAGTAGGCTAGATAGCCAAGGAAGATTAACATTCAAGAAAATGTTTGATATCGGAAGTGACATGGAATGATATTATACTGCCTCGAACTGATGAAGGATTATTTAGTATTTAGAAAGATAATCAACATAGTCTATCAGATTTTTTGAAATGATATTAATCCCACATTTAGTTAGTTATTTGAAATTGAAACTTGCATAAAGGATATTTATTTATCTTAGCTCAATGATGCTAATGTAAATGCTTACAGATGAAATCAATTATGGGGCAAATTACGGTAGGAACCACAACAATGGAAAATGATCAAGATACAACTATAAAGAAAATGTTAATAGCTATTGATGATTCAGAGCATAGAGGAAAAATTATAAACTATGGATTAATAATAGGAAAATCTTTAGGAGCAGATGTAACAGCTACTCATGTTATTGATAGAGCCTCAGTAGCTGGTCTAAGCGACATAGGAAACCTTGAGGGTTACTTTGCGGGTGGAAATCGTCCCTATGAAGAAGAATTAATAAAGCATGCCAAAGAATTACTTGGCGAAGCAGATGCTCTTGCTAAAAAACGAGAAATGAAAATAAATACACACATTATCATAAACGTAAAATCAGTTGCAGAAGGAATACTAGATTATGCTTCAAGTACGAATATGGATCTGATTGT
>JBEDUN010000150.1:0-15798 GCA_040414675.1 Nitrososphaeraceae archaeon | reverse complement strand
TTTCAAGATCAAACTTTTTAATGCTTACAATCAAGCCCTTTAATGCTTCGAATGACTCTCTGTCTTCGATAGTATCAACCAGTGCGTCTGCCTCAAATGGTTTTTGCATCAGCTCTACAACCTTCTTTAATTCTTTTACCGAGGCTTCAAGGGTTTCCTTGACATAAGCAGAGGCAAAGATGATTCGCTGTCTTGGATCCAATTCTAATATCTCTTTTGCCGTTTGCAGTCCATCTTTCTTTGGCATTCTGTAGTCTAAAACTACGGCATCAAATGGTGGTGTTGGTAGGATCCAGGCTGCTGAACTGTTCTTGGTAACTTCTTTTTTCGACTTTTGGTGATTTGAAGATGACGTGACTGTCGTGGCTGCTGCTTTTTCGTTATCTGATATTGATGATGAGGCCCTTGCTACCGATGTCGAGTTTGATTTTAAATGTGTTTGTTTTAATAATTCCACATTATACTTTTTCAGGCATTCTTCTCCATCTTCAGAAATCTCCACCGTATGGCCTCTTGCTTCTAATGCAATCTTGTATGGCTTCCAAATCTCAGGCTCATCCTCGGCTATTAATATCTTCATCTATATTTATGAGGGATTTTAAACTATGTTGATATTAAAAGGATTGCTATTACTTTGACTCGATATAATCAAGGACAAGAATCATGTTGTATCAGAGTAACATATTATTTCCATTAGATGTATTTGTGAAAAAGGTCTATCTGGCATTATTCTGATACATCTTGTTTTGTTTCGATGCAGAAAACTCCAGTATGAATTTGAGACATTGAATAACAGAGTTATTTTTTGAACTGCTCTGAATGATTAAGAAGTTTTAACGAATATATCTAATTCTGAAAATAGAATATAAAATAAATCACGTATCATGATTTGAATCGTCTTTATTGCAGACCGGTTACAATTGCAACGAGACAGACATTCCGCTCTCTAACTAGTGGGGACTAAAAGCTACTTACCATATTTTGTATATCCTCTTCAAATTTTCTTAATATCCTTTCAAAACTTGCCTGAAGCTCTTTGACCCTTTTCTCAGTCTCCATCTTGAATGTTTTAGTATCTACTGCACTGTAAATATGGTAATATCCTCCATCTTTTATGGTTCTTGTTTCCTTAATACAAATACCAGAGCTTACTAATTTTTGTACAGATCTAAAGACATTACTTTTATCCCTATTTATTTTTCTGGCAAGATCCTCCAGTATAACAGGTTTTTTACTCTTCATTAACATGAAAAATAGATCCGCATCTAATGGAGACAAATCATAAAGGTATATGAATAGATCTTTAGCAGTAGAATTCAGACGAGTGATTGTGGAAATAGGTGTGCCGTGCATATGCTATAATACGTCTCTATTATAAGGTATGGTGACGTCAATATATATGGGTTTTGTATAGAAGTGTATGGAATTGGTGTATTATGTCAAAACCGTATTTATATGCTTTTATAATAATAGATAACTATAGATTATTATAAACGCTTAAATG
Organism: Nitrososphaeraceae archaeon; assembly: GCA_040414675.1. Lineage (GTDB taxonomy): Archaea > Thermoproteota > Nitrososphaeria > Nitrososphaerales > Nitrososphaeraceae > JARBAU01. The sequence continues at coordinate 14,294 of JBEDUN010000150.1, read as the reverse complement.
GTATTGTGTGGTATTGTAGTATAATGGCAATACCAACTAATGATCGTTTACCTGATGAGATTGAAAATGTATTAAAAGAATATGAAGAACTGTTAGGAGAAAAAACTGGAGCTGAAAATCCATTATCAGAGCCTGATATCAATATCTATGTTAGTGAAGTGATCTCCGAAATTCAACAAATGAGAGAAAATGACCCGTTCAGTAATAAATGATAGCAATTAAATTTCTAGTAATAGATTGTTAGTATTATTTGGTACATGCTGCAATATTCCAACTTCCATGTTAATTAATTATTTCATTCCCAGACTGAACTAAGGCATAACAATTAAGATCCACTCAAGCAGGAACTCGACGGTAGTCTTCACTATTTAACATCAAGATTACAAGTAAGTATATCTGAGGCGTCAACCGTTTTATTTACATATATTCCGCCACATTCGTCGCCAAGGATCTTAAACTTGCCTCTACCTATATGAATAATCCTAGCTTTAAATCTGGTATCATTTAGTAGTAGAATGCACCAGCAACACCGACTCTCTACATCCCTTACGCGCTCTAAGTTGGTTCTAAACTGGAATCTCAAAATTACATTTAATTTATGAGAACAATAATCAGTAAATCGCTTACTATTGATAATAACAATACTTGGTCTCAGTCTTTCAATTATTCTAGCATCAGACATAATTTGGAAATAGGGCGCATATCCTCTTTTCAATATATTAGCAATGCATCTTGACATACTTAATCTTTATTGTTGTAATACTAAACATTTGAAAAGAAAATATTAAATTATCATTACATACATACAGTCTAATTTGTTTATATTGTAGATTCTATTTTGTTTATTAAAGTGCAATATTCAATTGCTGATCTCATTTTCAGTGGGATTAAGTATGTTCTATCAAGTTGTTAACTATTCTAATGCGGCCGGAAATACGCTATACTATTTCGTTTCAGATATATGTAAAGATTATTCTGTTAATACAAGAGATATCCTCAAAAAAACTACTTTTGACTGTATGAAGAAAATGCAAGATGCTTAAATTCAAGATCATCTATGTTATTGTATTAGATTTGGATAGTCTACTACTACTAACACAGCAAAGATTTCTACTTCTTTTAAGCATACTGATATTAGCTTTTATGCTTTCTTATATTAGTATCACCAGTAACGCAACTGCTCAATCATCGTCCTCATTCATGCGACAAGTAATCGAAGATCCCACTAATGACATTAAGAGTCCTTTTACGAAGAATACAACTGGAAAACCAGTAACGTATATTAATCCTAACACTGCGTGTATAAAAAATAATACTGTACCTTTAGATATCGAATCTGCCAGCTTCCAGAGTGACGGAGAAAATCTGAGAACGACGATGTGGCTAAAAAATCCTTTTATCGAGTCCCCAAAACCAGATATCGCTAGGAACTGGAAGCACGTTGAATACACTATGTATCTATCTGTAAATTCGATATACCATATAGGAGTAGATTATTTAGTTAGACTATTTTGGAATAACACTGCTGATAATTGGACCTATCAGGTCGTAGAGATATCTCCATTTCATGAAAAGATATTATCTTCAATTAATAGTCCAAAAGGAATATATAAAAATGGAAGCAATTACATTAATTTAGACTTTAATCTAGGATTGGCAGATCATCCGAAGCAGTATCAGTTATTTTTTGTATCTGGCGCCACTTATTTTGTAAATTCTACACAGCTTATTGGAAATAAAAAGATAACTAATTCATACGAATGCGGCTTACTAGACGTTACTAACTTGGTAGCTGCTCCACCACCAGAATTTACTGTATCTTTTGATCCCAGTTCACTACAGCTTAGACCAAATTCATGGTTGGAAAATGGCGATAAGAGCGTCTTGGTAAAGATTCAGTCTAAAACAAACCTCGACTCTAAAGCATTATTTATACTGCCTAGTAACAGGACTAGTGGTATACAGACGAATTTTACTTCGAATACATTATCTCTACTACCAGAAGACACTTCGTCGACGACCTTAAAAATAAGAGCATTGGATGTTTACCCGCTGCAATCCTATCCAATATCTTATTCTATACCAGTACTATCAAATATAACCTTCCCACAAAATTTTACGGCTGATATTGGTCAGAAGTATACTTTTGACAGTAACAAGATCGCGACTATAACCAAGAATTCGACATTAAATATTACAGTTCTTCCGCCCCTAAGCATATTTGATTATCTTCAACTGACAGCTAACTGGCTTTCCCCAATAAACTCAATATGGACTTTTATCACCGCGGCGGGAGTTATAATAGTGCCGTTTATCATTAGAAGATATTCAAAGAAAAAGTCTGAAGGCCTACAGACATAATTCTATCAAATAAGTCATAACTTGAAAGTTATGCGAAGATAGCTATGTTAGTATTTAAGGTCAGTTCAGATCGTACTCGAAGAATAGTATCAGTAGATTGGCTGGGATTGGGTACAAATATACATTGTAAGAATTGAAACAAATCTGGTTGAATCGAAAACTATGGATATCTGCTTTGAAGCACAAATGTTAAAATTAAAAGACAAATGACTGCCTATCTCTAAAGTTAAGTAGAATTGTATCACCCTGTGATACAATAATGGCAAGGCATATAATTAGAAGATACATCTTTCTATGCTCATCTTAATGATAAACGCAACCAAAAAATTGTTTTGGTCACCCAGTAGTTACTTCTACCTATTCAATCAATATCATAATCGATAATCATGTAGTATGATATAGTAAAGCAACAATAAATCAATGCTGTGATTTTTGTTAGAATATAATATATGACTGATTCCAAATTTGTTTATACAACTTTATCTAGTACGTCATGTAAATCTGTATCTCTTGTTAAGTGGGAAGATTACGACTGCAGTCATAACAGTTTCAGGTTCGCTAGCCGTAGTAATTTGTTTTATTATTTTTATTAAATGGCCAATATCTGATCCCTATTTTACAAGCATGATTAATGCAGTAGTTATTAGCGGCATTGCGATTTGCACTGCATGGTGCGTTGACGCAATAATTAAAAAAGATGTAATATAACTATTTGAAATAGTTATTATCTCCAGAGATCTCTGAGTTTGGCAACCGTCTCCACGGTATACTACCAACCTCCATGACCACAAACTACACGAGGTGGTCCATGACCCAAACTTCCACCGCATGGGTTCTCTTGTATCCAATAAAAGATGCCATTTTCATCTACTACTGGATCTGTTGCATTTGTATTACCAATATCAGCCTTGTAAGTTCTGAACTCTTTTCCACCATTGTTCATGCTTGTGCTTGCAAATATGCTGCTCACGTTATTAGTTGTGTTTGTCCCTTGCCAAACTATATACACAGAATCCTTTGACGCAGCGATTTTAAGATTTGAGGCATTTAATGAAGGTGATTTTGAACTTAATTCTACCGGTTTGGAATAGTTGAGTCCTTTGTTATGGCTAAGAGCTAAAAATACGTGATTTGTGTTATTGATATTTCCTAGCCACGTTACATATGAACTATTTCCGCTTACCGCTGTCGTTATTTTGCTTGGTATTCCTTGATCAGGACTACTGATATTATTAAATTTATCATTATATACACTTTGCTGTTTTAAATAATTGATCATTTCTGACTGAGATGGGAAAATCACTTTAGGTTGATTGCTTGTAGCATTAGTGTCGTGGGAAGTTGAATTGCTCTGAGCAATAGCTAGTTGACCGATCACTGAGACTGTTGATGCAGTTAAGACTAGTAACGACCAATATACAATAGAGAGCATTTGGTTTGAATCCGATGATCTATTATAAAAGAACTCCGAAACACTTATATGGTGTGTTTAAAGGTCGGTCTTATTAAAGGACCTATTGTCGGTTTATGTTAAATATTAGATGTTAAATATTATCAAACCTCGAACTCGTTAAGAAATAAATCTTCGAATTTATGTTTGGTCGTAGAAACGTGATGCAGTATTGCACAATAATGTGATATCATCGATTTGATTATTAGCGACCTATAGCTGATGTGGTAACTTATCTCTTATCCTTAACTTCCTCTATTACTTCTTGGATATACTCCTTAATTTCACGGTCTGAAAGCTCTGGTTCGATGCCGCTCTCTTCTGTCAACTCAGTCAAATGCTTTTTTGCTATGCTAGCCATCTTCTTCCTAATCTCCTGCTCCATCTGGGCGAATCCCATACTTTGAATTAAAGATGACTCACTTCGTACTGATTTACTTAGTATTTGACGGACCGTCGTGTCAATGGATACGGAGACAGCAGAATAATACAAACCTATAAACATTAGGTAACACGACAGCCAGGTGAATAGCACACTTGCAAGTCCGAAAACTGGATAGGGTGCATGAAATATAGTACTTGACGTTGTAATTTGCAATAGCACCAGTCCAATGGAAGCAATCACCATATAATCTCTGAGTGCAAAATTGGCTGATATTTTTCTCGAAACTAGCCAGAATGGAACTCCAAATATAATACCCCCAACCAGTCCTGGCAGCACATTTCCGAAGATCGTAAGTAAAACCATATCTACGTCGGGTTGAGAAGAAAATTTGGCATATAGTGGACTTATAATAACATATTGGCTTGTAAAAGATATTATTGGTATGCTCATAACAATCCAAAACTTTAGCCGTCCGATCCTGCTTGAATAGTATCGTAAGAGGGCCGCGGTACTCACCCATAATAGTAAGAATGCGACTGCGTTACATACCGCGGAAATGTACTGCAGTTCACCCATGGGAGTACCAGGTTCGAAAAATCTGAAAGGAGACTGTGAATAGGGGTATCTTTGTCCAGGCATATTTAGCATCGAAGCAGGAGTAAAAATGGCCAATACTATCATACTAAATCCTATTGCAAGAGAACTTATGGCGTATAGTAACACTACGAAATTTCGATTGGCAAGATACCACGTTAGAAATTTTACACTGAGAATCGACATCAAAAGCGCTGAAAATGTATATCCAATCGTCGAACTCCATGTTATGAGCGCCGTTGTATATTGGGAAGTAAGTAGTATTTGGAGATTTATCACTATAACAATACTAACTAAGACAACTTGAATCCCAATTATAAGAGGTCTTAGTTTACCAAAACCAGGAGTCTTAATATTGTCTTTTAACTTTCGCGCAATGTATGCTAATATAAAATACTGACCTACTGCATAGACTATTGAAATAATAACAAACAACACAATACTCCAAAATGATGTAATTTTATCCAGGCTGGTCACATTCATTAAGGAAACATCAATAATAAGAAAGGCCGTCACAATACAGCCAACTATTAGAAACTCCCTGTTACCATACTTAATTATGTCAGATTTTGACAGCAATTTAATTCTCCTTAATAGGATATATGTAAAATGAGTATGTATGGATCATTACAGATTTTTATCTAATGATGCTAAAAATCTTTTCGTTGCTATTACGGGGATAGTACCAAAATAAGGCGAAATCGGCTATTTTGTTTCAGGTATCATGGAATTATAATCCTTTTAACGTAAATTGTGTATACGACAACCATATCGCTACTACCGAATGATACTTCTTCGGCGACCCTAAAAGTGAGAGCGTCGGAGATTTATCAGCAGCAATATTATTCGATATTACATTTTATATCAGTCTAACAAAAATTTAGTCCCCTTCTGACCATACATGGAAATATTGAGCTCGATTTTTAAGCTGTATTTTACAGTTGAACGGCTAGGATGGCCGAATAAAACAAATCGAATTCTAATGCTTTACTTTAGTTGTATAATCTTCATTATCTTATCTATATGGGAAGGTGTCATAGTGGTCGGTTTTTTCCTAATACTCTTTTTATTTAATTTCAATGCGGCATATGAAATGGCTTCAAGTGTTTAATAAGTAAGGATTAGCGAATTCATATATTATTGCATTTTTGCCTTGCTTAAGGTCTGCAAGATTATACTCTTAATCGGGTCAAAGGCTCTAGTCACTAGATTTCGATAAATTAACTAATAATAAATAACCACCATGGAAAAATAGCATTTAATTACCTACCCTGGTTATAGCTTAAATACGATAGAGACATGATAGCAACTTCCAACGATCCCACAATCGAGAAGACTGAGGTGTGGCATGGCCAAAAGAAAATAATGGCTAGAGGTCTCATCGAATTATCTAAGGTAAAAGAACGTTATGATTCAATTTTGGATGCAAATGGTCCATCTATCATTATTAATAATGACTTTATCAATGCCTACGTTGACATTAGAAAAAGAGGTTGCGAGCTTAGAATAATTACCGAGATCACAAAGACTAATATCACGTCTTCCAAAGAGTTAGCCAAATACGCAGAACTTCGCCACCTTGACGGAGTTAAAGGCAACCTTGGAATTGTTGACGGAATGAGTTATGGTGCAGCTGCTACCTCGGAGGAAAAGCTGTTTCCTACTCAATATATCTACAGTACAGTAAAGTCGTTTGTCGAGCAGCAGCAATATTTCTTTGATATGCTGTGGCAAAAATCGATACCTGCTGAGTTGAGAATTCAAGAACTAGAAGAAGGTCGTGAACCTGAAGTAATTGAAACTGTCAGAGATCCAATCGAAATCCGGAAAATTGGTGACACCTTGATAGGGTCAGCAAAGGAAGAAATATTAATTTTGTATTCGACAGCTCGCGCATTCTATCGCCAGGACAAAATTGGAAGAATTGATGCCATAATACAAACTATAATCCAAAATCCGGATCTCAAGTTAAGAATTCTTACACCGATCATTGACAATCTAAATAAACATGCATTACGGAAATTGAATGCTGTAAAGGAACAAAATCAGATTGGATATCATATCGATATTAGACAAATAGAGCCAACTATGCAGACAAGAGTCACAGCTTTGATAGTTGACAGGAAATATTCACTTATAATAGAATTAAAGGATGACGAAAAAGAAGAGTCATCAAAAGCCATCGGATTGGCAACCTATTCTAATAGCGGGCCAACAGTTCTGTCTTATGCTTCAATTTTTGAGAGCCTTTGGATGCAAGCTGAATTGTATAGGCGAATTAAGGAGGCAAATAATCAATTGGAGGTACACGATAGGCTGCAAAAAGAGTTTATTAATATAGCAGCCCATGAATTAAGAAATCCCATTCAGCCGATTCTCTCTCTGAGCGAGATCGTCAGGAGCTCAGATATAGATCAAGGAAATAAAGATTTGCTGGACGTTGTTGTTAGAAATGCCAAGAAACTACGACAGCTTACTGAAGACGTACTGGACGTTACAAGAATTGAAAGCAAGTCATTCCAACTTAACAAAGAAGAGATCGATATAGAAAACCTAGCCATGCACGTTCTAAAAGATTACCAAATATCAACTAATAACAAAATAAAACTAGAATTGATTCCTGGGCAGGATAGCGAACACAATTCCGGAAAAAATCTTTCGAAAAGTGGTCAAGTGAATGCCGATCGATACAGAATTCAGCAAGTTCTGTCAAATTTAGTCGATAATGCGGTAAAGTACACCGCAGAGGGAGGAACTATTTCGATATCTGTGAATAGGAATGATTTAAAAGCTAGCAAAGATGGGATGGTAACGATTAGGGTAAAAGATACTGGCCCAGGAATCGATCTGAAAATGATGCCTAGACTCTTTACAAAATTTGCAAGTTCAAATACAATAACTGGTATGGGGTTAGGTCTGTATATTTCTAAAAGCATTGTTGAGGCTCATGGGGGAGATATCTGGGCTGAAAATAATGAACAAGGTGAAAGTGGAGCGACTTTTTCGTTCAGAATTCCCTTAAGACAATAAGCTGTATGTGAGTTTCAGAGACAAACTTTAAGACTGTACCCATCGTATCTTGCGACAATTATTCCATATTTATCATCAGTTATGCGAGCATTTTCAGAATGTTACACAACACTAGTCTGATTGATGTCAAGACACACGAATAAGGGCTATCCGAATTGTTTCATTCAGATTAATGTTACAACGAGCTTCAAACAAGAGTTAAAATTTTGATCCTTGTAGAACAATGGTGATTCGTAATTGTAATAATAGCTACTTTTCTTGCTATTAAAAATTTAATAATTTTTACATTACTAGATTCTAGTACTAAATTAATAGCTGAGCTTAGCTATCATTTTTCCAAAGAGATTATATTTATGAATGCTGTATACATATATCAAGACGAAAAGCTGGATGGCAGTGGCTATCCATATGAACTGCATCGAAGCAAGAAATTGTGTAACAGCTAAGTCTACTCGTCAGTATGAACATGGTTGGATTTATTCATTGCGTTTTCTATTTTACGCCAGATGGTGGGAGGCGAACCAGTAAGGATGGGTCAGATACTAAACGCTAAACAAAACCAGTCCCACGAATTTCTTAGAGATTCACTGAATTTTAGATATATAGAATGCGTGTATTGTAAAAAACGAAGCCAGTTTACTTGTTTGAAGTGTAATTCGTGTTATAGCTGTCATTGGAAAAATGAATCCTCTTTAGAAATTCCAAAGTACTTCGTTTTAGGTGATTAGATAGCTGAGCAGGGTATCCAGGGAATTGCTTCGGACTGTAGACCCATCATTTCAAAACAGACTGGTACAAGCAGACGCCAAGATAGGTCATTCTGATCAATTAAAGTTTCAACTGCTTCCTGGCTGTTCAGGATGGAGCCACGAAGCATGGAAAGGAAAGTTTTATCCGTCAAATCTTGATTCTTCCAGCTGGCTTAATTACTATTCTAAAATTTTTAACTTGGTGGAAATTGACTCATCATATTATGTGATACCTGATAGACTTGTGGTGAAGAATTGGTACAGGAAGACTCCGTTTAATTTCAAATTTACCGCAAAATTTCCAAGAGTGATAACGCATGACAAGATGCTTGTCAATGTAAAGGACGAGATGAATTATTTTTTCGAGTCTATACGAGAACTTGGCGACAAACTCTTATGCTTAATTATTCAGATGCCACCATCTGTTAACATTTCGGAGGGTCTTGAACTGTTGGAGAGATTTTTGCCTAGACTGGATCCGACATTGAGATGTGCCGTCGAGGTGAGAAACAGTTCATGGTTTCAGGGCCGAGCATATGATTTTTTTGCACGGAACAATATGTGTATGGTATGGAGTCGGCTACAGGATTTACAGACGCCTCCAGTCGTAACAACTGATTTTGTTTATTTACGATTAATTGGCGATAGGTCTACTAATAATTATGGTAAAGTTCTAGATGAAAGAAAAGAAGAATTGCAGTACTGGACCAATAAGATTAATCAAATTAGTCTGCATCAAGAAACTGCAAATCGAGTTAAAAAAGTAATAGTTTCAGCAACAAATTCCTTTACTGGCTTTGGACCAGATACCGTTAACACCATTAGAAAGGCAGTTGGCTTACAGGAATTACAGTGGGTCGAGAAATCTGGAATTCAAAAGAAAATCTCCGAATACGAAAATCCGAGGCAAAGCAGGTTGCACGACTTTTCGATTGAGTAATGTGATTTACTTCTCCTGTTACGAAGGTAGGGGCTAGTGTATATCGTTTGTGTTTTCTGATTCTTGACTTGATTTATTGGTAGATGCTAGTTCTTGTCCAAACCATTTGGTGAATTATATCCAATAGAAATGATGGAATTGTGGATGCGGCCTAAGAGCTTCAATTCCTTAGCTAATTACATTTTCATTACACAAGCTTGCAATTAATAGCATGATTGTAAATCTTTATTGAAATCAAACGGATTGTCCTAATTTATTGGGTAGGGAAGACGACAGACTGAAAAAGGAAGTGAGTTGGATAATTGTGCATATCCAGGGTTCATTATTTGGCACCGCTAGTTATGGTATCTTGGAAAATATCTATCATAACATAACTTGATTTGCTCGAGCTAGTTCAAACTCAAACTGGTAATCTTAATATGCATTCATTCATTATTCACTACTAATATGGCAAATTATCAAGCCCTAAAAGCTAGTGTAGCTAAAAATGGAGAGGTTATGGTCAGAACAGATACAGGTGAAAAAATTGAATTACACATACATAACACGAGATTTGAAGATTCGACTGAGGAGATTGTCGTCGACGCAGCGACTGAAACGTATTGGATAGGTGCTGATAGGATATCATACTATTGGATTCATAAGGAAGGATTTGAAAAGTAGTACGTAATTTTTCTCTTTTTCAAATTGTATTATAATCTTGACAGCAAGAATTCTTGAATAATTTAGAGTTATTCAATCAACCAATCTTGTTTTTTCTGTTATAGTAATCACGGTAATTTAGTTTGGATAATATTCTAGAATCTGTGGGAAACAACTTGATTCTCAATATTCAAAGATGGAAAGATAGCATGCAACTTGATATCGAATAGTTCTGATTGAATCACGGTTTGGTGAATAAAATCCGAATTCGCATATTCAAGATCAAGGCACACAAGAATATTCCCTGTTAGGGTTGATTGAGGTCTAGCTATCATAATCCATTTTTCGGGCGAACTTCGAATGGGCATGGAGAAGGAAGTGATTAATTTATCATGAGATTATTTCGTTCAGAACTACGACTCAAACAAACTGGCAAGAACTTCTCCTATGCTAAAGATGATAGACGACAAGTACGACCACCCGAAGGATAAGATAGATTTTCCCCAACTGAAAAATGATTTAGGCAGTTATATACTAAAGAGTCTAAATATTTCATAGGGTTGAGGATTTTATTTCTAACAGCGCATCTACCCTTCCCACCAGCTAGTGGAGGACGGAGACGAGAATTCGAACTCATCTCAAGGTTAGGAAGAAAATATGACATTCATTTATGTTCCTTAACCACGGATCTGCAGAATGACAAGAACAGCGCAAAAAAGTTAGAGGATTATTGTCAATGTATCAGTTTATTTAAAACATGTGCTATTCCTGGGGCCATATTGGTTCGTAAACATCCAAAGCTTATGAGAGAATACTATTCTGATCATGCAATAAGACAGATTTCAGAATTAGTGGAAGAACGAAAATTTGACGTTGTACACGTCGAAGGGTACTATCTTATGCAGTTAGTTCATGGTGGTTCAATTCCAAATTTCAATATCTTACTAGTGGAGCATAACATGGAGTACAAGCTGTGTCTTCAGAGAATGTTGTTGTCTTCTTCTATTCAAGAAGCACAATACTTTTGGCAGGATTATTACCAGACACTCTATTGGGAACGGCTTTGCTGGAAGAAAGCAACCAAGATAATCACACTAACTCCTGAGGACGCTGACTGTATCAGGAGACTCGAGTCCAATGTTGAAGTTGAATTGATTCCCAACGGTATTGATCATGACTTTACAATTGATCAGCCCGACGACAACCAGTTGACCGATAATTTTAGTCATCACGTATCTACCAAAGGAGCCATGATTGATGACAATGCTCCGTCAATTCTGTTTGTAGGAAATTTTCTTTACTATCCCAATATTGATGCTATACTGTTTTTCTGTAAGAACATATTCCCATTGATTCTCAAAGAAATTCACAATGCGAAATTACTTGTTGTAGGCAGTTCTCCCCCTCCTGAAATAAAAGCGTTGGAAGCTCACAACAAGGGTAACGTCGTAATAACAGGTTATGTTTCTTCCCTATATCCTTTTTATAACTATGCAAAAGTGGTAGTTTGTCCTTTGAGAATCGGAGGTGGAATAAAAGTAAAGATCATTGAAGCACTTCGAGCAGGTAAGGCCATAGTAAGCACATCAGTAGGAGCGCAGGGGATAGATATCAATAAGGGGTTGTTATATGTCTCAGACAAAATTTCTGATTTTGCTATTAACGTGATCCGTTTGCTATCTGATAAGGAGTTGCGTCGTAATCAGGAGCTCAATACATTAAAGTTTATGAAAACCATGCCTCATTGGACTGACGTTGAACAAGCTTATATACGCTGTTATACCGATATGTCTTGAACCTACTGATTGAATAATCCAAATTGATGATTCAGATCGTCGAATCGAATTATAGACGATATTTAGAAGTTATTCGTTATATATCAAATCTATATTGCCGTTTGAGAAGAATGACTTTGTTTATGACTTTACATCTGGGCCTGTAATTATGCCAACAACGGCTCGAAAGATTATTCTCTGAACCTTTCCAGCCAAAATTTTTTTTGCGAATTAGATTCTATTAAAGCAACTCTAACTATAATCTATAATTAAAAAGGTATGAACTCAAAAGATCATATAGATTATTTTCTATGTGTTATACATAATAATTCTAAGCTAAATCCTATTACGAAGATTAAATAGAATGATGACAAGCAAACAAGCTCCTGTATAGACTAAGTTCAGACAAAAGAAAGAAAAACGATTCAGTCCAAGAAAATTAAGTGGACTTTAAAGTGGGGCCGGTTTAAGAGTATTCTTTATGAACATAGCACCATCGCCATGACTTGTTTGGCAAGGCAATCATAACTTTATGATCGGTGTTCTGATAGTGTTTGGTTGCATGCAGACCCTCCGAAGAGTCACAACAGCCAACATGACCACAAATCAAACACATTCGCAGAGCAACCCAGTCTGTGCCCTCCTTTTCACACTCTTCGCAACCTGCAGTTCTAGGAACAATATTATTTTGATCTACACCAACGAAGTGTTCACAACTTTTATCCTTACTCATGTTAGAGCTGGGCCAAAATATGATTTATATCTTGTACTGTTTTTGCATGGATTCCGAGGCTGACCATGCTTAGCATCGAGCATTTCTGTATGTTTATTTGTATTAGCTTGAAATGGTGATAAATTTTTACCGATTTTCGACTAAATAAGTTATAGTCCGATCGACAAAGCATTTACATCGACCACCAATTGATTTCGAGGGTATAGGGTGTCATCGGTCTACACCAAATTACATTTCCGCAATTGTACTTCTAAGAGGGGTTTGTACACAGCAACCAAAGAGTATAAGATTCTTAAAAATTGCCAGCTACCCAACTACTTGATCCTTTTATGCCATCTATTAATCTGCATTAGTATACATCAGGTGAGTCTTATTGTATGACATATTGCTAGGTTTCAATCGATATCTGAAAATCGGCTATAGGATAAGAATTAACAAGTTTTCAAGAGCTACCCTTAATCGTGGAAAGGGCTACGCTCAATGGTGGATGAATAATTAATATTATACCATCTATCTGTCTAAGGTCCAGAAACTTAGAATATGGGTACATCTAAATTTTTTTGTTCATATGACTTATAATAAACTAACAGAGGACGAAAAACGGGTTATAGAAGGAAAGGCTACTGAGCCAGCTTTTGTTGGTAAGTATGACGAGTTTTATGAAGCTGGTACATATATTTGTCGAAAATGTAATGCTCCACTATTTTCATCCAAGAGCAAGTTTGATGCTGGTTGTGGTTGGCCAGCATTTGATGATAGCTTTCCCGATGCGTTGAAGCGAGTACCAGACCCGGATGGAATGCGAACCGAAATAGAATGTGCCAGATGTGGTGGTCATCTAGGGCATGAGTTTGTGGGGGAATTCCTAACACGCAAGAATACAAGAGAGTGTGTCAACTCCCTTTCCATCCAATTCGTCGCAGAGGGAAAGGATCTACCCAAACCTATAGATAAATAATCAAAGCATAAATCGTATATCATTTGGCCTCCTAGCAAGTCTTGTTACCAATCTTATTTTGACAATGAACCCAGTCATTGATATGTCTAGACCATTCTTAAGTTGACCTTTTCAATTTTACTCAGCCTAGAGTATACACTTCACAGGTTAAAATCAAAATAGAAAGCAAATTATTAAATCCAGACTGTCGTCAAACGGGAAAAAGCTGATGATAGTTCTGCATTAGTACCTTTCAATGACAAATAAGTAATTTAATTTAATAATTTGCCTATATAATAAAAATGACCTAGAATTTTATTTATTATATATGTACTCAAGCGTATACATTTATGAAATCTCAATACTTTTTCTCAGTTAGTCAGAACTTGAATCGTTTGCAAACAGCTACAAAATTGCATAGTATCATGCAGAGTATGGCAATAAACCGAATGGAAATTATTTGAGTAGGCAAACAATAATTGAAATTAATGTCAAATCAATATCCAATCAATTCATGCCATAAGGAAATACCACATAGATGTTGTATTAGGAGGGCGCTGCCAATTAACCTTATTATGACTCGTAATCTAAATTCCATTAGATATGCCTTTCTGCGTGGCAAAGGTTATTTTTCTGGAATGTTTGACAATTTAGAGTATGTCAAATACTCGTGATGAATCAGACTCTATGGGCACTAT
>JBEDUN010000149.1:0-36969 GCA_040414675.1 Nitrososphaeraceae archaeon | reverse complement strand
ATCTTTAATATACTAAATCAACATGACAACAAATGCAGTAATGACAGATATCAATAGTAATTGTAATATTCAAATAAGAAAGATACTCGTTCCAATAGATGGTTCAAAATGTTCCTTAAATGCCGCTAAATATGCGGTAAAGCTGGCAAAGGATGAGAACGCTCAGCTATTTTGTATCCACGTTGGTGGAGGATTACCATATGGATATGAAGGGGCTCCTCCACATGTAATAGACCAGTACTTTAACGATCTCGAAGAAAAAGCAGAAACATGGTTCAAGGAAGTAAAAGATATGGCAAGGAGTGAAAATGTTACAGAGCTGAAAACCGAGATTTTCTCTGATGTGAAATCCATCATAGAATCTATTATTGACTATGCTACTAGTAAAGATATAGATCTAATAGTTATAGGAACAAGGGGAAGAACCGGACTGAAAAGATTCTTGACTGGAAGTGTTGCAAATGGTGTAGTTCAACATGCTCATTGTTCTGTCATGATTATCAGATAGAAATTGTTAGTTAGATATGCTAATTCATTTTAGATTTGGGATAATGCATTATTTAGATAAGAGGATTTTTAATTATTGTACATTGCTCAATTTTATAGGTATCAACAATTTTGAAATTTGAATCATATAGTCTCAGTTTTAGTGTTAGTATGTTACACGAAACCCAATTCAGACAATCGATCCTGTAAGAATGTAGAGAATATTGATCTAATTGAGCTATAAAGAGCAGATATCGAGTTAAGATAATCTCGTGAGCAACTATAGTCGATAATTCAACAATAAATTATTTTTATCTACTAAGCTTACTAATTACTTTCAAAGACTAATCTAAGGCATAAATATTCAAGTCTTTCAACTGCATATGATAGTACGAATAGTTTAGGAATTCTTCGCCATATTCAAGAAATAGTGCTAAAAAGTGTACTCAGATGCATATGCTAGAGTACAATGACAAAACGATTATTGAGCTTAATCTGGTGACACGTACTACATCGCTGTTACATTAACAATATTGAAAATCATTTATTTGAATCGATACTCTATCTAATCTTCATTAATGATAGATGCAAGTGCTACTCCCCAATAAACAATTATTTATAGAATTGTATGTCGTAAAATAGGGATGAATTATATTAGCAATGACAAGTAAATCAATAAAGTGGACTGATTGCAACACAGAAGTCGTTTTAGAGATACTTGAGGCATCTAGGAACGGAATCACAAATAGAGAGATTATGAACAAATTCCAACTTTCACATGTACAATTAAGAAGATGTCTTGCAGAGTTAATTGACAAGAGATTATTACATTATGATGAATTGCAACACTTGTATATCACAACTGACAGAGGTATTATTTATATCAAGAATTTTCAAGAATCACATTAAATGAATTCAATAGAGATAAATCTATCAATTAACATACCCATTGATACTCACTAATAGTTACGGCTTATGTAAACTAGTTAAGCATGGTGATAGAAATCGATTCAGTTTTATGATCAATAGATGAATATAATTTTAGATAGATTGTTAAAACAAGCCTCGCATAAATATAGGAAAAATCTAAAATGAAGGTATATATGATAATTCGTATTTATGATTTGACTGTTGTAAATCGTATACTATGACATATTCTCACAATAATATAATCTAGAATATGTGGATTAGTTCTTGGCAAAGAATAATTTGAAAGGATTGCTATCTCAGAATTGGGCTACTTCGGCAAGAATTAATGACTATGGGAGTGCAGTGAAACACACTGTAGACCAATATTTTACATATTGTCTACGCATTAATTCAAATGAGCGAGAAGGAATGAAACTTCAATCTGCACAAGAAATCGAAGAGAAAGAGGAACATAAGAGACAACTACTACTTGATATACTAAAAGAAAGAGGCATATTTTTTGATTTAGAAACAAAGAAAATAATTGATCATAAGACTAGGCTTGAGACGTTGTTGAGAATTCTGCAAAATGAAAAAGAAAGAAAAAGAGAGACAAAGCACATTGAAACCTTAAATCATGCAAGCAAAGCACCTAAAATTGAGATGCGTTCATATGAATCCGTCTATGATTCGTGGCATATTGCTTACAAAATATACATAGCATGGCTATCGCGTTTTATATCGAAGTTATGGTTCTGGTGGATTTGATTAATGAATAATATGATAAGGGAATTTATATAATGATGTAAATATAATACTGCCAGAAATTTGAGACAACATATTAGTCTCTTTATTTCTCTAATGCAGTTTTTAGCTTTTTTATATATTTGGAACTACTTAGAAAAGTAGATTATGGAAATACATAGTTTGAAAATAGAGTTACCAAGTGATGTGCAAATAATCCTAGCTCAAAGTCATTTTATAAAAACTGTGGAGGATGTTTCGGAATGCTTAGTCAACTGTGTTCCTAACATTAAGTTTGGAATTGGTTTTTGTGAGGCCAGCGGTCCATGTTTAGTAAGGCATGCAGGAAATATTGCCGAATTAGATATGCTTGCAACTGATTACGCTTACAAACTTTCTGCTGGTCATTGTATAGTAATTCTCATAAGAAATGCTTATCCTATCAATGTGCTACCCAGATTGAAAGAGGTTTCTGAAATGGTCAATATATATTGCGCTACTGCAAATCCAATCGAAGTTATCTTTATCGAAACTGAGCAAGGAAGAGCCATACTTGGTATAGTTGACGGATTTAAATCAAAAGGGATAGAGACCGAAAAGGATGTTGAAGAAAGGAAATATTTCCTGAGAAAGATTGGTTACAAGGTTTAGTTATTGTTCTGTTAATTTTAGAGGGAATACATTTTCTGTCCTTGATTGTGTTGTATAATATCAATAAATGCAACAAATAATAACAAACATAATCAACCATTTGAAAATAGGTACAAGATGAATAACCTGATATGTCAGCTATGCACCATCATCCAGATAAATTGCAGCATATTTGAAATTAATTCTTACCTATGCTCATAATTGACTACAAGCCATTTAAGAAATTAATTGGATAGGATACATCTGGTGAAGTGAGCTTCTAAATTAAATTTTTTTCATTATTTTAAGTGCTACTCAAAGATTAAAAGTACTTCACCAGTCATTACCGAT
This sequence comes from Nitrososphaeraceae archaeon, assembly GCA_040414675.1. Taxonomy (GTDB): domain Archaea; phylum Thermoproteota; class Nitrososphaeria; order Nitrososphaerales; family Nitrososphaeraceae; genus JARBAU01. The sequence goes on along the minus strand of JBEDUN010000149.1, from coordinate 33,849 downwards.
TGACCCTTGACAACTCTAATTTCCTTAACCTTTTTCCCACTAGCTGGACACAATAATCTGTTTTCCATCTTCATAGCCTCCAAGATAAATAAAACTTGATCCTTTAAGACTACGGATCCTACATCTGCTAAAATCTTAACAATTTTGCCAGCTATAGGTGCTTTTATCTCATTAAAAGGGGCACGGATTGGAGATTCCTTTGATATTGTATACACCATACCATTCATAATCATAATAGATGGTTCACCTTCCCCAGCATAATCCAAATGAAATAACTTTTCATTTATTATTAATTCATCTGAATTCAGCTGTTTAATCATCACTTCTTTATCATTATTTACTCGGACTTTATCCCCGATAATTTCTATGTTATATTGTGTCTCGTTAACTTTGATTTTCATCTAATCCACTTATTTACATTATAATTACGATTGAATAGATCTATAGTATCAAACCTACTTATTGTCCATGGGTCTATTGCCACTTCTTGCACATACTTATCCAAGAATTCGATCTTTTTTGGTAATAGCGATATTAAAGCTGCGGCAATTTCTCCGTCTTTTGATGAGAACGGCCTTAGTTTGTCTATAAACGACGTATCATAATTTCCACTAACGAACCTTGCATCATTCAATGCTGAGATATGAAATGGGATAGTAGATGGTATTCCGGTAATTCTAAACAGCATCAACGAACTCTTCATCTTTTCAATTGCTTCCAAACGAGTATTTGCAAATGATATTATCTTAGCTATAAGTGAATCATAGAAGCTCGGAATCGAGTATCCAGAATATATTGCACTATCTATTCTTATGCCTTCGATATTGGGCACTATGAATTTTGTAATAGTTCCGGGATAAGGAACAAAACTCAAGGGGTGTTCTGAATTTATTCGACATTCTATTGCATGTCCTTTTGATTTTACATCTTCTTGTTCAACCATTAATCCATCGCCTAATGCTATTCTTAGTTGCTGCTCCACTATATCTACACCTGTAACTGCCTCAGTTATAGGATGCTCAACTTGTATCCTCGCGTTGACTTCCATAAAATAAAACCTATTATCCTTAAATAAGAATTCGACAGTACCCGCATTTGTATATTTCATTTCCTTTACTACTGCTATAGCTGTTTTAGTAATTCTATCTCTCATTTCTGCAGTTAGTGCGGGAGAAGGTGTTTCTTCAATGAGTTTCTGGTGTCGACGTTGGACTGAGCATTCTCTTTCGCCTAAATGAATTATATTAAAATCATCAGCAAGTATCTGTACTTCGATATGTCTTGGGTTTTCTATGTATTTTTCTATGTATATTCTATCTGAACCAAAACTCATCATTGCCTCATTTTTTGAATCAGTAAACGCTTCTTTCAGTTCTTCAAAAGATCTTATTATTCTAAGACCTCTTCCGCCTCCCCCTTGTACTGCCTTAAGGATTACAGGAAAGCCAATATCTTCTGCTAACTCCATAGCCATAACTTCATTAGATACTTCATCTCCGTCTACTATTGACGTTATTCTTGAAGCAACTTTTCTGGAACGCGCTTTATCTCCTGTAATGCTCATCGACTCGTAAGATGGGCCTATGAAAGTTAGTCCTTCTTTCTTGCAAAGCATTGCAAAGTCAGGGTTTTCGGAAAGAAATCCATATCCGGGATGAATTAGTTCACAACCAAGTACATTAGCAGCCTCAGTTATCTTGTTCATATTAAGATAGCTTTCCGATGGTGTAAATCCCCCAATATCTACTGCTTTCTCGCAATGTTTTATATGAAGGGAATTCTTGTCAGCATCAGAGTAGATACCATATGGCTTGAGACCAAGTTTCTTGCAGGTCCTTGCTATTCTTATTGTGATCTCTCCTCGGTTTGCAATTAGTACATTCTTAGACAATGAAGACAAGTCAAAATAAAAACACAAAAACTTTTGGGCTTAATTTTATATCAAGCATTGTTAATTGTAATCGAATCAAATTCCATCTTCAAAGCTTTACATTTTAATACATTGTATGGGGGCTAAACGCACGTAATTCTTAGATATTAGTATTTATTCTGATTAATTAACTAATTATTTATTTTAATCATGAATGCTAGGAACAGCTAAACTGGAATGTTGCCGTGTTTCCGCATAGGTCTTTCTTCTCTCTTCCTATAAATACATCTAAGGGCGGCTATGAGCCTTACTCTGGTTTCTTTAGGTTCTATGACTTCATCTATATAGCCTTTCGAAGCTGCGATGTAAGGATTGGAGAATTTATTCTTGTAATCTTGTACTAATTCCATTCTTTTCTTTTCTGGGTCCTTTGAATTTGATATATCTTTCCTAAAGATAATGTTAGAAGCGCCCTCTGGTCCCATGACTGCAATCTCTGCAGTGGGCCATGCAAAATTAAAGTCTGCTCCTATATGCTTACTATTCATGACATCGTATGCTCCGCCATATGCTTTTCTTATTATAACTGTAAGTTTAGGCACTGTAGCCTCTGAGAAGGCATATAGTAGTTTAGCCCCGTGCCTAATTATCCCACCCCACTCCTGACTAGTTCCAGGAAGAAAGCCTGGTACATCCACTAGAGCAATTAATGGAATATTGAAGCAATCACAAAACCTTGTAAATCGTGTCGCCTTATCGCAGCAATTAATATCAAGAACTCCTGCCAAAATTGCAGGATTGTTAGCTACAATACCTACAGAGCTACCATCAAGTCTTGCAAAACCCACTATGATATTCCTTGCCCAATATTTTTGCACCTCAAGGAAATCTCCATTATCAACAATTTTTCTGATTATTGATCCCATATCATAAGACAAGTTTGAATTTGAAGGTAGGATCGAATCGAGTTCAGCGTCTTGTCTTTTGGGATCGTCTTTTGATGCTATGCGAGGAGGGTTTTCTAAATTATTGGACGGGATAAAAGAAAGAAGGGATCGTAGAATTTTTGAACATTCAAATTCATCATCAGCAATGAAGTGTGCAACTCCACTCTTCTCATTGTGAACCTGAGCTCCACCAAGATCTTCGAAGCTTACATCCTCATTGGTGACTTCTCTAACCACGTCTGGGCCAGTGATAAACATGTACGCTGATTTGTTCATGATAATAAAGTCTGTCAAAGCTGGAGAATAGACTGCTCCACCAGCACAAGGCCCCATTATTAGAGAAATCTGAGGAACTACTCCTGACGCTCTCACATTCCTATGAAAAATCTCTGCATAACCGGCTAGACCAGTTACCCCTTCTTGAATACGAGCTCCACCAGATTCATTGATTCCAACAATTGGAGCCCCTTGTTTCAATGCAAGGTCCATCACCTTTGCAACTTTGGAGGCAAAAGCCCATCCCAAAGATCCTCCTAAAATTGTAAAATCATGCGAAAATGCAAACACCACTCTGCCATCAACTAAGCCATGACCTGTTATTACCCCATCACCAAGAAATTTTTTTTTCTCCATTCCAAAGTCTGTGCATTCATGATTCACAAATTGGTCAAGCTCTACAAACGTTTGGGAATCAAACAAAGTGGTCATTCTTTCAAGGGCTGTCAAATTTCCTTTTTTTCTACGGACTTCTTGCTTCTCTTTTCCACCTCCGAAGGAATGCGCAATACGTTTATCATTAAGTTCTTTGAAATCCATGACCCCATTAGCATAAGGGCAGTATTAAAAGACTCTAGTAGATACTAAATTATAGGATTTAATAATTCGGAAATATAATAACAACAACGAAAACAACAAATATACAGGCTATAACTATTGCAAGTCAGACAACAGAATAAGAAGAAGAAGAGAATGCTTATCCTAACATTGTTACTAGCTTGACAAATTCTATGCTAACATAGCATTTCAGATCTACATTAGATCGAATTTATGTTACCGGTCAGAACCCAAGTAGCCTTACTAATTACATTCCCTCATTCCTTCGTAGTGTAATACTTCATATCAGTAATGTCAATCATTGTACAGGATTCATCCACGACTAGTCATGCGTTAAGTATGGGTGGTATTGGCAATATCGCCAGTCCACCTTCAACTTAAGAACCATCACCCATCTAACTTTTATGCTCACTGAAATTATATATGGAGTATATTGAGCTTGGAAGCTATTCGCACGAATAACAGATCTGAAATGTAGTACATTTACATACAATCACCTTCAACACTGATAAATCTAGAAATTGCGATTAGGGGATTAATTGCCTATGTTTTGATTACCACCGGTGTTGTCATTATGCTAACATTTGTCATTCCCAAAGAGAGGGTACAAGCCATAAGCTGTGTGATCTAGTCACAAATTAATACAATTTTACCCCCTTTTAACGACCCATTTGTTAGTAAATTATGAGCCTGAGCAGCCTGATTCAAAGGCATTCTCGTTACTACGACAGGTTTGATCTGTCCTTGCTTTAGCATATTAAATAATAAGATCAAATCTTCTTTGAACCACATAGGTTTTAGCCTTTTTAGTGTTTGTATACTGTACAAGATAAATTTTCTCTTGTCTGAAACAACGTTCATGGTAAACATCATTAGCCAATCTTCAAGGTCTGTAGTCGGAGTACCTCCATAAGCAACTAATCTACCACCACTACGAAGAATCTCATATGAGGACTTGAACGATTTTCCTCCAATGCCATCGAATACAACATCTATGCCCGATTCATGATCATTATCACGACTCGTCATTTTGGCAATCTCTTGAACTATATCTACAGACTTGTAATCTATTGGAATACCGCCTAAATGAGATACAACATCGTGTTTTTCAGGTGATGACGTTCCATACATTTTTTTCAGATTGGCAAGCTTCCCCAATTGGAGAAGTGCTGTGCCAACACCGCCAGCAGCACCACCATTAATCAAAATATTTTCACCAGGTTTTATGTGGGCACAACGGTGAAGCATCTGATAAGCAGTAGTATAATTCAATACCAAACTTACAGCTTCAGCAGGATCAAGTCCTACAGGAATTGGAACCAAATCATTTGATGGGAGACATATATATTCTGAATATCCTCCAACTATTGGTAAAGCAGCGACTATTTGACCTGTTTGCCATGCTGATACTTTGTCTCCTGATTTGTCAACAACACCAACAACATCCCATCCTGGAGTAAATGGAGTTCTTCCAAGATTCCAAGATTCTGGATGAACCCCTTGTCGCATGAGAATATCTGCAAAGGACACTCCAGCAGCGAGCACTTTTACACGCACTTCGTTAGCTCGCGGTTCGGGAAGCTCCTCTTCAGATAGTAAGAGATTCTCTGGCCCACCGAACCGAGATATCACTATGTGCTCATATTTCATTATAATACAACCTACAGTATCGTGCTACAAATACAGAATAAGTATAGTTGCGACCTTTCATATCTTAATACTTACCCGCCGAATAGTCAGAGATATTAAGCTGTCTAGAATTATCAGCGATCCAACAATTATTGTTATTTTTGAAGACAAAATTGTCTGACCGCTACTACTCTTAGGAACATTCATCAACTTGTTCAGAGACTATTAGCCTATGCAAAATATAAGTAGTAGGAATGCAGTGCATTGCACTAGTTCTACGGTATTGTTGTTGAATAGGCAAGAAAAAAGAGTATTCCGCATCTCTATTCTAGAGGCCAAACGCCAGTATAATCTGGAGATCTTTTGTAGATCCAATAAAATAATTTGGTTAAAAGCTAAATAAGAAGGCAGGTAATCAAGCGAACTGCAGCGTGACTTTACACAAGTCATGCCACACAACAACAGACAAACAGACATCGCTCAGAGCATTACAGTGTAGACCCAAATCTTATACGGTTTCATATGGTATCACACTATTGAGAGGGGGAAAGGTGAGGGTAAGTAAAATGGCAAAGGTCACGATTTTACTGGAAACAAAGACAAGAGATGAGCTCAAGGCTCTCGGTAGGAAGGGCCAGGTATATGACCAGCTGATATTTGAGCTTATTCGGGAGCGCCATCATCAGCATCATCATCAGCTAAAACAAAAAGAGGAGAAGGTGAGTTTGGTATGTCTGTAGTAAATAAGATCCTGATTATCTGAGGAGCAATGATGACATCGATAGGAGTAGCAGTAGACGGGAACCTCGGTTTGGGATTTTTTATATTTAAACACTATTGTGACGCAAATGAAATAAAGATCTGGGTTGTGTTCTTGTAAACTGGCCTAGTCTGATCAAACAATCGTCAATACACGTCGATCAGAAGTGTTTGATTCGACCAGTGATAATACTATTTCAAGAATGAAAAAAAGGTACCAGATAAGGAACCAAATAGAACAAGGGATTCTCAGGAAAAGGAATCCTGTACTATTATTGCACTAATGATTGCTTTGCACTGCTTTGCGGTCCTTCGATTTAAATATTAATAAATTGTAAACATTATTTCACCTATAAACCAAGATTGCAGCCTGTATTCGTATTATGATTGCCAGATGTACTTTGGTAATCAATAGAAACTTGATCAGGTGCTCTCCAAATCTGATAAAAGCGAAACAGGCTGCATCTTCTAAATTCTCATGGAGTTAATTTTTCAAACTTAGATACTCATACTTATTCATTGTCAAAGATTTTCAAATCATATACCATAAGGGCTTGTCTGCATTTGGAAATCCTGAGTTATTTCCATGAGAGGCAATGAAATAAGAAAAGACATGATCTAATTTCTTTAGCAAGACCTCATTAATCGAAATACTCAAAAAATGTATGAAATGAAGAGCCTGCACATATAGACTATAATTTCGACCATATCGAATGTAAGGTTATCTTTACAAATACCTTAGATAGTTAGGGAAAAGGCAAAATAAATGGAGATTCACTATTTTTACCCTTGCTACTACCCTCAGAATTAGAATTCGAGTTCACAAATGTCTTTAAATTATTTCCGGTTGTTGATTTTACATCGTTACCTGACGAGGATAATCAAAGATAGCTTAGCCCTTGCGATCCACATGAGGATGTAACATCATTGCCTATATTTTCGTTAACACATGATTTAGCAAAGCTTTCAGTTATTTGAAACTCTATTGATGACAAGAATGCGCCTGCTATCAAGGGCATAATCAAAGCTGACAATACAATAATGGCACCTTCTTGACGGTTATGGGTATGTTTCGTAGGACTAAATACGTAATTGTTTATTATTTTATTAGATTTAATGACCAATCTGCCATAACTTTGTACTGGGATATTCTAATTACTACATATGGTCATTTGTCCAAGTAGTAGAAATGCAACTATCTCTTAATTGTCAGCCATATCATTTCAAGAGAGCCATTAAAATCCATTTTTCAAATTTCCTTGTACTAACTCCAAGTTCCTTCAGTAAGGCATGATCCAATTTTGTGGCCACATTTCAAGTTTGCTTGATTTCGTTTCTAATACCCATTATTGAGTCATTAAAAATTTTTTCATCCATTTCCCTTACTGATCCTCCTATCATAGGCTCGAAGCTCATCTTTTGTATTACATCTCTGTCAACGTCAATTCCAGGAGCGACCTCTTCAAGAGTTATTCCATTTTTAGTTAATCTAAAAACAGCTCTCTCGGTAACATATAGTATTTCTTGTCCGTATTTTATCGCCTGTTGTCCACTAAATGCAACCACAAACACACTTTCGATAAATTTTGATATGGCACCCTCTCGAGTTATATTCAGCTTATTATTTGTGATGCTAAATTCGGTTCTTCCTGCGGTAAAAGTTCCTCCGAAGTAAATCCTGGGTACTCCTCCGGCTATAACTGGAAATCCACCAGGTCCAAATATTCTTCCTGGTAGCATAAATGGATTTACATTTCCTTTTTTATCGACTTGTAGAAAGCCAAGAGAAGCAGCATCAATTATCCCACCCTCAAAGTTAGAGAATACATCAGGAATGGATGAGAGTGCAAAGGGACTTACTGCCAATCCAAAGTCATTTCCAGATAGAGCAACACCTCCCCAAGGACCAGATTCAAGGACTGATACAATTAATTCTGTTACATTTTCCTGAGCAGCAACTAATGAGATCAAGGCTGGAATTCCAATTCCTAGATTTACCAATACTGTATCTCGTTTAGTTTGGAATAATCTTATTAACTCTAATAGGATTCTTCTAACTATTATTTTTTCATCCACTTCCAACGATGTTTTAGCAATACCATTCAATAAGTTCTCATTAATTGGAGGCATGATCTTATATGATATCCTAGGATCATATTCTATGGTGGCACTCTGCCAATGATATTCTTTTGGTGCAATTACAATGTTATTTACTAATGGACCAGGGACATCTATATCTCTTGGATTTATAGTACCGGCTTTTGTTATCCATCTGACCTGAGCAATTACCATACCGGGACTCGGCCGAGATTTAGCTGCTTGAGCTATACTAAGAACTGTACCTCGTGTTCCTTCATCTTGTAATGACAAATTACCTTTCTCATCGGATATGGAAGCCCTGATTAAAGCGAATTCCGGTTTCGGCGCTTGGTAAAGAAGATAATCTGTCATTTCTATATCTAGTACGCTCACTCTACATGAAAGTTTATCTTTTGCACGCTCATTTAAAACTGCACCTTCTTTCCTCGGATCTAGAAACGTATCAACACCTATCTTCGTCAATAGGCCCGGTCTTCCAGCTGATATCTCCCTAAACCAATATGCTGTAATCCCTATAGGCCATCCGTAACTTTCTATTCTATTATCTGTAACAAGCTTTTGTAGCCATGGTGAAAAGCCTAAGAAAGGCAACAAAATACCCCTAAGAAATTCCTGATTTGGTTCTTTGTATAGATTTTCCGCTATTTGATCTAGCGCTCTTCCGGGACTGGCAGGAAGTGCGTCTGAAATTATAAATATATTTCTTGGATGTCCTTCTTCAACATATCTTCTATAAAGCTCGAGAATCAAGTACTCTGGAGTAGTAGCCATATTGAATCCAGAAATTGCGACAACTGCGTTATCTCTTATTTCACAGAGGGAAGTCTTTACATCAACAATTTTAGAAGGCATATATGAATATGCCTACTTAATTCTTCTTATTAAATGCGGTTACGATCACGTTTGAACCTGTCTGATTTTGTTTTGTGTAGAGTAATTTGAGTATCATTATTGACATGTTCGAATCCAAAGTAAATTGGTTCAATGTATATGACTATTAACTTATGCAAAGTTACATCAAATAATATGTAGATCTATAGACAAGTCATCAGAAATTTAAACTATGGAAAAGCCTGAATTTTGTAAGCCAAAACTACGAACTTTCCTATTTATAAAATTACTTCGATAATACATAATTATTGATTACACGAAACCCCCTTTTAGTGTCTTCAGGCATCCAAATTCACATTCTATTCGTCCTTGTTGACCTATCTATCTCAATTATAGACATGGCCCTCATAGATCACATTTAACAGACAGACAGTCAAATTACAACATCATATCACTAGCTCTCATAATATCGTATTGTCACTGGAACTGGAATATATTATCATATTGTAAGTATATATTTACTTCATTTTAAAAAGGAGAATCCGTGTATACTTCGGGATATGAATCATGTCATATCCAGGTTTAACTTATCTTGACTCTTTCAATATGTTATTGACATCATATTCTAAAAGCTTTGACTGATTGACACAGTTTCAAAAAAATATATTCCAATATGACTGCTGCTAATGCTTCAAACAACAGACTAGGATGGATCTATGCATAACGTCATTGTAATGCACTGCAATCCGACTCCTCAAATAATAACTATTCAATAATTATATTATGTCAAAGTCTGAAAATACGAGTAGCATCGATATAAGAAGTCGAGCTCTAATGATGAGGCCAAGAATGGATGATATATTCGATAACTTTAAAAGTGAAATGGAAAGCATGATTTCGCCCCTATTACCATATTCATTATTATCAGATTGGTGCACTCCTATTGGCCTAGAAGTTATCGGAGTGGAACATGTGCCTCTACACGGCCTAATCGATAAAGGAGACAAATATGAAATCCATGTAGAAATACCAGGAATTGAAAGGGAAAAAATAAATGTCAAGGCAACAAAGAATTCTCTTGAAATTACTGGAGAGCAGTCTGAAAAGACTGGAGATAATGGCAAGAACTATGTGCATAACGAACGATCGTATAGATCCCTTAGTCGAAGAATTCTTGTTCCAGAGGAAATAATTCCTTCAATGGTTACTGCCAAAATGAGTAATGGCATGTTAGTCGTAGATCTTCCTAAAACTACTCCCGCTAAGCCGTCTGATGAACCCACCAATAGGAGAAATAAAATAGATAACTCCTTAGTAGACAGGCAGTAGATTCAAGGATTATGTTTTTGAACCAGCGGGGTACTCAACACTATCAAACAACATTTTTCGAGTGATACAAGACTGTTGCAGCCGGTAAGCAAGATAATTCAGAGGTATGATCCGAGGTAGACAAAACTAAATGGCTGGTATGCTGGCAAAAGATAATGAATACACATATTCTACGACAAGCAGGCAGGAGTATGTCGACATGTACTTTATTTATACAGTAACGTTTAAGATTGTAGTTACCTTGTAATGGGTTAGCAGAATGAAAAAAGACAACATCCATGTGTAAGAAGTGATTCTTGGCATGGTAACGCTCAAACCTACCGTTATAGTAATATGTGAGATGTGTGCCAGAGCTTGGAGTTCATACGAAGAGAAAGAGATCTGTGATATGAGCTACATTGGCACGCATATGTGGATAAGGTACCCTGACGAAGACGATGTCGTGATGTGGGTTTATGCGACAGACCTAATTAGGATAAATAATAAGAAGCAGCAAGAATAACTATTTAACACCAACAACGACTAACGAAATTGCAAACGTTCTCAAATAACGAGTTTAAAGGTTGGGTGTCATCAGAATACCATTATGATTAGCTTGAATTTCCCGCAATGATAGCAATGGGGGTGTAGATTTATCTCATTGATGCTATTTGATGATGCGTCTATGATATCGTTACTGCAGTTGAACCACATCTAGGGCATACTCTTTTTCTATGTTCCATACCACATTTCATACAATAGAACTTGAGCGGACTGTCATCATATTCCTCTGGACCTAGAGACAAGTCACTGTCATGAACGGTCTGGAATAACGACTTATATAAGCCTCTTATTCCACCACGTACCCCATATTTTCTTAGATTATAGTCTATACGTAATGCATTAATTAAGAAGAATACAAGAATATAGACTGCAAATGAAATTGGAAATGGAATGGTAAGAGAAAGAGCGATACCTATAGCAATAAAGATAAAGAACCATTTCCAGTAGCTGAGATCTTTCCTATCATTATGACTACTATTGCCATTTCTAATGGTCTTCATAGTATTCTTCTTCTCCTCCTATGTATGAGTTTGTGACAACAATGAATAAAGACTTGGAGTACACGTTCTTGCAGTGCAGTTTATTCTTACTTTAGCAAGGTTATATAGTTAAAGATCGACTATCAAAAGTTGTATGGGCTAACAATTCTAGTAGGGCAGGCAACAAATGTGGGATAATTATGTTATGAAAGGAGAATATAAGATGCTTATCCTTATGAATAGACAAAATCATCTAAAAGTATCACTATCTGATTGATTAGCGCTCGTTTTGTTTCCTCAATATAATAAAACATCCAATATAATAAAATATGTGATGCGGTAGGTAACGACTTAAATTTAACGACTTATAACCGAATTCATCATTGGGATCCTTCTACCCGTGATTCCAACTACGGTAACCTCGATTCCTATTATTAACAGCTTCAAATATGTCCTTATGAACTTTGGCGATAGATAGGTTATGTTGAGATCCGTTTAGAACCACTGCTCATAATCTAACTACAATTTAGGATCCAGTGATTATCTCTGCAATACTGTTTTCAATTATTTTAAACGATGATTATCAATGGATATTTGACTCAAGAACGACTTCCTGTCATTAGGCTCGAGGTTTAATAGTCATTGCATCCAGATATGTCCGAATTCCACCTAACGGCAGCTTTATAGTTTGTTACCAAATAGCATAGGGATAATTGACATGTGATTAGTTGATAGATTCACTGTTCGATGTGACCGCTAAACCAATCTACCAGTAAATCATTTCCACTAATCACCCAAGCTAAACCCGCTAACAACTCAGCATTAAATAAAAATTGTGCCCGTAATTGTCTTCACTCATATTCTAATATTGATATGGCTGCTGAGATTTTCTCTTTCTTAGAGATACAATGATATATAAAGATAGTACAACAACTGCTGCCTGCATAACCTTTGTGAGTATATCTGTTATACCAACATCATCTTGTATCCCTATCGAAGGAATATTTATTGTCCTAGTTAATATGTAAAATAGAATAAGCGCCGACGAACCTATTATTGCCATAATATATGGTATTTTATTGCGGTATCTATTCTCCAATGTGTAAATCCCAATCGCAGTGTATCCTAGGCCCACTATAATAAAGAATATCATTTCATTTGTAGTTGCCATTGTATCTTGAGCATCCTTGCTATCAACAGGCTGATGCTCTGACTGCGAAATATCTGCATAGTCTTGAGATGCCACATAAAAGTATATAGCGCCCGTTAAAAGCATCAGTGCGACAGTAATATATACAATTTTTACGGTAGGCCGTGCGGTTACTATTGTAGTTTCTTTCATAGGGCAATAACTTTTCTAAATATTATAAAACTATTGAAGGAACTTTAGTAGAGTACCAGAGAACAAAGTTCTTCTATCACTTAAATATAAGAAAAAAGAACATTTTACTGTAGTGATGTTCTATGCCTGAATCCACTTCTAGTAATAACGACAAACGAATTCAGTTTGAGAATGATGACACAAATTTACAAGCACAAGAAGATGATGATAATCCACACTTATTAAATTCTCCAATCTTAGCAACTAGATATGCTCACGAGTCTTCCAAATTAGTATATTCAATTGAAAAGAATTTCTATTTGATTATCTGTCTAATTTCTTCATTATTTGTCTTATCATTATTAGACTTTCTCAAAGTACAGGACATATTTCCAGTATCGCTAGATTTTGTAATTACAGTCTTCTCTGCTATTTCTATTGCCGTTTTGGCATACACAATTCCTAATGTATTAAAATCCAAACGAATGCTTCGAGCCTGGGCAGATATGTTTGAGAGGAACAGTATAAGAGCTGGATTAAATATATCTATGAGTAATAAGAGCAAAGAAATTACAGTTCGCGGCATAGCTGAAACAATAGATGAAGTAGGTGATCAGTTACGTAAATATATTTCATCTAAAGACGATTTCAATGAATTTTTAAATGTATCATATCCATCTAGCAATAAATCTTCCGACAAAATTTCATTTGATATTCTAATTGATCCTGAACAAATAGCAATGGTAAAAAATAATGATGATAAGGATATTAGTGCTAGACTTAAAGAAGCCTTTAAAGATTATGGAGCAATAGTAGTTAAAATTATTGATGGTAACGTAACAACAGACATAGTCAAATCATTTGCCAATGATATCAAATTATACAAATTATCTTCGAAAAATAAGATTCATCTGGCAATAATAATAGGCGAGGATGTGTCGGAGGAGTCATATGCATTAGCTATAAAATTAGAAAGAACTGGAATTAAATATTTTGTACTTGTTGAGAAACCATCTATTGTGGATATGAAGTAACCTTGCTGTAAGATCGTAACAAGTGGATAATCTCTTGTTATTGAAAGCTCATGAATTGGAAATGCGGATTCTACTTAAATAATAAGACTAACAATATGAATTCATTTTATATATAGAAGATATTTTATTTTATATAGAAGATATTTTAGTTATACAATCACTTTGAATATTAAATTGTTTTGCCTAAGTTTTCAGGTTATAGGCGTATTTTGATTTGTTAAGAATATTGAAGTTATACATTAAATCAAAAATAATTGTGATCTAAGTTAACCAGGTTAATGCAAGTTTATTAGGAGTGTACTATGCATTGTGCAAATGTTATTTGGGAATAACCAAATGAATAATGAATTAGTATAATAATAGGTTTTGAATGGATTAACTTGCTACCAAAATAAATTAAGGTTTTCATTAATTGTCTAACACTAAAAAAGATAAAAAAAATAATAAAATTCGTTTTTCTTCAGAATATACCATGCTCTCTATACTTGAATATCTTTGTATCAATTCTTTGAATGGACCTATAAGCAAATATCATGTTCTAACCAAAGTACCAGGAATCAAACGACAGCGACAGGATAGAGTATCTGAAATTATGAGTATGTTAGAAGAAAATGGCCTTATTGAATCGATTAAAACATCTTCTGAATCTACATTCTATCATGTTACTGACAAGGGAGTTAGTGCGTATTCAAAATGGGTCAAGGACTTTTTGGATTTCACTAGACTTACTTATAAACTAGAACAAAATAGAGAAAATAAAGAAAGAAATGGTATATATTTTAATGATAATTATTTATTTCTCGTATAGTTATTATTATTGATACTAATACGTTGAACACTAGAATTATGCAACAGTTAAAGAAATATAATTTGTAACTGCCTGTTGTTATTGTGTGTGTTCTGTGGTTCATGGATTCTACATACTGATTTTTGCTTTTGTTATCCTCTATATACTGACACTTAGAGGCGGGTCAATTGGGATCTATAATTTAGAGAAGGAATCAGAAAAACTACTATAAGTATCTAACAAAATGGAACTAACTAAGGCAATATCTAATGCCAAACTAGACGATCACAGAAGCCAGTAGTAAGAACAATTGACTAGCGTACGATCGTGCCTATGATCGAGTTAATGAATAATCCTGTCTGAACTATCAAAATACCATTATTCTCTTTGTAATATGCTTTGCAGAACCTTTCCGTCAGAATTTTTATCCAGAGATAAAGATATTTGCAATGCCGCCACCATTATCCGTCACTTTCTTGGTAAATATCTTCTGTAAGAATCCAAATACCTGGTATGCGCCTAAAGTAGTAATTGGCTCTGTCAATCCACAGCAATGATAAGGCTTAGAATTTGTAATGTATTATCTATGATGATATGTCGTTCCTAGAATCGATACTAATTCTTAATAGCAATGAAAGTCTAATTCAATTAATCATAAATGAGGACACGACAACCCTTCAAGAAGACAAAATATTCATAGATAATGCAGCTTTATATTATCTGTCATTTGATTGGAGTCTAATAATGGTAAATAAAAAGCCTGGATGACCCCGACCTTGCAACAGGATATTATACTTGATCGCTTTCTGAATCAAATATATTCTGACAGTTATGGTTTAGCGTAAGGCCAGGGATTACATCAGCATCATCACCATCAAAGACAAGGACAGTCAGAGTACAATTCAAAGATCCATATACAGCAAATTTGTAGAGATGATTATGCAACACTACAGTTTGTGTTTGTGTTTATGTTAGGTTTTTAGATAGGCTTTCTAAATTATTAACAGTCGAAAGTGACATGCGAATCGGAATAGTACAAATGAGATTAAGCTCAGAAGTAAACAAGAATGTATTAGGGGTTCTACACCGTATTCGTTATGCACGCAGGAGTAAATTGGATCTTTTATGTTTTCCGGAATGTGCCCTGTCTGGATATATAGTTAACCATCATAAAATTAGATGGAGAGAGATAAAAGATGGAATAGAAAAATTGCAACAGGCATCAAATTCGTATGACATTTCTCTTGTGGTTGGTTCATCATGGTATTCCGATAGTAAAATATACAATAGTGCTTTAATTATTAGGCCGCATGCCAGTTTATTGATATACTATAAGAATAACCTGACAGAATACGACAAGAAATATTTCGCTACGGGAAAGACGACTCTTGAATTTGATATAAAGGGGATCAAGTGTGGCGTCCTTATATGTAGAGATCAAAACTATCCTCTGTTAGCAATGAGATACAGACATGTTAAAATCTTATTCTATTTATCATCTCATTATTACGGTAAGGAAGAAGCATTAAAAAAAGAGCTAAAGAATAAAGCTTTTCCCATAGTCAGAGCATTGGAAAATAAGATATATGTCGCCAAGGCCGATGCTGTAGGTATGCATAATGGTTTAGTGAGTATCGGTGGAAGTATTGTAGTAGATCCAAATGGCTACGTTATCGCTGAAGCCAAAAAAGGGAAAGAAGAAGTACTAAAATTCCAATTTTAATGTGATTATCCTATATGGTTCGACATCTATTTGTAAGGCATCATTCTTAATTTGTTCAAGTTTTCTAATCTCATTTTCAAGTAAGTCAGTAACAACTGCTGATTTTATAATCTTGCCAAATTTTAGACTAGCGACAATTCGCTTTCCTTCAGTTTCAAAAAACCTAACGATAACAGACTTTTTATCTTTACCCATCCTAAGTGCACTAATGAGAATGTTTTTAGGACTAATTTCCAAAAAGGAGAATATGCCAAGATAACTATCCTTAAATTCGGCATTTTCGGTTTTCCTTGTGACTTGTATCGAAACTAGTGGCATATTAATCTCCATTCCATGCCGATAGCTTGCAGCCTTTCTCCAATCACCATCATGAGGTAACACCAAATATCTGAATGTGTATGGTTTTACTTCAGCTGCATCAGGAGTGGGTACGCAGGGCCCCATTATACCATCTGAGGAGAGTACGACTACGCTTCGTAATAATGTCAAATAAATTGAATGATCCCTAATTTCGTGTGATGGGATACCTTGATTTAAGATGGTTACTCCATGTTTGTTATCTGAATAATCAACCCATTCAAGTGCAGGAAAGACTCCGGTTGGCTTTTCACTCATTTTCGTTTTCTTTTTATTAGAATAAAATTGATTTGTTTTTCTTCTAATAGCACCAAACTGTGTTCCTGACCAATAGATTTTAGAAGTTATTGGCGTTTCAAACCCAACTCTTATTCGAGAATGAGGATGTCGATCATGTATATGTGTTATAAAATCAATGCGTGACAAGTCATTGTATACAATGATTTCTTTCTTCATCTCTATGTATTTATGTCTAAATAATATTGGTTTTAGTTTATACGTCAATCTGTAAGGCCATCGTAATGCATAATAATTACTATCCAAAGTGATATATGATCTTAATTTGCGTTTTAATACTCTGAAATTTTCTGCTTTAAAAGCACCATACTTAACTCCTTTTCCAGTTTCAGATTTGAGTAATCCTAGATTTTCTCTATGATAGTATAAATCACCTAATTCTTCTTCTACACTTAGTTCATTTCCCTTAAAATATGTTAAATCGTTCTTAGTTACAGTTACAATCCCATTATCAGGATCTACTTGTACTTCAAAACCACTGTCAATCTTCTGTTTGAAACATACCTCGTTTGAAGTATGAATTGTACTAGAATCTCTCATCGACCAATTCCCATCTTTGATTAACTTATATGTAAAGAATCCCAAGGCAGGTACTGTGGGAATAAAACCGATTTTTATTGTCTTAAAACTTCCATCCGGATGAAGAGAATGTTCCAGAACTTCTATGTCGATTATTTTTTCATTTTCTGTCCCATTTTCATAGTTCAATTTCAAGCCTACAATCCCTTTGACTACACCTTTATCAAATTCCAAATTACACTCACACCAATTCCTGACCTCCCATGAAAGTGGATTAAATACTATCAAATCTGACGCCCCTTTTACTCTTCTGGCAAGTTCACTAATACAATCCATTATGGTTTTGTTTAATGTATCATCTGCATCACCAAATATATCTTTGATTTCATCATATACTTCGTCAATTCCTGTGCCGGGTAGAGCATCATGCATTGCTACAAAGAGAATTTTTTTCCAATATTTCTTGAGCTGATCTGTTGTTGTAGTTCTAGCGCATCCTTCCAAATTACATATAGTATCTAGTCTTTCTAATGTAAGTAAGGAATTTTTTTTGTGCCTTGCTTAATCCACATTCTTGATGATGTACTGTCAGGAAATACTTCAGACAGTCTACCTGAATACATTTCACCTCTCCTTACCTGGAAATCAATCTTTTCTTTTTCTAAAGATTTGAAAAATTCTATTGGTGTTGCGATGACCATTCTCGCATTATCCTGATGGTCACGTCCATTCCATTTCTTTACTACATCCGAGGTTTCTGGTTGTGGGCCTGTCACTCCGCTGCCTGATGGCATCAAAATCTGATTAGACGCTGCAAATTTTCTTAATTCACTATAAGAGTTATCTAGTTTTGTTAGATCGAGGCCGGCTCTGTATCCTAAGGGCATCCAATGACAGATTATGCGAGATCCGTCTAACCCCTCCCACAAAAATTCCGAGGGTTTGGGCCTGTCAAGACCTCGCCTAAATACAAAATACTTGTATCCACAACCTGACAATATTTGTGGCCATTGAGCATTAAATCCAAATTCATCAGCTCCCCAGGCAACGCGAACATCTTGATGCAGTTTTTCCTTGACATATTTTTTCCCCTCCGCTATCTCGTTTATTAGGACCTCTCCATTAGGCAGCATCACATCTGATAATAGGTATTGACCTCCGGCCACCTCAATTTTGTTTTTTCTTGCTAGAGTTATTGTCAGCAAAGAGTTCTGGATACTCATTTTCGATATATTCCAAAAGAAAAGTTTGTTCGATCAAGAATTTGTAATCTGTTGTCTTCATTAGCTGAACGGCTTGCTTTAAAATAAATTCTATGTTAATATAGTAATAATCCTCTTTATTAAATACCCATATTGCGTCATAATGCGTATGTGGTACAAGGTATATTATGGGATTAGCCATTCTGAGTGAACCACAGTTTCATATAATTGAGTGTGGCTTGTATCTGCGAGTTTATATAGGTTTTTCTACATTGTAATAATATCCTTACGTTTTTCTATATAGTAATAGTAGCATCGATTTTACTAAATTGCATGAGGATCATTATAATACCAACTTATTTTATTCTTCAGTCGTTAGTGTATTGCTCATGATTGAGTATCATAATTTATCGATACCAATTAAAGTGGATAATATGATTCAGGTCATCTTTAGAAGTTCTAGAAATGGCAGTTTAGCAGACCTTACGAAATTCTCTAGCTAAGAAGTTGCATTTTCCTGTACAATCTGTATACATCGTAAATATTACCATGTAGATAGTATTACACACCTTGAGGGAATGAATAGTTGTAGATATAGAAAGCTTCTTCATCCTATATCTTGGTTCTCTTTATTTGGGATGAAAGATTAGTTAATCATTTTTAGAAAATTAGATAATGAAAAGGCTATAGTCAAGCTGTGTTACTTATGTGGTGGCAGTTGACTAGGAATATTCTTGTATCTTGGCTACTCCTCAAACCAAAAGTTTACTCTAGTAGCCCCGAGTTTCGTTATCGTATTTATCGCTATTTAGTTGGGACATAAGATAACCATATTCCTTCATTGTTTTGATCAAGATCTCATTTGCTTATTTGTACTTGTGTTCAGTACGCAAGCGACCGATAACGTGCTTAAGCCATGGTATAGTTAGCAGGAGATAATGCTCGTCTTGTACTCGTATTTGCATAGTTTCGATGGTTCGTGTTTTCATTACCTCACATATCCTCTCTCAATATATACTTGTTGATTTCTACATACATGGCCAATGTTTTCGCTGTAATGCGGTGCAGTACTTCAAGCATTAACTACATACTTCGAATATGGCAGACTGGATCAACTGATGTAGTCCCTCTTATGTAATGCACCGCCCAACTAGACTATTACCATATGATCAATATGAAGAATTAGCAAACTGCAACGTCTGCTATCTATGAACCATTGAAGCCAGATACTAAGGATCATTAGAAAAGTAGTAAGGATACTCAAACTTATAATAAGGATAAGAATGAAAATATAGATATGAGCATGGGTATCGCAGAAGGAGAAGACAAGAATAGATCAAAGACCAAAACGATGGATCAAAAGCAAGACAAATTGTCACTACAAAAAGAGGCAGCCACGACACCAGCAACAACCTCCCCTTTACAGCCAGCTCAATCAGAAGTATTCGATTCGTCTAATGATAATGCCATGTCAGAAATGAAAGAAATAGCAGATATGAGCTCAGACGAGACAAGTAAGGTATTCTCGCATGTACAAGAGAAACAACAGACAGATCCAATAACTAATAGTGTCGACAATGTTACATTCAAAAAAGACTCCCATGAGAATAATTTAAAAATCAATCATTCTAGCAGCGCAGACTCGTCTTTACAAGAAAGAAATGATAATGGGACGGAATCAAAGAAAGAACACAAAGTATTAGTGCAAGATGTAAAACCGGGTATTCATCAGAATCACAACGAATCTAAAAAACAAAATCAGTTAGGTGAATCAGTTAGATTCAGTGATGAATTGAATAAGGAATATCATTCTACTACACTCAACAACGATGATAATAACAATCCATTTATCGCGGGAATAAAATTATGGCAAGTTTATGGTGAAATATGGATTAATGCGTACAATGAATATATGAAAACTTGGAGAAGTATGTTCAAAAGGATTCATTAGGCAAGTTATGAGTCCATTGTATAGTTTGTCTTATAGTTGAGTAGTCACTGCAACAGTAGATAAATTTTCAGCTCGAAAGCTTAATGATGACATAGTGAAACCTTATGCATATAGTGATATTTTCTAATTAATGGTATCTGAAAACGAGTGAAACAAGATAGAATATCAAAAAGTGCATCTAGCAATAATGTATTTTTTTTGTTTACGACTCTTGTTCAATTGGAATCATCTCTTTCTTTGCTTTCTGCACCTTTGAGGGCACTACATCAACAACACCAATTTGCAGTGCAAGACTAAGAGCATCAAAGGCAATCCAAGCTTCTTTAATTTTGTCATCTTTAAATTGAAAAATGCTAATGCCTATAGTTTGTAATTTTTTAGGTTTACCTGGTTTCTTTTTAAGTGTAGCCTGCAACGTCCATCTAATAGCAACCTTTTCATGCTCTGTAACATTATCTAATATGCTAAACTGCATATCAGGAAATGTGCTGCGCTCTAACGAGATCCATTTCTTAAAGCTCTTCAGACCTTTAACTTCTTTATACTGTCCGTGCCAAACGACATTAGGAGAAACTAAATTCTTGATTTTATCAAGATTTCCTTTGTTTAATACTTCCTCAACAAATTGCAAAGCAGTTGATTTTTTATTATTAGAAGACATAATCAATAATAGGGAGCCTCACACGTTATTAAATATTCGTTAAAAGGAAATTAATGTGAGCCAATTCGAGAACTATGATAGGCAATAATCTGTATCATATTCAATTTTGCGTTCAAATCTTTTTGGAGTCAAGAGAGTAATAAATGGTAAGGATGGCATGTGTTACTGTCGGAACTATCCTGCCTTCATTTTATACCAGGATATCTACTTTTCTTGTTGAATAGTCCAAAGAACAGTGATGATTAGAATCATCGTAGTTCACCATCTCAGAATTCCACGCCAAAATAAGTATCCCACGCCCAAAGCTACCACTAGTCCGATGATACCTATAATTATCAGCGCAGTCGAGCTTTTGTCGTACTTCCCCATAATCTTTAGCAACGTCTGCGTTCTATTTAAAGATCATTCTCAAAACTGGGTTTTATGCACTTCATACTATCCTCTTAAGGAACAAGGCCCTGTCGGTGGTTTTATTTATCATAAATCGCATCATCAAACATCAATTATGCATAATTACAAGCCCTGTTAATAGATCAAGCCAGGAATTATAATAATACGTCAATTAATTAGAAACAATATAGAATTGAGAATTTACAAGGGCAGTTGATAACGATATCATGTGCCAGAACAAGATGACAAATGCCACTGACCTCATGAAGATGCTAATAAATCGTGCTTTGAATATAAGGAAATCTAGTATTAAGTGCCATGTTAAAAAGTTGAATAGCACATATACCAAAATTAAGACTCCCTAACTAACTAGATGTAATTTGTGTCCACGACGAGTACAACATTCGTACGTTTCATGATTCAAGTGTACACATCAAACACTTTCTTCCTTCCTTTCCCCCTCTGTTATTTGATTTATATTTTGGTCTAAAATTATGTCTAAACTGCACATCATTATTATGTTAAATAAATAATTGGAATAGGATCTATTAGTTGCTCGGCTAGATCCTCAATTTATGTTGATAGTCCTTGTAGCAGCGAATTTTCGTTGCTCAATTATTCTTGAAGAGAGACTTCTACTGGTGTGGGATTAGTAAATATGTCAAATACAGGAGATCTCTTTTGTGCAAGTTCTACAAGTTCTTTTATTTTTTCATTTGGGGCTTTGGACTTAATATTGAATGTAACCTTTACTTTTTCATATCCATTTCTAATGTTTTTAGACATTCCAAGATAGCCTTGAAGGTCTATGTCACCAGACAATGTGGTTTCTACCTCATCTATGGTTATTTCTTTAGCAGCTGCATGGTAGATAAGAGTTGAAGTCAAGCAACTACTCAGAGCTGCGAGTGCATACTCGCCTGCATTGGCTCCATGATCTTCTCCTAAAAGAATCTTTGGTTCGTCTTCGTCATATACAAACGGTCGGCTTCTAGTGTGGGTCTGACCAGCACCATAAAAGTCGTTGATGGTTATTTGATTATGTCCACCCTCAATCCATTCTCCTTTTGCTCGGAAATTGAATTTTGAGAGTATAGGTCGGCTTCTAATGGCATCCATCGTACCAATTAGTTTTGTGACATTTACCCCATTTATGATCTTTTGTTCAGGATTTTTTACTTGATGTATTTCGTTTTCTATTTGATTTATTTTACTCATTGAGTATGATATCATGATAGCGTTCATATAAGCCTTACGCATTCTGGTATCATGATATCATTTAATATTTGTTTGACACTACTAAGGGGCAAAAATTCGCTTATGTGAAAAGTTATTGGGATAAAGAATTAGAATTAGATGTTGATACCTGAGTGTGCTTTAGGTTAGCATTAAAAGTAAATAGTCATGCCATAAGAAAAGTATATCCTAACATAATTTTGAGATATAAAATTGAAAAGATAGGTTAATAGTATTTAATTAAAATACTATCAGCAGAGTTGACTAGGTAGTAATAATATAGCATTTAGAAGTGTCTGTTCCATAGTGATTAGTTATAGGAATTTGAGATTCACAAATTGTGAATAAGAATATCAATACCGAGGTCGTATTTTCCTGGTCTTAACTTTATAATGCCGACTTATTACATAAACGACAAAGCCTTCTCCTGTAGGGTATATCTAGAGTGAGCCCTGAGACTGTCCGCATTTTCTTAATGAAAGAAACAAGCTAATATTTAATATCTCATTGCAATAATTGATTTAATGAATTGAATGATTCAAAGATGTCAATGAATCTTATCAGTAGAGAAGATTTAAGACAAGTTAGATCGTAAAGATAAGTTTAAACTAGTAAACGCTTTTGGAGAATGGACATTTGAAGCCAAAGGAATACCAGGTTCTATCAACATAAGCAATATGCGAGACGCAATAAAAATGCTTAATCCTAGCGATGATATAGTCATACATTGTTCTAATCCATTATGTCCTGCGAGTATAATAAGATATCAATTCCTGGAACATAACGACTACAAGAAAATAAGGCGTTATGCAGGTGGATAGCAAGATTGGGAGGAAGCAGGATTTCAATTATAAGGAAGTTTAGTTAGATAGTTCTATGTTTTGAAGCAAGCAGGCAACGATTCTTTTTCTGGATCGTTCAGTCATATTAATGGCTTAACAATTCTAAATACGCATAAACAATTATTTACTGGACGCGGATCAGGATCGATCTTTTGAATCGTTTGACACAATATAATTTGTACATATGCGTGCTTAGAATAACTTGGCAAGAATATAGCATCTTTCTTCATATAGGAAATCGATGATGCCAAGTAGTGTGGTCTAATATGTTGGCACAACAGAAACATTCCTATTAATTGCAGCAGCATTTATCTTTATGTATTACATTGCATACTGAATCAAGACCCGTACTCTATTTCGACTCTAGGGCACTGGCCAGACCAAAACACAAGTGGGTGGACATAAAAAATTGAAGACACATCGTAAGATGGTCTATTCAGAAACTCCTAATACGAATGGCTTGGAACTGTCACTCCAGATTTCTGAAACAAGGACAATGTATTTCAGATGAGAGCTATTGCAATCATTCCCGGCAGACCTGAGACCGCAGGCGTGATTGATCTGCCAGAGCCACCATATTCCGATGGTTCAGTGTTAGTTCAGACGCGACTAATTGGCATGTGCGGCACCGATCTCGAAATAGTCCTTGAAGGATATGGCATCCCTCCACCTGGAGAGGAGCGGCTGGTCCTAGGACATGAATCTTTAGGAGAGGTGATAGAGGCTCCTGAGGGGAGTGGTTTTGAGTCCGGAGATCTAGTGGTCGGCATTGTGCGGCGGCCAGATCCGTTGCTGTGTCCGGCCTGCGCAGCCGACGAGTGGGATATGTGTAGAAACGGGCGCTTCGTTGAGCGAGGGATCAAGGAATCCCATGGCTACGGGTGCGAACGCTTCCGAATTGATCCGCATTTCGCCGTACTTATCGACTCACAATTGGGAGACACAGGTGTCTTGCTTGAGCCTGCGGCTGTAGTGGCAAAGGCGTGGGAGCAAGTTGAACGAATCGGTTCGAGAAGCTGGTTCGAGCCTAGGATCGCTCTGATCACCGGAGCAGGGCCAGTTGGGCTCCTCGCTGCACTGTTAGCACGACAACGGGGTCTAGAAACACACGTAGTTGATCTGGTCAACAGGGGGGTAAAGCCCAGTTTGGTGGCAGACCTTGGTGCTCAGTACCACAATGTGCCTGTCGTCGATTTGCAAATTGAGCCGGATATCGTTATCGAGTGCACCGGTGTAGGCAAGGTAGGTAGGGATGCAGCATTATTGGCGGCGCCTGGCGCAGTCATCGCCCTCGCTGGATTTTCAAATAGCGAACGCTTGGTGGAAATGAGAATAGACGCAATGACCAAGGCGCTTGTGCTTGGAAATAAGGTGGCATTCGGGACAGTAAGCGCGGCCCGTAGACACTACGATCAGGCTGCCGAAGCACTTGCGAAGGCAGACCCAGACTGGCTCACTCGACTCATCACACGACGCTTGGCGCCTGAGGATTGGCCTAGTGCATTAGATAAGCGTGAGGAGGATATCAAGGTTATCATCGACATGACTCTAACTTAGTAATATCACTAAACTTTTGGCGAAAGTCCTCGCAACTCAGTGATGCTACTCTTAAATTCGCAAAGTATACTATGATGAATAGACTATTTTACTAAATAAAAAATCGACTTTCGAACCGTTGTCTATTCAATGATTTTAAAACTGGTTCTGAAAAACCAATCCATTCTTAAGCCTTAAATACAAAAAATAAGGAGACCGACCATTTGTCCAGTTGCAACTTGAAGATCAAATTTATGATAGCAGGTCTGCGTTGAGTTTCGGAAATTCCTCGTCAGATAACACCTCTTTTGGTGGAGATCAATATGTTTTAGCTTGGATATCTTCCTGTAGTGGTTGGGGTTGTGGTATTTGTTGGAAATTTCGTTATTGCAGAGCTTCCATTTGCTTTTGCTGAGCTTATATTTGATGTTATGCTTGTTGAGCATCGAACGCTTGTTGCTGCCACCTTTCATTAGCTGCCTCATGCAACTTATTCATAAGTGCATTTTCACTCTCTTTCCTATCCCTAGTAATATACAGATCATTTATTACAGTAGTATATGGTCCTAACTTTACTCATAATCAGTAAGTTTCGGATGGATCTCTTTTCCCATCCCCAATTTACCAAATAGCAAGGTTATATAGAATGTCGTATAACAATATATTACATATTTCAGCATATGTGTAATCGTTGGTGACTTATCAATAGAAGATTTCTAAACGTTCTTCTATTGATTCCAGCGATCGTCTATTGATCAACTTTGAATAACTTTTTTCAACTGTTTTATCTATCCTCATTATACTGAATATTTCGCAAAACATGCAAAGATAGACTTCGTTAATCTCTATAATATTGGTTTACACCGTTCGATTTAAAGTGTCAATCTACGATTGTATATTGTATACAAGTTCTCAAATAAAGGTAATGCGTTATACTAAAGTAATTCTATAAAAAATATTGGCTTGATACTAAATGAAGGTAGCATACGTTTGAGAATGATACCAATGAGGATAAGACAACAAGTGAAAGGCTTTTCTCTGTTCGATAATTCAACTCTTTACCTTGGAGATGTCAGGCTAGTTCTTGTATTTGAATTTGATTTCCACACATTAATCCAAAATCAAAACTTAGATGGGTGTGTAAAACAAATTAGTATTTGATACATGTTCTAGAAATCATAATAAAAATGGCAAATTCCAAGACACAACGATCGAATAGTTCGTCATTGTTTGCAAAGTAATGCTTCTCAGATATTGTATACCACATTCTATTATACCTTCTGCTACATGCCTGCTCTTCTGCCCTGTTACACCAGTGCTGTTAAATCATATTAGAATTGAAATCAATTTTGTTTAGAATAAATAAATTCCCCTAACTAAAGGTTTAAGAAATACTGTATCTTTATCAGTATAGACATGTGGAATAAAGAAAAAATTTCCAAATATCCAAAGAACAACAGAGCTGGTTTGGTAACCTTATTAACCATCTCGTCCTTCTTTGCAATTCTAGTCGCAACGGTCCCGCTTCAGGCTGCAAACGCGCAGTTGAATCCAACAACTGTGCAAAGTCTCTTAAAAACAGGGTATACTAACCAGTATCAGTTAAAGACTGCAAATGCTGGGGTACTCACAGTCCTGTATAGCATAAGAGGAGGAACACTTGTTGGAATCCTTGGAAATCCAGCCATGAAAGCAGGAGACATAGTCATCAATCCCGGTGGTAGTGGTGGAGTCTTGACTGTCCAGATACCAAGATTTGCCCTCGATGCTAAAAATGATCAAGGTCAAGATGTACCATTCAAGGTTACAATAGATGGCCACGGGGCTAGCTGGCAACAAATACAAAGCAGCAACACTGACCGAGTATTAGCTATCAGCTTCGGCAATAATAATCGGTTCATAGAAATTACTGGCACTCAAGTCGGATAATAGCTCGTTAATCAGATGAACAAAAATATCTTTTTTATTTATTTATTTTAGTCAGATGTTGTATTAATTATTAGTTTTTGTGATAAGTACGATTCTTTAATGACATTTACTCCTGATTACAGCATGTTTTCAAACTATTACTACAAAATTTATGAATGAAGTGATTCGAAGTTCTGGGAATTTCGACACTTGATGGATCAGGTATTCTTTTAAGAGAGAGACATTCCGATTCTTCTACCAGTTCTATTGTTAACTGGCAAGCATTTTAGCTACCACTGCGTTTTAGAGCAGTTAATAACCGGAGGACCAAAAATAATCACAATCAATGTTAAGAAGGTAAAACCTACATCAAAAGTGAGTAAAATGGGTTAGCTAGCTAGAATGCTTAAAAGGAATCAAAGATGAAATTAGGGATGGAGAATCTGTATACTTTCCACTGGATGTATTTCATTCCATTGATCGTGGTCAGGTTTTGGATATCCTATATCTTGAACCCATTTGCCGGTAATTCGTACATGAGAGCCTGGTTGAAGTTTACTTGTGTCAACATGAGAAGGATAGACTCCGTCGCAATAATGGCCCTGGAAGTTACTGTATCTACTATAATCCGGTTGTCTTGCACATATAACTTCTACATGTAATCCTTTGGTATTATACTGATTTAAAAGTAACTTATCGTCATTTGTGTCTGGATCTACGTTGAAAGTCACATCGCCATCGTGCTCTTCATCCGTAGGAGCAGCCCTCACATGTCCATCAAAAACAACACATTCTGGATGGAGTTCTTTGAGCCTGCTGTATCCGTCGCGGCCTGATTGGGGGTCTGATGGGGTTTACCTGCTCCATAGGTGGGATCCCATAGAAAAGTCATGTTTGGGCAACTTCCATGTATTATGGCGGCGTGCGCATTTTGAGATTTAATAAATGGAACAGTCTCTACTAGCCCAATAGCAAGCAAGCAAGTTATTACTGCAATTAACAGAGTTCTTATCGTTGACGTTAGTAGATTCAAAGATCAGTATTTAACCTTGTAGATAAATGGATAGACAAATAGTCGTTAAACTCCAGCATAAATCCCGAAGACCCATTCTTATACTATCTTATTTTAAAGCGTTACTAATAAAGGACTTAACCTATCCTAAGTTCATTTGTTAGTTTGTTTGTCTCTTTCTTATTTTCTTCGTCAATAATCACAGCAAGTATAAACTGCATGGCTTCTACCTTCGCTAGGTTATCCTCAGCGATTTGAATGGTGAACTTTTCCGGTTCGAATACCCAATTCTTCTTTGATTTTCTTTGTAGAAATCTAGCAAGCATGTGAATGGATATAGGGATATTTCGAAATTGAAGTAAATGCTATGTCAAGATCTTACTACCTATGGACTCGGCTAGAATGGCTTTTATGGTAAAACTCCTAAGCCGTAGCTAGAAGAGATACTTCGATGATCCAAATAAAAAATAAATGAGATTTTTTCAAATGTTAATAAATCCAGAAATGTTTGACATGACGATAGTAATCTAATATTAGAAAAAATAGGCGTAAATGCTTCCGAACAGAAGAATACAAGCACAGCTCAAGATTTTAGCAAGTAATGCAGAGCAGTCTGTCAGAGACGTTTGGATCTATATTAATCGATAATCAGTAGAGACACATAGATAATCAGGAGAAGTTCGCGTTCCCTTTTGCCCAATATAGTTAGAAAACAGTTAAATTCTGACTAATAGTAAGGGGCTTAAGGATGTCTCTTGCAGAAATTAAAGTAACAGTTCGCCAATTTTTTGATGACGTATACAACCAAAGTAATCTGGACAATATAGAAAATCTATTGACACCTGGATTTGTATACCATGCTCGCGGTGAAGATGTGGAAGGAATTGAAAACTTTAAGAAATGGATTTCCTCAGATCGTGCTGCGTTTCCTGATATGCGGTTTACTATGGTAGATAGCATAGCTGAGTCTAGTAAAGTTGCTTCCACTTTTGTTGTTGAAGGGACGCATGAAAAGGAATTTCGTAGTATCCCGGCTACCCATAAGAAATTTGAAACCGTCGGTATGACTGTTTTTCATTTCGATGGCAACAAGATAAAGGAAGCATGGGTAGTAGTCGATGGATTGTCAGCGGCATTACAGATTGGCATTGTTAAAAGAATCCAAACATAGGTAGAGGGAATTTTAAAATTAACTGTCATCTCGTGTTGTGATATATCACAGTGTTATCTTCTATAGTTGAAATCAGTACGACTACTATGTGGGTTAGGAGAACAACAGACAAGCATAGATAACTAATAAGCAAAAAGTAGCGGTCGATAGTCAACATACTGCCAATTTCGGTTCAGAATATTCATCAAGCTCAGCTAAATATGCGGACATTAAAGATAAAATAGAATATGGATTTGACAAAGCAAAATAACTAGCAAAGAATGTAGGTCTATCAGGTGTACAAGCAGAAGCTTTAGTTGAAGCGAATTGATTTTAAATTATTCTATTAATGATGTATAATAGTCTCTGGAACGAATGAAGGAATCGGACTAAAGGTTATTGATGAGAAGTGTCGCAATTCGTGTAATGTAATATGCTCATTGTCCTATGCTTCTAGTTAGATAAGTATGGCCTGCCAAAACAACTCGTAATGATCTGGTGTCAAAATAAAGCGAAATTCAGAAATTATCACCAAAGTTATGCATATGTTCATCTACGTCCGATTGCGGGTCCTTAATTCTTTTCGTATGTTCCCATTTATGGGTTCGATGATCTATTTTTCTTAGATGTTCTTCTCGGATATGACGAAGTCTATCCTTTTCGTGAATGAATTCCATACCACAATCATGGCATTTCATAATCGGATGATGATGTACGTGTCTTGCGTGTGCAATCAAATCCATGTAATTCACAAATTGTTCACCACATAGATCACAAATATTTTCATTACGCGTATCATGCTTTAAAATATCCAATAGAAACATTTGTATGAATTTACTTATGCTTGAATATTAAAACCTATGTGAATGGTTATGAACTATTTCATATGACTGAGAATTGTCATATGATAAAAGGTAATTATTTAATTTCCACATCTTTACTATCAATATGGATAAAGTAAATCTAGATCCAATAACATTACTCGAAGATTATTTGATGTAAGTACGCTAAATTCAATATGCCTTCTCCTGACATTTATGTGGGAGATCAGCGTATCTAGGTAAAATGGACTGAAAATACAATCATTATTAGGAATCCAGCCAACTAACTACCATCGAATACAATTAAGAAATTGATTTCAACTAGGTCTGAATTCATCGCCACAGATCATCACGAATCCACTGGCAACCGCATGCAATGCCTAACCCATTTTTGGCTTTATCAAGTAGTGTTACATAAAACAGATCTATTATAGAAAGTATAGATGGAATTTTTGAACATAGGACTCTAATTCTATCTTCCACAAAGATGTGAGTGTATGATGAGTATTGGTCGCCTTTGCCACGTATACTGCTATAGAAATAATTTCTTGTTCTGGAAGATATTTTAAGATCTTAAACAAATGGTCTTCTAACAGATACAAAATCGGCCTATGCTGCATAAGAATGCCAATTCTGATGATCTTATATTATCTGATTTACCGCCATGTTAGTACTAACATCTTTCTATTCTGCTTCATGTCGTAAATAGGTCAGGCGAATCAGTTAGATTCAATGATGAATCGGGTAGAGAATATCATCATTCTACTTTTCTCAACAACGATGAAAATAATAATCCGTTCATCTCTGGAATAAAACTATGGCAAGATTATAACGAAATATGGCTTAATGCATGCAATGAATAGATGAAAACTTGGACGAGTATAGATCTAGCTACTCTCAATATCGATTGAAAATGCTAAGGAGTTTTCAGTTCTATCAAATTCAATCCTTTCATACTGTCCTAGTTCTTTAAATAGGAATTGCAGTAAGCTAGCGAAATATATTGATACTTTGATTCCCATATCATGCTGTATGACGTATGAGTGCTTGTTATTTCCGTTGCTCGTCTCATCATGTCTGTATGGATATCCAGATATTTTTATCCAGGATTCTAAAAGATCTAGAGCCGATTTGATACTATAATCATTCCTCATAAGTAGTAAGGAATCCTTATTTGCGGTCTTTGCCACGTATTCTGCTAAGGATATAATTTCTTGGTCTGGTAGATACTTTATGACCTTTGAAACAAACGGTCTTCTGAGTGATATAAAACCAGCTTTTGCTGCAGTAGAATGCCAGTTCAAGTGATCTTTTATTAGTTTATTTACCAATGTATTTGCACTAATGTCTTTTTGCTCTGCTTCACGTCGCAATTTCTCTAGCGCTTTAGACTCAATTCTAAAAGTAACACTCTCACTTTTCTTCCCTGTTGCTGATGATGAGGTGATAGCCCCTCCTTTCTTGCCTCTGGTCAAATGTCAACAACTATCTATCTGTCAATAAATATAAAAATTAGTTTTTTCATCTATTTGAAGATTATTTATAGAATAATTGACAAAAATATTGAATTAAGATACGATCATTCTCAAGAATTAAAATTTATCAGAAATTGCATTAATATAATTGCAATGTACATTTTCAGCGTATTTTCAAACTTAGTGGCACAAAAAATCCTAGTTTTTTTATACCATCAATAAAGGATAAAGATGCCTATTCGTGTTGGAATCGAATTCAACTATACATAAAATAAAGAAAATCTTGATTGTAGATGATGAATCTGATATTTGTATAACATTTGAGAATGTTTTAGAAGGCAATGGATTTGAAGTTGACACATTTGATGATCCTCTTTTGGCATTGCAGAATTTTAGAAAGGATACTTATGATCTTTTAATTCTAGATATCAAAATGAATAAAATGAATGGCTTTGAATTATACAAGAAAATCAACAAGATAGATAATAAAGTTAAGGTATGTTTTCTAACAGCCAATAAATCTATCTATGGAGCATTTATAGATGTACTAAGTGAACTAAAGGAGAAACAATTTATTCAAAAGCCCGTTGGAAATGAAGAGCTGATTAAACTAATAAACGAAATAATAAATTAAATCTATTAATTAATTAATAGTTATAAGGCTAGATCGTGCGATATCAGTTAGGTATTCAAATTTTACAAAATATTTCAAGTTTGTCTTGTTCCAAAATTGTGTTTAACTGAATAGTCGTAAATAATAAGTAATATGGTAACGATGTCAAATCTGAAGTTGCAACTCGTAGTAATTGATCACTATAATGTATAATTTACCCTAGAATAAAACAGTGTAAAAGTCAGTCACATATTAGTGTATTACATATTTCTCCATTCAATGAATATATCAAACGAGTAGAATTCTCAACAATCCTTTATTATATCAGCAGCACGGAATGTAGCTATGAGATTACTACCTAAGGTATTCACCCTATCATTTTGATGTATGACTTCCAGAGTGTTTTAACCCTTGTAATTTTTACATGTTTATCTTTAAACTATTTTCTCTGGTCATATATAATGAGGAATTATTCGTAAAGGTCTAAAGAGAATAAGCATGCTTTAGCCGTATTGACTATAAGCCCTGGTGACACATCATGGGTACTCATCTCTACAGGACTTGTACTATTAATGGTTCCTGCTCTAGGTTTTTTTGAGGCTGGCTTACTAAGAAGCAAAAATTCTCTTTCTACATTAATGCAGACTTTTTCTGGGCTGATAATCCTATCAATTCTTTGGTTCATCATTGGATTTACTCTTGTATATGCACCATCATCATGGGGAGTAATCGGTGGTCTGAAGTGGATATTTTTCAATGGGGTCCCTACAAGTACTTCACTAGATTATGCACCAAACATACCGGGTACCACATTTGCCACATATCAAATGATGTTTGCCGTTATAACGCCTCTGTTAATTACGGGCGCGTTTGCAGAAAGACTAAAGTGGGATGCTTTTTTTGTGTTCATTATAGCGTGGAGTATTTTCATATACTATCCATTAGCACATTGGGTGTGGGGAAAAGGTTGGCTTGCACAACTAGGGGTATATGATTTCGCAGGCGGCATAGTTATTCATACGAGTGCAGGTATGGGGTCTTTAGCTGCTGCTCTCGTATTAGGAAGAAGGAAAAACTTTGGTCCTGACATAATGGTACCTCATAACATCCCTCTTGCAGTCATTGGGGCGGCAATGTTGTGGTTTGGTTGGTTTGGATTCAATGCTGGTAGTGCGCTTACGGCTGGGCCTTTGGCTAGTAATGCATTGCTAACGTCTCAGATTGCATCAGCAACTGCTGGAATGGTTTGGCTTGTACTCTCATGGAAAAAGTCCAAAAAACCATCCATTACTGGAGTTATAACCGGAGCTATTGCTGGTTTGGCGGGAGTAACACCAGCTGCCGGATACATTAGTCCACAAAGTGCATTCTTTCTTGGCATAATACTAGGCTTTGCATCGTATTATGGAATTCTGCTTTTCAAACAAAAGCTAAGAATAGATGATGCTCTTGATGTTAGTTCAGTTCATGGACTGACCGGAATCATAGGCGCTCTGGCCATCGGGCTAGCTGCAAGCACTGTTATTAACCCCTCAGGACCAAACGGTCTTTTATATGGAAACCCTTCACAATTAGGCATTCAGGCATTAGGAGTAGCAGTAGCAGTGGTTCTGGGCTTTGGAGGTACTATAATAATTATGAAGATAATTAATGCAGTCATTGGACTTAGAGTTAAAGAAGACGAAGAAGAATT
>JBEDUN010000148.1:0-5941 GCA_040414675.1 Nitrososphaeraceae archaeon | reverse complement strand
ATATTGCATGTCCGTCTTTATCTGTATATGCAGTTTGAGTAGTACTTGTGGAAGTAGTTGAGGTCTGACCTACAGATGGATCTGAATTCGAATGTGGTGGTGACTCTATAGTCAATAGAACAACTGCATCAGAAACAGGTTGATCTGTATTTCTATCTCTGACAGATACAATCATGTAAGTTGTATCACCTACTTTTACTGGGTCTTTAATTACTGAATAGTCTACAACATACTGTTGCTGTTGCTGTTGCTTGTTTTCTGAAGATTTGCAATCAACTATTCCCTTAAATAGAGATGCAAACCCTCCTCCAGCCATATTATCTACAGTATTGCAAAAGCCATTTTCATACGAAGATATGCTATTTTTACCATCAAATGCAGCTGCTTCGCCATTTCCAGAAGTATCAATATCTACATCAGCTTTGGCAGTCTGAACGATGTTGGGTAAGAATGACGGTAGTAATAATGATGAAGAATATGATGACGAAGTTATTGTTGCTGTTGACGATGACGTCGACTGGACCGTGGGAAATACAGAGTAAGTAGATAATGAGAAGAAAGGTATTGAAGTAGGAGCAATAGCTGCTGCAGCAATTGATGTTACGGTTAAGACCGTAAGTATACTAACAAGTAAAAAAGTGGATTCTATTTTCATGATCTTTCATATTCTCAATTCTGTACGAGTCACTATCTGCTTATCACTATCACTAGTAGATGACTTCTTGGAAGATGAGATTATTTATGAGCTTTACGTTCAAGGTCAGCTCCACTGTTTGGTCATAACATTAATCGATCAATCAATAGATCGATCTATTGATTATCTTCCTGCTGCTGCGGCTGCTGCGGCTGCACTCCCTGCTGCGGCTGCTGATGAAGCTGCACCTCCGCTAGCTGCTGCGGCTGCTGCGGCTGCACTACCACCACCATGATGATGGTGATGATACCGGTGGTTTTTATGCGCAAACGCGGACTGTTGATCTGACATTGAAGTCGTAACTAGCAATAGAGCTATTGTCGCTACTGCTATTCCAGAGATAATATGAATTCGATTCATACCTACATAATGTATAATAGATATGGCTATTCCAAGATTATGAACATAAATTACAAAGTCTTGACCTGTAATTATTATCTATAAGATATTGATGTGATTTTTTTCAGCACATTGTTAATGATGAAGCAATAAAAATAATCAAAGGTATAGTTCTACACAGACTGAATGTAGGTGGGCATCTCATGGACCATTATAGTTAGTTATCCTGGCGGCTGATGATACTGCTCATCGCTGACCTTTTCCATCCAGTCAACTATCTTGCCGTTGAGTTGTTCCTGGATGGCAATATGCGTCATGGCCGCGGTCGCCGTGGCACCGTGCCAATGCTTTTCACCAGGCGATATCATGACCACGTCACCTGGACGAATTTCTTCCACCGAACCACCCCAACGCTGTACTAGACCGTACCCAGCAGTTATGATCAGGATCTGGCCCAGTGGATGTGTATGCCATACAGTTCGGGAACTAGGCTCAAACGTGACTTTTGCTCCGACCACTCGTGCTGGATCCTTTGCTTCGAATAGACGGTCAAGGCTAACAGTGCCGGTGAAATATTCCTCCTGTCCTTTGATAGTGTGCTGCGAACCACTTCTTCTGATGTTCATATGGATCCCTATGTTTCGGTTTGAATGTCATATTTATTATTTGTTGCAGTTTTGACCTACAGATCGGTTAGCAAAGTCACCTTTAGAATAAGCGAATGTAGAACATACAATCCAGTTGTCTTTGCAAAACATGCGATTGTAATAGAACCCAGATTTATTTCAGGTTACAAGTCTCTTACCTACAAGTAACAAAAGAATTCATCATAATTGTAATAGGAAGCGAACCGATTACTTTTCACTCATAACATTATAGAATGTGTTCAAAGTTTGATTATCAGCGACATATTCACCACAATTGGCTATTCATATTGTTCAAACTAGGTTCATTAGTTAGATAGTTGTAGTGTTCGCGACTTAATTTCAAAAATACATATACACAAACTTCCCAGATCGAAAAATTAGATATTTTGGACTATCCAAGTTCACGAGAAAATATTGATAGAGTTCAGCGTCTTAGGGGATATTATCTCCTACCTATGACAATAACTGAACTCTATTTCATTGTATTCGAGCACATTATTGCATTATGTCTGGATTCGAACATTAATTGATTATAGACCATTTTTAAAAAAGACTGCTGCTTTGAGAATATGATTACTCAATAATGATGCTGAGTTATTTTTCTAAAATGCTAATTTCTGATCTACAGAAGAGGCAGATAAAGCCGATGCAGACATTTATTATTATATAATAAATAATCTGCTTGAAAGTCAATATAATTAAACTTAAATCGAGTTTAACATAACCAAGAAAAATACAGAGTTCAGATAGGTTTGTTCAGATAAAAGGTATAATCTAGCAGTACAGTAGACAACACATCATTGATGCTTTTATAGAATGAACAAATGTTATGCTCATAAAGATCCTCCTGCTAAGGAGATCCAGTACTGGACACGACTCGAATGAGAGGCCGCTTTGTCAATGACATACTATTACTGACTTTCATCAGATAAATGCTGCAGCTAAAGTTTCGTGTTGTGATATAATGATACATGTAAGATCAATAGTGATTTAAGAGAACAGAGATATAGAAAATTATATAAATATGGGTGGGAAATTGAAAGATGCTAGATAATTATGGTATTTATACAAACTAAAAACCGTTATTCTTACTCTTACTCTTATTCTTATCCAACTTTAGAAAAAAAAATTATTTCATTACGTCATTCTTATAGTAACAACGGTGAGCAACTTCAACAACATTATCTTTCTAACTCGTCTTCTCTTACGAATTCTAATTATCAACGAGACCAGGGATCAAGTTTAGATACCTCCACTGAACTACAAGGAAAGGAGCGTCCTCAGTCAGAATCACCACTTATCAAAAGAATACTTATTGTAGATGATGATCCGGATCTTACACTAACTTTTAAAGCTGGATTAGACGGTTATAATTATGGCGACAAGAAAAAATTTGAAGTATACACATATAACGATCCCTTATTAGTGATAACAGAATTCAAACCGCATTTTTATGATCTTCTTCTAACGGATATTTATATGCCAGACATGAATGGCTTTCAGTTATATGAAAAGATACTAAAATTAGATGTTAATATTAGAGTATGTTTTATTTCTGCATTAGAAATAAATATTCAAGCTCTAAGAGAAGTATACCCTACAGTAAGCTTTGGATGTTTTATTAAGAAACCAGTGTCGATGGGGCATTTAATTAAAAGATTGTCAGCAGAGTTAGATTAAGCACCGTACATAAATATATCAAGTTATAATAATATCTCTTTGATACACTATCAGACCAAATGATAAAAAGTGATCATACACTTACCTCGCAGACATTACAAATTAATCAGAATAATTTTGTGCTAGTTAATTTGCAAGAAGTCTTATAAGAACAACAAGCTGCAGCAAAAGCAATATGTGAGATCCAATTATGATAATAGTTGCTTATCATTCAATTTCTATAGTTGGTAATATATAATTAGGAAAGATTTGTCCTGGTAATTCCTACAAAATATTCTATCTTGAAAATGAAATGCTGCTGTTGATAAAACAAGGCAGTACAATCCCCAAAAATAATTGCAGATAGTTGCAAGTGACGAGGTACGAGTGCAATCAAAACACAATATTTATTTTTAAATAAATTATATGTATAATGATCTCGATTGGGACTACATAGTATTGATAGATTCATTGGAAAAAAAATAAAGAATTCATCAATTTCAGATGACAATGTTAATATCAATGGTAACAGTAACTCAGCTTCCAAAGTAAAATGGATCATGATCATTGTAGGCATAGCAATAGTTGCGATCGGTTTTGCTGGAGCAATATCTTATGGGTTGCAATTTGTAAAACAAGAATCAAATACAGGCGAGGCGTTACCATATACTACTCCAGCTCAGGTAAAAAATTTAACAGCTATGGATCTTGAATTAGTGTTTGTTGTTATTGGGGTGATAGGATTTGGAGTATTTGCTTATGGATTAGCCACGATGGAGAACAAGCCATTCGATTTCTATCCAAAATAAATAATTTTTACACATTTGTGAGAAAATAATACAGCTATTTTCACCATAGTACAAAAAAGTTCAACTGCCTCAAATATGAGTGGATGGATAACAGAATGATTCCTCACTTTATTCACAGTTCAAAGCATTTTTAGATTAAAAAACAAGAATACTAAATACTAAATACTAAAATTATGCCTACATCTTAGTGTTTAGAGTTTTAGTGCCAAACATTTTCAATCTCCTTTGAGTTTAAAACAGTTATTAAATTCTTCATGTTCTCAAGCGATCTTTCATGTCCATCTTTATATGGTGAAGACACACAGTCTGAAACAACTACAGAATAGAATCCCCTATTAAAGGCATCCCTAGCGCAAGATTCTATTCCAAATTCTGTTGCAATACCTGTAAACACTATAGTAATAATCCCAGCATTTCTAACCATACGCTCAAAGCCTGTGTCGATAAATATACTTGCAGTATGTTTATTTATTATTATTTCATCCTGTTTGGGTTCAATCGTGAAATCCATATCTTGAGTAGTAACCTCCTCGAAAATGCGATCAAATCCTAGTTTACCGCGAGTGTATAGGATTGCTGAAGATTCGAATCGTTTTGATG
Source organism: Nitrososphaeraceae archaeon (assembly GCA_040414675.1). Lineage (GTDB taxonomy): Archaea > Thermoproteota > Nitrososphaeria > Nitrososphaerales > Nitrososphaeraceae > JARBAU01. Next base: position 1,193 of record JBEDUN010000148.1, on the reverse strand, counting down.
GTGAGAGGATTGGTGTAAAGAATACCGGAATATCTGATTTGCGTGCACACTCTACTATCGAATTCAAATTCCTACTAAAGTCTTCTTTATTAAAAATCATTCTTGTTGACGCATGTATTACATCCCATACAACTAACGCCGTATGAGAAGGATGTAGAATTTCTTCAATAGTATTAAAGATTATTTTATCTCCAATCTTTAGCATATTAGTTAATCGTACTAAAGAATGGTATTCAAGTATTTATCGATAGTGCAAGATTACCTAAGTGTATATTCCCAGAGAGAATATTGTTATTTTTATGCGTATTAGAATAGACAGCGGCACATACCATTCTGGTAAATAAAATTGATTCATGTAATCATGAAATCACAATAAAGAACAAGACCATATTTTCAAAGATATGATGATTTGAATATAGCAGTAATGGGATACTGATATAGTCACAAATATTTGTACTACTAGTCTTGTCGGATCATAAGACATTCAAAATGTCATCCTAAGGTCGTTATATGGGTTGATATCCAAATACTTCTTCTACTGTCCTAGGTTTCTTATCTTTGAAGACGTCTTTAGGACAATATTGGATTGAAAATTTGGCCATTTGATAGAGTATAGGTATCAATGCCTTTCCCTTTTCGGTCACACGGTATTCCACCTTCACTGGAATTCCAGGATAAATCTTTCGTTCCACTAATCCATCTTTTTGCATCTCCTTAAGTCTTGCAGACAATGTCTTTGCGTTTATCTCCTCAATAGAATCAAGAAGTTGATTGAATCTTGTCTGATTCAGGTAAATCATATTACGCAATATTAAAACAGTAAATTTCTTGCCAATTATTTTGAAGGTGTTATTAATTGGGCAGTTGGCCATGTTCTTTTGTACAGAGGCAATTTCTTTATCTTCCATCAACTTACCAGATCTGCACCTACTAACTAGAATTGGACTTGCCAACTTATATAGTTACCCATCTTAATCTAGTGGTAATAGGTGAGTTGTGAATAATGGAAAGTCATCATGAAGAGAGTATGGAATGTCCTTGTCCGTGCCATGCACCAGGCAGTACCTGTTCGGTATGTGCAAGTACAGAAGGAAAAATGAGAGGTATGTGAGGAAGTGGAGGCTATGGAGGAGGTATGATGGATCCACTTGATATAGGAGTTATGATGTGGCAAAAGGATTCTTTAAGGCCAA
>JBEDUN010000147.1:0-13493 GCA_040414675.1 Nitrososphaeraceae archaeon | reverse complement strand
ATATTGCATGTCCGTCTTTATCTGTATATGCAGTTTGAGTAGTACTTGTGGAAGTAGTTGAGGTCTGACCTACAGATGGATCTGAATTCGAATGTGGTGGTGACTCTATAGTCAATAGAACAACTGCGTCGGAGACAGGTTGATCTGTATTTCTATCTCTGACAGATACACTCAGGTAAGTTGTATCACCTACTTTTACTGGGTCTTTAATTACAGAATAGTCTACAGCATACTGTTGCTGTTGCTTGTTATCTAAAGACTTGCAATCAACTATCCCATTAAACAAAGATGCAAACCTTCCTCCAGCCATATTATCTACAGTATTACAAAAGCCCTTTCCATCCGAAGATATGCTATTTTTACCATCAAATGCAGCTGCTTTGCCATTTCCAGAAGTATCAATATCTACATCAGCTTTGGCAGTCTGAACGATGTTGGGTAAGAATGATAGTAATGTTGCAGTAGCAGCTGATGTTACAGTTAAGACTGCAAGTATACTAACAAATAAAAGTTTAGAGTCTATTTTCATGATTTTGATTCACTTCATTTGTCGTTTGTCTTTTACTATGTAATATGTAATCCTGATGATTTGTAAGATGATGACGGGCATTCATTTCATGATCTACCCTAATCATGCTCACAGACATCCTCACGAAGCTGCGGCTGCTGCGGCTGCGGCTGCGCCACCACTGGCCGCTGATGATGCTGCACTGCTACCCTGACCGCCGCCAGATGCTGCGGCTGCTGCTGCGGCACTATCGTCGGAGGCAGCTGCTGCGGCTGCTGCACTGCCGCCATTACTATGATGATGATGGCTTTTATGTGCGAACGCGGACTGTTGATCTGACGTTGAAGTCGTAACCAGCACTAGAGCTATTGTTGCTATTGCTATTCCAGAGATAATATGGATTCGATTCATATATACAGAATGTATAATAGATTTGATTATACCAAGATTATGAACATAAATTACAAAGTCTTGATGCATAACAATTATCTATAAGATTAATGTAATCTGCAGTTTCTATATAGTATTCAAATTATCAAGACTAACCGCTTTTGAATTTAAATTCAAAAATTAATCTATGGTTTTGCTTCATATACTATATTAAACGGTGTCTGAGTAGCGCGGCTAAAATGCTTAAATCCACTACTCTTAAATACTTGAGATATAGCTGTTTCTCCTGCTTGTGCACCTAATGCTGGTCCATTATGACTTAGCGACGCTGGTACACATAGCAGCGTTGAAGCAGCATAAAACAACCGACCTAGTGGATTTAGGTTATCTTCAAGTTTATCATTTGCAAATGGTTCTACTATCATCACTATTCCATCAGGTTTTTTGAGATTTTTAGATGCATGAGCAGCTGCTGCTTGTGGGTCTTCCATGTCATGTAAGCAATCAAAGAAGGTTATCAAATCGTATCCTTCTGCTTACTGTGAGGATAATGGAAAATTAGTAGATGACCCAACTTCAAATTTTATTCTGTATTCATCTAAATCTTCTTCTTTTACTTTGTTTCTGGCATACTCTATGGATGCTGAATGACTATCAAACCCATAAAATTTTGAGTTAGGATATGCCTTAGCCATTAGTATAGTAGATACTCCATGTCCACAACCAATGTCTGCAACCTTTAGGCCGCCTTCCTTAAGCCTATTCTCAATTTTGCCATTATCAAGTGCTGGAATCCAAGAGCTAACAAGATTAGCAGTATAGGACGGTCTGAAAAATCTTTCCGTACCTTGATACAAATCTTTATCATGATCTCCCCATGGAATGCCCTTTCCTGTTTTAAATACTTCCAAGATTTTTGGCTCATCTTTATAAAGAGACATGACTACTTGAAAACCGCCGGCGGCATATGCAGGGCTATTTTCATTCACTAATGCCTAAGCATGTTCATATGGAAGAGTATATCGTTGCGAAGAGGGATCATAAGTCAAATATTCACCTGCAGCTTGATTCGCAAGCCATTCTTTTATATAGCGTTCGGAAGTTCCAGTTAAATTGGCTAGCTCTTTTGTAGTGATTGGTTTTCCAAAATTATACATAGCCTTATACAAGCCAAGTTTATCTCCCATATACGCCAAAACAGTGCTGGCGGCCCCTCCAAAATCTGATAATATCTTTCCCATAAAGCGTTGGAGTTTATCAGTATTAACTGTTGCCTGTGATGAGACTGTTGATTCCATATTCCAAGCACACGCGCACTATTTCAGATTTATAAATATTGCTTACCTAAGTTCCGCATTATGGATACAATTTAGTTTTCTGAATAGATTTGTACGTCAACGCAAACAAAGCAAAGCAAAAAATACGTGTAATTCATCAAACTTTAGATTTTGAAGTCAAAGTGCATTACAGAACGTTAAGCTTACCAATAACAGGTGACAGTTAAATAAAAGTTAAAAAGGAAGAGAATACTTTTTTAGATGATCTATCAATATATGCAAGAACAATTTTAATAGAAGATCTTATGGGCTAAGAGTAAGGACGCTCCAAAGCACGTCTATCCCACCCCGCAGATTCAGCAGCAGCTTCATAAGTGCTCTGTAGAAAACTAAGCAAGACTTTATCAGGGGAATTCGAAGTACGAACCACATCATAAGGCAAAAGAAATTCATTTATCCCAGTATGATAGAAAGCTTCAGCAGGCTGTATGGAGTAGTCTTTAAAGCCTTTAACCTCAGGATAGGCATAAGAGTAGAAAGCTGGTTCATCAACTAGACCACCACCTGGCCAGAAACCACAGCTACTTACCTCTTGTGAATAAGCTTCACGCATCACAAAAATACCACAGTTTGGTACCCCTGGATGAACAGGTGCAGTGCGACCAGAAAAGCGTGTGACAGCCAGATCAAAAGCTCCCCAGAAAAAGTGTACTGGACTTACCTTGCCTACGAACCTAGAACGAAAGTCAGTAAGTACCCTGCCTGTCTGCATCAGAATCAGCCAGAATCGTTGAGCATATACGGGATCATATGCAGCATGTTTCTCATCTTTCTCAAATGGGGTTCGATCCTCCACTTCTACTGGTGTAGTCCAGATGGTAACATGTATATCTAATGCATTCAGAGTGGACATCAATTCTTGATAAAAATCTGCCACTGAACGTGGGCGTAATGGAATAGTCTTGATAGAACCATCTGATGTTTCGATGGATAATACATGTGAAATAAAATCAAAATCTATTTGAAAAAGTCGACCGCTGTATGGCATTGCAGAGGTAGTAAGTCCTCGTGGCGTTATATACAAAGTAACATTCCACCAATGGTTAACTAGTGGAGTCAGTGTTAGTCGAATCTTGCCTACTATCTGAGTCCACATATGCAGTGTCTCTAATGTATCTTTCCAATGTTTCAACTGCAATTCAGGCCATAGGTTTATTGTTGTTGTCATTGGTTTCCCCCCTTCTGCAGTCTGAGTGACGATTCGCTTCTAACTAGGTCAGCACATTGAATTGCAAGTTTCGGATATTCAGATTTGGCAACGTAAATCATACGCAGATATTACAGAATCAAATATCTAACATTTTCCCTTACCAAACTGTTAATAGTAGTTCGGCTTGGAAGTCGATTTGTTACATTAGATTTGGTCTAGTAGCTTTTTCTGTAAATTTAGCATGTCTTGTTTAAGATCTTATGTGCAATGTAAATTTAATTTCAACATCCTTCATATACTGCTTTGGCAAATGGAAGTCAATTCCTAACCAAGAATTCACATTGAGCTTTTGTGTAATGCTATATGACACGAATCAGAAGGTACAGTTAACAATATAGTTGCAGTAGGTTATTGGTTGAAAAATGCCAAATAGAATCATAACAGGTACTTCAGTAATTTAAGCAGAATAGGCGTACATAAGCAGGAATATGGTTAAACGCTTGAGTATAAATTGACATTTGAAGGAAATGCAAATAGAATATTTTGAGTGTATGGTAATTATTATTCTATTAGACAGAAAATTTGCTTCGCGATAAGCTATTCTCATGTCATTGACAGTAATATAGGGAGATGGGATTATTGAGTAATCTCAAAAGTATCTTATATGAAGCATAATTGTTGTTTACACATTCTTTATAGTATGTTGTCCAGAATAAAGATGAATGAGTATTAGTAGTAAACATGATTGTATACTACTCAAACACCAAGAAGTGGAAGAAACAGATCTTCCAGTTTGTGGAAGAAACCTGTCCAGTCCAGTAACCGACACAGCAAACTACATCAATGAAATTCACTATCAAATAGGAAGCAGACGTTACATAGAAAACACAGATTAGAATTAATGGTCGACCAAGAGAATTGGAAAAAGAAGAAAGTGAAGAAATCCTTCTGACATGTTCTACATATGTACCGAGGTCTGCCCATGTGAATATCATATCACGTCTTATCCTTAAAAATACATCGCATAATATGAAATTAGCTAAATGATGTTCTAGTCGCTAGTGATATTTCATGTTGCTATTATTCTTCTTGAAACTATAACTATTTCAGGATCATATCATAGTCAGGCACCAGAAACTGAGCAATACATCTTCCTTGTCGCATAGGGTGGTAGAGTCTAATGATGGGATTCAGTAGTAATGCAATTTAGATCAGAAATATTGAAAGAACTTTACAATTCTTTTAAACAAATAGTATAGCTAATCAATTTCTCGAATTAGAACTACAGATTGCTGAATATGAAGATTTGACTTTGTAATTTTCAATTTCAATTAAGCATGTAGTTATTAACAATCTTGAATATAGTCATTCGTTAATTTTAATCTCTATGCTTCAGTTCATTTGTCCAAAAACATTAGAAGAAAAAACTAGGGACGGGCCTGAAGTTCAATTGAAGTCTCAAAGCGCCTTCCATAACGATTTATGGCAACTAACAGCTCCTCGTGGACATGTCTTTTTCTAACTAAAGAAGAGATCTGAGAAGGATCGTTTATTCTATGGCCGCAGATCCGTTCAATAATATCGCCTTTTCTAAGTCCAGCATAGTATGCGGGGCTGTTGGGTTCTACCTGAGCTACCAAGACACCCTCAGCTACTGGTAACATATAGTACTGAACTAACTGTTTTGTTATTTTAATAGATACTATTCCTATCCAAGGTCTGTTGATAACCCGTCCATGTTCTATGAGGTCACTTACAATTGATTTAGCATTATTGATTGGTACCGCGAATCCTATGCCTTGCGCATAAGGCATTTTTGCAGTATTAATCCCTATGACTTGACCCCTAGTATTAATTAAAGGTCCTCCTGAATTTCCAGGGTTTATAGCTGCATCAGTTTGGATTAGCTCAAGAACTCCGTGTTCAATCTGAATGCTTCTGCTTAATGAGCTAATTATTCCGGCTGTCACAGTCGGTCCTCCAGTTAAACCAAATGGATTGCCTATTGCTATAGATATTTGTCCTATTTTCAAATCATCTGAATCGCCTAGTTCAGCAAATGGCAGGGTTTCAGTAGAGTCAAGTTTTACCACAGCCAAATCAGTCATCTCATCAGTACCGACTACATTTCCTCCAAATATTCTCCCATCAGACAGAGTGATTTTTAATTTCTGAGCGTCGTCAACAACATGATTGTTGGTTAGTACATGACACCGGTTATCGATAATTACGCCAGAGCCAACGCCCTCAACAGGAAAAATCCTGAATAGATGGTCTTGAAGCAATCGCGTGCTGGCAATGTTTACGATGCTTTTACTTACTGCTTCTACCGCGTTAACAATTGTATTTTCTGCTAATGGTATCAGCTAGAAGAACCAACTCCTTTTTCATATTGGTCAAGTGCTGTTGATACATTATACTTTACAAATAGTTTGTGATTTTGCATTATTATACACATATAACATCATTTGACAATCGTTGGATATAATGACTATGTATTCAGCATCCTGGTCACACTTTACAATAATTATGCAGATCAAGAAGATGAAACAGTCTTCCTACACTAAAATTATGACAAGTTCCCGTAATAACCATGATAATAGTAAAAATACAAGTTAGAATGGATTGAAAGAGTAAAATTCAATCTAATTGTATGGTTACCAGATTCGACTTATTGATTAGGTAGCAACTATTTTACGTTATTAAATCGGAGCTCCTTCTCTACTTTTTTGCGCACTTTGTCCCCCACTATCATCTATTGGTCTGCCCGAGAGTCTCTTTGCCCTAGCTCCAAATAGTATTGCCGTGAAAACTACGAACACGCCAGTAACTATGGCATACATGTAAGGTAGATCTGCCATAACTGTTCGTATATAGTCATAGACAAAGATAAAGTTATCGTAAGCCAGAATTGTGGAGCCGCAGAGAATATAATAATAAAATAATCATTTTCTAAATTGCGATCCTAATTTTTCATGATTGATATTGTATTCTGATTGTTAGTTGTATAACAACATATTTTTTATTTTGCTAAAAATGTCTAGGTAATACAATCCTTTTTCTGTTGTCTTGCATATTCTTTCCATTGTAGAATATTCGATTAGTCCATTTCGATGCAAAAGTATCAAATATTGTTTAAATGGAATATGGCTTATTGACACTGTTCTAAGAATATCAGTATGTCTTGCCCGCGTCTTCGCCATTTCCAATATCGAGGCAATTATATCAAATCTATTTTTATGCAGAGTCATTTATTACCTGAGACCTAACACTAGGCGCCACTAATGAATATAATAGTGACATCTAGTTAAACAATTTAACGCTTTTATCAATCATTAATATTAGACCGGCAAACATCTAATAGAAGTTTATTGTAATATCCATATCAGTCTATATTCGTCTTGAGGATTTGTTATCAGATGGAAGTATGGGTAAACTGTTTCTGAATATGTTTATTGGGTATATCAATGAACAATTGCTTGAAAGATAAAGATAAAATGATCTCTTTTGACAGTATAATGAATAGCTACTGCGATTTAGTCAACTATGACCATTACTCGCTCGTAAAAACAAGGTTAGGGGAGTTCTTGGTTCGAAAATCATGTAATAAATAATAAATATTATTACTTATTATGGGCTATAGCAAAAGTCTTTGTTGGCAGTTTCTATGAATACAGAATGTCCTTAGCTATTGCATAATTAGAAAAAAGTGGGACCGGCCATTCCTAGATTACAGTGTATGAATTTTATTTACTTTTTAATGATAGAATACATAAGTTAGGGCTGTAACGGGACCAGCGTGCCAGAAAACGTACTCAAATGTTAATAAACAATAATGCACATGTGATACTGACTGAAAGTATTCAACAATGCGGTCACTGATTTAGTCGTGTATAGCCTAATTGTAGGGCTTGGTAATTCCCCCAAGGATTTAGGTTGGCTGAATTCTGCCAAGATCGCATGGAGTTGAAGTCAGGCAATTTAATCATATAAATCAATTAAAATGATTTATGGAACCAAAATAAGCATTTAATGAACCAGATATGTTATATAACATGTGTTTCTTTTATTATTTTGCCCAAAGATGATGTTAAATAAAATAATGATCATATGCTAATATTGAGTACCGCAATTAAAACTGACAATTCGATTGTTCAATCTACGTCTTTTAATTCATTACTCAATTCAATGCGACAAAGACAACCACATCTTGCAAGCTATTTGGACGCAGTTGATCAACTCGATATTGCAGAGGGCTTGAAGGAATTACTTTTAGCCTACGGATTCAGATTGGAACTATTGAAAAGTATGTCATCAAATGACCTGGCAGAAATACTTGGTATAGATAAATACATTGCAAGCATTATTATAAATTCTGTCAATATTGGTCCCATCGTTACTCCTACAGATGATGATTTAACATGAATTTGATATTATTGGGTCTGAAATAAACATTATAATTTGTTTTAGTCAGGTGACATTCTATACTGTCACATTTTACTATTTCGCCTATGTAAGGATTGTTACCAAATCTATGAGCAGATTTTATGATAGGTAAGGTCTGAAAATCGAGTTATAATCATATTTTGATAGACGCAACACCAAGACAATTGGACTCCTTCACCACTCTTTTATCTGCCGGGATTTTCAGTTAACGATAAAAAGTAATTAGGTAATGGAAGTGGGATAGTTCTTTTTCAGATTATAAATAATAAAGTATATCATATTACTGAAAACTTCAATCTGTACTAGATCGTTTTGTAGATTAGGGCCAAAGTGGGATATTCAGTACCTCTGGATGATGGGTTAGCACGTAATCAAGCCATATCTAGACTATACAAGATAGATATTCGAATTCACGTAGCATCGGCATTTCGGTTTGGATTGTCTAAAGAATATGCATCATCAAATCATGCATGTATACGATCTTCGTAAAAATATCAATCTATGATATCAAGATCATCGCGATCCAAATTCATAATTTTCAATTTTACAGTATGATACAACATAAATTTAACCATCGCTATTATACTAGGGACTACATATTGACATATGAGAACCTGTTGATTACTACATGTTTATTCAATAAAATATCAGAACTGAGGAATCAGTAAAATGACCATTCAGTTTAATCCCAAAGAATCTATCGAAATTGTCACCAAAAGGGCTCTCGCTATTCTTTCTGACTTGGAGGATCACTTGCCAGGATTGAAAGAATTGTATATCGATCTGCACAGACATCCTGAGCTTTCAATGCAAGAACAACGAACTGCCAGCATAGTGGCTAGACATCTTAGTAATGCAGGTTATGAGGTAACAGAAAGCATTGGTCATACAGGGGTAGTAGGATTACTTCATAACGGTGTTGGTCCCGTCGTTATGCTTCGAGGAGATATGGATGCTCTTCCCATCAAAGAGCAAACCGGATTAGATTACGCTAGCGATGCAATAGGAACAATGCCAGACGGAAGCTCAGTGCCAATTATGCATGCCTGCGGTCATGATGCACATATAACATGCTTAATTGCTACCTCAGAAATTATGTCTAGGAAGCGCAATGCATGGCAAGGCACACTATTTATCTGCGCACAGCCTGCAGAGGAGGTAGGGCATGGGGCAGAGAATATGCTGCGTGATGGACTATTTACCAAGTTCCCACGGCCAGACATATGCCTAGGGCAACATGTTTTGCCACTTGCCACAGGAACGGTAGGACATAATTCTGGAACAATAATGGGTTCGTCAATTAATGTCGATGTAAGATTGTTTGGTAGGGGTGGACATGGTTCATTGCCACAAGTAGCTATAGATCCCGTAGTCATGGCTTCATCGCTAATAATGAAATTGCAAACTATTCGTTCGCGGGAGATTGCAGGTGACGTACCAGCCGTCATTACGGTAGGTTTTGTGAATGCGGGTGTTAAACACAATGTCATTCCTGAAGAAGCTCGTATAGGCTTAAATATACGTACTAGGAGTTCAATTGTCCAAGAAAAGATTATCGATTCGATACGTAGAATGGCCGAGGCAGAGGCGATGGCATTTCGCGCCCTAAAACCACCCGAGATCACAATATCAGATTGGGTTCCTCTAACTAATAACAATGAGCTAGCTGCACAGCGAATTCGTTCTGTCCATCAAGGATTACTTAGCTCTAAGAAGGTAGTCGAGCTGCCAACATTGATGATTAGCGAGGACTTTTCACAATATGGTCTTCCAGGTCGTCACCATTATGATGGAGAATCAATCCCTTATTGCTACTGGGGCTTTGGAGGCCATCCCCAGGAACTCTATAATGCCGCACCTGGCGACAGCCTCATGGCCAAGTTTTTGAATCTCCCCTCAAACCATCAATCCACCTTTGCTCCAGAACCAAAATCTACTATTCGGGTTGGAGTGACAGCTCTAACCTCTGCAGCACTTGCTTATTTACCAGGAACAGGAGATATATAGAAACTGTTTATTGGTAAATACTCTTGGAGTATTTTGATTTCTCTTGAAGATATTCGAAAACTATTATGACCGTATTTATGGTATTAGGAGCAAGTCTGCCAAAGTGATTCTACGAATGGAATCTATTATGAGGTGTTTTGTAGTAAATAGATTTCAATTCCATCATTGAAGTTCATCGTGATGGCGATTACTTTGTTTACGCATTTTATAATTTTGGTTTTAAAGGCAAAAAGATGATTGATGATTAAATGTTGGGAGTGGTGGTTTTTGGTTTGGAGGTCTGATATGTTTATTACATGCTAATGATACGATTTTATATTTCAAATGAAAATTAGATTGAATATGAATGAATTTGACTAATCTTATGCTTAATTAGATTATCAAAAAATAACATTTCCTTACCTTTCTTCAAAACGATACCTGAGCTAAGAAGTAAAGAATGAATAGCCATGATTAGACAGAATCTTAATAGCATTGCTAATGCTCTTTTTGTCCTACAAAAATTGAGTTTGGATAAGAAAAATAAAGCTTATCTCCGTAGAATTTGCTATCCAATCCCAGAATGTTCCTTTTTGTATCTTCAACATATAGTTGACGAATTTTGGGTATATCCTCAGGATTTGGAAATGATGTTTGCAGGTGTTCCTCTAGCTCCAATCTCAGTTTGTAAAATCCAAATCTTACTAATGGTATTCCTGCCTTTTTAAAAAAATCCTCAAATTCTGTTTTAGTTAATGCTTTTACATGTGATGGGTCACGAAGTTTTTCGGCAATATTGTACATATCTGCTTTATCCGGCGCAGGAGTTGGATCTATCACTACTACCTGGCCCCCAACAGTACACACACGATTCATTTCACTTAGTACTGAGAACGGGTTTAATAGATGATGAAAGCTATACCTGCTAGCGACTAATGAAAACATCCCTGTTGGATATGGTAAATTATTTGATACATCGGATATATCCCATCTTATATTACTCAATTTATGCACCTGCTGAACGGCTTTGGCTTGTTGAATCATAGCAGGAGTAATATCTATTCCAGCTACATGTCTGGCTCTTTTTGCAAATTCTATCGAGATCAAGCCAGGACCACATGCTACATCCAGCACATCATCATTTCGATTTACATTGACTACTGAAAGGAGTTTTTCAAAGGTTTCCGAAATGTTATGAGCAGCTTTCTTTGAGAACGGTATTGCTTGCTTAGTGAATTGATCAATAATTAGATCATTATGAGGATTAGATATACTTCGATTAAATAATGTTCATACGTTTAAACGATCTGCTATCCACACAATTATTTCTAGAATTTATTAGACCTGTAAATGCAAATAGAATTAAATAACAGAATAATATTATTATTTATTCATACCTAGACATTTAACATCTTCACTATGTATTTGTAGCTGGAGGTCGAATTTCTCTTATACTCAGATTTGCAAAGTCCCAGATCATATTATCGGATCTGAACGTAGCTACAGGACCAGAGTTTGTAATTATATAATCTTTGGACTTTCCACAACCAGGACTGTAGAAATCTCTGTCTGATGCTCTAGCATACCATCCGCCATCATCTACAAGATTAGTTACTTTTTTCCAATGATTGTTATCTTGATCGTCTATTCCATTCTTACAGCCTTGCCATCGTTTATGTTATACATAATTGCCTTCCAACCAATCCACCTTCCCAGAATTGGATTATCATTAATAATTGCATGAACAATGTCTCTCTGATCAGTATAACCACCGGGAAACCATATCTCTTTTATCCATGATGCAACTCCACTGACACTTAACCATCCTTTCAAAGCCGTACCTACGCATGGGGCATCAGGTGTATGTACATCTCCCCTAGCATACCAATCTAGGTGATCATCAGAAAGAGAATCTGCAGATATTACCTTGGCATAACCGGTTATCTCCACGTTTTTCCAAGGTTCCTGTCCAGGAAGAGTATAGACTCCCATTCTCACCTCGTTACCAAATTTACTGTTTGTTTGTCTACCTTCCACTTGCCATGATCCGTCCGGTTGTCTAGTAATTTGAGAGCCTGGATGAAATATTCCATCACTAGTTGGATCATTCATATTGATAAACCATTCTCTTCCATCAGGTTTTGTCGGATAGATTTCCCTTACCTTAAACTTGGGCGGTGTAGTATTGGTATGAGTAATAGGCCCAATAATTTCTACATAATAAATGGATATTGTTGCACTTAATGACACAATAGCAACAATTACAACTACTAGCCATCTATTCCTGTTATTCAATTTTGAATATGGTTTGTTGTTTCTATAATTATTATTCTTAACTTATCCATCATTCACAAATACATTCCAAAGCAATATGATAATATCGAGCTCGACTATCTAATATGTTGATGTACTCATTTCTTCATACAAAAATCTGTTGAGAAAAGAGACTACGTATGTATACATTACTTTATTGGTCCTCATATCTCATATTTTGGATTTTGTTGTGTATGAACGTTTGCACAGGCAATGCCATTTTCGATCACTTTGACTAGATCTGGTATTTGTTTGGACTCCAATGGTCCTTCCAGATTATTAGAAGTAATAGTTCCTTGTGCTAAGATTCCGCTCTTGGGACCAGTAGGAGATGACGCAGTAAATAAGGTTACGACAGCAGGACCATTTTCGCCTATTTTGCCTTGATGAATGTGAGCCATTGTAGCAATGTTAATGTACTTAACGTCTATTTTGTACGTAATTGTCTTTCCATCTCTACTCATTGTTAATTCAGCAGTCCTACTTGCTTTAGTAACATTGGGCTCCACTTTATCTTTGCTTGATATTTTGGCGATAAACTTCTTTTACCCATCTGTGTAAATACATTCTTTGAGACGACGATTGTTGTTCTATCTGCGATCACAATTACAATAATTAATGCTATGGCTATATGTACCTGTATTGAATAAGTTTTTTTCTGTACAGTCATAGTCATTATCATAAATAGTAACCGAAAGTAATAAATTATAATTAACAAAGTTAGTTACCATCAGCACCTCAATCCAATTATGCATAATAGCTAGCTCTTATTCGTATAATCAAGCCCTATCTATCTACCATCGGCTAGTTATTAGTCTGCATTCTTGATTTTTTTGAATATTTGTTTTTCTGAATTTCACTTATGGAAATTCACAAACAGGAACACATATATTGTATTTTTCTTAATGAAATTAAGAAAATAGTGTATTGAATATATGTGCATACGCCACATGATAAAATTTCCTATACTTCAATTTACGAACATGAAATTAGCAATATTCATAGTCGTGACTCTATGCTTAGTCAACGTTGCCACAACAACTGTAATGAATCCTATGATGTTAGGATTTGCACAAGGTAGACAGAATCAAAGTCATAATATAACTACGAACAATAACAACACTCCCCTCATATCACTATTGGCTAACAATTTAGCAAACCGACTCAACAAATCAGCTGCAATATTACAAATAACAAGCAACTTACCGGAAGTAAAAAATCATACATATGCATCATTTCTTAATCAGTCATTGCATGGAATACCTGCAAATGTAGATATTCAAAAAAGAAATGTAGCACGAGATATTCTGTCAGCAGACAAGGATTTCGGAGTCATCTTTTTTCTTATGCCTAATGGTTTAGT
>JBEDUN010000146.1:0-20205 GCA_040414675.1 Nitrososphaeraceae archaeon | reverse complement strand
TTATTCTCATCTATTGGAGACGTATCGATCTTACGTCCCATGCTTTTTTCCCTGTCAGATCTGGTATTCTAATAGGGGGTGGAGTTTCACTAAATTCAGCTTTATATGAACAGAATTTTAAACCATATTGATTTGATGTGGATATCAAATATCTATGCACAGAAAAAGCGACATAAATAACGCTTCAATTATCTCATCATATTTTGATGTAAATATGTTTTGTTGTCTTATGTTGTGTTCACCATAATTCCTAAGATTACACGCTATTAGTAGTGGAAACACCTCCCTTCTAACTGGCTTTCCATCCCAAAGTTTGTTCATAGTAAGTATTTGAGGTATGAATTGTTCTGGTTCACCATTTGCAACATTAAGGTTGTCTTTGTTCCAAAACTTTTGAAGTGAATTACAATCTGTCCATTCTTTTGAAGAACATAGCCATAGTATGCCGTTAGAAACATGATGTGATTGAGGCAGTGACTTTCCTCTAATCTTTGATTCTATCTCTTTGAGTTTCATCGATTATCAGAGCTAAATTAAAAATTAGATCAAGTATTTTCAATCTGAAAAATTCGCACATTTGTTTCAAAGACCATTATGTTATTTTTCTTTATCCATTTAATGTTAACACATCTGATCCATTGTAGAGTATTAGAAACCAACTGATCTGTAATCAGTCTCAGTTCAGTGCTTAGGAGGTTAATATATTTTCTTGAGGATGTTAATCCAACTAATACCTGTACACTCAGCTTAATCAGCGAGCCGGAAATCTAATAGCTTTAATAGGCATTCATATATTAGGTCCTTGATTGTTACCTATTCGATTAATTATAGTCTTACCGCTGCTTTTAATCACTCTATTAGGTTTTAATCCTACCCTTTGGACTAAACAAATGTCATTCGGTCAGCAATCATTTGAGAACACAAGTTCCCGAATAGAAAATCGTCTTGATACTATAATTGAGCTGTTGCAGCAGTCAAAACAAGGAAGCATTATCCAGCTGAATCTGACAATTATTGTTTTCATGATGGGATTAGCGTATGTAATCTTTGGACTGTACATTGGACAGGAACATAAATTGTCTACCTTTACAAGGAGACTATATCTTACTGCATATTTTGCATTAATTGTTCCAATTACAGTTATACTTGTAAAATATATAGTTAACACTCTCTCGTCTGGTAAAGTAGATGATCCAGTTCTAACAGTTGCGTACTTGCTTCTTATTCCTGTTACAGCATCCTATGTACTAATGATAGTTAAGAGTAAACATGAATTTGTTCGGCCTTCTTAATCAAGGCATTACCCAGCTAAAATCAGAGACATGTTATTCTCTTTTTCTCTATAAACAACTAACAATTCTAAGAAGAATCCTGCAACTGAAGATGAACCAATAGTTGAGGCAGACTTATTCTATTTAGCACTAGAATTAGAGGACAGTGTAGATGTGACGTGCGCGGCTGCTATAGCCGAATGATTTGTAAGTCTAGAAGGAGCAGCAAGCCATGAATAAAGAGTTTCCCGCATAGAGTTTCCTGCATGTTAACTGCTCTTATAACATTTAGAGTATTGTCGCAAACAGACAATAATATTGATTATGATCAAATTAGAATAATATACAGGAATGCGTGGGCAAAATTCCAATTATTATGACTATACATGTTACTACTGCTCGAAATATGTGTGTGCTTAAATCATTAAGTTGAGTGCTAATCACAGTCTCTTTCTTCCGGAGGCTTTATACTTTTAAAATTAAAATATAACATGATATCATATACAATTTTCAATGCTCCTCCCAATACAAATGGGGCAGATAAAATTGATAGTGATTGTAGTATATAGCCAGCTATTGATGGAGATATTGATTGTGTGATATTTCTTGAAATATTGGTTATTCCTGCTGCTGCAGTTCTTTCATTCTCTTTAACTACTGATACCAAATATGATTGCCTTGTGGGTACATCCATTTGAGATAGGGCCATTCTGGCAAGATATAACGCTACTGCCAGTGGAAAGGTAGGGGCAAATGCGACAAGTATAATCAATATATTAGATGGGATATGCGTAAAAACCATTGTATTGATCAGTCCTATTCTATCAGCAATTTTTACAGCTGCCAGGTATGAGAATGCAGTAAGAATTCCTGCTATGGAGAAAATATAAGATAGTGTTGTTAAATCAACGCCAAATTTAGTAAAAAACCATAATGATACTATACTTTGAATAACAAAACCACCAGCGAAAGAATCTAGGGCAAAAAGAGAAGATAGTTTACCGACAATCTGTTTGGATTTTGGTGATAGGGTTTCTCTCAGTGGTTTATGCCTCATACTATTCGTCAGCACTTCTACTTTATTTGAAATCAAATAATAAATGCATAATACTGCAAGTCCAATGATACTATAGAGTAGAAAAAGTGGTCTAATGGATTCAATTTGGTTTAATCCGTACTGCTGTGCAAGTATTTGTGGTAAACCAGAAAGAAGAACACCGGCAGACATGGCAAAGGTTCCAACCATATTGTAAAGAGCATAGACCGTATTTCTTTTGTTTATGTCATTAACCATTTGAGGTAATATTGCTTGTTCTATTGAAAGGAAAGCACCTGTTTCAGTTCCAGTTACATTAATCGTCCCTATCAATGCAGATATGATTAATGCTATATAATTAGTTGTTAGGAAAAATATTAATCCAGATAAAGACATTAACGCTGCATATATGATTAGGATTTTTCTTCTACCAACTCTATCTGCGTAAAAGCTAGCAATTAAAGTAAAGATTACACTATTTACTAAAGTAGTAGTTAGTATTAAACCAATGTAAAAATCCTCAAATCCGACTAACTTTAGATAGATTGCAAGAATTACGCTCAGAAAACCATACGCAAATGTTCTTAGCGTTCTTGCAGCTAAAAGTAGTTTGCCATCTTTAGACAACCAACGAAATGAGGCAATTATTTTTGCGTCCATATTAATTCCATATGGATTTCATGCTTGTGATTCTCTTTTACATAGAGAAATTTAAAAGCTATTAGGCTGAGTGGTGGTGTTATAGTAGGATTTGAAGTCTTTCTTTAGATTGAAAAATGTCACCAATTTTTTTGTTATCTTGTATTATTATAGAATAGATCTGCTATACATTAGGAATAATAAATCTGTATCCAATTAATAAGAGTTCATTTCGTTGTTTGCGGATGAGTCTCAAACCATTTACTGGCTCTAACGGATAGTAGTTCAAAGTTTTCTCTAAATTGTGGATCATCCCATTCTTTTCGTATCCCCATAATAACATCCTTGGATCTTTGCCATTCAGTAAGTAAACTTCCATATCTATCAAAATAAAGATCTTCATTAAGGAAGCCATATTTGATTAATAATCCTGCCAGTTCAAATTTCGAAGTAAACCTTTCAAAAAGCTGGAAGTCTCTACTGCCCTGAGGGTATTTATCCTTAAATTCTTGGATTGATGATGGAATTTCGTCCTTATGCGTTTTAGCCCAAAACCATTCTGCAGCCTCAAAGTCTATAGCTGTATTATAAAGCTCAGATAATCTAAGTAGTATATTAACATCATCTATTGTTGGTGTTTTTGTTTTAATTGCTTTACCGACTCGTCTCATATTTTTTCTTCGTTTTGAAGTATTTTTTGTCAACGATACCTTAGAAACGGTTCTTTGTCGCCTAGCCATACTAACACGTACTTGCAATTATCGCAATTAAATATATCAGATAAATGTGATAGAAGTACAAAAAATTGAAAATCCAGTATCGTTATAGTATGGTTTGTTTCCATCTAGTTATCATTTCATACTTTCCATAACCTCATCTGACATCTGACACTAACATATCATATTCTTTTTGATATTGTTCGAGAAAACGTATAATCCGATATCTTATAAGCTGATTCTTGTCACTCATTGAATACTTTTTTGTGATACTCATTATACAATCAGGTTTTTCTAATGATGACAGCTCGTTTCTTCTCTTTAGGTCTTCAATATTAGGATAATACAGCCAATTGAAAAATCTAGATATTACTACAAGTTTAGAATTGCAGGACCTATCCATTTATGCAACAGATCTATTAAATTTATAGAAAATGGCAAAATAACTATCACAGCTGAAATCGATAATCATAAAGAATCTAGTCAAATAATTGTGAAAGTGAAGGATACCGAGCCTGGTATAGATTCAGAGATATTGTCGCGATTATTTTCAAAATTTGCTACCAAATCTAATGATGGCACTGGACTTGGATTGTATATATCTAAGGGAATAATAGAAGCTCATGGTAGCAAAATCTGGGCTTAGAATAATCCTGGTGATGAGAGAGGGGTTACATTTTCTTTTAGTTTACCAATTTAGTGAATTGGAATTTCTTCTACATTTTTAAGTAGTTGCTTATCATGACCTATAACTTAAATTTTAGCAATAAATACAAAATAATAATGCATATTGAATTCATCTCCGCTTTATAAATACATCTAGTGTACCTATAATCAGAATCGAAAACAACTGGGTTGTTTAGTTACTATTGTGTTATATCTATCTGGACTGCTTTTAACACTGATACATCGTTATTTTCTGCGCCTACCATTAGCATATATTTACCTGGTTTTAAATTTGCTGAAGGGGTAAAAATAAGTGTGATTTTCTTCGCATTTTTAGAGTTGTCCATTGTAAATGAGTTCTTGTTAAAATAAGCAGTTGAATTTCCAAGGTCTCCAGTTGGTGTGAAAGTTCCGGAAGCAATCATATGGATAACGTGATTATTGACTTTATTTTTAGGATTAAATGATGTGTGTGATCCTGATGGTATGACTCTAACACTGATCTTCTCACTTTCTCCTCTTTTGATCGTTAACTCTTTCGAGTCTGAATCTGGATGAGAAACTCCAACTAAAAATGGTAGATGTCTACCTGAAACGTCTATTTTGCCAATCTTATTTTCAGACCATTCTGTAAACCAGATCTGTTTATCTTTGTTATTGTTGTCATTATTATTACCATTTTCTGTGGAGAATTGCAGAACATTGGCAATGCCACATTTTTGTCGAGAGTTATTTTCGTTATGGGAAATAGACGTTGTTGTATCATTAAGTGAAGAACATGTACCCCATAACCTATTTTGCGATGGAATCCAATATTCTATCAGCATCTTATGCGAAGGATCAAATCGGGCAATTTTGTTTCCTTCCCATTCGTTAAACCATAAAGACCCACCTGACTTTTTAATCCAGTATGGAAGTGTATAAGCATGTTTGGAGATAGTATTGCCATAATTGCTATTATTAAAGTCAGACAGGCCATTAATATTACTAAAGATCCTAAGTGAGGCCATTGAAGTGACAAATTTTACAATGTTGGAATTACTGGCATTATTGTTATCATTACTAAGACTATGTGATTTTAATTTATAAAATGTGCTAGTACCTGCATTTGTGATCCATAGGTCTCCAGAGTGTTGATCTACAGTCATCCCTAAAGGTGAGCTTAGTTCTTTAGGTAACTCGAACTTGTCAAAAGTTCTTGTGTCTAAGTTATATCTTAACAAGTAACCCCTTTTAGAATATGCCATTACTGAGATCCATATGTCGTTTCTTTTACTATCGTATGCAAGTGAGCCTGTGGTGATATAAATAGGATCAATTCCTTTAAATTTACTCGCAATAGGAAGAATAACCTGAGAAATTCCTTCTGATGTTCCGTTCCTCAATTTAGCGATGTTGGCATACCAAAGTGATTCTGAATAAGTACCTACAAAGAATAAAAAATTATTATTATCTCTATTACTATTGCTATTATTGCTATCATAGTGGGCAAATTCTATAGAAATAGGATATGTTGTGCCAAAATATTGCGAGCTACCTGGAATCCTATATATTTCAAATTTTTGTGATGACTTGAGAAACCTCCAGATTGCATTTCCTTTCTCATCTGTAAACCAAACATCTCCTGTATTTCTATTAACTTTCATATCCCATACTTGGGAAAAGCTATGAGAATCCTTACGGGAGCTCCATTCTGGAATGATGTGTTCTTGGTCAAATCTGTTTTCTTTGATATTGTATCTTCCCAACACACCATTTTTAGTAGACACGTACCAAACCTTTTTTGCATCATCATCGAAGGCAACTCCTAGAGGCATCTCACAGGTTTGTGGGAGGACATATTCAGTTACATATGTGTTAGAATTGGCTTGTGCATTAAGACCACAAAATTCATGTTGAAACTTATTGAAAGAATCATTATCATTATTATCATTATCATCATTATCAATTATGGTGTTCTCTTTAAGATCTGCTTGATTTACATAAACTGACAAATCGTTATTCTTGTTCACTTGCACCGTTTTTTCCATGTCTGAAATCTTTGTATAATGTAGATTTGATGATGATAGATTGAAAGTATTATTGTTGAAATTCGTGTTATGAGTAGTTATAGTTTCTCGAAATCCCAGCAAATTTTTTTGCCCACAAAGACTAACAATTGAAATGGTTAGGAATACTATCACCATAGTCATGATAATTTTTGACACAGTCAACTCAAAAATGGATTTATACTAATTAAATCTGACTACGTTTATCAGTTTACTAAGTTCTCTAGAGTACATATTTAGCATTATTGGAAAATCATGGGATAAAAGAAATACAGATTCCAATTCAAAGTTTTTATCAACTAATGTCCGAGACACAATTGTACTTGAAGAAAAAATGATTTTAGCGAGCATTATATTGCTTATAAAGTAATATGGATAACAACTGTCTCTTTGCACGTCTTATACTAAGACAACCAAATCATTCTATTTTGGAACACATCACTAATATTCTTATTCTTTAGATAGCTTCGCTTTCACAACAGGCAATATTTTATTTAGTATGATGTTATCATGATCCGAATGAGTGTCGAAAGATGCCATTAGGACTGGATAATCATTATTTCCAACGTATATAGTGACACGTTTGAGGTTTTCATATAGTGTGAATGAATAAATCACTTTACCAAGCTTCGACTCCAGTTCCTTCCTACTATTCATTCTCATTACTGTATCAATGGAGTATATCTCTGACTCTGTCTGATTCAAGTAAGGAACAACACCATCTCGATACTTGATAGCTACTTGTTTTCCATATTTGTCTGCGATACCTACAAATCTTATAGAGTCATCGGATTGAATAATCTGGTTGCAGAGATCCTCTAGTTCCGTGCCAATCATTCAACTACTATTTGTGTAACGCATTTAATAAATGAATATAAACTAATTCCTCGGAATAACTCATATTGAAAAAGATAGACGCGATCGTAAGAGCAGAGAGAATGCCTCAGATAAAGGAGCGTCTAAGGGAATTGGGTGTCGCAGGAATGACCATATCAACTGTGATGGGTTGGAGTAAGACTAGAGAGCTTCACCTACAGTGGAGAGGCCTACCTGTGTCTTATGACTTAATCCAAAGATCCAAATTTGAACTAGTCCTTCCTGATTCCCAAGTCAAAGAAGTCGTAGATGCTATCATAGAATCTGCACGATCAGGAAAGAATGGTGAACAAGGAGATGGAATGATTTTCATCTCAAATATTGATCATATAATGAATATCCAGTATTTGGGATAATGAATTAGAGTTATCTAGGTTATCTTACCTTACCTTATTGACTGCTCATTTTTGATGTTATAGTACAATATGAGTAACAGCTTATAAGGACATGCCGGCATTCGGCCAGCCAAAAAATAGATGGTTCGTTACCCTAAGTTCCATTACGGCTCGTGACAAGTAACATAACTGTCACCAGCAAATATTAGATGTGCATATGTATCCCAAGTCCTAATGTTGCTCCAATGGCCAGAGAAATTGCAAGTCCCATAACTATTTCTTTTGTCTTTAGACGGAATTCTAATAACTCAAGGATTTTCTGTTTTAACATGAAGGTAAGATTTTTACGTCTTGCTTCTATGTTAAGGACTTCTATACACAGACGTATAAAAATAATAAACGCTTTTTATTAAAACGACAATAGATCTTTATTACAAACCATGTTCGATCAACTGATAGCAGGTATGAAGACGATTTTAAAGTTAGAGATATAAATCAGACTGCTTTTATCAGTTTAAAGTTCTATAGCGTACATTTAGCATTATTTACAAATCATGGGATAAGAGATCTTTGTCTTTGTGGAGCCTTGTAAAAACATGTCTAAATCTCTACACTGCACACTCCTTTAAACTGGACATATAAAGCAAAAGTAGAATTCTCAATCAACTATTTTCTATCGTTCTGTAGGTTGGTTTCTATAGATTCAAAATCCCGATAAAATTACCTTACAAGCATCATTATGCCCTCGATCAAACAAGAGACTTATCGTCACAATAGAGAAATCGTACGATTTATTAGAAATAGTACACTCATCATTCTTCCGATTCATGTTTATTATTTAATCTATTTGAAATCGACCCTCCACTAGATCTAGAAATCTTCTATATCTTAGGAACTCACCATGGTATCTCATTTTCTGGTTTAGCAAATTGCGTATTATGTCATCTTTTACACCATGTTCTTCAGCTACTTTTATCAGGGGCACTTATCATTTCTATGTAGTCAGATGCTAACAACGAAAATCCAATGTGATCAAGACGAGGATACGCCTATTTTGTTGGTTGATACTAATAATCGAATTTCATTCAATCATACTATTATCAAATACTACTGTCGTTAGTGGTATATCATGTCAGTACTCTGACAATGCTTTTCACGACTCAATTCGAGGAAGATACTCTAGTTGATTTAAAGTTGTCTCGTAAGTGTATTGTTGGCTGGCCTTCTTGATATTCTTATCTTTGAATATAAAACAGTATAAAGTATAAAGTATACAAGATTAGAAAGTATGAAGAAGTTAATAAAGAAGAAAGATATGAGTCATATTCCACAATGTCTCTTGCAGTCTTAACCACAAGTATTTGTACTCAATTATAGTTTGAATATATTAATGATCATCAAAAGTCAAAGGGTAAAGAGAGCCCTCGTTACCGCTTTGGCTGATGAAGAGATGATAAAAATTATGAATTGTGTTATGAATCAATCAAAATCCTTTATCGATATAACACGAGAAAATAGTGATATTCCACATACTACTGCCTTTAGAAAAATAAAATGGCTTCTTAATGAAGGCCTACTTATAGTTGATAAAATCGTAATTACGCCAGCTGGAAAGAAGTTTAGTTTATACCACTCTACACTAAAGACTATTAGTGTAAAATATGAAAATAATGAGATGATAGTAGAAGCTGAGCAAAATTATGATATCGCAAAAAAGTGGGTTGGACGATTCTTCTCATTAGATTAATCTCACAAATCAAGATATGTTCTGATTAGCATTGTCGTTGTCACCCTGTCCAACAGATTCGAACTTGTCGATCGTTTTATGTTCATTCCTTCTGACCGAATATAGCCTTAACCATAGCATTATTGCTAAAAATAGTGCTGCTGTTATGTGAAATTGTGGACCAATGTAGGGTAATACTGATGAAATGGTGGGAAATTTATAAATTTCAAATATCTCTCCTATAATGTAGAGCAAAATGAATATAGATATTTGAAACTCAAATCTTCTAATATTTCTATATCTTGCTATAATAAATCCAAATAATGCTAATGAAATAAGTAGCATAATTATTGTTAACACACTTGAAAACATAAAGTTGATTTCATTTTGAATCTGTATCACTGTGCTTTAACATCCTCCTTTTTTGCTTTAGATCTACTAATAACAAAATAGATAATACCAAATATTAGTAATACAATAAAGGATATTGGTTCCAATATTCCCTTGGCCAGCTGGTTAAAACCGGCTGCACCTACAAAATGGTATATGCCTTGCACAATTACAAAACCTGCAAGAACTATGGGTAGATTTTGGAAATGCTTGTTATTATGACTACTGTCTTGTCTATTTAATATGATGTATAGATAGATCGGAACTATGGCAGCAACAAAATATACCATAGCCTGGAGTATTGAAATTTGGTTTTGAATTTGTAATGGAACTTGGAATAAGAATAGGAATATTAATTTTTATACAACTCCATTTAAATGCGGCTATTCTTAACAATGGGGATATAAAAATGGGATGCTAGATTCCAAATTTGGAATCCGTAGATGGAATTCGCACTTGGAATTTGTCTCCATACTTATAACCAAACTATGGTATCAACAAAATTAGAGAAAAAATATGAACGAAAATAATGGAATAAAAACAACAAAATCAGAATCAAGTACAAAACTAATGAAAAAAACTACGACAATGATAGCATCAACTATTATGGCAATAGTGGTATGTGCTACCTTGGCTAATGGATTTGAGACCCAGATATCACAGACTCAAATATCGCACCAGGCCCTAGCGCAGACGTATGATGGTGCCAGTAACGGTATGTCAGCTGCAGTCGCAACAACAGTAGCTGCAAACACTCCTACAATGGTTAGTCCAAATCAATCAACTAGCAAAGAATTCTGGATTAATACCGTTCACCTTGATGGAATGACAAACATACACGCTGCTATGAAATGTGATACGTGTAACCAAAATACTCCGCTACATCCTGCAGAACAACCTCCATTGAATTCAACTTTACCAGCAGGAGGAGGATTTAGATTAACAGAACCAAATAAGGTAGGTGCATGGGATTTTAGATCATTTACATTCTCTCCAGACCAAATAGTAGTTAATCAAGGAGACAAGGTCACCCTACACTTCGTAGGAGTACAAGGAACACATCATCTCATAACTGTTGATGGAATAGCAACGTTTCCACTTATGAGAGGACAAATCAATACAGTATCATTCATTGCAAAGAATCCAGGAACCATAAATTACACCTGTCATCTGCATATGCCAAACATGGTTGGTCAGATATTAGTATTACCTAAATTTATTTGAATATCACAGCTAAAAAATGCAATAGTATCAACAGATATTCATTATATAAGAATGATATTCTGATATAATGAAAATTTTCCTTTTTTTATTTGGACACAGATATTTCATTTGTTCTGCACTACTTGATGTGCTTTTCTTCTGGTTACAAAGACTAATACTCACTAAATCATACTCGTCTTTCCTATATCATTCTTTTGCTATTGCTTGCACATGTTGAATCTTTTAATAGATACAATTATGAATTGGAAAGGCCAGCAACATTAGAAGTAACAAGACTGAAAAAATTCTACAAGCTATGATTACTACCTAATGTCCATACTACGAAGTTTCATCAATTCCTCATGTGACTGCTCTAAACTCTTAGTTAGAATAGCCGAGCAGACAAGTTGGTGGTGCCTGGCCAGATCACGATTTGTTGAAAGAAACATGGGCTATCTACCAATATACCGACAGAACAGCGTCAAACATGCATCCAAGATTTCAAGTGGGGCCAAATAGTGCCCGCTATTTCAAGTAATTTGTCTATGCTAAATTAAAATATATAAAGACAACAAATTTAAAATCAGCTAATGATAATGGATAAGAAAATCCAGAAAGACGTACGTCATGATCAGACCGGCTCAATATCTTACGATGAGAGAGGAATTAGACTACTCGAGACACCCGCGCTAAACAAAGGTACAGCTTTTACAGATGCTGAACGTGCCGCATTTGGTCTTGAAGGTCTTCTGCCCCCTTCGGTTGAGACTATTGACCAACAGCAGAGACGTATCTTCCAGCAATTAGGACAAAAGCCTACTGATATAGAGCGTTATATTTTCCTGATTCAGCTCTTTGATTCGAACCAGACTCTTTTTTACCATGTGGTGATGTCTGATCCTGCATATTTCCTGCCAATACTTTACAACCCAACTGTCGGCCAGGCTTGCCTAAATTTTGGACACATCTACCGTCGACCGAATGGAATGTACATATCAATGAATCAAAAAGGACGGATAGTTGAGGTACTTAAGAATTGGCGTGAGAAAAATGTTCGCGTAATTTGTGTAACTTCTGGCGGTCGTATCCTCGGCCTAGGAGATCTTGGTGCAAACGGTATGGGTATACCAATTGGAAAGTTACAACTGTATACTGCTTGTGCAGGTGTACCCCCACAAGGACTTTTACCACTTCTACTTGATTATGGCACGAATAATCGGGAATTGCTAAACGACCCTCTCTATCTAGGCTTGCATCAAACTCGTCCTGCTATCAAGGAAACAGAGCCATTTGTAGACGAGTTTGTACAAGCAGTCCAGGAATCTTTCCCAAACTGCTGTATTCATTTTGAAGACTGGAAAGGTACTGAGGCTCTCCATTACTTGGCTCGCTATCGTGACAAAGTATGTTGCTTCAATGATGATATACAGGGTACCGGCAGTGTAATCGTTGCTGGATTGGAGAACGCCATGCGTATAACTGGCGAGAGCCTCAAAGATCAGTGTGTTCTTTTTTTAGGTGCCGGGTCGGCCGGTATTGGCATTGCTGATATGATCCGATCGGCAATGAAGCTCGAAGGTCTATCCGAGGAACAGGCCAGAAGTCGCATATGGATGTTTGATCTGAATGGCTTACTCGAGAATACACGTAGCGACCTAATAGCTGAACAGAAAGTGTATGCCCATGAGCATACTCCAACCCGCGACTTGGTTGCGGCAGTTAACTCACTCAGGCCCAGTATTCTGATTGGGGTGAGTACTATAGGTAAGGCGTTTAGTCGAACAGTGGTCGAGACCATGTCGAAGGTAAATGAACGACCGATCATATTCGCTCTTTCAAATCCGACCGAACACGTCGAGTGTACTCCAGAAGAAGCATATAACTGGTCTCACGGCAAGGCTATTTATGCAGCAGGCGTGCAATTTCCTCCAGTGCATTATGATGGTGATACTTTTCTTCCAGGACAGGCGAACAACTTCTATGTATATCCTGCGATCGGCCTAGCGATTTATGCTACCCGCCCAAAGTTTGTAACTGATGAGATGTTCATTGAAGCAGCCAAGGCGACGGCCGACCAAGTGACCGTAAAGCAGCTCAAGATGGGCATGTTATTCCCACCCCAAAGCAATATCTTGGATACAGAGGTCTATACTGCCGAACGTGTAGCGGAGCTTGTTTTTGAACACGGTCTAGCACGAGTGGATCCACCAAATGATATCAGTGATTGGATCAGAGCGATGCTGTACAAACCAAAGTACACAGATATATTCCATTAGTATGAAGTAGACATTGATTCCAATGTTTTACTAGTCTATAAATTCTGTCTGTAGATGAGGGATAAATCCCATTCAGGATTATGTGATATTTCTTCATGTCCAACGGGATAGGTGCAATATTTGCGGTTCAATATTCTCGGCTTGTCGTGGCCGTGTGTACAATGACCGAATGCACCTACAATTCTGTCTCCACTGGTTAGAACTTTGAATGCCTCTACGTCTTGGAGTCTTTTTGACGATAGGTCAGCAAATATATTCGCTAATTTACCAAACAGGTTGGCTGTAACAAACCTCTCACTTACTAAACTGTGCAAAGTTTTACTGCTTATATTTTCACGGCCCAGCAATTTGGTAATAACTTTAAGCATGACACTTTTACCGTTATCCTCATATCCAACACACATCAGATCTTTTTGTAATTTGTTGGTTCTGACTAGGCAATATCCTATATACTCTAACATTAACGGTACGTCAGATGGATCCAGAACATTATACATGAAAATGATTATCTTCTTGGGGTGCGCTTTATGATTGTACGGCACTGGCAACTGAACTAGCGATAGAAAATTCGGATCATGAACATTGAATTCGCCAGTACGAATATTTATCAGTCCATTTTTAACATTTAAAATGTCCATCTCTTTATCAAATTCGCTAATTATGATAGTGGTCTTCAGCGTAGTAATAGGTTTGTTACTCTGGAGCAGTATTTAATCATATAATATGATAGAACTAACTATGATTAATCTAATTCATAACAATACGAATATACGACTGAAGGTCTCCTAATGAATCATGCATTAAAGCATCTTTTTCAAAAATTATTCAATTCTTGTACATATTTAGGTAACATAGTATTTAAAAAACTTAGAGATCTAATAGTTATTTACTTGCACATCATATGAATGTGTAATATTATTATCATCTACTACTATTGTTGTACTCATCATGACGCCGTACCCAGAACTGCGGAAATTCATGTCCATCTTCATCTCGTCCTTTGGGGACCAGATCAAGGTAGTTGTATGCCGTGTTTAACATATCTATTCCACGTGCGTAGGTGGAATAAGTATGAAATATATGACCTGCACGATCTTTGTAAAATACGCTTACCCCTTCACGCTCAGACCTATGAGGATCTTGGGTAGTAAAATTGTAAAATGCCTCCTTCCGAGCTAACTCTTTGGATGTGAAGGATACGTTGTAATCGAAATTGAAGTCTATATCGTAAGAAGAGAACCACTTGAAATCCCAACCCATCCGCTTTTGATAAGTCACAAGCTTGTTGTATGGTGCTCGAGAGACAACGACCATAGTCACATTTCTTTGATTCAGATGCACAATTATACCGTTGAAATTGTCTGCCCAAAATGAACAATGTGGGCATGCTGCATCCCAACTCGGATCGAACATAAAGTGATATACTATTAATTGGCTTCTTCCATCAAAAAGTTCTGATAAAGTTTGTTTCCCGTTTGGTCCTTCAAAGATATATTCTTTATTCACTACTATCCATGGGAGATCTCGTCGCTGCTGACTAAGTCTATCACGAAGCATTGTGAACTCCTTTTCATCCTTGAGCAGCGTCTTACGATATTCGATCCACTCACTCTTAGAAACTATCTTGTGATTTTCAGTATAGTGATTCATTATTTTCTTTTCCTCTCCTTATTTTCTACATACTCTTTAAGTGAATTTAGATTATACTCATACACATTCTCAAAAAACTTAATTAGTTTTAGTAGGGATTTCTTTCTGTTTAATGAATAGAATCTATTTTTTCCCAGTTTTTTCTCTGTTATCAAATTTGCCTCTTTTAGAATACAGAGCTGTATTGAGACAGAACGTAATGTAGATTTAAAGTGTTCGGCTCTTTCTGTTGGGATTAAATAATCTTTTTCTCCTGATGGCAATAATGTTTCTCTTCTATTATCATCTGATAATGCATTCCACGGTGAACTCATAATTCAAGTATTATACAGTTGTAGAACTATTTAAATATTATATTTTCTATACTGAAGTACATGTCAGCTGCCAAAAAGACTAACCAAGATGAGCAAAATCTAATAAAAATTACGAAAACTATTGTTATCGATGCTCCACCAGATATTGTTTTTAAAGCCATTAGCGATCCTGCAGAATTAACTAATTGGTTTCCAGATCATGCTATCTTGGAGCCTAGGATTGGAGGAAAAGTTAGGTTTTCTTTCTATAAAGAAAAATCCGCAGCAGAGCATCAAAGGGATTTTTTACAAGAAGGTACAATAAAGGAATTTATTCCAGGTAAAAAACTATCTTACACTTGGCAATTTAAGGACACACAAGAATTTCCTGAAACTATAGTAACTTGGGAGCTGGAAGAGATAGATCACAATAAGACAAGAGTAGTGCTAATTCATTCAGGATTTACTGGTAAAGAGACTGGAAAATTATCATCTAAAGAATTTGACAATGGTTGGACATACTTTTTGGATAGATTGGAAAAATACTGTAGGACCAATAAATAGCGTGAAGCTTCGACAAAATTATGACAACTCTTTAGAGCCTAAAATTTATTTTGATTCTATTCTCTTATTTATTTAGTGCTACTAGTTTATCTTTTTGATGATTATGTTAAATTAATGTTCTAACCTTAGACCATCATTGACCCATTTTTTCTAACTCCTAACCTGCTCTAATTAGTTAATACCATTTGTGACAATAATCTAAATCGGATTTTTGTTAATTATATATAAATCGCTATGATATACATACATATCATATAAAAAGATGAATATTGGATTTCTTGATTTGTTTGCAGTTACTTACACTTACATTTAATCGAGTGTTATACAGTTAATGTGATGTGTGAAATGTGAAATGT
This sequence comes from Nitrososphaeraceae archaeon, assembly GCA_040414675.1. Lineage (GTDB taxonomy): Archaea > Thermoproteota > Nitrososphaeria > Nitrososphaerales > Nitrososphaeraceae > JARBAU01. The sequence goes on along the minus strand of JBEDUN010000146.1, from coordinate 4,160 downwards.
TAGTATTTTATTAAATAAGATCCTGATAAAGTATGATAAACCATATTTACTCAGACAATACAATGAGAAAATATGGTTCTTATTCATGCAAGTAAAAAAATGTCAGCATCAATTGATAGAGTGTGGGATGTCATCTCTGATATTGATAGAGATCCCGACTTTTGGAGAGGTACTAGACAGATAAAAAATATAAGCAATACAGGAAACAGAGTTGAGAGAGAGGTAGTAATAGCCTTTAAAAATTCCGTATGCAGAGAGATCGTAATATTAGACCCAAAAAAATCAATTAATATAGAAATTACGGAAGGACCAATAAAAGGCAAGAAAACGATTGTACTCAACACTATTGATAATAATTCTACTAGAATTGATGTAGAATGGAACATCAAGATAAATGGCTTGTTTGTAATCTTCACCCAAATTGTAAAAAGGCATATCTTGAGTGGAACCCAAGAGGCATTAGAAAGAATATCGAAAAAGGTGATTCAATAACTATAATGATATTTAGAATACATTATCGTTAAATCAAAAATCAAGATCCTATAGCAAACCAGAATCATTTCAAAAAATATTACTGTTTAATAGATATTGCCGTTATTATATAATAATGCGAAACATTTGTCGTACTATTTAGGAAGACCCTTTTTTCATCCATTGCAATAAGTTGATGTCGACTTCGCAAATTGATATCTATTGATAGTACCTCCTAGTCTGTACGAATCAATATACTAAATTTGTTAATATGCAACAAGTCTAACACATCGGAAAACACCAGATTTAAGACATCTTGCATATTTATATCGAAAAAAGCGTTACAATAGGATATGCAGCATGCTCGATTATATCCATCAGTGCTAGCGTTAACTTTCAGATTATATTTTAATTAATATCAAGAACTGCCTATAGTCGAAGTTTTCTTCATGGACACACAATAATTATCTATCTGATTCCTGGTAGTATTTTGCAGAATTTGTTCTTGAGAACTCTAAAATGATAAAAGAAACGAAGCATCTTTTACATCTAGGCTCTAATTATATGCCGTCATATGGACTACTTACTAATCCTTCAATTGAATTAATAAGTGAAATAACTAAAATATATGATCTAAATTTTGATTACGTAGAAATAGGTATAGAAAGCCCTGAAGGTAATCCAGACATAATAAATAAGAAAAAGAACAATAAGGATGTAATAAAAAAATTACTTGAAAAATTCAAGCAAAAGCCTATTGCTCATACTGCATATTGGATAGATTTAGCTTCAGATTATGATTATGTCAGACAAGCATGGATTCTTGAGGCATTAAGAGAAATTAAAACTGCAAGAAGGCTAGGTATAGATCTAATAAATTTTCACGCTAACATAAATGGTATGTTTTATGGGGAAAAACGAAAAATAGTTTTGGACAACATGATCAAAAGTCTCAGAGAAGTTGTTAGCCAAGCTAAAAAGCATAAAGTAAATGTAATGTTAGAAAATGTACCATTATCAAAAGGAATACATAGTTTAAGTGAATTCAAATATATTATTGAGAATGTTGATGGGCTATTTGTTCATCTAGATATTCCTCATGCTTTCACTTCAGGAGGGATGGCATCAGTGAATAACTATATAAACACATTTGGAGACAAAATAATTCATATTCACTGGCATGATAACCATGGGCAGAAAGATGAACACCTACCTATAGGCGAAGGTTTCATAGACCACAAAATGGCAATCAAAACTCTAAAGGATATTGGTTACAATAAAACAATAACATTAGAAGTTTTTACAAATAGTGATGATGCTAAATCATCTGCAGATAAACTTAAATCTATGTGGTCAGATTAGGAATAATTGATACCTGTAATGAGAAACGATCAATCAGATTCTGTGTAAGTACACTGAAAAAAGAGTTCTCTAATACAGTTGTGCGGCGGTGCACAGGATAATAGGCATTATATAAAATTGGACACGATATATCGAGCTAAATCTCTAATGCCATCCAGACAAAGCGATTTGCTTGCTATTTGACTATTTCATTAGTTGATTTTCTTTTAACATCAGGCGAAAATAACTTGTTGCGAGAGAGCAACGATACTAACATCTCATTCTATCATAAGTAATTGACATAAAACTTACAGAACTTTGTATGTATGCCTAAAATAATAATTAGCAGTTGCTTTAATGAAGTAAGATATGGGCTTGGAAAGTGAGGGAAAAATAGTAAATGCAAAGCATAAATTCTATATCTCGAGCGAACCAACCGATCATACTAAAGCAATAGATACACTTGCAGCATATGGTGAACAGGCAATAGACGCCATAACGGAAGTCATTACTCTCTCTGACATAAGCGATCAAGTTAGAGAATATGGACTAGATGCCATAGAGGGTATTAAGGGAGAAAGTTAGTTAGTAAGGAGAAATTCTGCTAGTTTCAATAAGTTTTGCGTGAATTCCTCATATGCTTTGTTAATGGCTTATGGTTACAGAAAAGCATTATTTGTCTATTAGAGACATGATTTCTAAAATACTGAATCTATTAACCCTATCTTTTTATTTGCATAAATCGATAGTTTTATGCATATAGTGATAGCCTACGAAGACACTGAAGAGTTGACTGTTATTCTGACAGAGCGAATGATGTAAAGTAATTAATACAAAACAAGGAATCATACTTGAATTAATTGGGATGATACAAAATTATTTCGAGTTTCCAGATGAACCCGTCTACATATATAATGCACAACATTAGCCTTCTGCCCATTTTTCATCAGATTTAGTAGATTGATGATCGATTCTACCAACTCCGTTCTGTTGTTGGTTAATCTATATTCTATTCTTGTAGGATTCTTGATGTGCCTGTTTTTCTAATATTCCGCTTTCCTATAGTTCTTTTAATCTCTTCTCTAATGTTTTGCTACTGAAACCCTTATCATATTCATGAATTTAATATATCTGACAGACGTTGTTAAGCAGCATAATGGAATTGGGGTTTGAGTGTTCTTCTCTTTATTTAATTATCTTATGTAGTTTGGCAATTTCCAAGGTCTATCTTCATCATATTTGAAATAGAGATTGAAAACCTCATAAACCCAGAGATATTTACATATGACATAAACTATCAATAGTTTATCTAATTATGATGCTATGAATAAAATAATGACACTAATATATATCATAAAAACCAGCTAGTATCTAAGGAGGAGGAAGATACATACTATGGTAAGAGAAATCATCACACCTGATAAGGTTCCCAGTGCTATTAATGAAATAACAGAGTCAAAGTATGGTTCTCATTATAGTATAGTGTATCATAATTTAAAGACATTAAGGAATATGTATCCACATCTAATAAGACAACATCTGGAAGTTAAAAATGATACTGTTCTTTTCTTACCATTTTATGATTCCACAGAGCGAGCTAGAAAGGTATTATCAAAAAATAAGGTTGATGTAAAAAAGTGTGAGAATAAAGAGGAATCACTAATAATAATGGATGCAAGTAGAGCATATTTCGGATTCTCGACAGACATAGTTTCATTAATCGCCTCATTAACCAAACTTGTCAAAGAAACTGGTAAAAATGGACTATCTGTATTTGAAGATATGGGTCCGTTCTTTCATTATAATAAACTAGATGATTTACTAAAATACGAATCTATGCTATCCTCTTCGTACAAACCCTGGTTTAAAGTTAAAGGATTTTGTCTTTACAATAAACTAGACTATAACGCGCTTGTCATAAACGAACAGAAAAAATTACAAAGAGATCATGCCAAAGAGATAGACGTGATTGCTGAATAACAGTAGTTCATTTATTTTTTGCATGACTAATGTTAATACAGAGATATGGAGATACAGACAACATAAGAAATACTACTAAATTGGCTTATGATCTAAACTTCTTGCTATATATAGTGATAGAGTGATTAATAGATCATTTTAAGGACAGCACATTTTTATATTCATTGTAAAGAGATATCGTTTGCTCTTCTTTTTCTGTCTTTAGCACAGTCATTAACTCTGATTTGAAAATATGTGGAACTTTACAAATCTTATTTGCTACTATCTCTCTTAACTGATTTAGATCTTTAGCACGAATCTTTAGCAATAGATCGAACTTACCATGCATTTCATGCATTTCCAAAACTTCCTCGATTTTTAATAGATCA
>JBEDUN010000145.1:0-24527 GCA_040414675.1 Nitrososphaeraceae archaeon | reverse complement strand
ACGATATTATGATGTCTTTCCAAGAATTTTACCACTGTAACACCTATAGGGTTTGGACGATTTGGTGTTCTTGTTGCAAATAAGCCAACTTTCTTGATATCCTTTCTTCTCCTGGGGTGAATTTTAAGTTCTATGGTAGCTGTTATTTTGTGCATAAAATATACTATAATCAGATGTGAGTACGACTCTATTCCATCTAGGGCCGAAACGAGTTTAGGATTTATAATTAGAGTTGATAGTGTTGTCTCAAGTTGCTTTTTGATCATCTCTTCGCCAAAGTCGGTTTCGATATATCCTATAGGTTTTAGTATCACGTTCTTGGCTTTCACTGTCTAATGTATACCTCAATTACTATTTGTATCTAATTGACTTCTAACCTTATCGTTTAATTTTCTACTCTATTCCATTACATGAATCTTGAATCTTGAATTCACAATTTAATATCACTTGTGAAAATGTTTTTTAATAGACAAGATCACTACGTGAGCTCTGTTTTTGTTTATCTCTCTCGTAAATGGATTGACAGATACATTAATTGTTGATTCGAGTCATAAAAGGTAACTGGTATAACATGAGAATAACAAAAACTTTCATTCTTTCATTTAGCGAAACAGAGTGCTCCCATTATAGTCTGCGGAATGATAGAAGAGATCACCCCCATTGCACTTAATTCCAAAGCAGGACAGAGTACACGAAGAACTAAAGTCACTTGTTATTGGAAATAATAAATGGTTGGCTGCTGTGGCGCTTGCAGCTCTAGCCCTCTACCAAGCAAGTGCTATGGCAGCTAGCCATAGTAGTACCAGCATAAATGGATTGTAGCCGTAGCCGTTACTGTTAACCTATCGTATGCTATCCTAACTTCATCTGTTGGTCTGTTTGTCTAATTCTCAATTGTTAGTCTAGAATCATTGCTAACACGAATTGGGAGCTTTTACTTCTGTCAGGTTATCTTCCATAATCTGCATATTATGCTTATCTGGGGTCGACTTGTTTCTGCTTCTTTTTAAATTTATTTAAATCGTTTTCTTAATAATAATGTTGACCGTCAAATCTTTTTGCTTTTGCAATTATGATATTTTAAAAGTATTGATTTCTATAGAATACGGAAGTGTGGATAGAGGGAGGCATATAGACTAGTTTTTTAAACTGTTCTCGCGCTATCGTGTTTCTATGGAAACCCTATGGCCAATGGTTTTTTGCGAATCATTAAGCAGACTAAAAATTGAAGAAAGTGTACACCCACTTGCTTATCTTCAATAGTTTGTCTTTGACGACTAGTACCGTTGTTAGTGCCGCAAACAGTGCTGTCATTATCGCTGCCACTTGCAGGATTAGAATCCTTGTCGTTACATCCACTACTGTCATTGGTAGGTCTCAGTCCATCACGGCTTTTTCACTCACCTTCTCCTACTGGAACAGGACGCTTCCACCAACCCACAAAAACTGGGATTTGTTGCACGCTCTTGATATCCTTGAAGACGCCTAGAACAAACAACAGGCACCCTAGACATATAGCTAGAAGGCCAGGGCTACCTTCTGCTGCTCCCAGCGATACTCCTACCATCATTATTGCTGCTCCTCCAATAGTCAAAATCTTGCTTACTTCAGACATACCAAACCCGCATTCTCCATTTGCTTTAGTTGATGGTGGTGCTGATGATGGTGTTCACTTATCAGTTCAAGTAGGAGCTGGTCATATGTCTGGCCTTTCCTACCGAGAGCTTTAAGCTCGTCTCTTGTCTTTGTTTCTAATAATATCGTGACCTTTGCCCATTTACCTACCTCTCACCTCTCATACTCCTCCTCGATAATAGAATACCGTATGAAATCGTATAAAGACTGAGTCTACACGGTAACGCTCTGCGTGATAATCCATCCGTTTCTTATTATTAATACATAATCTAGATCTAGATATTATGTACAATCAAAACTGGGCAACTGGACTTCTCTGCAATAGATCTAGATACACTTCCTAATGTTTTGAGCTTTGACATACCACTCAACCCGGTATTGCCTATCACTATCAAATCTGCTTTCTCCTTAATCGCAAACTCGATTATTGTATCTGATATGGAATTACCATGGCTAACAAGAACATCATCTCTTAGTGTAAAATCATCATCTTTGGTTCTATGTGATTCATATAACATCTTTCTTGCATGTAAGAGTTTGACAGCAGTTGATCTCTTCAATTCATGCATCTCATTAATGTACTCTGGATACGAAACTATTTCTCCAGTTCGTATAGATCTCCTAGGAGGTTCAAAACCAAGTGTAGCAGGAAGATCTGGAATAACAGACAGTATTATGACCTCGATTTTATTGGGATGACTGTCAACTGAAATAGATTTTGCAAGATGTATGGCGTGATCTAATGCTTTGTCTGCAGGTTTGGAGCCATCAATTGGCACTATGATTCTCTTATACAAGATTAGTTAATCAATCAATATGCAGTATTATGTAGCATATTATCATTAGTATGGTATAGGAGTAGGACAATAACAAAAAATAAGAAGAACACAAGACCTAAAATAATAATCAAGAGAAGAGCAAATTTTGGTACTTTCATATAAGAAAATCCTTCTGCCATACGATGGTTCTAAACCATCAGAGAATGCCTTGCAACAAGCAATACACATAATTAATGATTTGCTTACATGTAGAAGAGAAACTACAAATTCAATGCAAGGAGAAGGTATTGAAATCATATTATTGAATATAGTAGAGGAAATCCATGTTCGTTTTCCGAATATGTATATTGGCCTGAGAATGCTTGCAGGTAAACCCTTGAAAGTATTCTTCAAAGAAATAGGAGAGTGAAAAAGCCTTGATAGACGACAACTTAGCAGCGACAGCAATGGACACAACTACAAGGATTCTAGTCCTGCAAGTGGCAGCGATAATGATAGCCTTGTTTGCTGCACTAACAACCGTACTAGTTGTCAAAGTCAAGCGCCTGAAGATAAGCAAGGCCCTAGATAAGATCCTAGCTAAAGTATACCACATCATATGAGGTATTCAAGAGGTAATGTGATAATAGTAATATGAACTATAAGCCCGGGCAGACTTAACATCCACGACTTTGCTGATATTTATAGCAGTAATATGGTATAGGATTTGGCAAATCATCATGACCCTTGCCTAAACCGACTAGTATGAATTCGATATGAACCACAGTACCACCAATACCTCCGTCTAGTGGCGGGAGTGGGAGTTGATTGACTGGGAAGTCTAAAAACCACTACTCAAATGAGAAGCACAATAAACACAATAAGAATAGATAGACATATGCAACTACACCCTTTTGTACAAGAAGAAGATGATTAATACGATAAATTTTTCACATCATTTCTTTATATGTTAATGGCATCGTGTCAGTAGCAAGGAATTTCATTCTGATAGCTAGGAGTACACATGCAATTGTCATCACTAGTCCAAGCGCAAAGAGAATGTTAAACGTGACTGGATTGGGATAGCTTTTCGTAGCATGATTAACAGTGATAGAAATTGTAGCAGATGTTAATATTACGGTTGTGATCACTGGACCGATTGCACCTCCTACAATTCTCATCATGTTTGTAATAGCCGAGGAGATTCCAGTATATTCCTTAGGCGTAAATTCAATGTTAGTGTTAATTAATGTGTTTGGTAAAAGTGCTCCAGCGATACCAAAAATAAAGAGACTAGCATTTACACCTTGTGACGAAGAATGGAAAAATAAAAGCAACAAAAATGAAATAGCAGTAATTCCTACTCCAGGTACCAACAGCTTTAAATTAAGCCTCTTTCTTTTTGCTACTAGCAATCCGAAAACTGGCCCAAAGATCATCATTGATAGACCAAAAGGCAGTTGTAAAAACCCGACTTTTAGTGGGTCTAATCCTAACCCCAATGGAGTAGGCGGATCCCAGCTGTGGAATACTTATAATAACGATGTACTGCAAAATGCCAACCATCAACATTATGATATTTCCAGTAAAAATAACTGGATGAAAAGCCAATTTCAGGTTAACTAAAGGAGACTTTACTCTCTTTTCCACAAATATGAATAGCACTAGAAAAATAACTCCCATGACGAGAGGAACTAGAAACCCTACCAAATTAGTAGCTATAGTTCCGCTAAATGTTATAGCTATAAGAAAACTAACCAGTGTCACAGCCATAGTTATAATACCTATGAAATCAATTCGTTGCTTTTCATCAAGCTTCTTTGCATCAATAGAAATGTAACTTGAAACTTTTTTGTCAACGTAATCATGTCCATGTATCTTATTATTCTCATCTACATGAACGAACCTCCAACTTGCAAATGACAAAACTACTGCAATAGGAGCGCAAAGATAGAAATTACCCTGCCATCCGGTCCCAGCAACCACAATAGGTCCTAGAACTGCACCCAGTGCCATACCACCAGAATAGGCCGCAAGGTATATACTGATACCAATAGGGAATTTGCTCATTGGCAACTGATCTCTTATTAACTTGGTTGAAATTGGAGTACTAGCTACCGCTATTCCCTGAAGTACTCTAAGAGCAAGAAGAGTAGAGATGTTAGGAGAAAATGGTGCCAAGATAGTTCCAGCGGTAAAACATGTCATCATTACCATTAGCATTTTCTTGGCTCCAAAAAGATCTGATAACCTTCCCATTATCACAGTCATGACAGCACCACAAACCATGTACGCAGCCAGCACCCAGGATGACAGAGCAAGAGAGATTTGAAAATATTGAGCTATACTTGGAAGAGCTGGTGCAATGCCGGTATTAAGATAGAGAAATATGGTTATGGTACCTGCTATTATCAGAAGAGTTTTCCAGGCATTGAGTGGTATATGTGCTGCAGGAGAGTCTGGCATCAGTAGTAGTAGTAGTAGTAGTAGTGTTGGATAGCTGCACACTATCAAGGTTTGCAAATATCTAAAATTATACTGCCATTACAGATGGACGAAGTGATGTTATCCCCTAATGTAAGCTTTGAATGTTTTACCGAAAAATCTGTGTTAATAAAATATTTAATTGAAATATTAGCAGCGGAGTCAAATTAGTATCATAGAAGGTTTGTATCAATAAAGGATATTCTTCATATTAAAAAGGCCGACAAAATGGTTAGTTGCTGTAGCACTTGCATATCTAGTCTCTGTTCAGGGGTACTCTTGCGGCTAGCAGTAGTATAACAGTGCTGGCCTCCATGGATATTATATTTAGCCGCTGCTGTTAAACCTATCATTTTAAGGTCGATAATATCTTATATCGTCAATCCGCGGCCTTTTCAAACTAGTTACAGTTCCAATAGTCTGGATTCGCAATAAAGGTGATTATGATGTTTATGATTTTATTCCAGGGTATTCGGGTTGACGTGATTCGATGATTGATCTTAGATGTGTTGGTGGTTAATATGGTGGTGAATCATTCAGAGGCTTGCAGCCGCCATGTGTGCAGCCAGGTGGGATCCTGCCATCACCATCAGGGCCTTTCTCAAACATTTCATCGCTGCCACCAGTCCATTTTCCTTTGATCCAACCCTGTTCTGGAACATGAACCTTATCATCTGGGATAAGTCTGCCTTGTCCTTGTTCATTACCTTGAATAGGGTCGGAATCGTTTTCATTTGGAATATCGCCAGACTTCGTTTTCATTTTAGCCATAACAAACGTGGGCATATACACAGCAAATATTCCAAGTACTGAACCTAATAGCATTAATGCAATTCCTAACGCGATCAGTTCTTGCTCTTTGCAGTTCACTTCTCATCACCTCTCCTTTGGTCATTTACTAACGTGATTCTAACACCGCTCTTACAAGTTTTAGGTAAATATATGCGGCCACTGTTGCCGACGTGATTAATAACATATTTAATCTCCTTAACAACACGTTTGTGTTCAGTCATCTTCTCTAGCCTTCAATTACTTGGTAGATACAATAAATGCACTAGGTAGGCGCTGTGATGCAATGCAATTAATTGGCCAACTAACAGGATAAGCGGGAAATGGTAATTGAGTGGACTTGGCCAAACAAAATTGTTATAGCAGGCGTAGGGGATATTAATGAGTAATCTTGCTGTCAGCTCGCAAACAAAGAATAAAATAAGTTAGAGATATCATCACGCGAGTAAGAAGCATGAATGTCTATGTTGTATACGTAGGTGAAAATCCTAAGACATCTGGCTATGAGTATGCCGTATTTGACTCAAAGGAGAAAGCCCGGGAATATTGTAAAATGGAAAAGATGGAAGAGTTTATGATTACAGAATGTGAAGTGCAGTAAAAAAGCACACTATATATCGACTTGATAATCACACATATTATGATAAATCTCTTCTACCTTTTTGTCTTGATCTGAATCAAACCCTGCTAATTGACAATCATATCACTTTCTGTCTAGTTGTTTCCGTCGTGCTTGGATCTTCAAATAAAGATTTTATGATTCCTAGTTTAAGCAACAATCTTAACTTTCCCCTTTAGTTTTGGGGTAGTCGGAATGTAATTAACTGATCTTTACTTCTTGTGTAGATCAAAACTTACCATTTACGCATATCTCCTTCAAGCAGCCCACTTCCAAGGTGTATTCTGTCTATATGTTTTGACAAGTCAGCCTTATTATCAAATCTTGATTGGCAATAAGGACATACTATACTTATAACTTGTTTTGCTGTATCTCGAATATTTGGGGATTCTATTTCAGCCAATTCTAAACTCTCTTCTGGCATGTTTCCGACGATGGACATAAGTGTTACAGCACCCACCGGAGAAATTGTCTTTATATTTGATGCTAACATTTCAGCTCGTCTTGATACAATATCATTAGTATTTTCTTTCTCTCCTGTTACCAGTAATCTTCTTATGTGCTTTCTTCTCATCAAAGATATAGCTTCTTTGACGGATACTCCTTCGTCAACCGCAACTATTGGAGAACTCATGATCTCCCCTATCGTAACTTTAAATGGGCCTTTATTTTCGGCGACTACACGATACAAAATATCTCGCTCTGTAACAATGCCGATAGGATTGTTCGTTTTTTGTTCTCCTTTATCATGTCTCTCCTTTTTTGATTGCGTAACGAACACTGAAGATACTCCCTTATCTTGCATTACTTTTACTGCGTCAATAACGAGTGTATCTTCTTCCAATGTAGTAAAATCTTTTTCGGCCAAAGTTCCTATTTTCTGAGTCATAGAAGCAGAATACATTCAATATGCTGTATTAATGACCCAATTATTATATTTTTGACCCTATCCGTCACTAATCATCATTATAAGTTTGATCCGAAGTGTATAGAACTAGTATAAACCAATTAGGACATCTTCTACTTTTGCATAACGTTTCTTCGCCTATGTTGAAGGAAAAGAAAAGAAAGTCATATGAAATACCATGAAATAAGTTTTCCTAGTTATATTTACAGCATGTTATCAGAATTGCTAAAATGATATGGGTAATACTACACAACATGATTATTTCGTTTCAGTTTACTCAAATTTACTAATAACTACTTAAAATATACTTTGTTTTTTCAAAATAGTCTATACTATCATAATACATTTTGATGTAACATATTTGGTTCTTTGAATTCTTAAATATATCCAGCTTGTTATTATGCTGAAGAATATTGACATGAAAGCTAATTTTGAATATTATTCTCTTCTAGGACAGTTATCTAGTTTTTTTGCAAAAATATACGCTACAATAACTCAGAGATGTCGTCATGACTACGCTTCGAACTATTATTATTTAGATGCCGCTATGAAACCAAAGGAGTGTTTGGTAAATCAGTATTGAATCAGTTTATCATACATACAAAGAAGCACGTAGCAGCAACTACTACTACTACTTATTCTTGCACTAACTGTGGTTCACATAATTTCATATCTTTTCAGAGAATTCCGGTTGATAACAATCGTTGTTATCAGAAAGCTAAGTGTCATATATGCAAATTTAGATGGATTGAATTCTGGTACATACCGAAACAAATACTGTAGTTCTATACGTAGCAGTCTATAATGATATCCTCTACCATAAACAAGATGACGATAGGTTTGATACAGTTAAGAAAAATAGAAATTGGCTTTTTGAATATTCAAATATACTGACTAGACGTTAATTTGGATCTGTTTACAGATCTCTTTAATTTGTTTTAGACCTTATTTGTGAATGCGGATATTTAGACTACAATGAATAGGTTCAGAATTTGAGCATTTTGCTTCATTATCAACCACAACTTTCATTGATGCAAGATCGTTTCCGTCACTATTACTATTAATCATGGTAGTTATCTTATGTATTGTATTAGCAACTTGGGCACCAGTTAAGGATCTGGTCGTTTCAAGACTGCTTGAGCTAGATGTTGAATTGTCAATTTCATTTGTAATCAAAGCATTTAAATTTGTTGCCGAATTGTTTGCACCAGCTTTTTGTGTTAGACCCATTGCACCATAAATCTGGCTTATGACTGCCTTTTTTATTAATGGAAGTTTCGAATTTAAGAGCGCTTTGCTACCTTCTATGGTGTACGCAGTGTGAGTAGTCGTAGTGTCTGACCCAGGATTACTGGTAAAGTTGTCATTAGTTTGAACTGCTCTTGGAATCAACTGGGCAAAAATTGGGGGTATACTAGTGGGATACGAAATTTCGTAACTAGCCATCATCAAAATAAAAAAAATTCCTTTTGCGAACAATCCGTTTTTTAATTCGTTATTACGATTTTTCAATGTTAACAACGCTACGAGTAAGAAACTCTTAGATATAAAGGTGTCCGATTAAATATTTCTAACTATAAACTAAGGAATGTTTAACTTTTGCTACCAGTGATTATTAGATTACTAACCTTCCATTATTAGAGATATGTACTCTGTCCTGCTCTGGGATTCAGTGCAACGAAAATAGGAGTAGCAGTATTTACAAGTTGCAAGTAAATTAAATTGATTGACGGAGATAGGGTCTAGGTGTACTCTGTAGTGCATTTACTGGTCTTCCTTCCTTTCGAATAGTATTCTTAGATAGGTGTAACAAGACCTATGATGTTTTTGATTCAAACATCCTTCTAAACATTAGGGCAACTATTGATGTGCCTATAAATGTGGCTGACCAGCAAAGCCATAGGTTGTTCAAGACTCCGAAGACAAGAGCAGGAGCCAGAGCGAGCAGGTGTCATTAGCCGCTGGTTAGACCTCAGTCCAATCAAGTTTGGTGGATTGTTGGAACAGAATCCATTTATACAGCATCGCCAGCTACAACACGAATAGGACTATTTAAGTATGTATCGTTAACCGACCTTATAGGTCTCTATTTTGTCTATAAATTGTAGGTAATTAAATAGAATTTAGTAAATCCAACATCCGGTTATCGAATTGCTTAAACCTTCTACATGGGATTATGAAGAGATAATAACTACTTAAACTGGAGTATTTTTCATAAGAAAGACATGTGGACTGGTGGACCCAGCTATGAATCCTATATAGGCAGATGGAGTATACTAGTGGCTCGAGAGTTTGTGACATGGCTTAACGTTACATCAGGTGCCCGATGGTTAGACGTTGGGTGTGGGACTGGAACCCTTATTCAAACTATACTTGATACTATGTCTCCTCGAGATGTGTTGGGAATTGACTCTTCAGAGGGATATATTGAGTTTGGTCGCAAGGAGGTCCAGGATCCACGTGCAGCTTTTCGACTAGGAGATGCACAAGCACTCCCAGTTAAGTCTGCCTCATATGATGCAGTTGTTTCTGGATTAGTGCTCAATTTTATTTCTAAACCAAGTAAAGCGCTAAGTGAGATGATCCGTGCAGTGCGTATAGGAGGAACTGTTGCAGCATATGTTTGGGATTATGCAGACAAGATGCAACTTATTCGCTACTTTTGGAATGCCTCCGTTGCACTTGATGGGACAGCAGCATTAGCCTTAGACGAAGGACAACGCTTTCCTCTATGTCAGCCAGAATCACTCAGACAACTGTTTCAGACTGCACAACTGGAAAAGGTGGAAATCCGCTCAATCGATGTTCCCACCATCTTCCGCGATTTCGACGATTACTGGTCTCCATTTCTTGGTGGCCAAGGTCCTGCTCCTAGCTATGCCATGTCGCTTTCTGAAGAAAGAAGGGTCGCCTTAAGGGAACATATTCGACTAACACTTCCCATTTCTCCTGATGGGTCAATTCATCTTATCTCTCGTGCTTGGGCCATCCGTGGAATGCGTAAGAACTAGAAAATCTGCTGCGATATTATTTAATATCTCTATCTACAGAAAAAGATAGTGTAAGCAGAGTCGTATCTTCCAATCAAACAATTTGAAGTCGATAAGAAGGAGAAATTGTAACATTCATGATTATTCCATTACTTTTTCTTGTTATACAGACTATAAATCACAGCGTCATTTGTCTTCTCTCAAGTTCCTGCAGTTTTGCAGTTATAGCCACAAGTTGGTCTGACAAATGTGCTATTGCATCATCTTTCATTTTGTCACGATCTCTCATTGATTGATTTAGTTGTTCTAATTCTTCTACCTTCGTTTGTATATTTCTAATTGATGGACATTTAGAAATATCACATAAGGTTCAATTTGTGAACTATAACTGTCTTTTCTACAATTAAATCGGTATCCTTTATTAGAATTTCTGTATTCGTAATTGTATTCCAAAGTAAAAATGCAGTCGGGCAGTCCTGAATTTATCCATTCATCTATCTATTATGTAATGTATCATTGTTAATGATCTTATTGTCATATGAAACAGTTTTGCTATACTCAAGGATTTGGCATGTTTATGATGAGATATGCTCATATTTTATTAGTAGAGAAAACCAGAAATTTTTGTTGTTAACGTTTTCTTATAGTTAGAATCTTATATAAAACACGAGCAGAATTGGAAAGTGGGAAAGCCGGAGTCCCTTGATGATCTAACGACAAACATCGTATCATCTCTATTTATTTTTTTAACTCCAAACACCAAACACCTAGTTATCCTTAATCGTCATCTTGTTTAAAGTGAAGGATGAACGAGTTAATAAGAAGCGCCCCAGACGATCAATTAATGATTATTGAATGGCTCCACGGTTGCGATAGATGACATCCACAGGCTTTCAGAATAACGAATGGAGACATCATTTTCATTCTCTTTGAGAGAACGCTAGGACGAAAAATCATTTATAAACGTTAATGTATATATAGTAATAATCCTAATTTGGGATAATGAGAGAAAGGGTTGATGTTTCCCCTATAACTAAGACATCTATTTTTGTATTTGTAATTATGGTCCTAATTATTGGTTTCTCGTATAATAAGACTAATCTGAGTTATGGTCAGATTGACAGTGCTACTAGTAATAATAGTGATATACATACAAAAAATAATAGTAGTATCATCCAAGCAAATATCACAAGCCATGTTGGACAGTCTGAGCCTACTGCAAGTCCTACCATAGGATCTATATTAACGCCTAATGTGCCAGAGTCGCCACGCTTAAATAATAATACCATTGACAAATTTTCAATTCGGTCAAAGATTCTCTCTGAGTCAGAGGATCACGTTCAAAATAATATACCTGGAATTCAAAGTGGAGAAGGTCAAGAAATTGATATCGAGGGAGAGGAAGAACAAGCTCTAAATCCTTCACAAGTTCAATCGCTTAAGGCAAATTTGGTTATTCCGGACAGCTCTCCTTTTAAAAGTGACCAATGTACTCCTTCTGATAGTCTTGAAAAATTTGTACCAAATCCTTTCATGAAAGACCTTAATACAACACGCTTTATAATAGGAAATTGTATAACTGTGACTGGGAAAGTAACATGGACTCATTACTTTAATACAGATGGCGACGCAAACTTTAATGTAAAACCTGATAATAAATATTCTTCTCTTCTCACACCTGTAAATATAAATAGTCCAAAATTAAAGGGTACACTACATATAGAAATAGTTTGCCAAGGTAAGAATACATCATCCGATCCAGTTAAGAAAAATCAATGCAAAGATCCAAAATACAATGGCCCTGATTTTAAGAATATGTTACCAACAGTTGGACAACATGTAGAAGTTACAGGCATTTATGTAATTGATGTGCGAGAAGGAGGACACGCAGAGTTGCACCCAGCATATCATATTAAGTGGATTTCATAATACGAGGATTCGCTCCCTTATTAGACTACACCTTAGTAGTTACTTAATTGCTCAAACATTGCTATGTGATAATTGTTAACCACAGAAGAGATGAAGAGTGCGAAAAAGGTTGATATTTTCCTATTCTCCTGTGTGATTTAGATGAAAACCTGACCCTGAATAATAGAATAGGAAACACTTCCAGAAATAATGTTAAGAAGTTCTTTATTTATAAATAGTATATCATTTATAATTGATCAAATCGTTACTGAGCATCACAATGATTAACCTCCAAGTATCGAAAAGAGAATTAGAGTAGATCTATGCTAGCATAAATTGATATTTGTCAGAAAGAATGGCATACGAGCCATGAAGACAGTACTGAGTTTGATCTATTAATTGAGAGTTTACAAATTACTTAAAGACGATAGAGAAGAGAATTAAGGTATAGTGTAGTTCTAGGAGTGACCCCCGTATTCTCGCTGGTTGCGACAATCTCGCTCCTCTATATACAAGACATGACATATCATCTTATGGTACACCCCCGAACAAGAACGCATATTATAAAATAGACCTCTCATCTTCCATACTTCAGAATGAGATAAATGGAAGACAAGTTATTGATATACGATCTGTAAAGTCTGCTAAAAAGATTATTACTTTTTTGATTATGCTGTGCTACTGTAAACCTGATACATTTTCCCTGTTTTTCCGTTTAGATAACTCCAAATATTGGGACTGACATCCAATTTCTCAAAAGTCGATTTTTGTTTTTCGTCTAATATGTTATATGCTGCTTGACCTATGGTAAAACCATTAGGTTTTGCCAGACTTGTCATTTTTGCTGCTACATTGATAGTGTACCCTAAAATATCATAGTGCGGTTCTTTAAATATAATTTGTTTTCTTTTTCCATCTTCTTCCATTGTGTGAATATCCAATCCATATTGTATTATTGCAACTTCTCCGATGTCTATTCCTGTACGTACACTTATATCTGAATAGTCAAATTGATTGAGAATTGGATTAATACCTTCTTTGACTACTTTGATCATAGATCTTGCACAATTAATCGCATTAATACACGGTAAATAGTGATACTCTGACCTTTCGCTATCTTGTTGATTTTGGAAACCTCTATCGTTGTTACTATTTTCATCATAATTGTAGTTGTTATTGTCGTGACTATCTTTTGATAATTTTGTCACAAAAAATGCTAATACTGCATCACCTATATACTTCAAGACATGTCCACCATACAACTCTATAATAATAGACATTTCTTGACTAAATGTTTGTATTATAGTTGTAAGCCTTTCAAGTGGAAGTGTCATGGACAATTGAGTAGAACCTACTAGATCGATATGTAAAATTACAAGTGTAATCTTAGATTTGGAAAATCGATTTAAGACTTTATTTGTTCCTCCAATAGAGATATTAAACTCTGGTCCCGATCTTAATGCCTTCCACATTCTAGTTTGAGCACTTTTGATGGCTAAATCAATGTTAACTACTGCATCAAGATAAAACGAACTACCCATAGAAGGAGAAGCGTCTAATATTTTTTGCTTCATTTCCAATTCTTTCCTCTTTTCTTCATCTTCTTTTATGATTCTGTTAGCTTCTTCTTGACTAATATCTAATTGATAGGCAATGACATCCGGCTCAATACCTGAATTGTACAAATTCAATACTATCTGTCGTTGTTCCTTAGGTTTTAAAGGACTAGTAGAGTTGATTTTGTTATTGTTATTGTCGTTGTCTCCTTCTTGTTTAGTCATAAGGTTGTTTCTATCTCATCCTCAAATAATCTTGGCATAGTGTATAACTTTTTATGTATACTATTTAAAGTAAAAAACTCTTCTAATGATAAAACCATCTCTAGTGTCTATAATCGTGATGTATACCATGAAAATGCAAATTCAGGATTATCAACTTTCGGGTTATTTACATATTAACAAGGGATTTAGATTGGCCTCTAATATTTTGAATGGAAAGAGAACATCGATCTTTTTTAAGTTGGATGTGTTGTCTCCTTGGTTAGTTTGAGAACGAACAGTATCTATAATTTATAAAGATAGTTGTTTACTAGAGTAAAATGGACTATGTATAATCTATTTGTACGTTTGAATCTTTATCATGCAGTAGGGTTTGTAGTAAATCTACTTAGACTTGGAACCGCTCGCCACATCTCTACTTGCAAAATAACCTTCAATACAATAATGTTCCACTATATAAGCAGTTAAAGTAGCTCTTGCGAGGATGTGATATACAATATCAGGCAAAAGTCATGTATTTCGATCATCTAGGAATGAAGAAATAAATCTGAAAAGTAAGGAACATAATCGATTATAAAATAAAATGTCAGAGAATTCTTATAGTCGACGATGAGGCTGACATTAATACTGCACTACGCAAGATATTGGAATCAAATGGTTTCATTGTTGATT
This sequence comes from Nitrososphaeraceae archaeon, assembly GCA_040414675.1. Lineage (GTDB taxonomy): Archaea > Thermoproteota > Nitrososphaeria > Nitrososphaerales > Nitrososphaeraceae > JARBAU01. The sequence goes on along the minus strand of JBEDUN010000145.1, from coordinate 9,987 downwards.
CATTTGAGAATCCTCGCCTTGATTTAGACAATTTCAAACCACATTTTTATGATCTACTGATTCTCGATATTAAAATGCCAGAAATGAGCGGCTTTTCCTTTTATAGTGAGATTACGAAACTTGATAAGAAGATGATAGTATGCTTTCTTACAGTCGGAGAAATTACCTATGGCGAATATTCAGACATCTTTCCTTCAATAACAGATAATTGTATGATTCAAAAGCCTGTGACAAATTAAAATCTATTAAAATTTATAAACAGAGCAATTGATAATGCATTAAGCCCTAGAAATACATCTAATAAGACCAATTAGATTTGTTTCTAAACAACATGGTTGATAATGCATTAAACACTAATAATTCAGCAACTCGTCAGATGGTACTAATCACTTCTATCTATTCTGGATGATATAATGAGGTTGATAAATATGATTATGATTGTGGATAAAAACACAAAATGCAAATCTTGTCGCTTGGAAGGTCATTTGAAAGTACATAGCTAGAATAATATCGAATGGTATTTGTGCTCTCATATACACAAGCAATCATAACTTAGATATATCGTTCACCTAGGACGCTAAAAATGCTGTTCATAATTGACCCAAAAGAAATGGTAAACTTAAGGTTCGTTGAGCTGACTTGCATTTGGGACATGTAACGTAAGGAAGTGCAATATGTGCATTTACTACGCGTCGTATGTATTCTATGAGATTCATTGGAAATGCAATCTGCTTGTTGCATACAGTGCAAAAGCCCTCAAGTGCAATTGTTTCAATTTCGTTCATAAGTTTCAATCGTAGCCGCTCATAGTTTTTATTCACAGCTTTGGCGCCCATAGCCGTCTCAAAAGGGAGTTTATGGTCGTACATAAACAATTTTCGGTTTTCCTCATCTAATTCATTGATTGTCTCTTCCCATACTTTAAAAAAGCTTCTTCTTAAAAACTTGAAAGAAATAGTATCTTGAATTAACTTGACAAAGGATTCAATGTCCTTTACGTCTGAATCTAAAGCTTTTCGAAAAGTTGAAATGTATATCCCAAATAGATCTTTTCCATACATTTTCTTTATCATCTTAGAAGCGAAAATCAAGAATGAGCGAGAGTCTTCCTCTACTTTGAAAAGCCGCTCGTTGAAAAGATTATACAATTCCTCTTCTGCCATCCTATCTTCAAGGGATATACATTGTACTATTCGAGAAAAAACATAGCCAACACGAGTAAATCTAAAAGTAGGTACAAGACCTGTCCCTTTTTCCTGCTTGACGAACTCAGTTTGTTTCATTAGACGCAATCTTACAAGACTTTCTATATTTCTTTTAATTCGTTGTTTAATATTTTCTATTCTATTTCCTTTCTTAAGCTTCTTTCCACTATAACGATTTTTAAATTCTTTATTTTCATTCAGGAGAAACTCGGCAAGATCCCCCACTTTAAATGATTCATTTTCTTCTAGCACTGAACCAAATCTAAGGATATCCTGAAAGAGAAGAGATTTTTTCTCATAATGTTTCCCTTCAGGATCTTTTTTAAAGATCGAATCAATACCCATATGGCTCATAACAAGCATGACATTTTCACTAAATAAATGTCATGCATGACGCTTTCAAAATACTAGGAATTATTAATCATTCTCTAGGCAGCATAGTATGTCATATCATATAATAAATGACAAATCCATTGAAATCAGGCGAGTTCAGGCATTACAAGGTGATAGGAGCTTCACTATAGTTTTGCCAAAGGAATTTGCAGTTGGATTAGGTATCGGAAAAGGTGATTTTTTGAAATGCAGTGTTGACGGTCAAAGGTTGGTCGTAGAGAAGGTGGAAACCTGATGGACATGTTAACTTCAAAGGATGATCTATCCGAAATTAATTGTCCAGATTGTGCTCTCTATCTAAAAGAGAACGCTGATTTAAAAGAAGAATTCTTAGATGCAGACTATGAAAGTGTATGCCGGTCCAAGCAATACGAAGATGAACTCTCGTTTGCATACAGACTACTTGAGGACTATAAAGCTGAGATAGAGCAATTAAAAGCAGAGCTCAGTTCAGGAGGTCAAATAAAGAAGAAGGTGTTAGAAGCGGTCCGCCAACCAGATTCTAACACCGCTTTGCGCGCGCCAAATTCCTTGAATGTTACAAACAAGAAATACGACACTACTAATAGATTAGCTGAAGATAAAAATAAGCATTTTGATCGGGCCTCCAAGCCCGGTCATAAGGCTTGAATCAATCACGAGCATATTGAAAAAGGTTTGTGATATGTCATCAAATACTGAAGCTGAAAGATTTATCGATTTCGAATTAACTGATGAGATAAAAAAGGAACAGATAGTTACCTCTTTTAAAAAAGATAATCGAACTAATAACCTATTTCTAAAATTGAATCACGCCTATAAACAAAAGCAGATTATATCGCCGATCTATGAAGGCTCTAAATGGAGTGAGACTGTAAATGCACTCGTAAAAAAGTTAAAGCATAGCGGCGTTAGCAATGATCATATTCTACTCATAGAAGATGTATTAACTAATAACTTCGAAACCATTTGCGGTCAGTCAGAAGATATACAAAAACAAGATGTCAACACGGATGAAAGTACAAAACGACCAAAAAAAGTTAAGATCAGAAAATATACTGCAAGTGGGACGTTACCATTGCGAGAGTCTATTGTATTTCAGGACGGTCAAACTGCGTTTGTTTCACTAGATGAAAATGGGCGACCAAGGTATGAAACTGAATTAGCAAGGCCTGGGGTGGTATTGTATCCAGCAGATAGCCTAGATACTCATAATCCTCTACCGTATACATATGAATCACCTGATGAATTAAGTGTATCTTCAAAGAGCTCGAGACGAAACATTAGATTCGCTTTATTTGAAGATGAAAACCATCTATAGAAAGTACGTAAATATCGAAGACCATCAAATAGCCAGACTTGCCGCGGACACCATATACAGCTATTTTCAGGACAAATTTCCTACCCTTCACTTTAATATTTTCGTAGGTGATAATGGAAGTGGGAAGAACTCGGCACTGCTGGTATACAAGCACCTTGGCTACCGTGTATTCTACGTAGTGTCGGCAAGCGCGCCCAATTATTTCACATTCTTAGGCGAGATAGAGGAATGTCAGGGAACTATTGCAGAAGACGAGGCAGATGATATTGGCTATAATAAAGAAAAGCAGAAAATATTCAAGAGCGGATATGCATCAGGTGAGAGCGTACCTAAAACTGACTTGACGTTTGGTAGAACTCAAGAATCGTATCTGACCTATTGTATGAAATGGATTGCAATGGAAGAACTTCCAGATTATAAAAAGATCAAGGCAATTCTAGATAGATCATTTGTCACTAGATTCATAGTCGGTGATGTTGAATATAACATAAAAGAGGTGACAAAAAATGCTGGAGATCCAAAGTTCAAACCTCTTCATGATGAGTTGATAGATTTACGCAAACTGCTGTTTGCGTTTCGAATGATTCATTACAAGGACATAATTGGTGATCTTAGTCTAAATATTAAACATCGAAACTCTGAGCTCGCCAAGCCACTATTAAGACTATTTAAGAGTCGAAATGACGCTCCTATAGCACTAGAAGAAATAAGGCGCGCCCTATCTAAAATCATAGCCGAAAGAAACGAGCTAAAGAAAAATTCTGTTGAATCAAAGTTATGGGAGGGGATCAATAATCTGATCAAAAGACTCGGCGACGAACAAAATGACTCATACATGTTTAATAATGAAGACATATGGGCCGAAGCCAAAGCCGTTATGAATGGTCGGGATAACACATTCAAACCAGATTCATTCTATAGCGTAGACTTTGGATCAATTTCACACAAATATATCACTTCTATCTATAAATCGAAATTCAAAGCCGAACCATTCAAAGTCGGAAGCGGTAATGAGACCAAAAGAGGGCTTAAATTCTCCAAAGAAGTTCTAGACAGGCAAGCGATATACTATGACGTCCCAGACGAGATTTTGATCCTGGATCCAACTGCGACACATGCGACACTTGCGACACATTTTAAGAACGGAGACGTGCCAAATACGGCAATTGATGAAGGTGAGGATGATAGACTATCTTCAGATTCTACACCATCATCCGTAAACATCGATCCCCAGAACGGGGTAGAAGCGGTTGCAACACAAATAGAGCCAGTTACTTACCACAAAAAAGATGAATACGATAAAGATCCTAATACTGATTTATCTAATTCTATAGATAATAGCGATAAATCAAGTCCTGAAATTAGTGAAAAAGAGGCCCATCCTTCTTCTAAATGTGTCGCATCTGTCGCAAGTGTCGCAGACTTGCATAAAACCGACTATGCAATATCCGTAGACAAATCAAGCGCAGCGATAGAAATCAATTTGTCCCTTCTGCCATGCCTATGGTGTGACTATAAGGATCCTATAGAATTTGATCTAGGAAATCATATTCTGGAACGCCACAAAGACGAGCTCCTAAAATTACCGATAGGCAAATGCCCAATGGAAAATAGAATAGAATATGCCATACAGCAGATAAAAAGAATGATAGCCGCACCAATTGATAAAGAGGATGAGGACGAAGACATAGTAGGGGAAAATGATTTGGATGAAGTCGAATAATTCATTAGCACATTCTGAAATAATACCTGAAAACCTAGACTCCATTTTATCCCATTTTCAAGAGCCTTTGTTTCCTAGAAAAATCATGACCAAACAACTTGGGTATCAGAAAGAGGTCCTCAGCAAGCAAGAGGCATTGAATTATTACGAGTCTTCAGGTTATGAAGATTGCCGCATCAATGCATATCCTTCATTTACTAATTATCATGGTATTAACAGAGTCGCACCCAGTTTCGTGATGATCGATTTAGATCTTAGGGATTTTGATAATTCAAGAGATAAACTCGATGGTGGATTGAATAAAATACTTACAAAAATTAGCTCCACCATACATGGCTGTCCTACAGTTTTATGGACTGGTAACGGTTATCACATCTATCAGCCTATGGAGGGATTCATTCTCGAGGAAGAAGATCGTTTTGCAAAGTTGAAAGAGCCTGACGGAAAGGACCTGACATCTGGATTTATGCAATTTGCAGAAGAGTTTTTGACGAATAAAAAAGGAGATCGACAACATAATCCTTCTGTCAATTCATGCTTGGTGAGAATTCCAGGGACAATAAATTCAAAGTGTGGACAGGAAGTCAAATTAATGCAGCGATGGGACGACCAAAGGCCTGCTATACAATATCTATTGCGCGACTTTAGAAGATGGCTCATAAATGAAAAGATAGAACAGCATAGACAGTCTAAAAAAATGACGCGCCCTCAGACTGCAAATCCAGCTACGATCTGGTGGATTGAAAAACTACTACAGACTCCATTAGATGATTATAGAAAATTTGTAGTGTGGCATATCCTGGTTCCTTACCTAACTAATATTAGAAAATATTCTGATGATGAGGTTTATGATGTAATCAGGAAATGGCTTGATAGCTGTCGTAATTTGAGGCAACTAGACTTCAATCCTAACTACATGATAAAACATAATATTAATTCTGCAAAGAGAGGTGGATATCTACCTATAAGTCTGGATAAACTAAAGATAGAAAATGCATACCTATACAACGTGTTGGCTAAATGAAAGCATAATTTAATCAGATAGCTACTATCTATAGGTAGTAAGTTCGGATATATCTAAGGATAAGATTCCCTGTCTGTAATCGATTATTCCAAAGTATATGCATCTTATACCAAAGTTCTGACAGGATTTAATCTATATTGATAGTGTTAAACCAATCTATTAATATTATAATATGTGATGTACTAAGCAGGACCATTGATTAAAAGAACAGCAAAGATTGGAATTGCTGTATCATTGACTATTATAATTCCTGCTATCATATATTTGGTATATAACTCACATACAGCTTTGGCCGCTCCTTCCATAACTAAAGATCCAAATCTGAAAGTTGAGACTCTAGTCAATGGTTTGGATTCTCCTACCAGCATGGCATTTATTGATAATAACAATATCTTGGTATTGGAAAAGGGTGGACAGGTACGTCTAGTATCAAATGGAGTACTACAAGATAAGCCTGTTCTGGAAGTATCTACTAATACAGAAAGTGAACGTGGTTTGCTTGGAATTGCCGTGATGAATGGTATGAAGACAAGTGATAACACTATTAGTAACAATAACAACAGATTTGTATTTCTGTACTATACAGAATCAAATGGTGGAGACCTTCGAAATAGAGTATATAGATACGATTGGAATGCACAGACTCAAACTCTTATTAACCCCACTTTAATACTAGATCTTCCAGCACTTCCAGGTCCTAATCACGATGGAGGGAAGTTGGTTATTGGCCCAGACCATTACCTTTATGCAGTAATAGGAGATCTTAACCATAGAGGTAAGCTTCAGAATATTATGGATGGATCTGATCCTGACGATACTTCAGTGATATTCAGAGTGAATCCTAATGATGGTTCTGCAGCTCCAGGCAATCCATTCATAAATGATCCAAATGCTAAGATGCACAAATACTATGCATACGGAATAAGAAATAGCTTTGGAATTACGTTTGATCCGATTACCGGTAATTTATGGCAGACAGAAAATGGCCCTGATGTATATGACGAGATCAACATTGTAAAGCCGGCCTTTAATAGCGGATGGATCAAAGTTATGGGTCCACTATCAAGAATTGCAGATGTCAACATTAATAATGAACTAGTGAATTACCCTGGTTCTCATTATACAGATCCTGTATTTAGTTGGAACAATCCTGTAGCAGTTACAGACATAGAATTTATGAAATCATCAGCTCTGGGACAGAAGTACAAAAACAATATTTTTGTTGGCGATTACAATAATGGTAACCTGTATTATTTTGAACTCAACGATACTAGAACAGGAATAAAACCAGAGTCAGGATTATCTGGTTTGGTAGTAGACAATGACAACCAACTATCTGCAGTAACATTTGGTACTGGTTTTGGTGCAATTAGTGATATAAAGACTGGACCAAAAGATGGATTTCTATATGTTTTATCTATTAATGATGGAACTATCTACAAAATTGTACCGTCGTCTACCAAATGACTTTGGCAAATACATCTATAGCTTAAACTGTAAGTTCTAGAATAGTCAGGGCCTCAGGCATCTATTGTAACAGGATTGACAATGATGTTTGGTTTATGGATGGGTCCAACGCCAGCCTCTATGATAGGAAACAAGACTTTAGGTCAGGTCTTACCAACTGGTGGTAACCCAATTAGCGAATCGGGAAAGGTAATCCGTACACTTCCATCTTATCCTTACCCTCTGGTACCCATGTTCACTGGCAAGGGTAATGTAAACGATGGAAGCAACTACGTACCGGTAAAATCTACAGCCATGTCACAAGACAATTTCAAATGGCTTGGGCAAAGCCTGTTTATTCCACCATTTTAATATTATAAATTAAATAGTATAACTAATCTCGCCATATGTATATCTAATCTAAATTTAAAGAGTCCAAATGAAATAAGATAGGTTTTGTACCTGTGGCCTTAATAATCAAACTTGGACGAATCAAGAAGGGCGCGCCTTTAGATAAAAATGAATATGGTTTTCGAATTTTCATATCTAGGGGTGTGGGCGGACTTCGAGGAGTAAATGTTGCTGAAAAAAGACAATATTATGATGATTGGTGGAATGGCAGAAAGTCAGGAAATCCAGATCTCGAGTTAGCACCAAGCAAGGAGCTCAAAGATGCATTTATCAAATACAAGACGATAACCTGGTCTGAATACGTAAGACGATTTATAGATGAAATTAAGAATAATCCTAAGGCACAGAAAGGATTAGAGACTTTGTCTAACTATGACGGCACTGTTACTTTGTTATGCCATTGTAAAGTCGATAATCTATGTCATAGATCTATAGTTAAACAAATGATAGGAGATATAAAGAAGATGCAAAGTGCCTAGTAAAACCAGCCACGCATTTGTATATTATTATTATATCGTTACTAGCAAAGGACTAAATCTTTGAGCATAAAATTACTAGAGATATCGCTAACGACAAAGGAGTATAGAAAACACTCCATTTTTGAACGGTTACTGCCTATCGGTCAATGATATTACTGGTAGAATGTAGAATTGCTACCTCTTAGAAGATATACATGATTTATCGAGTATCTTAATTCCACGAATCTCAGATAAGTCCATTAGCATTAACATATTTTACAACAATATAATGAAACCTGCCTACGTTTCAATATTCTCGATAGTCCTAGTGTTAATGTCAGGTATACCGTTTATGACTGGAGGAGGTAGTGCCTATGCAAAATTTGTTAGCACCAAAACCCAGTCACAGGCAAATATCAATAATTGCAGCAATGGCTCCAACTGTGCCATTACGTCGCAGCAGACTCAAGGAGACGGAAGTGCTAGCTCACCAACGAACATACAGATTTCCGAGTTTAACGAACAGGGGCAAATCAACGGAGGAGGAGTAGGAAGAACGCCAGATCTTACTTTACTTGTGAATACTTGCCTCCGAACAATGGTAATCGTCACTGTGACGTGTGAGATTATTATGCCCACAGAGTTACAAGGCAGGATTTTTATTTGCGACTTAATAGGTATTCCTCCTAACTGCATTATATATCCCAGACCGGACTTAAGCCGCCTTTTTTGTGATCCCATTCCCAGTTTAGGTATTCCGTCCCAATCCCAAAAGATAACTTGTATGTTTGTTCGCATTTAGCGCGAGCATAGGTCTATTAACCGTCCCATTATTGAACTAGTATCTATCCAGTGTACAAATACGGACACAATAAATCCTAGTATTTAACTCAGAATCAGTAAACCCAAGCCAGATATACCGACAATTCGAGCAAATAATACGAATCGTCATAGTCAAACGCTAATAGTATTAATTCTACTAAATACGGTATTAGTAACAGGCATATTTACAACGAATGCACCAAATGTACTTGCTGACTCCCGGCTGATAAAGCAAGATACCAAACAGGCTGCAGACTGTGACACAGTAGGTGCTGCTAGCCCGATATCAAATTCATGTAACCAGAGAGCGGCAAATAACGTCAATAACGGCGTACCAAAGACTACTGGAACGCCAGAAAAAACAGGAACTCTATTGATTAAATTTATCTGTAACATTCCTATATGTGCAACTGCTCCCCCATCTGTTGTAGTTGTTAGTGGTGTTAACGCTCAGCCTGACATACTTACATTTACGGTTTCGGGTAGCCAATTAGTCACATTAGACGCTGGTACTTTCAGAGTACTTGTGTTATCCGCAATTGGCACAGGCCTCTCAGGTGATTGCGGACTAGACGATAATCCTATTAGGGCAGGGCAACACCTAACGTGTACTGTCATAGCGGCACCCTAGTTTTCTTGTTAAGCAGTCTATTAATCAAATGATTGGCAAGAGTATCAGACCGGATAAAATGTGCTATGAGCAAGTGAACAATTTTAACAGATAGTTAGCCAACGTTTTCAATGCTTAGCTTTACTAGTTTCTTACTGCACCACGGACAATACTTGAATGGCTCTAAACTAACAATCGGACGGTCATAGCCCATAGAATACATGTACCAACCCGCTTTTTTCACTGCGTTAAACCTATCGTCTTCAGGTCTATAATACCGGATATCATTGAAATCGACTGCCTTTTCAAATTCGTTAGAATTACAATAATCTGGATTCATATAAAGTAAATATGATACGCCATTCATAAAAGATAAGTTGTTTCTGTCACACTACTTTTGAGCCAAGCAAATGTAATAAAGACAATAATTCTTTATAGGAGCGCGCCTACTTCACATTCAGCTTACAATTCAACTAGTCAAGTACAGGTCTTATAACTGATGTGTAGTCGGTTTGTTGTAGAATAAGCTTGGTTGCACAATCAATTTTCTTCCAAGTTTAGTCTTAAATTAAAATTCTTGGCTTGGATCTTAATC